>JANMPU010000038.1:0-13299 GCA_031369985.1 Sphingomonas sp. | reverse complement strand
GTTGGGGAATCCGGAATGGTAGCTTTTGGGTTCGGAAGATCGAAAGCAGTCACCCGTTGACATTTTCGTCGTTCGTCAGCTTCCACCCCGTAGCGGACATCAAGTCGTGCTGGTATCTGATGCTGATGATTACTGCGCTCGACGCCCCTTTCATCTCTCTTGATGCCGACGAAAAAGTGTTCGTCGCCAAAGTACGTGAGCATGGATGGTTCAGAACGTCGGTATCAAGCGATGATGAGGGACCGGGTTTTAGCTATACAAGTGGGCTTTGGGTAAACACTGGCAAGCCCGAAGTTATCATGTTCGGCATGAAGAGCGAGATCGCGCATGATGTATTTTGGGACCTGTTTCGGGATGCTCAAGCCGGTCATAGCCTGAAGCAAGGCGTTCAATTGGATCAGGTGTTTGGCAACCTTCCAGCTTACGCGTTCCCAGCCGCCAAGCGATTTTACCGGGAATATCTGGGATGGAACCAATGGCTCTACTCTGGGGACGAATTCCCTTGCGTGCAGCTCGTGTGGCCCGATCGCGATGGAGTGTTTCCTTGGCGGCAGGGATTTGACCCAACGTTTGCAAAGGATCAATCCGACCTGACCGAAAGTGGATGGCTCGCAGCGATCACCAACTAACGACCGAATTCCACGAAATGTTGCCACCGCGCCGAACGGGGACAGCCTTTACATCAAGTCCGGTTTCAGGAACCACAGGTCGCCGAACCAACGACCGAAAACTTGTCGCATTCAGCCATCCCCTCCCTGTTGCCCCGCACTTGATGCGTAGCTTGGCTTCTCTTCAGCAACGCCGTTTGAGGCAAAATCGGGATGGATATGTGGATTAGTGCTCCGGGCTTGACCCGGAGCCTTGCGACTTGGTCAGATCCTGTTCTCGCTAGGCTCCGGATCAAGTTCAGAGAACGACCGCCCAGACGAAACCCTTTCCTACTCTCAATGTTCAACTTATGTTCTATTTCGCGAGCCGTTCGCCCTGCTCTTTCAAACCGTCGATTTCCCCATCTGACGCGACATTTCCCGTCGTTGCCGTTGTATAACTTTTGTGACCTTCGCACGCCTCCGACGTTGCATCGGGCTTGTTTTGTAGGCGCGCAGTGAGAACTTTGAGAACTTCCGATCAGCGTAGGAAACCAGTGTCAACTTCGCCCTGCAAAACTCCTACGCTTAAGTTCACTCTGAATGCCCGAACCCTGTAACTCTAGTGAACTTACCGTGCGATTTTTGGCGGTTTTTCGTTAACATCCTGCGCCGCCGCCCACGGGTGCGCGCCTTCCCCCTCGGCCACGGTTTCCACGCGCCCCGATGGCCCCGACGCCGTCGATGAAAATGTTACCGCGATCCCGCCCGTCGTCGCCAGCATTGCCCGGTCGGCCTTGAACCAGCGCGGGGCGCACCAATCGGGCAATCTGCGATCGCTGACCACGATGTCCGCCGCTGCGCATTCCGCTTTGAATTCGCGATAGGAAACCAGATAGCGGCTCCGTGTCGCCAAAATCCGCCAGTTCCGTCCCTCGCGCGCCATGCTCACCCGGCAGATATCGGTGCTGCACGCCGCTTCGGGCAGCGTATCGAGATCGTCGAGCTCGCCGATCATCCCCGACCGCTCGCCCAGCACCGAGCGCACATAATCCCCCGCGCGCGGCCGCAACGTCGACAGGCTCCCGTCCGCCCCCCGCACTGCCATGTGCATCCCATCGCCAGTAATCAGCAGGTCCGGTGGCGGCGTGGTAAGCGCCCAGACTGCGCCAATGACGGCTGGCACCAATCCCGCCAGCCGCACCTGCCCATGCCACAGCATCAGCCATAGCCCACCGCCAACGATCAACCCAAACGCGCCCACCGGCACCGATGCCAGCGCCGTCTGCGCCCCCGGCACCGCCGCCACCATCCGCGACAGGCCAAGGAGCAGTTCAAGGCTGAGACCCGTCAACCACCAGAAAGACTTTCCCAAACCAACCATATCGAACAGCAAGGCAAGCGCCTCCAGCGGCATAATCACAAATGTCGTCAATGGGATCGCGACGATATTGGCCAATGCACCGTAAACGCCCGATTTGTGAAAATGGAACAGCGCAATCGGTGCCAAAGCAAATTCAACCACAAGGCCGGTAACCAATAACGCCAGCACAGCCCGCCCGAATCGCGGCACCCACCCCTCTTCGCGCCGACGGGTCAACCGCTGCATCAGCGCACTTTCATGCAATGCAACAATCGACGTGATCGCGGCAAAGCTCAGCTGGAAACTCGGCCCAACGAGCGATTCGGGCCACAGCAGCAGGATGATAATCGCCCCCGTCGCGACCAGCCGCAGCGTGAATGCCTCGCGCCCCAAGGCAATCCCCGCCAGCACCAGCACGGCCGCGACGCACGATCGCACCGTCGGCACTTCGGCCCCTGTCAACAGTGTATAGCCAATCCCCGCCAGCGCCCCAATCAACGCCGACACGATCAGCAACGGCGTCCGCAAGGCCAGAAACGAACTCAACGCGAGCAGCCTCAGCGAAAGGAAAATCGTCGCCCCAACCACCGCCGTCACATGCAAACCGCTGACCGATAGCAGATGCGTCAGCCCACTTGCGCGCATCGCTTCCTCGTCCTCTTGGCTAATCCCACCACGGTCCCCCGTCGCAAACGCTGCCGCCACGCCCCCCGCACTGCCCGTCAATTGCGAACGGACATGGGCGGTTAAACGGTCGCGGAAGGAGGGCTCACTCGCTGCCAAAGGACCGAGCCGCCTGACCGGCCCCAACGCTTTGCCCGTCGCACCAAGCCCCTGAAACCAAGCAACCCGCGAGAAATCGAAACCACCCGGCACACTCGCCGACTGCGGCCCCACCAGCCGCGCCTTCAGCGAAACCCGATCTCCGCGCGCAAAGCTGCCCGCCTTAACGACGTCATCGACAGTCACGCGCACCCTTGGCGGCAGCGCTGGCGCATCAAGCGGGACGAGCGTCAGCCGGATTCGGTCCTTCGCGCTTTGCACTTCTACTCGATCGACGCGCGCGGTGAACTCGGTAACCGTCGGTTTGGTCAATACAGGGGCGGCAACCCAAATCGCCCGTGCCCAAATCACCCCGCACCCCAGCGCCGACGCGAGCGAAGCCATCAACACCGCCCGCCGAAACCGGCTGCCCTTCGGAAACGCCAGGGCGCCTGCGGCCAGCGCGAACATCGCCGCGATCCACGCTGCCCATTGCGGCTCGCCGGGCAATGTAAACCACGCCGCGATCCCCGCGCCCAACGCGACAGGGACCCAAAGCGCCAGTTGGTCACGCTCGCGGTCGAGAAACACCTCGACAGCCGACGCAATCCGCCACGCCACCCCCCTTGGAAGCGGCGACAAGCCCATGCTAGGGGCCATGCCTAGTTTAGTCGTGCCCATTCCGGCGCACATCGTTGGAGAAACGCCGCGTGAGCGCAAGCACCGAAACAGTCGTTACCCGCTTTGCGCCCTCGCCGACCGGCTATCTCCACATTGGCGGCGCGCGGACGGCGTTGTTCAACTGGCTTTACGCGCGGCATTTCGGTGGCAAATTCCTGCTGCGTATCGAGGATACTGACCGCGCGCGCTCAACGCAGGGCGCAATTGACGCGATTCTTGACGGGATGCGCTGGATGGGCCTCGATTGGGATGGCGAGGCAGTGTTTCAATTCGCCCGCGCCGACCGCCATGCCGAAGTCGCCAACCAGCTACTCTCGGCGGACCACGCCTATCGTTGTTACGCGACTGCCGAAGAGCTCGAGGCCATGCGCGCCGAACAGCGCGAGAAGAAACTCCCATTGCGCTATGACGGCCGCTGGCGTGATCGCACCGATACGTCTGACCTACCCTTCGTCATCCGCTTTCGCGCGCCGCGCGGCGGCGAGACGACGATTTACGACCGGGTGCAGGGCAAAGTCACTGTCGCCAATGACGAGCTCGACGATATGGTCCTGCTCCGCTCGGACGGCACGCCCACTTACATGCTCTCGGTTGTGGTCGATGATAATGACATGGGCGTCACGCATGTGATACGGGGCGACGATCATTTGAATAATGCTTTCCGACAGTTGGCAATGATTCATGCATTGGGATGGAAAGAACCAGTTTATGCCCATGTACCGCTGATCCACGGCTCCGATGGCGCGAAACTTTCTAAACGCCACGGGGCGCTCGGCGTCGAAGAATATCGCGACGCGATGGGAGTCCTGCCCGAAGCGCTGAATAACTATCTCCTCCGCCTCGGCTGGGGACATGGTGATGATGAAGTCATCAACCGTGCGCAGGCGATTGAGTGGTTCGACATCGACTCGGTGGGGCGTTCCCCATCACGCTTCGACATCAAAAAGCTCGAAAACATCAATGGGCATTATCTGCGTGAGGCTGATGATGCCCGCCTCGCCGAACTCATCGCCCCAAAACTCGGCGTTGCCGATGTCGCCCTCCTGACCCAAGCCATGCCAGTTCTGAAAGTCCGCGCCAAATCAATCAATGACTTAGCGATGGGCGCTCAGTTTCTTTTCGATATCCGTCCGCTGTCACCAGACGCAGGCGCGGCGGCGCTGCTCACACCCGAAAGCCTGCCTCTCCTCACCGCCGCTGGCACCGCGCTTGCTGCGACTCGAGATTGGAACGCCGCAACCGTTGAAGCAGCGGTGCGACAAGTTGCTGAGGATGCGGGGCTTGGTCTTGGCAAGGTCGCCCAACCGTTACGTGCCGCACTCACCGGTCGAAGCACGTCGCCGGGTATTTTCGACGTACTCGTCCTGCTCGGTCGTGACGAATCGCTCGGTCGGCTTGACGATTGCGTTGCAGTGCAGCACGGCGTGTAAACCGGATACAGGGAATTCGAGGAACGATTATGACTGCCAAACTCACCTTGGGCGACAAATCGCTCGAATACTCGGTTCTGTCAGGCAGCGTCGGTCCTGATGTCATTGATATTCGGAAACTCTACGCGCAATCCGGCGCATTCACCTATGATCCGGGCTTCACCAGCACCGCGTCGTGCGATTCCGCGATCACCTATATTGATGGCGATCAAGGCGTCCTCCTCCATCGCGGATATCCGATTGGTCAGCTCGCCGAACATTCGAGCTTCATGGAAGTCAGCTATTTGCTGCTCAACGGCGAGCTGCCAAATGCGGCGGAGCTTGCCAGTTTTTCGACCACGATCACGCGGCATACGATGCTGCATGAGCAGCTTGCGACCTTTTATCGCGGGTTCCGCCGCGATGCGCACCCGATGGCGATCATGTGCGGTGTCGTGGGTGCTTTGTCGGCATTTTATCATGATTCAACGGACATCACGGACCCGTATCAGCGGATGGTCGCGTCCCACCGCCTGATCGCAAAAATGCCGACGATTGCGGCGATGGCATTCCAATACAGCGTTGGTCGGCCCTTCCTTTATCCGAAGAATAGCCTCAGCTATACCGGCAATTTTCTGCGTATGACGTTCGGAAATCCGGCTGAGGATTACGAAGTCAATCCGATCGTCGAAAAGGTCATGGACCGAATTTTCATCCTCCATGCCGATCATGAGCAGAATGCCTCGACTTCGACCGTGCGTTTGGCGGGTTCGTCGGGTGCAAATCCGTTCGCGTGCATCGCGGCGGGTATCGCGTGCCTTTGGGGCCCTGCGCATGGCGGCGCCAATGAAGCCGCACTTGAAATGCTCCGCGAGATCGGCACGCCCGACCACATTCCGCATTATATTGAGCGGGCGAAGAACAAGAATGATCCCTTCCGCCTGATGGGCTTTGGCCACCGCGTTTATAAGAATTACGATCCGCGCGCGACCGTGATGCAGCGGACCGTTCGCGAAGTTCTTAAAGAATTGGGCGTCAATGATCCCATTTTTGAAGTTGCGCTTCAACTTGAAGAAATGGCGTTAAACGACGACTATTTTAAGGAAAAGAAGCTCTTTCCTAATGTCGATTTCTATTCGGGCGTGATCCTGTCCGCTATCGGCTTCCCGACCACAATGTTCACTGCATTGTTCGCGCTCGCCCGCACCGTCGGCTGGGTCGCGCAGTGGAACGAAATGATTTCGGATCCTGAACAGAAGATTGGTCGACCTCGGCAATTGTATACGGGGCCGACGCAGCGCGATTATATTCCGGTCAACAAGCGCTAAACCGCAGGCAAAGTCAGCACAAAACGCGCGCCCTGCCCCGGCGCGCTATCGACGACGATATCGCCGCCCATGGCCCGCGCAAGACGCCGCGAGATGTAAAGGCCGAGGCCACTGCCGCCCGGTTCACTCGGGTCAACGCGTTCGAATTTTTCGAAAATCCGCGTCTGATCAGCTTCGGCTATGCCTTTGCCCTGATCGGCGACAATCAACACCGCGCTGTCAGCATCACGCTCGGTGCGCAGCCAGACCATCGATCCTTCGGGTGAATAGCGCACAGCATTGCCGATCAGATTGACGATGATCTGGAGAACACGGCGGAATTCACCACGCGCAGGCAGCGTTTCTCCGTCGGCAGGACGATCAATCCGCACTTGCCGGTCGCTCGCACGGACCTGAAGCAGCCCCGCCGCCCGTCGTGCGATGTCGACAAGGTCAATGTCTTCGATATCGGCTTTGAAATCAGCCTGTTCAACCGCTTGCAAGTCACCCAGATCATCGACCAACGCGAGCAAATGTCGCGCGGCACTGGCAATATCGCCGGCATAATCGGCATAATCGCGTCGCAATGGCCCTTCGGTTTGCGCGCGGATCGAGTCGGCATTTGCGACGATGCGCGCGAGCGGCGCCCGAAGCGCTTTGTCGAGCCGACCGCTAAAGGCGGGATCAACTTGCGGCGCTGGCGTTTCAGGATCGGGAAGGGCCTCGGCATCCGACGGAATGGCGCGGCCTTCAAAACCCGCAAACCGTCCGCTTGCGTCGCGTTTTGCGGTCGCAACGAGCATGACCTCACGATCTGGAGTATCGCGGCGCACGGCACGCTGTTCGGCCAAGTCGCGCCCTTCGGAAATTGCATCAATGATCGGGAAATCGCCCGTATCATCCTCAATCAGGCGCACGACACGCGTCAACGGCCGCCCGATCAGCGTCTCGTCACCGAACGAAATAGATGTCAGGCGCAGTTTCGCGTCGGTTGACCACGTCCAGTTCTCGCTCGGTGCTGTTGATGGCGCAGCATCCTCCCCCTGCGCCACCAGCCAAGGCGCGCGCTGCGGCCGCCGCGTCCAGCCGCCGACCGACAACACAACGGCATCGCCATCGGGCCGCGCACGCACCCAGACATCAAAATCATGATCGCCTTCGGCCACGACTACTGTCCGCGACACCAAAATGCCCAGCGTCCGCGCGAGCCGCGCCATTGAGGCGAGCGGTGGAATCGCGAGTGGGTCGCCAATCGACGCGCCCGCACGTTGCTGCAATGCAAACAGGCGCGGATCGGCCATCGTCAGCCGTCCGGCGCTGTCGACGCGCGCGACGCTGGACTCAGCCATTGGCAATCCCGTTGCTGAAGGCGGTGTGCACCATAACTGCACCCTTAAATAAGGGCGGTTAAGAGCGTGCTAACCCTGCGACGGTTTTGCGCAGAGTGATGAACAGGCTGAATGAGGCGTGAGCCGCTGCTACAGCGAGCGCCCAGACCGGCGATCCGAGGGCAAACCCGATTAGGCCGATGATCGCATGGCCACTCGGGTCGCTGCGCCACATCGACATCCGCTCGTCATCGCGCGACAAGGGTGCAGCGAGCCATGTCGCACCTATAATTACGAGCGCGAGTATGATGTAACCCCACTGCACCGAACGGAGCGCGAGCGTCGTGCCCATGGCTAGGATAACGAGGCTCGTGGCAGCCGCACGAACAGGGAAACGTAAACGCTCAAACCGGGGATTTCCCGCCCCAGCCTGTGTCCCGATCTCACCCGTCAAATCAAGCGCTTGACCGAGTAACAGCAGCAGCAATGAGACCACAATCCAACCCGCCAGCGCACTGGCACCACTCAGTGCAAACACGCCGAACCCGGCAATTGTCACCCACTGGGCATTGATGTTCAAATCCGATGCCGCTTGCGCCAATGTCCGGGCGAGCGGTGCCATCAACCATTTCGTGCCCCACCCCGCTGCTTGGACCGGGGTTGCTGCGATTAACCGACGCCCCGATTGCTGCGCCGCGGTTGCATTGTCGACAACCAGCAAATCCTGTTCCGCTTCCTCGGGCGTCAGCGTCATCCGCACCGCCCCTTCTTGTACCGCGCGACGCAAAAGCGTGGACGCAAGGTCCCAATCGCCCACCATCGCCGCCGTCCGCCGCAACAATCCGCCATCGATCCGCGCAAATCCTGTCCAGCGTGCTGTCGGGTCAATCAACTCGAACCGGTCATTGGCAGGCTCATCACGGACGCAGAGCAAAACCGGATCGGCGCTCGTCGCGACGGCCAACAGCCGCTCCGGCGCCACCACCACGTCGGGGGCAATCATCAACACCGCTTCATCGGGGTGAATATATTCGGCGGCATCCGCGACCGTGCGCGCGATATCCACGGTCAACCCTTCGCGCCGCAACCGGTCGACCGTGGCCAGCAGTTCAGACGTGACACGCTCGACATAAACCACCGCATGCCCCGCCCCGGCAGCACGCGCGCGACGCAGCTGCGTCTCAATCGGGTTATTACCCATCAGACGCGGCAACGGTCGCTCGCCTGTAATCAACAAGGCTGCCAATGGCAAAATTACATCCCCTGCGGTCAAAACCGCTCGGCCAAAGTCTTAGAGGAAGTTCGCCCTAAAGCTCAAGCGCGGCGATTGTCCGTTCGATCTTGCGAAGCGCGGAGGCATCAATGCGGTTCGCCCGCCCTGCTTCGGTCGCGACATCCATCAGGCGCAGCGCCCCAAAACTTGCTGCCAGACTGTGCAGTCGCATGGACGCGTCGCGCCATTCATCAACTGACGTCGCGCGCGTCAGCGCTTTGACATGCATCGCTGCACTTTCAAAAAATGCGCTACGCAACTCAGCAATCAACGAGGGTTCATCGCCCACGGCAGCTGCGAGGGCAGCCTCCAACGCTCCAGGATCATAAGCCATGGGTACGCCTTACCTTTGCGTCCTTTAAGGAGTGGTTTATGCCGTGAAACTGCGTGGGTTTCACAAATCCTAAACAACATGGTAAACGCTTTCGAATGAACGGGGTAACGCAAGTGGTGGGCCTCTGGCCAAACCGGGAGCAAAAGACGGACGCCGAAGACGCGCCGCTTGAGCTGGAGAGCTATTTGATTGACGAGCCGGAGGCCGATGAAGCGCCGCCGCGCGACTGGCCGACAATCGTCGTTACGGTCGTCTGCGCGTTTGCGGCGCTTGGCTGGTTAAGCTTCTTGGGCGCGACATACGGACCGCGCTGGATGGCGACACCGCCGTCGCCTGAAACGATTGTAATAGGGATTGCCATTGCTTGCTCCCCCCTCGCGGTCCTTGGCCTGATATTCAATTTCGTCACGCGGAACAGCCGAAACGTCGCGCGGCGAATGACCGAAGCGTCGGCGCTGATGCGTGGTGAACAAGCGCGACTTGAAGCGTCGCTGGCGCATGTCGCGGGACAATTGGCACGCGAGCGAGGTGAGCTTTCCGACGCCAATGACAAGTTAATGACGCTTGGCGAGGAAGCCGTTCACCGGATGAAAGTCGCCAGTGTTGCGATGCGTGACGAGGTCGAAACGCTGTCGCGTTATGGCCAGTCGTTGAAGTTTGCCGCGACATCCGCGCGGGCGGACCTTGCTGTGCTCTTGGCCGACTTGCCCAAAGCGCAGCTTGAAACGCGGCATATGGTGACCGCGCTTCAGGAAGCCGGGGTGACAGCCCATGAACGCGCTGGCGCGCTTGATGCACAGCTCGCTTCTTTGACGTCGCGCGGCCGTGAGGCTGACGAAATTGCTGGTGGTGCCGCGCAGAAATTGGCGGCGCATCTTTCGCGTGTCGAGGGCGTAAGTGCGACCGCAGGGGCCAAACTTGAGGAAGCGGCGTCTACAATGACGACCGCGATTGACGCTGCACTGGAACGGGCGGCAACGGCGGGCGACGCAGCCCGTCAGAACATGGATGTGCAGGGCGCGGCCATGGTCGCGCTGGTCGATCAGACGCAGGCGGCACTGGGCCGGATGGGAAGCGATTCCGCCGAAGCGATTGCCAAGCGCGTTGATGATGTCACCGAAAAAGTGGAAGCGCTGGGTGCGATGCTTGCGTCGCAAAGCGAGACGACCGCCGCTTTGCTGACCGACGTGCGTGAAAATCTTGATGGCGTTGACACCCGGTTCGCGACGCTTGACGATGAAGGCGTTAAACGTGCGGAGCGGTTAACCAGCGCGCTTGCGACACTTGACCAGCATACGGCGGCACTGACCGGTTCGCTCGCGACCAGCACGGGGTCGGCAGATACACTTATCAGCAAAACCGAGAGCCTGCTGACGGCGCTCGATTCCTCGGTCCGCGAAATTGACGAAACGCTGCCTGCCGCGCTCGACCGCCTCAACAGCAAAGCCGAAACAAGCCGCGCTAAGGTCGCCGAAACTGGACCCGTTGTTGCACAAATCGAACGCGATGCGTCAGCTGCGCTCGATCGCCTGATCGAAGCCGAAGCGCTCATCACAAAACAGCGCGCGGCGCTCGACGCGATGGTGGGCGACACCGATACACGGCTGAATGCGACCCGCGACGCCGCCGCGCAACTGGTTGCCTCGGTTGAAAGTGCCGAAGCAACGACGCGGGCGCTTGCCGAAGGGGCCGGTGCACAACTGGTCGAAGCGATGGTCCGCGTCCGCGAAACTGCACAGACCGCCGCCGAACGGGCGCGTGAGGCAATTTACGCTGCTATTCCGGAAGCAACCGCTCAATTTACTGAAAGTACGCGAGACGCACTGACGAAAGCGATTTCGGATGAGGTGCAGACGCATATGGCCGAACTCGCTGCGACCGCCGAACGTGCGGTTGAAACGGCCAGCAAAGCATCCGACAAGTTGATGCGGCAAATGCTGACCATTTCGGAAACCAGCGCTGCCGTCGAAGCGCGTATCGCCGAGGCGCGTGAGGACGTTGAGAAAGGCGACCGCGACAATTTCGCGCGCCGTGTCGCCTTGCTAATCGAATCGCTTAATTCAACTGCAATCGACGTGACTAAAATCATGTCGAACGACGTGACCGATAGCGCTTGGGCATCCTATCTGCGCGGCGACCGCGGCGTTTTTACGCGCCGCGCTGTCCGCCTCCTCGACTCCGGCGAGGCGAAGGAAATCGTCCGTAAATATGATGATGACGGCGACTTCCGCGAGCAAGTGAACCGTTACATCCACGATTTCGAAGCGATGCTGCGCAATGTGCTCGCTACACGCGACGGGTCGGCGCTGGGTGTCACGCTGCTCTCGTCGGATATGGGCAAGCTCTATGTCGCACTCGCCCAAGCCATCGAACGGTTGCGCAGCTAACGCCTCATGTCGAGCATATCTACCGTGATCCAGCCTTCGAAATAATTGGCATAGAAGAAGCCAAACAGCACCGACGACAGCAACGTCGTCCACAGAATGATTCTGCCCGGACGGAACAGCGCGGGTGCGCCAGGCTCCTGCCCCGGCACCGGCTCGGCACGGGTATTGCGCAGAGCTCGCGCTTCAAACGGCAACACTAGAAACGCCGACATCACCCAAAAAAGCAGATAGATGGCGAGAACTGTCTTCCAGCTCATTCGCCAACCACAAGCACGTCGACAATCGGCTTTTTGCCTGTCCATTCGGTCGCGCAGCGGCGAACGGCGAGGCGCACAGCTTCGCGGCGGCGCTCAGAATTTTTTTCAAGCGCGGCTGCATCTGCTGCTGCTTCGCGCGCTTCGGCAATGAAATCATCGCGATCATCCTCGACCGGAATGCCTTGCACACGAATTTCGGGCTGACCAAAGACGCGACCGTTGCCATCGACCGCAATCGCGACCGAGATCACGCCATTCACCGAAATCCGCCGGCGCTCACCAATCGTCGCGCCATCCGCCGGCAATATGACATCACCGTCAAGCACGAGGCGACCTGTGCGTTCCTTCCCAATAATCGCGGGGCCATTGGGCGCAAGCCGCACAACATCACCGTTTGACTGCACCAATGCACGGGGCACACCTTCGCTCAGGCCGAAGCGAGCCTGTTCGGCCATGTGGCGGCGCTCGCCATGCACCGGAATCAGGATTTCGGGACGGATCCACTTGTACATAGCGGCAAGCTCTGGCCGCCCCGGATGGCCCGAGACATGAACATGCGCCTGTTTCTCGGTGATCATGATCACGTTTTTGCGCGCGAGCTCATTCTGGATCCGACCAATCGCGACTTCGTTGCCGGGAATTTGCTTCGAAGAGAAAATGACCGTGTCGCCATCCCCCATCTTTATCTGATGCTGGTCAAAGGCAATCCGCGCCAGCGCTGCGCGGGTCTCCCCCTGCCCGCCCGTTGCAATGATCATGCTCTTATGCGGCGCTAGATCCATCGCGCTGTCGAAATCAACGGTTTCGGGGAAGTCCTTCAAATAGCCATTAGCCCGCGCTGCCGTGATGATGCGGTCGAGCGAACGACCCGCAACGGTTAATAGGCGGCCATTGGCCTTGGCCACCTGTCCCAATGTCGCAAGCCGCGCAGCGTTTGAGGCAAAGCTGGTCACGACGACGCGCCCCTTTGCGGCGGCAACGGCCCCCATCAAACCGTCACGAACGCTGCCTTCAGTTCCGGACGCCTCCGCGTTAAAGGCGTTCGTGGAGTCACAAACCAACGCAAGGACGCCAGTGTCGCCGATAGCGGTCATTTCGGCGGGCGTTGCGTTGACGCCCATGACGGGGTCATCGTCCAGTTTCCAATCACCCGTGTGGAAAACGCGGCCATAGGGCGTATCGACGATCACCGCGTCCATATCAGGGATCGAATGCGCAAGGCGGACAAGCTGGAATCCGAACGGGCCAAGATCGACTTTCTGGCCGGGCTTGATCACGTGTAATTTAACCTTATCAGCGATTCCTTCTTCTTCCAATTTTCCACGGATCAGCGTCGCCGTGAACGGATTGGCATAAAGCGGAACGCCGAGATCAGCCGCGAGATACGGCACCGCACCAATATGATCTTCATGCCCATGCGTCAGAACAATCCCGACAAGATCCTTCTTGCGCGCTTCGATGAATTCAAGATCGGGTAGAACCAAATCAATGCCGGGGTAGTCCGCGCCCGCAAACGTCAGGCCGAGATCAACCATCAACCATTTGCCATCGCAGCCATATAGGTTAACGTTCATGCCGATTTCATCGGAGCCACCAAGCGCGAGGAAGAGG
>JANMPU010000011.1:0-27946 GCA_031369985.1 Sphingomonas sp. | reverse complement strand
CAAACCGGTTACGCGGGATCATCCCCGAGGTCCGGATGGCGACGCCGCCTGAAAGTTATTCCCCTCCCGCTTGCGGGAGGGGCTAGGGGAGGGCATTAGCCACGAATGACTGACGTACCGATTTCCCTCCCCCGGCCCCTCCCGCAAGCAGGAGGGGGGAAGCGATATGATGCCGTGATCATCGGCGGCGGGCACAATGGGCTGGTCTGCGCCTTTTACCTGGCACGCGCGGGGTTGAAGGTTCGCATTCTTGAGCGGCGAGATGTAATCGGCGGGGCATGCGTGACCGAGGAATTTCATCCCGGCTTCCGCAATTCGACGGCAAGTTATACGGTTAGCTTACTGCGACCCAAAGTCATCATGGACATGCGGCTGCACGAGCGCGGCTGGAAGATTATCGAGCGGACGATTTCGAACTTTTTTCCGTTCGAGAATGATTATCTGAAACTGGGCGGCGGGACGGAGCGGACGCAGGCCGAATTCGCGCGGTTTTCGGCGAAGGATGCCGCGACGTTTCCGGCCTACGAAGAAGCGCTTGAGCGGGTCGCCGAAGTGTTGCGCGGGATTTCGCTCAAGACGCCGCCCAATGCCGGGGGTGGTGTGCGCGCATTGCTCGCCGCTGCAAGCCAGGGGCGGAGCGTGGCAGGTCTCGACATCGAGGCGCAGCGCGATGTGCTCGACCTGTTTGTGAAGTCGGCGCGCGATTTTCTCGACGGCTGGTACGAGAGCGATGCGGTCAAGGCGGCGTTCGGGTTCGACGCCGTGGTCGGCAATTATGCGTCGCCAGATACGCCGGGGTCGGCCTATGTCCTGCTCCATCATGTCTTTGGCGAGATCAACGGCAAGAAGGGCATGTGGGGCCACAGCGTCGGGGGCATGGGCGCGATCACGCAATATATGGCCGAGGCATGCGTCGAAGCGGGGGTGGAGATTAGTCTCGAGGCTCCGGTCGCGCAGGTGCTGGTTGACGGCGCGAAGGTCGCGGGCGTGCGGCTTGAGAGTGGCGAGGAGATTGCGTGCGCGACGGTGGTGTCCAATGTCGGGCCGTCATTGCTGTTTAAGCAGCTTGTCGCGGCGAACGACCAGCCGCCTGCATTTAAGAAGCGGATCGACCAGTGGAAGACCGGATCAGGCACGTTCCGGATGAATGTCGCGCTGTCCGAATTGCCGAGCTTCAGCGTGCTGCCGGGCAAGGAGAAGGCCGAGCATCACACCTGCGGCATCATCATCGCGCCGACGCTCGATTATATGGACCGCGCCTATACCGATGCGCGCGCCTTCGGATGGTCGAGGGCGCCCATTGTCGAAATGAAATTGCCGACGACGGTGGACGACAGCTTGGCGCCGCCGGGGCAGCATATCGCAAGCTTGTTCTGCCAGCAGTTTGAGCCGCGATTGTCAGGGGACCGGACGTGGGACGATGTGCGCGAGGAAGTGGCGGACCACATCATCGATACGGTCACGCAGCATGCGCCGAATTTCAAAGCGTCCGTAATCGCGCGGCAGATTCATTCGCCCTTGGATCTCGAACGCAAATTCGGCCTGATCGGCGGGGATATTTTCCATGGGCACATGTCGCTCGATCAGCTTTACAGTGCGCGGCCGATGCTGGGGCATGGCGATTACCGGATGCCGATCACCGGCCTGTATATGTGCGGATCGGGCACGCATCCCGGCGGCGGGGTGACGGGCGCGCCCGGGCACAATGCAGCGCATGAGATACTGAAGGACAGGAGTGTGCTGGGGCGGATGACTCGGCGCGCTAAATGATGTAAGCTAATGCGGACGGCAGTGGGGGCGGCACCATGACGGTCTATCATTATATCGCGCTCGGCATCTTTATCGTTTTTGCGATTGCAGATCATTTTGGGCGCAGCCGCAGCTTTCCCGACGTCCGTTTCTGGCGCGTGATGGGCGTGTTTTCCACCATCCTCTATTTCACGATCGCGACTTTCAGTCCGTATCTCTGGGACGAATGGCTCGGCGCGCACCGCATTATAGACATTAGCGCGCGACACATCGCGGTGCAGGTGCTGACCGGTTTCTTCATGCTCGAATTCGGGATTTATGTCTGGCACCGGGCCATGCACAGCTTTGATCCGCTGTGGCGCGCCACACACCAGATGCACCACAGTGCCGAGCGGGTGGACATCTGGGGTGCTTATTATTTCCACCCCTTCGACATGTTCGGATGGGCGTTGCTCAGCTCGCTATGCCTCGTGTGGGTGGTCGGGCTGTCGGCGGATGCGGCTTTGATCGTTGCGATCCTGACAACCATTCCCGGCATGTTCCAGCATATGAACATTCGGACGCCGCACTGGCTGGGCTACATCGTGCAGCGTCCCGAAAGTCATTCGGTCCATCACCAGCGGGGTCTCCATGCCTTTAATTACGGCGACATACCGCTGTTCGACATGATCTTCGGGACATTCAGCAACCCGCGCGAGTGGAAGGGTGAGGCGGGGTTTTATGACGGGTCGACCCGTCAGATCGCGCCCATACTGTTTTTCAGGAAGATGTCATAGCAACTCATCGGTAGCGCAGTGACAGTAAATCCGCGAATATCGATTGAGATTGTCGCCTGTTAATGTAGATCGTTAGGACGCGCGCCGTTGGCACCCTGGCTCATATCCGAGCACTTTGGCTGGCGCGTTTAGGTCGCTTTTTTTAGGGTGCATTTGATGAAGATTTTGATTGTACTGCGCGTTTTTGCGTTTGTTTTATTTTTGTTTGTGCCAGCGATCTCGGCAATGCTGTTCGCGGGTTTTGTGCTGAACAGCACGTATTGGTTCAAATGGCTGGGTCTGTCGGCGCTGCTGGTCAACGGCCTCATCCTGTTTGTGCAACCAATCAAAAGCCTGATCGGACTACAACTTATGAAGATGGGCCGGGGCGAATAGAGTTTCGTCGCATCCATAGATAAATCGGCAGGGCGGTGAGCATCAGAATGAGGCTCAGGCCGCTGGCGTCGATGCCCGCGCCCAAAAGGGTCCAGAGTGCGTAGATGCCGCCGAGAAGCGCGAGAGCGACCGCGATGTTCCGGCGGAGCGCGGTCACAGCGAGCGCGAGGTAAAGCCAGAGCGTGGCCGACGTGGACAGCAGTGCCATGAAGGCGAAGAGGCTGCCTAATGATTTGCTCGAATTGAATAGGACAAGTGCACAGGCGAACAGGCTTGAGATGATGATCATCCGGATCGGCGTGCCCAAGGCATTGGTTTTGCCGAACCACGCCGGGAGGAGGCCGCGGCGTGCCATTGTCAGCGGGATTTCACCCTGAATCAGGACAAAGCCGTTCATCGCGCCAATTGCGCTGATCGCGGCAAAGGCGGCCACGGCAAGTGCGGCATCGCGTGACCAGTATGTTTCGATGAGTAGCGCGAATGGGGCGTTAGACGCGGCCAGCGTGGCTTGGGGAAGCGTCAAGAGGATACCCGAACAGACGATGATGTAGATGATGCCCGTGAGCGCCGTGCCGATGACGGTCGCGCGCCCGACGTTGATCTCGGGGCGCTCGATCTTGTCGCTGGCGAGGCCGCAGGCTTCGAAACCGACCAGCGCCCAGAGAGTGAGGCTGGCGGCGGTTGTGATCGCGGGGAGGCTGAGGCCTTCGGTGGGGAAGGGCGCGACGGGCATCGTGCCTTTTGCGCCCAAGGCGGCGAGGATGATGATGACGGCAATGAGCGGCATTAGTTTCAGGATGGTCGTGATCAGCTGAAACCCGCCCGCCGCCCGCGCACCGCGCAGGTTGAGGAGCGTGATGACGCCGATGAGGCCCATATTGGCGGCGGCGGCGAGCGTGCGCGATGTGGCGAGTGCGGGGAAGAAGACGCTGACATAGCTTGTTGCGGCAATCGCCAGCGTCGCGACGGCCGTCCAATAGGAAACCCATGTGCTCCACCCGATCAGGGTCGCGATGGAAGGGCCAAGCGTGTCGCCGACAATGCCGATGGGTCCCTGCGCCGTCGGAAACGCGCGGGTCAGGCGGCTGATGACGACCGCGAGCATCATCGCGCCGGTGATCGTGACTGCCCATGCAACCACGCTGTTCCACCCGAACGGGGCCAGTTGCGCGGGGAGCAGGAAGACGCCCGAACCCACCATCGAGCCGACGACCAAGGCCGTCGCCATGGGCAGGCCGAGCTTGCGGGGGCCGCCTATGTCGCCCCCGCTCATCGCTTTAGAATTTCGCGCCCAGCCTTAATCCGATGGTTCGTGGAGTGATAATGTTGACATAAACACGTTCACACACGCTGCACGCCGTCGACCGCGATGTTTCGGCACGGCTGTCAAATGCGTTGCTGACGAAGGCTTCGGTTGAAAAACGCCCAAAGTCGAGGCCCGCCGAAAAGTCGGCATAGGTGTACGACTTTAATTGACCGAATATCGCCGCGAAAGCGGGGCGCAGGTCTGACGGCGCGGAGCTTGCATGATAGCCGATGGCTTGCAGATGCGCCTTGGTCTCGCCACCCAGTTCAAATTCATAACGCGCCGTGCCGTTGATCTTGAACTTCGGCGTGATCGGTAGCCGCGTGCCCACCGGCACCGTAAGCCCGACCGGAACACTGGTCGTCTTCGCATCATTATACGCTCCCGCCGCCGTCAGCGTTAGGCCCGTGACAGGGGTGACGCTGATATCTGCTTCGATCCCTTGAATCCGCGCGCTGGGCCCGTTCTGGATTTGTGTGAAGCTGTTCTGTCCCAGGAAAGCGAACTGGAAATTGCGCCACGTCTGTCGGTAAGCAGCGGTATTAATCCGCAATTTGCCATCGAGCAGCGTTACTTTCGCGCCCAATTCATAATTGGTCAGGAAGTCCGCACCGTAGGGGTCGAGGCCCGCGCGACGGTTAATACCGCCGGGCCGGAACCCGCGCGACCATGTGCCGTAAAGCAGCACATCGCGCGATGGTTTCCAAGTCAGGTTCAGACGGTGGGTAAAGCCCTGCCCGTCGGCGACCTTGGGGATCAACCGCGATGTCGGATTGCCGGCATTGTCGAGAAGCTGATCAGCGAGATTGGTGCAGGGTGCGGGGGCAATCGTAGCGGGCAGCAGATTGCCCGCATTGTCACGGAAACAACGACCGACACCGGGGCCACCGACTGCGCTCGGTTGGCCAAAGCCGAAAAAGCCAATGAGGCTGTTCGAATAAATAAACGCGCGACCGCCCGCCGTCAGCGTCAAATTGGGCAGGATGTCCAAACTCGCTTCGCCAAACAGGGCGTAGTCGAGATCGACACGCTTTTGCTTGGTGAGCCACAAGATGCCGGGCAGGCCGTTGACCGACGCGTTGCCCGCAAGGTTTGGCACATTGTAACGCTCGTCAATATCGTTGGTCTGGCGCTGGTAGAACGCACCGGCGATTACGCGGAAGCGCTCGTCAGACGGCGAGGCAACGCGGAATTCCTGGCTGAGCTTGGTGTATTTCGGATTGCTCGTCGTGAACTGGCGCGGATCAATCTTTTGCCCGGCATTGTTGACGAAGCCGAAATAGCCCGCGATTCCGCCCGAGCTTTCATACAGGCTGTCATAGGCTTCGGCATAGTCGGTATAATCGCCCGACGAGCTGATCCGGCGGTCGAGATAAGCGCCTGCATAGGTCGCGTCCCAATTGCCGATCTTGCCCTGAATGGTCAGCGCGGCCTGCCAGAACCGATCCTTCGAAAAATCGGGATAGAAGCGCTGAACCTGAAGGTCGCCTACCGACGGCTGATAACCGAACACGCCTTTGGTATTCAGCTCCTGATAGATAATCGTCGGCGTGACGGTCCAATTATCATCCAGATCGACTTTGAGCGCGGCGCGACCGCCATAGGTATCGACGCTGTTGAAATCTTTCTTCACAAAGCCAGCATTGTTGGCGCTGATCCCACCTGCGAAATCAGCAGGCGCGCCGCCGGTGCCTGCGCCATTACGAAAGCGCCGCGTGCCCGCGATGTTATCGATGAAGCCCGCATCGCGCTGATACCAGCCGACCATGCGGAGCGCCGCGTTTGTTGAAAGCGGGAAATTGAGCATCCCTTCGAGCCGCCCGCCGACGCCGCCCTTCGCCACCGTGTTGATCTCGCCATCGACACGCCCTTCGAACCCGGCAGTCGAGGGCTTGTTGGTGATGATGCGGATCGTGCCTGCTTGCGAAGACGCGCCATAAAGCGTCCCCTGCGGTCCCGCGAGGCTTTCGACACGGGCAATGTCATACGTGTGGATCGGCAGCGCACCGATGATCGTCGTCACCGGCTGCTCATCCAGATAGACACCGACCGAGGGCAGGGGGCCGGAGTGATTGCCGTCGCCGCCTGATGCAACACCGCGCATGTAAATCTTGGTCGTGCCTGGCTGTGTGGTTTGAACACTGACGCTGGGGAGGAGCTGTGTCACGCGATCCACACTCGTCACGTTCAGCTGGTCGAGCTTTTTGGTGCCCAGTGCAATAATGCTGATCGGCACGTTCTGCAGGTTTTCCGACCGCTTTTGCGCCGTCACGATGATTTCATCGCCCGACGAAGCGGCTTCGGCGGGCGCGTTCTGGGCGAAGGCTGGGCTGGCCACCATCATCGTGGTGGTTAGGAGAGCGGCGATAAGTGTGCTGCGCGCTGACATGGTGAAAACCCTTTTATGATTAGTTCGGGTTTGAGACGCGGGTGAATCGCGGTCAACGATTAAGTGCTGCGACGCGGCAATTGCGCTGCGTAGCGTGGCAGATTTATCACTATTGCGGGATTGGCGGGTAGCTTGTCAGAATGTTGCCGAGCGCAGCCTTGAGCGGGTCTAGATAGGGCTCGAAACCCTGCCACCCCTCGGTTCCGTCGCGGAAGATCGGTTGGCGGACTTGTTCGGACGATGCGGTGCGGACGGCGCGTTCGGTTTTGTGGAACTCAAGGCAGCTTGCTTCGAAGGGGATGCCGCAGGCGGCAAGCAACGCGCGCACTTCGGTCTCGGTATCATCAACCATTCGTTCGTAAATCACGCGGTGAACGCGGTTCGGCAGCACGCCGTCAATATGCGCCATCAGCCGGACATAGTCGGCATAATAACGCCCCATATCGGTTAGGCTGTAGCTGAACGCCTGACCCCGCGCGAAATGCTGTTTGAAATTCGAGAAGCAACAGCCCAGCGGGTGCCGCCGCGCATCAATGATTTTCGCATTGGGCAGGATCAGGTGGATGAAGCCGATATGCGCCCAGTTATTGGGGAGCTTGTCGATGAAGAACGGCCTGTCGGTTTTGCGCTGGATGCGGGTGCGTACGAGATAGGCTTCGCCGAGGTCGCGCATTTGGGCGGGGGACATGGCTGCGAGTTTTTCCGCATCGCTGAATCCGCGGGCGAGCGCCGGAATGTCGGGCAGTTCGGACGTGCCCTCCACTTGGGAATGGCTCGACAGGATTTGTTCGACGAGCGTGGACCCGGCGCGCGGCATGCCGAGGACGAAGATGGGGTCGCGGGTGTCATGGCCCTGGCCCGCGCGGGTGGCGAAGAAATCGCGGGTGAAGAGTTTGACGCGGCTGTCTGCGAAAGCGGTGGTTTCGTCGGCGTCATAATCGATTTTAGTACGGCGAAGCGCGTTGCCGGCATCGTAGTGGGCAAAGGAGGTGGCGAAGTCCTTTGCGTCTTCAGATGCTTTGCCGAGCGCGAAATCGAGATGGAAACGGTCTTCGTCACTGATCTCACCTGTCAGCGCGGTTTGCATCGCCGCGATGTCATCGGACGTGAATCTCACGGTTTTGAGGTTCGCCAGACTCCACCACACTTCACCGAGGCTCGGTTGAATATCAAGCGCGCGGCGGTATGCAGCAATCCCGTCCGCCTGCCGCCCCACCGTCTTCAGCATATGACCATAGGACATCCAGACTTTGGGCTGCTTCGGGACTTGCTTCAGAACTTCTTCGTAAAGCGCAATCGCTTCATCGAAGCCGCCAATGCGACCAAGGGCAGCCGCTTTCAGATTGGCGCTGCCGATATTTTCAGGGTCGTCGATCAGGACAAGATCAAGTTCGGCAATCGCTTCGGTCGGTTTGTTTTGACGATAGAGGCACGTTGCGAGATTGGCGCGCGCCGCCCCGAAGTCGGGGGCCAGTTCGACGGCGCGGCGGAGGAGGTTTTCGGCGTCCTTATACCGCCCGATCCGCCCGGCAAGTTCGGCAAGCATACGGATGGCGGCAACGTCGAACGGGTCCTCCTTCAGATGCGATTTCAGGATCGGTTCGGCATCGGACAGGCGATTGTCGTGAAGCGCGAGCGCGGCTTCCATCAAGCGCGGATTGTCGATCCCGCGTTGGATCGACCGCGACAGGGTTTCAGAGGGCGGCACGGACCGCATCACCCATCGCCTGCGTGCCCATATCACCGCCAAGGTCGCGGGTGCGGTGGCCGGCTTCGAGCACTGATTGCACCGCGCGTTCGATATGGTCGGCGGCGGCGGAATTGTTCAGGCTGAACCGCAGCATCATTGCGGCTGACAGGATTGTGGCGAGCGGGTTCGCGATATCCTGTCCGGCAATGTCGGGGGCGGACCCGTGGATCGGTTCATAAAGCCCGAAATTATCGGCGTTGAGTGACGCGCTGGGGAGCATGCCGATCGAGCCAGTCAGCATTGACGCCTGATCCGAAAGGATGTCGCCGAACATATTGCCGGTCAGGATCACGTCGAACGCCTTGGGCGCGCGGACCAGCTGCATCGCGGCATTGTCGACATACATATGGTCGAGCGCGACGTCGGGATAGTCGGCGGCGACTTCAATGACGACTTCGCGCCAGAGTTGCATTGTGTCGAGTACATTGGCCTTGTCGACGGAAGTGACGCGGCCCGAGCGCGCGCGGGCGGCTTGGAATGCGACATGCGCGACGCGGGCGATCTGCGCTTCGGTATAGCGCATGGTGTCGAAACCCTCGCGCCCGCCTTTTTCGCCGGTGATCCCCTTGGGGCTGCCGAAATAGATATCGCCGGTGAGTTCGCGGATGATGAGGATGTCGAGGCCGGCGACGACCTCAGGCTTCATCGCTGACGCATCGGCGAGCGAGGACCAGACGATGGCAGGGCGGAAATTGGCGAACAAGTCCAGTTCGCGGCGCAGGCCCAGGATCGCTTGTTCGGGCCGCAGCTCGCGCGGCAAGGTGTCGAGGCTGAAATCACCAACCGCACCGAACAGGATAGCGTCGGACTTGCGCGCGGTTTCCAGCGTTTCGGGCGGAAGCGGATGACCATGCTTGCGGTAGGCAGCACCGCCGACATCGGCATTGATAAAGGTCAATCTGAGATCAAGCGCCTCTAATACGCGCGCTGCTTCGCGTGTCACTTCGGGACCAATCCCGTCACCGGGCATCAAAGCTATTGTCGACATGGCCGCCGCCGATAGGGGCAAGGGGGCTGGTCGCGCAAGCGCAGGCGACCTATATGCGCGCGACGCTGACGAAAATCAAAGGGCAAGCGATGAAGATTACGATGATTGGCGCGGGCTATGTTGGGCTCGTGTCGGGGGCGTGTTTTGCCGATTTCGGGCATGAGGTTGTCTGTGTCGATCTCGATCAGGCAAAGATTGATGCGCTGTTAAAGGGCGTGATGCCGATCTACGAACCGGGCCTTGCCGAACTGGTGACGGGGAATGTCGCAGCGGGGCGCTTGTCATTCACGACCAAGATTGCCGAAGCCGCGGTTGATGCCGACGCGATTTTCATTGCGGTCGGCACGCCATCACGGCGCGGCGATGGCCATGCCGACCTGAGTTACGTTTTCCAGGCGGCGCGCGACATCGGCGCGGTGATCAAAAAACCCACCGTCATTGTTACCAAATCGACAGTTCCCGTGGGGACGGGTGACGAAGTTGAACGCATACTGCGCGAAGTCGCACCCGGCGTCGATGTTGCGGTGGTTTCCAACCCCGAATTCCTGCGCGAAGGCGCAGCGATCAGTGATTTCAAACGCCCCGACCGTGTCGTTGTCGGTTGCGAGGACGCGCGTGCCGAACAGGTTATGCGCGATGTTTACCGCCCGCTGTCGCTGGGGCAGGCACCGTTGATGTTCACCGGACGGCGGACGGCTGAGCTGATCAAATATGCCGCCAACGCGTTCCTCGCGACCAAGATCACGTTTATCAACGAAGTCGCCGATCTGTGCGAAGCGGTCGGTGCGGATGTAAAGGAAGTGTCGCGCGGGATCGGGCTTGATAACCGCATCGGCAGCAAGTTTCTGCACGCCGGGCCGGGCTATGGCGGGTCATGTTTCCCGAAGGACACATTGGCACTCCTCAAGACGGCTGACGACAATGGCGTGCCGATGCGAATTGTCGAGGCAACTGCCGCTGTGAACGATAGCCGCAAGCGCGCAATGGGCCGCAAGATCGTCACCGCGATGGGCGGCGATGTGCGCGACAAGACGGTCGGCATTCTTGGCCTGACCTTCAAACCGAACACTGACGATATGCGCGATGCGCCCGCACTCGCGATTGTGCAGGCGCTGATTGACGCGGGTGCGAAAGTGAAAGCCTATGACCCCGAGGGCATGGAGCTTGCGGCACCGATGATGCCTGCGGTCATGATGTGCAAAGATGCCTATGCTGTTGCCGACGGGGCCGACGCAGTGGCGATTGTCACCGAATGGGATGCGTTCCGTGCGCTCGACTTGTCACGCATGGCCGCGTCGATGAACGCAAAAATTCTTGTCGACTTGCGCAACATTTATGATGCGCGCGAAGTTACAGCACATGGTTTTGCCTATCATTGTGTGGGTCGGCCAGTCTGAACGACGGAGGGTGATATGCGTGGGTTCATTATTGCGGGTCTGTTCCTGAGCGGATGCGCCACGGTTGTCCCGAAAACATCTGCGCCTCTTGAAGTCACGACGATGCTAAAGACCGCGTTGGGCGAAGATCGCGGCACAGCGGTCCTCCGCCTCAGCGATGGCCGGTTGCGGTTGACGATTGACGCCATGGGCCTAAGTTCTGGAGCGCGCGCAGTGCATATCCACAATGTCGGTAAATGCGACGCGCCCGATTTCATGAGCGCGGGGCCGCATTGGAACCCGACCGGCAAGCAACATGGCCGTGATAATACAATGGGCGCGCATCATGGCGACTTGCCCAATTTGCTGGTCGGGACCGACGGGCGCGGGTCGCTGACAATCGATGTGCCGGGAACGATGGCCGAATTGCTTGATGCTGATGGCGCAGCCGTGATGATGCATGCGCAGCCCGATGATTACAAAACCGACCCAACGGGGAATGCGGGCGGGCGCGTGGCCTGCGGCGTGCTGACCGTGCCTTAGATCGGCTCGCCAGCCGCGCGGGCGCGCTCGATCAACGTCGCTTCGGCAACCGGCACGCGCGACCAGGCGAACCACAAGAGCAAGACCGAAACGGGTATGGCCGTCAAAAGTGAGATAATGCCGGTTGCAAGGTTTCCCGTCGCGGTTGAGATCGCGCCCGCCAGATAAGGGCCGAGTGCCAGACCGATCAGCGTCGTCGCCAAAAAGAATGTTGCGGTTGCCGTGCCGCGCATCCGGGGCAAGACGAGGTCCTGCGTGGTTGCCGCTGCCGCGCCCAGCGCCGCGCTGAAGAAAAGTCCCTGCACAACATTCCAGACATAGAACATCATTGGGCTCGCGGTGGTAAAGCCCAGGATCGTGGGGATCACGGGACCGACTGCGCCAATCAAGATCACCAGCAAACGCCCCGACGGATGCTTTTTGCGCCACGCATCAGCCAACTGTCCGCCGATGATCACGCCGAGGAATCCGGACAATGCGCCGGTGCTCCCCACCCAGAAACCGGCCACCGATTTGGTCTCGCCCAGCACGCGGATCGCATAAGGGGCCGACCAAAAGGATTGCGCATAGGCGTTGAACGCGATCAGGCCATAAGCAATTGCCACGCACAAAAAGGCGGGATTACGCCAGATGAGTGTGAACGTCGGCAAATCGCGGGCTTTGAGCGCGCTGGCCCACGAAAACACGGCATAGACGCCAATGCCAACCGCGATCCATTGCGGTAACGCACCAGTGATTTTGATGAGTGTGAACGCCGTTGTGGCGACCACCGCAGCAAAACCAAGATTGATCGCCAGTGCCCGCCCGCCGCGCCGTGCCGCGCCGATCAGTGTCAGGGGCGGGATGATTGTCACCAGTTCGCCAAGGAAATCTTTGAAAGGGTTGGTCGACGTTGGCGTCACGATGCCGTCAGCGGACCCACGGATTGGCTCGCGCAAAGTCGCAACGAGGCCTGCCAGCAGCAATCCGGGCAGGCCCACCGCCATGAACGCTGCTTGCCAGCCAACCAATCCCAATGGCCCACCACCGGGATAAGCCGCGTTCCACCGTTCAACGATCAGCCCGCCGATAAATAGCGAAACGCCGCCGCCAATATACAGGCCTGACGAATAAATCGCGAGCGCAGAAGCGCGCTTCTCTTTCGGAAAATAGTCTGAAATCAATGAGTAAGCGCACGGACTTGCCGTCGCCTCACCGATCCCGACCCCCATCCGCGCGACTGCGAGTTGGCCTAGGTTTTTCGACAGACCCGAAAATGCCGTCATTGCCGACCACAGCGACAAACCAACGGTCATCAGCCGCACCCGGTTCCAGTTATCCGCCAACCGCCCCAACGGAATCCCGAACAGCGCATAAAAAACGCCGAATGCCGTGCCGTAGAGAAAACCCAACTCCCCATCGCCGATACCCAAGTCGCGCTTGATATCCTCGGCGAGGATCGAAATGATCTGGCGGTCGACGAAATTGAACACATAAACGAGAACAAGGACGCCGAGAACATAGTTGGGATAGGCACGGCTGGGGGCTGGCTCGGTCGTTTCGGTCATGTTTTCCCTCTCGCTGGCAAAGGGCTAGCAGAGCGTTTCGGGGCCGACCAGATATTCCTTGTCGTGTTTCGCTTGAAAAATAGGGGAAAGTGCCCAATATTCATCGGGTCCGGCGATGGTCGCCGGGTAGAGGAGTATTTTTCGATGGCCAATTGGTCCGATCCCCGTATGACCGCAGGCGCGGCCGCCGCGCCGGTCGGTATCCGCGACGCAGCCTATGATGCGGGTCTGCGGTCCTATATGTTGTCGGTTTACAACTACATGGCGTCCGCCGTGCTTCTGACTGGCATCGTTGCAATGGTTTTCGCGAGTTCAGGCTTTGCGGCACAAGTGCTGTCGACCCCGCTCAAGTGGGTCATCATGCTCGCGCCGCTCGGCTTCGTCATGGCGTTGAGTTTCGGCATCAACAAGATGTCGACCGCGACCGCGCAGATTGTGTTCTGGGCCTTTGCAGTTGTGATGGGCCTGTCGATGTCTTCGATATTCCTAGTCTACACAGGTACGTCGATTGCACAGGCATTCTTTGCAACATCGGCGGCGTTCGCGGGGTTGAGCCTCTACGGCTACACAACCAAGCGTGATCTGTCGGGCATGGGGTCGTTCCTGATCATGGGCGTTGTCGGCTTGATCGTCGCGAGCCTCCTTAACCTATGGTTGCAGTCAGGCGTGATGAACCTCGTGATCAGCGCCGTCGGTGTCCTGATCTTTGCAGGGCTGATGGCGTATGACACGCAGCGGATCAAGTCGATGTATGCCTATGTGGCGGGCACCGACATGGTGGGGAAGACCGTGATTATGGGCGCGCTGTCGCTCTATCTCGACTTCATCAACATGTTCCAGTTCCTGCTGAGCTTCATGGGCTCGCGCGACTAAACATCTTTGGTGTAACTTTTGTGTAACCTTCGACACAAAACCGGCCCCGGCAAAGCGATTTGCCGGGGCTTTTTTGTGCAAACCAACTTTCGTCATTCCCGCGAAGGCGGGAATCAAACTCCTACTATCGAGCCTCTGGCGTTGGATCCCGTCCTGCGCGGGGATGACGAATAGAGACCTCAGTCCTGCTTCGGCATCAGCGCCGTGTCGATTTCTTTGGCGCGTTTGTAGGCTGCGCGTTTGCGCATTGGGGCGATATAGTCCTGAAAAGCGGGCAAATCGGGGAGAGTCTTGAACATGAGGCCCCAATCGATCGTCGATCCGACATAGACGTCCGCCGCGCTGAATCGGTCGTCCGCGACGAAGCGCTTGCCCGCAACCGCCCGTTCGAGCGCGGCAACCGCATCGTCATAGTCGCCATAGCCCGCCATCATTTTCTTGTCGGCAGGCACATGCCAGCCCATCGCGCGGTTGGTGATGGCTGCTTCGATGGGGCCGGCAGCAAAGAAGGTCCAACGATAATAATCGCCGCGATGCGCGGGGTCGGGAGCGAGGCCCGCCTCAGGAAACGCATCGGCGAGATAGAGGCAGATCGCCGCGGCTTCGGTCACCACAACGTCGCCATGTTTGATCGCGGGGACTTTGCCCATCGGGTTGACCGCGAGATAATCGGGGCCTTTCATTGTCGTGCCGTAATCAAGCACAACTTGCTCATAGGGTTGACCGACTTCCTCGAGCATCCAGCGCGCAATCTGTCCGCGCGACATCGGGTTGGTGTAAAACGTTAGATTGGTCATGGTGATCCTCCTTGACTTTGTGGAACATATAAAGAACATTATCGAAAGTCGAGTCGGGTAAACATAGCGAGGGGATGCGGCATGCGGATGATGGTTTTGTTTTTGCTGATGGCTCTTGTCGGCACGCAAGCGCAGGCGGCGGAACCGTGTCCCGGCGGCCAGCTTGCACTGATGCGCGTGTCAAAGATCAGTCCGAAGGGCAGCATGGCTGGTTTCCGCGAGGCCGCGCGTGACCATGCGGCGTGGTATCGCGCAAAAGGGATATCAGTGACGCAATTTGTCGCACCCGTGATGGTCTATAGTCCCAAGGCGAAGGCGCAGATTGCGTCCGACCGCGAAGTGATAACCGTGCGGCTGGGCAGTGCCGAGATGCCGCGTGGGTCACAGGATGCGGGGTGGGCGACGTTTGTCGCGAAATACAAGGCGAATGCGAGCATCATCCGCGAAACGCGGACTTGCTTTCCGAAGGGGATTTAGCGCTGGATTGGACATTTCCCGTCGAGCGCGGCTAGTCTCGCGACCGCGCTATGCAACAGGGAGTATGCGTTATGGAATGGATGTTAATGCCGCTGCGTCGTTACGCCGATTTTTCGGGCAGATCGCGACGCAAGGAATATTGGATGTTTGTGCTGTTCACGTTGCTGGTTTATCTCGCGCTGGCGGTTGTTTTCTTCGTCGGCGGCGGAGCGACAGGACTTTTTGACCAGACGGGTGCCGCGCCTGAACTCGGCGTGATCGGGTGGCTTGTTTTCGGGCTGTTCGGCATTTTTGCGTTGGCGATTTTCATTCCGTCGCTTGCCGTCATGGTCCGGCGTTTACATGATCAAGATAAATCAGGTTGGTTCATCCTCCTGCAGTTTATTCCTTATATCGGCGGGATCATCATCTTGGTGTTCATGTGCATCGACGGGACGCGCGGCGAGAACCGCTATGGCCCCGATCCGAAAGGCGAAAATATCGCGGACGTTTTTTCCTGATTTGACTTGAGGTTGGCGTGACGATGTTTGAAACGATCCTCACCGATGTCGCGGATGGCATCTTCACGCTGACGCTCAGCCGACCCGACCGGATGAATGCGTTCACCCCGCAAATGATGACGGAAATGTGCGCGGCGTTCGATCAGGCCGATGCTGATGATGCCGTCCGGGCCGTGATTGTGACGGGGGCGGGGAAGGCGTTTTGTGCGGGCGCAGACCTTGGTGGCGGCGGCGCGACGTTTGATTATGCCAAGCGTCCCGACAAGCTGGAACAGGGTTCGCCAGTTCGTGCGGATGGCTCGGTCGATTACGATCACCCCGGCGTGCGTGACAATGGTGGCAAGCTGACGCTGCGTATCTTTGCAAGCAAAAAGCCCGTGATCGGTGCGATCAATGGCGCAGCCGTTGGTATTGGCGCGACGATGCAATTGCCGATGGATTTCCGGTTGGCGAGCGAGACCGCGCGTTTCGGCTTCGTGTTCGCGCGACGCGGGATTGTGCCCGAGGCTGCGTCAAGCTGGTTTTTGCCAAGGCTAGTCGGGATCGGGCAGGCGCTCGAATGGTGTTATTCGGGGCGGGTGTTCGGTGCAGACGAAGCGCAGAAAGGCGGGTTGGTCCGCAGTGTCCATGCCCCCGACGATCTGCTCCCCGCCGCGCGTGCCTTTGCCAAGGAGCTGACGGCCGAAAGCGCACCGGTTTCAGTCGCGCTAACCCGCAATATGATGTGGCGGATGATGGGCGCAAGCCACCCGATGGATGCGCACCGCCTCGACAGCCGCTTGATCTGGTCACGCGGGAGCGGCGGCGATGCGAAGGAAGGGGTCGCGTCATTCCTCGAAAAGCGCACCGCCGCGTTCCCCGACACTGCGTCGGCTGATGCGCCGCATTTTAGCCCGTGGATGGACGATCCTGACTGGTGAACGCGGTGGAGTTGCGCTTGCGTCCTGTTGCTGCCTTGCTGAAAAATATGGTGTCAAGCACACCGGGCGCAAAGGCTTTGGGCAGGTCGCTGCGCTCGAGGGTCTCGTAACCCATGCGCAGGTAGAACCGCTGCGCCGCTTTGGTCGGCTCGACAGTTGAAAGTACGATCTGCGTCACGCCTTCGTCGCGCGCGTGGCTTTCAAAGGCGTCGTTAAGCGCCAACGCCACGCCGGCTGCTTTGCCCCGCCAGTTCGGATGAACCATGAACTTTCGCATGACGGCACGCTGTTCGGGCAATGCTTCCAGCCCGAGGCAGCCGATGATCTGAAGGGATTGCGGGTCTTCTGCGACCCAAAATGCAGATTTTGCAGATGAAAAGAAGGTGCCGATATTCTTCAAATCCGGCTGGTTGCTGGCGCTGAGCGCAAGGCCAAATTCATTGCGCTGGATGTCGAGCACAAGCACTTCCACCGCCGACTGGTCAGCCGGGCGAAATGGGCGAATGCAAAACGGCTGGTTCATCGGTGCAGTGTGTTTTTCGAAAACGGGCTCGGATTGGTCAACTAGCGCATAGCGATTGCTCGCGCTTCCCGTTTCTTGCCGTCAAAATCCGGCAGGGACTGGCTTGGCCTTCACAAGGCGATATTCGGTCCAGCTTGTGGGATCATCGGCAAAATCGAGCATCGCATTTTCAAATGAGGCGCGGTCGGAAAACGAACAGCGCTTTTTGATGAGCAATCCTTTGATAACAACAGGTGATCCCGGCGTCAGCCGACGGGCACCATTGCATGGCGGCACCGAAAGACGATAGCCGTTGGGCCTCAGCGCGATGAGGCCATAAATAGATATATCCAGCGAAGGGGCGGCACTGCCCGGATTACCCTGAACAATGTACAGGCCGCGATTGGCATCCAGCGTGACAAGACGGACATTCGACATTGCATCGATATCGTCATTCCCCTTGATCAGCACATTGCCGCGATCATCATAGGCGATGTCTATGCGCGAGCCGACGGGCTCGTTGGCAAGGCGAGCTTCATCATCGGGGAACATGGCATAGACGCGGACAGGCTTATATTTGCCCGCCGGAATGGGCTGGACGTTTTGGACGTCGGCATAGAAATCGGGGCCGCTCCAGCAGGCGCCCAGCAATAGTGGCAATATCAATCCAACAAGTGCTTTTTTCATTGCGTCCCCCAAATCGGGAATGGAAAGCAGGTTGTTGAAAAGATTACCCATGACAACTGAACGGCTTGTGAATTTACACGCCAGTAAGCCGATCGTTAAAATCTTAATGGCGACGCTTAAATGACTGCTGCCTTATGGCGCTTTACCCCTGCCGGTGGCGGTGAGAAATTGGCCGTTGTTTCGCTCAGTGCCGCGAGTGCTCGGGTGCGATCTTCAGAGGTGAAACTGCCCGTTGTCAGACAGAACTCAACGATATTGCGGTTTGGATCGCGCGTATAGATCGACCGGCACCAGTTGTGATCGACTTCCATCACTTCGTAACCCGCCGATACCCACTGGTCGCGCCGCGTGTCGAGTTCCTCAGCCGAATGCACGGCAAAAGCGATGTGGTTGATATAGTCAGGCACGCCCGCAGCTTTTGACAGGTCGGTTTCGAAATCATCGCCGCCGGGGACGTCGTGCAACTCCCAGAACGCGACAAAGCTGCTGTCGTCGCCGTTTATGCGATAGAAGAAATGCTTGGCCCAGCCGCCCTGCATCACCGGTGCGACTTCGACCTTGACGAGGTCGAAGCCCATCACTCCTTCGTAAAAGGCGTGGATTGCGGCCATGTCGCGCGCAGCGAGCGCGAGGTGGTGGTAACTCATGCGCCAATCATAACAGGCGGCCGTGGCGGCGCCAGAGGTGAATGGTGCGGATGACCGCATAGGTGAGGAGACCCACCGGGCCGATCAGGAAGGTTAGCACGAGTGGAATTAGCACCGCCCAATGCGCAAGCCCGATCTTGGCCGCGTCCTCGGCTTCCCACGATCCGACGAAAAGATCGAACGCGAGGAAATGCGTCCACCCCAGCATAACATTGCCGGGGATTGAAAACAGCGCCGTCACGCCCGCGAGTGTGGTGAAGCTGCCGCCCTGAACCGGTTGTGTCGTCGTGAACATCTGTGCGAGGTAAGCGAGTGCCAACAGGCATGCGACGATGCGGGCGGCTTGTATCAAACGCGGTTGCCACAACGGTGAAAAAAAAAGCGCGAGCCAGCCAGCCAGCACAAAACCCATACACAGGCTGAAAATTGTTTCGAGTGCCATGCCGCGCGCCTATCGATCAACCATCGCCATCACGTCCCGGTCGAATCCTTCGGGCGCGGGGACTTCGCTGACGGGATCGTGGCCGTCATCAAATTCAAGACGCAGCGCCCGCGACATCGTGGCGTGCATGGCATAAAGCGCAACAACATATGTAAGCTCAATGATTTGCTCGGCAGAGAGTTCCGCCGCCAGCACATCGAAAACCCCGTCGGCAACACGGCCCCCCGCGGTGGCAAGCGCGTCGGCATAGGCGAGGACAGCCCGTTCGAGGGGCGTGAAGGCCTCCGAAACCTGCCAGTGGGGCACGGCTTCGATCTTTGCTTCGGGGATGCCGACACTGCGTGCGGCTTTGCAATGTTGCGAAAACACAAAGCGAGATCCGCCTGCCCATCCGACGCGCATCTGGCCGAGTTCGCGCAGTTGGGGATCGAGCTTACGCGCGGGCGAACGATAATATTGGAACCCGGCGACGGCATGTTTGAACGTGTCGGGCGAGTTGGCGAAAACCGTCCACCAATTGCCGGGCGTGCCTGTTGCGGTGCCGGGTTCGCTGACCGGATCACGTTCGCCGAAGAGGGTGTCGTAAAGCCGGATGACGAACGGGTCGGCATCGGCGCGCGCCACTTCGGGCAGGCGCGGCATGGCTAAAGCGCCCGGATCAAGCGAACGGCATAGGCAGCCCATGCGGGATCAGTAATCACTTGCTGTTTACCGCCCGGACCCAGCGGCAGGATTTGCAGCATGGAGCCGTCGCGGTTGATCATGCGACCGAAAATGAACCGACCTGCGGGGCGGGGGAGGAGGACGTCGCGGTTGAGCAAAGTCGCGAAATTATCGGGGTCAACGCGCTGGCACCAGATCGTGTCTCCGGCGCGATATTCGCCGATGGTGGTGTCGACCTGCATGGCGACCATACCAGTGGCAGGAACCGGCGGCGCGGCAAAAGACTCACGGCGCGGGGCGTTGACGCCGTCGGCATCGAGGATCGCAGCGACGGGGAGGTCAGCATGATCGGGCAATTCGACAAGATCGCCTGCCGTAACATCCAATGCGGCGGCAATCCGGTTCAACCAACCAACCGATACGGTGCGCGTGCCGGTTTCGAGGCGACCGATGGTTTGCGCAGTCGTCGGCGGTTTGCAGCGTTCGGCAACATCAAGCAGGGTCAGTCCCTTGGCACGGCGGACTTCGCGGATACGGGTGATCATTTTTGACCTCGAAATAACCAATACGGGAAATCTCTTTCCTACATCTTGGTTCGCAGTGCAAGAGGAAATCATCTGATTCGGGAGTGTGGATGATGCAAACGCGCGAACTGGTTGATGTTCAAACCCCGTCGGGGCGAACCTTTTCGGTCAATCTTTCGGAATCGCCCTTATCGTGGTTGCGCGCCCGCAATCTGGTTGACGCGCGGCAATTTGAAGCGGGCGAACGATTGCGCGCTGATTATGAAATGGCGTCGATTGCGCCGGGCATGACGATGCGGTGGGACGCAAGCCCGATGGCAAAAGGCAGACGGGGCGCGCCGCGCGGGCTGGACCCCACGTTGACACAGATTGCTGCAAAGCAACGGTTTGAAACGGCGCTGGGTGAGGTCGGACGGGGTCTGTCCGATGTTTTGTGGCGGATTGTTTGCGCGGGCGAAACGCTGCCAATAGCGGAAAAGGCGATGGGGTGGCCGACGCGGTCGGGGCGCGTGGTGTTGACGCTGGCACTCGACCGGCTCGGCGATGCTTATGGTTTGCGTTGAGTTTTATCGGCTTTGCTGCACGGCTTGCGCGGCGATAATCGGGGATTGGCGTTGATGCTGACGCCTGCCGCTTCAAGCATCGCGCCAAACTCGGTGTCGACAATGTAGCAATCAAAATCATGGCCGTGCGGTTTGGCAACGACGGGGAAGGGCCGCATGACTTTCCAACGCTGACCCAATGTCTCGCCGAGCTTTGGCTTAAACCCAAAGTCGGTGGCGCTATACCAGTTCGAGGGGAGGACGAATTTCCCCAACACGCTATCCTTGTCATTGAGCGTATATCCGAGGAAGCGCACTTCGGGGCGAAGCGGGCGGACGTCAACGCAGCCTTCAGCGTCCATGATGCGCGGCGGACGGCGGGCAACATCCGCGCGGCTAAAATCAATACAGCCAATTGCGGGAGCGAGCATGAGTAGACGGATGCGGTTGCCAGAGTCAGCGGCCAGTGGCGCCGGACGGAGGAAATTAGGGCTGCCGTCCACGCCATCCGTCAAGTCAAAGTCGAGCCGTTCGGTTTTGGTTAGAAAGCCGTCCGAATAGGGTGGGTTCGACAGGGCGCTGAGCGCGACCGACGCCCCCCGGCTGTGTGAGATCAGAAAGATATCACGGTCTTTGGTGACCGCCAGGATGCGGCGCAATCCACGCGAGCCTGCGACTTGGCTGTTCCCAGTTGCTGCTTTCCAGAATGCGAGCGGGGCAAGGCTGAAAGCCTTTTTGGAAGGGCGCTTGGCCAGTCCATCCCAATAAAATTCGATAATGCCATCGCCGGGTGCGGTAGCGATACGGTCACGGATGCGGTTGTACGATTCGCGCGCATCGGCTTCGTCGGTGTTGAACCCGTGGATCAGGATGAAAATGCGGCGATGCTTCGCGACATAGTCAGCGACTAAAGCCAATTGCCGTTTTTCGTCAGCGACGATGTGCGCGCGGTAGTCGGTTGCGGAGAGGCTGGTCGTCAGGAGCGAGAAGCCACGCTTTATTTTTGTGCAGGCGGCTCCGCATTTGTCACGCCAATCATTGGGATAGAAAGTGCCGTTGGCATCGACATAAACACGCAGCGCCACTGGATCATCGGCAGCGCTCGGGAACGTCTGTGTAACTGGATAATTGTTTCGGTATGCACAGCCCGAAAGGAGCAAAAGCGCGAAAGCGGGAGCGAGTAACGCGCGTCTTGTTCTCATAAGACACCCATACCATGATAAATGGGGCAGCGTCATGCTGTTTACGACCTATCCTTTGAATACGTATGCTAACCCCGTGACAAGGGTCCGGATCAACGGGACTGTGCGTGTCAAGAAAACAAACAGGAGAGCTCCCGCGATGTCCGCCTTCACCCGACTTGCCATGGGCACGCTTGCCCTGTTTTCGAGCCAGAATGTGCTTGCCGCCGCGACCGCCACGGCGAATTCGCCCGATGGAACGATCAGCGTAAAGGTCGACAGCGATAATGACGGGCGCATCCGTTATTCGGTGACGCGCAAGGGCAATGTGTTGATCGCGCCTTCATGGTTGGGTTTCCTTCTGACTGACAGCGAAGCAATGGTGCGTGGCTTTGCGATTGACGGCACCGAAACAGCGAAGGGCGATGAGACATGGCAACAGCCATGGGGTGAGCGCACTAATATTCGCAATCAATATAATGAACTGTTTGTCCGCCTGAAGCAGCCGAGCGGATTGGGCCGGATGATGAATGTGCGGTTCCGCTTGTTCAACAATGGCATCGGTTTTCGTTATGAAATCCCCAAGCAGCCGACGCTCACAACGATGAAGATAGCCGAGGAAATCACGCAGTTTAATCTGGTGAGCCCCGGCACAGCGTGGTGGGCAACGGCACAAGAGTGGAACCGCGAGGAATATCTTTACAATAAAACGCCGCTGAACGCGGTTTCCGCCGCGCAGACGCCGTTTACGGTGAAGTTGGATGATGGCACGCATTTGGCGTTCCACGAGGCTTCGCTCGTCGATTATTCGGGGATGTGGATTAAACGGGTTGAGGGCACACAATTTCGCGCTTTGTTGTCACCCTCCGCGACCGGGCCGAAGGTTGTGCGCGGGACGCCCTTTTCAACGCCGTGGCGGACGATCAGGATCACCGATTCTGCACCTGCGCTTTACGACAATGATCTCGAACTCAATCTCAATGAACCGAATAAACTGGGCGATGTCAGCTGGGTGAAGCCGATGCGTTACATCGGCATCTGGTGGGGGATGCACCTTGATACGATGAGCTGGGCGCAGGGGCCGAAACATGGCGCGACCACCGCGCGCGCGAAACAATATATCGATTTTGCGGCGAAGCATGGCTTTGGCGGCGTCCTGATCGAAGGCTGGAACAAGGGATGGGACGGCAATTGGTTTGGTCATGGCGATGAATTCAGCTTTACCGAGAGCACACCCGATTTCGATCTGAAGGCCGTCGCCGATTATGGCCGCAGCAAGGGCGTCGCGTTGATCGGGCATCATGAGACCGGCGGCAACATCGCGGTTTATGAAGCGCAGTTAGAAGCAGGCATGGCGCTATATCAAAAGATGGGCGTGCCGGCCGTGAAGTCCGGCTATGTCGCCGACGCAGGTGGGATTATCGCGCCGGGCGCGAAGCCGGGTGAGTTTCTGATGGAATGGCATGAAGGGCAGCGTTCGGTGGTCCATCACCAGAAAGTTGTTGAAGTGGCCGCGCGTCATAAGATTGCGGTCAACCCGCACGAGCCCGTCAAGGACACCGGCCTGCGCCGCACTTATCCCAATTGGGTCTCGCGCGAGGGGCAGCGGGGGATGGAATATAATGCCTGGGGCCAGCCCGATAACGGGCCGGGGCATGAAGTCGACCTGATCTTCACGCGGATGCTGAGCGGGCCGATGGATTATACGCCCGGGGTGCTGTCGCTCGTTGGCAAGAATGGGCAGGGGATGGCATCGACGATGGCGAAGCAGCTTGCGCTCTACATCGTGCTTTATAGCCCCATTCAGATGGCGGCGGACCTGCCCGAAAATCTGATCAAACATCCAAAAGAGCTCGCCTTTATCGGCAGCGTGCCCGTCGATTGGTCCGAAACGAAAATGTTGTCAGGCGAGCTTGGCGCGTTTGCGATCATCGCGCGCAAGGCGACGGGGACAAATGATTGGTATGTCGGCGGCGTGACCAACCGTGATGCACGGACCAATGATGTTGTGCTCGATTTCCTCGACGCGGGCAAACGCTACACTGCAACGCTGTATCGCGACGGCCCGACTGCCGATTACCGCAAGGATACGCGGGCTGAGATCATCATCGAAAGCAAGGCAGTGAAAAAGGGGGATCACCTGTCGCTGCCAATGGGCGCCGGGGGTGGCTTTGCAATCAGGATCGCGGCGGGCAAATAGGCCTGCATGACGCAAGTTATCCGGGTCGATCAAATCGGGCATGAAGCAGTGCCCGTCGTTATCATCGACGATTTTGTGACGCGGCCCGAATTGCTCGCGGGCGATGCGGCGATGCTGGGCTTTGTGCCGATGGGGCCGCATTATCCCGGTGTGCGTGCGGTTGTGCCGCCGGCGCTGGTGAAGCGGTTTGTTGATCCTTTGGAAGGGTTGATCGCCGAGGTGTTTGGCGTCCGCGCGTTCGATGTCATTGATGCGCTCTATTCGCTCGTGACAACGTCGCCCGAAGCGCTAACCCCAATACAAAGGCTTCCGCATTTTGACGGGGTGGAGCCGGAAAGGCTGGCGCTGCTTCACTTCCTCGGGCGCAGCGATAATGGCGGGACGGCATTCTACCGCCACCGCGCGACGGGATTTGAGTGCGTAACGGCGGCACGGCATGCCGCCTACACCGACGCGCTCGAAACCGGACTGGCGGCGCGGGGCATGCCCGATCCGGCCTACATATCAGGCGACACCGATTTGTTCGAGGAAATCGCGGTTTACGAAGGTGCGTATAACCGCGCGCTGCTTTATCCCAGCAACGTCCTCCACTGCGCACGCATTCCCGAAAGCGCGCCGCTGACCGCCAGCCCTGATGCAGGGCGGCTCACTGTCAACACCTTCCTGATGGGGCATTGACCCCGAAAGTGTGACAAATCCAGCGCATGAATACGTATGCCTAAGCCTTCTGAATTCCGCGTTACACTTTAGTTTCGGTGCCAAGGCCCCGGTTATGTGGGCCGTGGTTCAGTGCGCGTCGGTTCAGCGCGTAATAGGAGGGGTTTTGATGACTAATTCCACGATTTCGACTCGTAACCGTTTGTCGCGCTCGGCAAGCGTCGTTGCGCTTGCCGTTGTTCTGGTGGGCACCAGTCCCGCTTTTGCGCAGGTTCCTGCGGCCGCTGATGATGGTGAAATCGTCGTGACGGGTATTCGTGGTTCGTTGCAGGCTGCCGCGAAGCTGAAGCGTGCGACCCCGACGATTGTTGAATCGATTTCGGCCGAAGACATCGGCAAGCTGCCCGATGTGTCAATCGCTGACTCGCTCGCACGCCTTCCCGGTGTGACGGCGCAGCGTCTCGAAGGCCGCGATCAGCGCCTTTCGATCCGCGGCCTAGGCCCTGATTTCTCGACGACCCTTTTGAATGGTCGTGAGCAAGTCACTGTTGGCGACAACCGCGGCGTCGAATATGACCAATATCCGTCGGAATTCTTTCAGAACGTTGTTGTTCACAAGTCGGCTGACGCGGCGCTGATCGCGGCGGGCATTGCCGGTACGGTTGATCTACGCATGCTGCGTCCGCTCGACCAGAAGCGGACTCTCTCGTTGCGTGCGCGGGGCCAGATGAACGGGCTCAAGAATTTGAATCCGGACTCACCGCGTTATGGCTATCGCGGGTCGGCGACTTACATCGATAAGTTCGCCGATGACACGCTCGGCATTGCCATTGGCCTGTCGGCGGCATCAACGCCGTCACAGAACGAACGTTATGCAGCTTGGGGTTATCCTGACGACACCAATGCCGGGCCTGCCGTTGGTAGTGCGCTGCGTCTTGGCGGTGCAAAGCCCTACGTTCAGTCGAACTTGCTAACGCGCTACGGGGTTGTCGGGACGATTGAGTATGAGCCCAGCGATGCGTGGCATTCGACGCTTGACGTGCTTTATTCGAATTTCAAGGAAACGCAGAAGCTGCGTGGGATTGAATTTCCGATCAACCCGGGTTGGGGAGCGGGAACGACGATCACCAATCCGACGATCAGCAACGGCTTTGTTACCGCTGCGACGATCAACGGCGTCCACGCTGTGCAGCGCAACGACGTCAACAAGCGCACGGCCGAAAACTTTTCAGTTGGCTGGAACAACCGTTTCAAGATTAGCGACAGTGCACATCTGACGGTCGATGCCAGTTGGTCGAAGTCGGACCGCACCGACTTCCTGCTCGAAACATACACCGGTACGGGCTATAATACGGCGGGTGCCGCGGACACGTTGCGCATCACACAGAATGCGAATGGCACATTCCGCATCGTGCCGACACTTGACTATACGAACACGACAATCGGCGCGAACCCGGCAACGAACGCCGGGTTCGGTATTACCGATCCGCGCGGCTGGGGCTTCAATGGCACGACCGCGGTTGTTCAGGCCGGCTTTCTTAACCAGCCACGGTTCAAGGACGATCTGAAGTCTCTCCGTGCCAGCCTCGACGGTGAATTCGCAAATGCTGGTGCCTTGAAGAGTTGGGAGATCGGGGCAAATTACAGCCGCCGTCAAAAGACGAGCCTGTACAAGTCGTTCTTCCTCTGCCCGAAGGGCGCTGGAACGGGCTGCACAGTGGCGAGCGGCACGCCTACCTTTGTGCCGGTGCCTGATGCAGCCAAGATCGGAACGCTCTCGCTCGATTATCTCGGCGTCCCGAAGATGCTCGTGCTCGATCCGATCTATCTTTATAACAATACACTCAACGCCGCGTTTGACAACCGTCCCGGTTCGTTGGTGCGCGACAACGTGATCACGGAAGATGTCATCACGGGCTACGCGAAGTTGAATATTGACGGTGAACTCGGTGGAAAGAAGATCGGCGGTTCACTCGGCCTTCAGGTGGTCCACACCAAGCAAGGCTCGACCGGCACGCTGTCGTCATTCAGCACGATCAACGGTGTTCCCACTGTGTCAATCGCGCCAGCAAAGGGTGGTGCAAGCTACACCAATTTCAATCCTAGCGCCGTTTTGTCAGTCGAGCTGATGGATAACTTTTATGTAAAATTGTCGGCGTCGCACACAATGGTCCGTGCCCGTCTCGATCAGGAGCGCGTGAACCAGGAAGTGAGTATAGACTTCACGAAGATCGCCAATACCGATCCCGGAAACAGCGGGTTCAGCTCGAACGGCGGGAACCCCGGCCTGCGTCCCTATCAGTCGACCAATTTCGACATTTCGGTTGAAAAATACTTTGATCGCGGCGGCTATATTTCTGTGGCGGGATATTTCAAAGATCTGAGCGACTTCGTGAACACGGGCAACGCGACCGCTTATGATTTTTCGGCACTTGCCAATGCTTTGCGTGCGGCGGGTTATACCGGCCCGATTGGAACCAACTTCGGCCGCCTGAGCTTCCCTGCCAACAACGGCAAGGGCTACATCATCGGGACTGAAGCGACACTCAATCTGCCGTTTGCAAACGTTACCGATAGCCTTGACGGCTTTGGCTTCTTCGGCAGTGCGTCCTACACGGATAGCAGCGTAAAGCTCGGTACCAATCCCGATCCAATCACAGTGCCAGGATTGTCGGACTGGGTCGCAAACGCATCGCTCTACTATGAAAAGAACGGCTTTCAGATTCGTGGCAGCTATCGCTATCGTGCGCCGTTCCTTGGCGAACTCGCGGGCCTTTCGGCCAATCCCGAATTCCGTCAGGCAAAGGCCGAAGTCGTGGTCGATGCGCAGATTGGCTATGAGTTCCAGAGTGGTCGGCTGAAAGGTCTAGCGATCATGCTCGAGGGCAAAAACCTGACCGACCGTCCTTTTATCACCTTTGAAAACGATGATCCACGTCGAGTGCGCGAGTATCAGCGCTATGGACGCGATTACTATCTCGGGGTGAGCTACAAGTTCTGATCCCGGGTCGCGGGAACCGGCGGGGCCGTGTAAGGCTCTGCCGGTTTTCTCGTTAAGGAGTAAATGGTGACCGAGGCCGACCCACTCCGTATTGTTATCGCTGGCGGAGGGACATCGGGATGGATGGTCGCCGCGGCAATGGCGCATTTTCTTGAGCGCGGTTTTCATGTTTCGCTGGTCGAATCCCAAGAGATCGGGACAGTCGGGGTCGGCGAGGCGACAATTCCGCAAATCCGCCTCTTTAACGACGCGCTTGGGCTGGACGAGAACGCGTTTCTTGCCGCGACTCAGGGCACCTTCAAGCTGGCAATCGAGTTCGTTGGCTGGCGCAAAGCGGGCGAGCGGTACATGCACGCCTTTGGCGATGTTGGCCGCGATGTCGGCCTGTTGCCATTTCACCAGAATTGGGTGCGCGCGCGGCAGGAGGGGATCGCGGATGAATTGTCGGCTTACTCGCTGAACAATCTGGCGGCGCTGGGCAACCGAATGCAGCGTGGGCCAGCGCGGACGGCGAATATGCTGCCGCCGATGCCT
>JANMPU010000006.1:0-9560 GCA_031369985.1 Sphingomonas sp. | reverse complement strand
CTGCCCATGAGATCATAAGCAAAACTGGTCGTCGCGTCCTTCGCATCCCCAATCAGAGTCGGCCGAACAGCGGAATTCCCCGAACCGCTTGGTTTGACATAGTACCGACGCACTGACGCGACATCACCAAACACCGTATAGCTCTTTTCAGTCGCATAACCCTCCGCATCGATTGCGAGGACTAAGCGGCTGCGCTCGTCATAGTAATTATAACTGGCGTTGCCGCGCGGATCGATGACTTTGATAACATTGCCGCGCGAGTCATATTCGTAACGCGTGACAGCCCATGTGCTGCCGCCAATATCGAGCGGCGTTTCTTCGCGGGCCAAACGCCCCTTTGCATCATAAAATTTATACGACTGATAACCGCGCGCATCAGTCGCCGAGCTCAGATTGCCCAGTGCGTTATACGCAAAAGTCGACGTAAGGTTGCCCGACGCCAATTGCTGCGTCTGGCTCGACATTTGGCCTCGCGCATCGCGGACAAAGTTAGTCACTTGCAATTGCCCGCTCGCCGCCGGCAACGTTGCCAATGTGTAGAGTGTGTTGGGCGTGACCTTTTGGCCGCGCTCCTGACGCACGACATTACCGCGCGCGTCATAGGTCATGCGCGTGACATTGCCCTCGGCATCAATCGTTGCGCCGACCAAACCTCTGCTGTCGTAAAGCGTGGAGTTACGTGCATCATAAACGCTAGTGCCTGCCGACCCAAGCAAGGCCGCAAAACTGTCAGTCAGCCGATTGGCAAGGTTCGGTAGGTTCCAGTAGCGGACCGAATCGATCTGACGCCCCGCCGCGTCATAGACGTTCTGTGTTATGTAACCATCGGCATCCATCGTGCCGATCAGCAGCCCCTGATTGTCATAATAATATTGGTTGATCCGATCCATTGCCGCATAGTCGGCGGGAACGGTGAGCGTCGCAGGCGGCGTAACCTTGAACCCAGCAAGCTGCGCGGCCGTCAGCTGATAATAACGCTTCCAACTATATTTGATCCGACCGGCCGCATCGTAAACAAATTCGGTTGTGCCACCATAAGCATCGATGGTTTCAATCGCGCGACCGGCCTTGTCGTACACACTCCAAGCCCAGCGGTCAGAAGCAGTCGCAGCAGGGCGGAGCGTCGCGAACTCAACAGCCGTCGGATTGCCTTGCCAGTCGAATAGTGAAGCGATCTGCGCCGCGGAAAGTGTCGTCGCATATTGCACCGTCGCGACGACGCGGTCGGCAGCATCATATTTATATTCAGTGACCGCGCCGTCCTGCGCAACCTCGCCAGTTTTGCGGCTCAGCTTGTCATAGAAATAAAAGCTGCGCTTACCTGCGGGATCAACCCTTATCCGGAGATTGCCGAGGCTGTCATATTTATAGGCGGTCAGATTGCCAGGGGTTTTCGTGATCGAAGGCGCGCCCGCGATAATCGCATTGCCGACGATCGAACCACCGGGATAGTCGGGATATATCCGGACATCGCCACCTTCAGCTGCGCCGAAAATCCGGACGATTTCAATCCGCGTTGGCGTCGTCGTCGAAAGCCCCGTGATGCTCCAAAGGCCCGAGTAAAAATCACCCCAACGGGTGAGCGTGCCGGGGCCCGATACGATGCGCGCCGTACCCGAATAAATGCCTTCATTGCCCCAACCTGATGTCCAACCCAATATGCCAAAAAGCGCACCGCTACTACTGGATGTCGCTTGAAGTGAAATGGCCGCTGTAACGGTGTCGCCCGCGTTGGCATTGATCGCGTTTGGTGAGACCGCGCTGTAGCCTGATGTTGCAACCGTGTATTTGACAGCCGGACCGCCATCAATGGTGCCAGCGCCTGCGGCAGTCAGTCCATAGTTGCTCCAGTTGGTGATGTTGAAATCTGGAGAATTAAATGAGCCACCATTTACACTGCTGTCATAGGTCGTTTTGATTAACGACGGATCGCCCATAATCAGCGAATTTCCGGCAACATGTGCGCCAAAATAATCAGGATAGATGCGAAAATCGCCCTGCTCCGCTTGGGTGAAAGTGCGCGTTATTTCAATCCGCGTATCTTCGGTCGTCGATAGTCCCGTAAGCGCCCAGACGCCGCCGACATATTGCGTCAGGCTGCCGGGGCCGGACACGATACGTGCCGAAGAAATATTGGATGCGCCCCAACCCGTTACATAACCCAAAATTCCGATCGCAGCCGAACTACTGTTGGCAGTTGCGCGCAACGACAAGGAACCTGTCAATATGTCACCCATATTTGCCGTGAAGATTCCACTGCGAATATGCTGGGAATCACCAGCTTGCGGCGCCTGCAGTGTATATTGGGTCGCGTTCACGCCGCCTACCGTGCCTGCCGACGCCACGGAGAGCGCGAAACTTGCCCAAGTTGCGAGACTAGGCGTGAGATTGTCCGACACGATGCCGCCGCGCGCCTCAGCAAAGGCCGCCAGTTCCCCTGCCCTGTTGTAACTCGACGTCTGCGTCAGCCCGCTTGCCAGCGTGACCACTGTGCGCGCCTGCGGATCGACATAGGTCGTCCACGTCCCGACACCCTTCGCATCGGTAAAGCGGATCTGGCGGCCCATGCCGTCATAGGCATAGGTTTCGGTGGCCGCTGGCGTCTTGACGACTGAAGTGTCCCCAACAATCATCGACACGCCGGTCTGCCACGTGCCATATCCCACATACAGATATGGGTAGGCGTATTCCGCACCATCGAATGTGCGAACGAGCTCGATCTTGGTTGGCTCGGTCGTCGAGAGACCGGATATCGACCACAGACCACCATGATATTGTGAGATTGTGCCCGGCCCGGATACAATCCTCCCGATTGTCTTGCCGGGCTGATCTGGCAACCAGCCACTGGTTCCTCCGTAGATTCCGACATATTGAGTCGAAAGGCCGCCAACCGCTTTCAAAGCAAAACTGAACGTTACGGTATCGCCTGTGTCGACCGGGAGATAGGTGTAGGCTCCCGCATATGTTTGCCCTGCTGCAACCGTATATTGCCTCGCCGGTGCGCCGTTAATGGGCGCCGCTGACGACACTGTCGCGTAGAAATCGCCAAAGCTCGCAGGGTCGGTGTTTGAAACAACCTGGCTACCGGAAAGCGCTTTCTTGCTCAGGAGACTCCCATATTGGTCGTATATATAGATGGTCTTGCTAAAGTCGCTGGATGGCAGTCCATAACCCGCTGTATCGACCTTTGAATAGGTCGTGACCGATTGGACATTACCACGAAAATCATAGCTGGTGTCGATCCGTTGCGACGTGCTTTTGTCGGTGTAACTGACGAGCCAATTGGTGAAGTCCTGTTCGCTCCATGAGAAGTTCTCGGGCACACCGACAGTGCCAACGGCGTTGAGTGTGTAGGTGATTTCCGTAATGCGGTTGCCGGGCGCGTCGTAGCGATATTCGGTAACGCGGCCTTCGGGCGACGCCACGAAACGCAAATGCATTTCCGCATCATACACATAGCGCGTTGTCATCCCGCCCGTAGGTTCGGTGCCGCCATGACCCGCTGGGGTTACGCCGGTGTAGCGAGTCGACGTCAGCAGCTGATTCTGCGAGCCATAAAACCATTTGGTGACTAGATAGCCGCCATCAACCCACTGATAGCGATCATACATGTTGCCGTTCGCATCATAGCGATACCAGTCGCGCGATACCGGCGGACCTGACCAGCCATCGTTGACGAAGACCGACAGAACATTGCCGTCGGCATCATAACTGTAGTTAGTAATGACGGGGTTCGGCCCGCCCGATGGGTCGGGCTCCCGCAATGTCGTCAGCTGGCCTGGCACCCCATCAAAGTACATCGTGGTAATGTTGCCCTGCGGGTCGGTAATGTTGGTGTAGTTCGCGCCATAGGCTAGGTTCGTGGTTCGAGTGACCCCGTTTTCGACCGTCTGAATGAAAGCGATAATGCGGTTTGAAGCGTCATAGCTGAAGGTCAGCAGCGAACCATCGGTCTGAGCGATGCTCGATACTAGCTTGGACGCGCCAGCATAGGCGTAAGTTGTCGTATATGTCCGGCCATCGGCAATGCTGTTGTCATCGGGCGACAAATCGGTCGTTACGGTCGCCAGCCGGTTATAGCCATCGTAGCTGTAGCGCGTCCGCGTCAGTGTTTTGGCCAGACCCGTTTGAACGTCGGTGTAGGCTGTCGTCAGCGAGGCCAGATTGTTCCCTGACCATGTGAAATCGGTATAGCCGCCCTCGGCAGTCGTTATCCGGGCAAGATTGCCGGTATTGCCCGCGTAACTATAAGTAACGGCGTTGCCGTCGCGGTCGACAATCGAAACGACACGGTTATCCTGCGCCGCGCCGTACACTTCCTTAATCCCGCTGTCGCCGTCGCGCCACCACCAACCGCTATCATAACCGATGACGTCAAAGGAACCGGCCCCTTCTTTGGAAACGTACAAACCTTTGCCTGCATCGAAAAAATAACGGGTTGTGCCGCCATCCCAATCGAGACGGTCAAGATAAGCGCCCGCCGTATAGATCGTGCCGACATGGTTGACCACGCGCGAATAATAATTGGCCCAGTTGTCGCCATTGTCGTCCGTAAACTGGCCAAGGCTGTTGTACGTGCGATTGACAATATTGTCGGGGCCACGCCCGATTAACAGCTCATCACGGTTGTTGATAATCAGATTGCCGCTGGTCGCGTTAACCGTCACTCCGTCGTTCGCGCGCCCAAGTGCCGCCGAACCAAGCTGGCCGCGCGCGCCCAAGACATTTGCCGAACTCTTGTCCAAGCCGAGGCCGCTACCCGAGACAATCGCAACCATATCCGCATCCCTTACCTGCGCGGATCGGCTTAAGCGTCCCACGCATTTGAGAAGTCTGCGGATTGCGAATTCTGTTTAGTCCATTTTGGATCAACAGCGATGAAACGTTTTAAAATAGCGACAAAACGTTTGAATTGGTCGGATCGACAGCGATATTTCTCTATTCGACCCGTCATCATATCGCGGCAAACCATCAGTCTCTGACTTCGATCGTCAAAGGGGGGCACCAAAATTGCCTTGATTTGTTCGGCGTCTCTCCACACCATTAATAAATCTAGGGGTATTGAACGGGGAATAACATGATCGACGCAGACCAGTTCTCCGACGATCCGGCGGGGTGTTTTGAAGGGACCGTTAAATCATTTCACGGGCTCGGCCGGATCGAACTGGAACGGCTGCAACTTCACGCCGTTTCTGCACGCTTCCAAGATTTGCGTGCAAAGCTACCTCCTCTGGCACAACTTGCTGATGCGACGGGTATTGCGTCCTTCAAGTCGCTCGACGATGTCGCGCCGCTATTGTTCCCGCACAGCTTTTACAAAAGCTATGACGACATATTGATCGACCAAGGTTGCTACAACGACCTGACCGATTGGATACAGAAGCTGACGACTGTCGACTTGCGCAGCGTGCGCCAGACGGATTTTGCGACGTTCGATCACTGGTTCGACACGCTTGAGCGTCATGCCGGCGTTATTGTGACGCACAGTTCAGGAACGACCGGTCGAATGTCGCTGCTGCCACGCAGTGTCACCGAGGTCGCAGATAATGCCCGTTACGCCAAGCTGACCGCGCCCGATTGGATCAACAATGTCGACGACGCTCGAGATTCAGCGCATTTCTCGGTTATTTGGACAACCTTCGCTCAGGGTCAATCGGCCGTCGCACGCGGCGCAAGCGCGTTCCAGAATGGCTATGCCAAAACCGCCGCGGATTTCTATCCCACGGTTCCGGGCCGCCTGAGCGCCGATTGGCACTATTTCATGATGCGGGTTCAACGCGCAGAAGCCGCGGGACAAAAGCTACCGATGGCCAGTCCCTATGTCGCGGATCGGATCGGAGAGATGAACGACAATCATCAAGCGAATACCGAACAAACCGATGCGATTCTCGACTTGATGGCAGGAAAATTGAGGGGCGAACGCATTCTCCTTGTTGGCGCGCCATTTGTTCTCCTTGAGCTTGGTCAGGCTGGCGCGCGAAGGGGCCTGCAGAATCTCCTTGCCCCGGGCAGCGCGATCATGACTTTCGGCGGCTTGAAAGGTCGTTCTCCCGAAGCCCGCATGGCCGAAACAATCCTACGTTTCAGCGGCGTTGCCTCACTCGTCAACTTGTATGTGATGACCGAAGCCAATGCAGCGCTTGTCGCCTGCGGCCATGGCTATTTCCACTTGTACCCGTGGGTCGTTCCCTATCTCTTCGATCCGGCAACCGGCGCCCTCCTCCCCCGTGACGGCACACGATCCGGAAGGTTCGCACTTTTCGATCTCCTCGCAAAAACCTATTGGGGCGGACTGGTGACGGCTGACCATGTGACGCTCGACTGGGCACCCTGCCCCTGCGGTCGCGGATCGGCACGCATTCATCCCGACATTGGCCGCTTTGATGACGGTGCTGGACGAATGCTGCCTCCCTGCCCGGCGGGTGAAACCATTATTCACGACGCCATGCATCAGTTGAACGCTTGAGGAACACGCCCGTGCTCGCGCCGCCCCTGAACGGGCCTGATCCAGCGACCGCGCCGTTGGCGGCGATGGTGGTCGCATAGTCGACATTGTCCGTGCCGTTGTTGACATCAGCGTCGGCCTGTAGGCCAGAGCGCACAAAAGCGCCGCCAACGCGGACGCCGTTGAAGAAAAACCCGAACTGGCGCGGGCTTGTCGTCGAACCGTTGGTCGTCTGTGTCCTGACCATCACTTGCCCCACACTGTCGGTCGTGTAGCTGATGTTCTTGGCACTTGCACCCGTCGTCGCGACATAAGTCAGATGCGCATTCGCATTGTAACTAAACGTCGAGCTCGTCGTGCCGTTGACCCCGCCCGATTGCTGGTTGGTGATCGAGGACAACAACGCCGCGTCGCGCCAGTTATAGCTGTTGATGATCGTTGAGCTGGTTCAAAGGTTAGTCGAAAGTTACACCTAGAATGACGCAAAAGGGTGATTTCCTACAAGGATGGGGTGTTGGAAATGGGGTGAGTTTAGGGGTTTTCGCACCTGTCACCGTAATTCCACCGTAATTCGCACCTGTCACCGTAATTCGGTCACCGTAATTCGACTAACTTTTCCATTCAATTTGACTGAACCGAGCGTCACTCGCCAAAGCTGTATGTAGCAATTTCAAAAAGTCTGAATACGCTGAACTTCTAGCAAAAATACGCTTCAAAAGTGGCGACATGTCTTGTGTCTGGATGAGCTTCGTTTCACCCATATCCGTGACAAGAATCCAAAATCTCCCGCCCGCCCATTCCGCAAAAAATTCCCAGCTGTCATGTTCCTCGTCAAGGGATGGTGCGGCAACCTTCACACCAGCTTTTGTCAGCAGGTCTGCAATCGCTTGGGAAAGGCTCATTCCGCTCGCACGAACAATTTCATCGCTTTCTTCCAAATGATCGTCGGGAAAGTCAGCGACGCATTCGATAGCGGTCTTGATGCCAGCGCTACTTGCCATCGTTTGAATACCAGTAGGCCGCGCCGCCCGCCGCGACAGTTCCACCAACAGTTACTTTCAATGGTGCCGGACTTCCGTACCATAACCTTCCGACCGCTCCGTACTTTTCAACTCCAAGTTGGGCTCCATACCATCCCCCACCGCCACGCGACGCTGGCAAGGGGCTGCCCGGATACTTAGGATCGACCCTGAAGTGCAGCTCATAGAAGTCACCACGAGATATGCCATTGGGTTTCAGGACATTGAGCGGGCTATCAGTTATTATCGACGGAAGTCCGGTCCGTCTTGGGATAAAGTGATGCCCCATGCCGCTAGCTGGGTAAGGCGCAGCAAGATATTCTGCCTGAGCAGGACTAAAGCCTTGGCTGATAAATTTGCCCACTCCCCTCTCTGCGGCGGTTCCAAGGGCTTTCCAGTTTTGAACAGCTTTGACGCCGCCATAAGTGAGACTGCCGCCGACGGCGGTGAGGTCGATACCGGTAGATAGATAGTTGCCATAACCGACATTGCGTGGATCGACACCGATCGACAAGAGCGTCCGGCTATTACCGGTAAACGGCGCGCTGAGATTGCTCGCTGTGTTGTTGGCGAGCGAGGCTCCGCTGGTAAAGGCAAGTGCGCGGCCCGCGAGCGTTCCGGTTGCCCAAAGTGCGCCAGCGCCCTCAGCGCCTATCAATGCAAGTGGCCCCGTCATAACTGTGAGCAGCGCCATGCCCTCGCGATTCAACCGGTCGAGTGCGGGACGGGCAATGTCCATCTGCGTGTTATAGTCAGCCTGAAGCGCACCAAGAACAGTGCCCAAACTGGTCGTCTGTGCCTTGCTGAAGCCTTTGTCGCTTGCGCTTAAAATGTTGATGATCCTGTTTAGATCGTCCGGACCCAGCTTACTTGATCGAATGTCGCTGATGACAGATGACGGATCGTAGTTGCCGATCGTCCCCGAAATACTGCTGTAAGCCTGTGGTCCAAACTTCCGCGCATTGTCCAAGATAAAACGACGTGACGTCGAATCGGGTGATGGGGTAATTTTCGAAAAAGCACCGTATCCGAGGTTGCGGGGCCGACCACGAGCGGTCACCACAATCTCGCCGCCGTCGACGACCGATTGGGTGGTGGAAGCCGTGGGCGCGCCCCCACCACCGCTTGCCCCATTCACCACTGCCTTGGCCTGTACAACGGTGGTGAGATTGGGCAATGTCTTGAGCAAGCTCGACGCATCGACGGTGCCGACGCCGATGAGGCTGCCGGGGTCAGTGAGGCTGATGTCGGGATTGCCGCCGCGCGCGAGTGGGGTGGCTTTGTCTTTGCCAACGCGCGGCGCACTCTTCTCCGCTATCCCCCCCGCCACCAAGTTCCCAATCGTAGACCCGATCACATCGGGAAGTGCCGCCAGCACATTGTCGCCGAAGTCAGTGCCGGTGATGAGGCTGCGCGCGCCTGCGCCCGCGATGGCGGCGGCGGCGCCGGTCACGACGCGCTGACCGATAGCGGCGAGGTTGCTTATAGGTTTGCCGAACGCGCCGCCAACCGCACTCGATACCCCGCCAACGATCCCGCCAACGGCAACCCCTGCCCAGTCGAACTTCGATTGCAAGCCGGTTGCCACAGCAACGCCTTGAACCACCGCGTTGGTCAGCGCGCCGCCAACCACATTGCCCATAAACGCGCTGCCCGCGACTTTGCCCACTGGCACCGGCCCGAGGAATGCGGTCAACGCCGACAAGCCCACGGCTTTCCAGCTGAACTTGTCTTGGATGCCGGTGGCCACACCCACGGCTTGGCTGACAATTGATCCGGCTGCGGCACCAACGGCAAGCCCCGTTGCTGACGCCAGCACCGAGATCGTGCCAGCAGCCACCGCCGCCTTGCCCGCGATAATCGCGGTCGCCCACGGTGCAACCACGGCAGTGACCGCAATCGCAATCACGATGAGCAGGATCGCCCCCAGCGCCCCACATCCCCCAGCCTTCGCAGGCGGCGGCACGGGGGCCCCCGGTTGCACGTCGCCGATGGCTTTGCCGGCGTCGTAGGGGCGGAAGGTTTGGCTGTTGTTCTTGAGATTGGTGACTTTGGCCGGCGCGATCAGGCTTTGCCCTGCGCTAAGCTGCGATGTC
>JANMPU010000002.1:0-10535 GCA_031369985.1 Sphingomonas sp. | reverse complement strand
CCGTCGTCAGCCGCATCATTTCGGACCGTGAGGTTCTGCTCGACCATGCCAATTGGTCACGCGGCGGCCGCATCGAACGCGGCGTCCGCGCGATGGACGTGTCGGCAGCGGGTGACTGGAGTTCAGTCAAAGTCTGGTTCGGCCCCATTGGGGACATGGGCCTGCGCGTGAACCCGGTCGCAGGCTTCATTTATCCGGATGCCGCGTCACCTGTATTCGACACCAAGCCACAGTTCGCGCGTCGCGGGCCGCTCATTGGGCAGGACGTGATTCAGCTTGCCGCGCTGGAAGCGTCGAGTGGGCGTTAATCTGCCGCTTTTTCTTCTTTATTCTCGTCCTTAAACCACACTTCAACGGGACCGGTCAGCTTGATCGTCAGCGCTGCTCCCTTGCGATCGACTTTCTTGCCGAGGGCAACGCGGATCCACCCTTCGGATATGCAATATTCGTCGACATCATTGCGCTCCGCATCTTTGAAGCGGACACCGATGCCGCGCTCGAGCGCTTCGGCGTTGTAATGCGGCGAGCTGGGGTGCGCGGCGATGCGGTCGGGCGGTGTGTCGGTCATGCGCTGTTCGATACAGATATTATTGCGCGCGGCAACTATTCGGCGTCGGCCTGATTGCGCGGATGCGCTTTTTCGAACGCGGAGAGCGCCATGCAGTTATCGAAAATCCGCTGGATCGTGGGAAAGGGCGTCATGTCGAGCTTGTAATTCCCCGCATTCGCGATCTGTGGCACGAGCATGATATCCGCCATCCCCGGCGTATCGCCATAGCAAAACCGTCCCGTCCGCGCGTCCGATGAAAGCATCGCCTCCAGCCCCTTAAGGCCCGCCCTGATCCAGTGATTATACCACGTGGCCACCGCGTCCTCATCCGCAGCGAAATGCTCACGCAGATATTTGAGCACGCGCAGATTATCGATCGGGTGGATGTCGCAGCCAATGCTGTGCGCAAGCGCGCGGACATAAGCACGGTCGGCGGGCGATTTGGGGAGGAAGGCCGGTTCAGGATGAACCTCTTCCAGATACTCAATGATTGCCATTGATTGCGTCAGCAGCGTGCCCGCGTCGTCGAGCACAGGCACCAATTGATGCGGATTGATTGCCCCGAATGCGGCCTCCAAATGCGCGCCATTGCGCAAATGCCACGGCACATGATCATAAGTAATGCCCTTTAGATTAAGGGCGATGCGTACACGGAAAGATGCCGACGACCGATAATAGCCGTGCAGGATCATAACCTAGTGTCTGTGACCCGGTTTGAGCTTGTACCGCGCCCCTTCGAACCCGTCGAAGATCCCGGCAATAGCGGGGTGGTCAACCGGCTCGTCACTGTCATCGACAACCAGATTCTGCTGGCTAACATAGGCGACATAATTGCTGTCGGCATTTTCGGCGAGCAGATGATAAAAAGGCTGATCCTTCGAGGGGCGGATCGATTCCGGAATCGATTCATACCATTCTTCGCTGTTCGCAAAGACGGGATCGACGTCGAAAATCACGCCGCGGAAATCGAAATGTCGATGGCGCACAACCTCCCCAATCGCAAAGCGAGCATGTGAAACCGACGGGACTTTGACGTCTTTGGGAATGATGTTGTACGTGTGCATTGACCCTAATCTAGGCTTTATTTGCGCCAACACAAGCATCTGCTGCACCGCACATAAATCACTGCATGGCTTGGCAAGTGCTTTGCGCTTCGCTAAGCGCGCGCCTTCGATTTCGCTCGATCCGCGTCGCCCGCGGCATCGACCTCTGCGGAGAGGTGGCTGAGTGGTCGAAAGCACCGCACTCGAAATGCGGCGTGCCCGTGAGGGTACCCAGGGTTCGAATCCCTGCCTCTCCGCCAGAAACTAAGAAGGCCGCGCGCACAAAAAGCGACAACCTCAAACTCATCTCCAAAATGTCTGGTCGAACGCTCCACACAAACTCATCAGTTGGATGAATAAATGGGCTGTCCCGCAGCGAGTGGAGTGTTGTGATGCCCCTTAAAATGATCGTCCCATTTTGTCTGGTGAGTGTGTTGCCAGCCGCCAGCGTGTCCGCACAAGCCTTACCATCGCTGGCTGGCGTTTGGCGCCTGACCGACGGAAGTGCGACGGTTCGAATTACACAATGCGACGGTAGCACCAACTTGTGCGCGAAGGTGATCGAAGAACGGCTGAAGCCGGGCGAAGCAAGTTCACTAAACCAAATTGTGGTCCGGGATCTGCGCCCAAATGGAAAAACGTCTTGGACCGGTCGTTACATCGCGGACGGCCAATCGATGAAGGCGGCCGCAAAGTTGACGGGGCCGGATGCCGCGTCCTTCAAATTTTGTGCAATGGTATTTCTTTGCGACACGATCACGCTGAATAGACAGCTTAAGTAAAGCCCACGAAGCCCTGATCGCACGGACATCCAACCCGTATCGCGGCGATGATCTATCCAGCATTCGGGCTTGTGTGTGCGCGCCCCTTCCCGCAATGTTCGCCGCTGCGCCAACGGGCGTTTGAGGGGAATTTCGATGCGGAAGGTGGTTTTGGCCATGGCGGCACTTGGAGCGCTTGTTTCGGTCGCAAATGCGAATGCAGCGACAGCCAAGCCATTGCTCGATTGCCCGATGCGCGACGCCCCGTTCTCGGTGGATGCGCCGCTAATCGACTTGATGTTGAGCGATTCGGCCAAGAAAGTCGTTGAGGGCCATATGCCCGGCATCTGGGCGAAGGTTCCGCCGTTCTTTGCCAGCACCAAAGCGCCCACCTTTGGTGCGATTCTGACGTTCAAGAAGCTCGCAGGTTTCTTGGGTGCGAGTGCGCCTGGCGTCGATTTCGCCAAAATTGACGCCGACCTCCGCGCGCTGCCGGTGACAACGGCGGACAAGATCGCCCGCTGCGAGCGTTATGATGATGACCGGCCAGTGATGGCGAAATCGCCGGGCAAGCTCCGCGTCCTCTTGTTCGAGAAAATGACAGGTTTTCGCGACACACCTTCGGTCGTGGCCGCGAATGCCGCGTTCAAGGCGATGGCGGAACGCAAGGGCTGGGCGCTGACTGTCACTGAAAAAGGCGGCGCGATGCACCCGTCGATCCTCAAAAATGTCGACGCCGTCATCTGGAACAATGTCAGCGGCGACGTCCTGACGCTTACGCAGCGCAAGGCTTTTGTGCGCTATATCGAGGGCGGCGGCGGGTTCGTCGGCATCCACGGGTCGGCGGGCGATCCGGTTTATTTCTGGGACTGGTATCCCGATACGCTGATCGGCGCGCGGTTCATCGGCCACCCGAGCGAGCCGCAATTTCAGGACGCGCGGGTCAATATCGAAGTCAACCCAAGCGGGATCGGCACTGGCCTCGGCGGCGGCTGGACCATGAACGACGAATGGTATTCATTTGAAAAAAGCGCGCGGTTGACCGGGGCGCAAGTCGTCGCGACGCTCGATGAGAAGACTTACAAGCCCGGCAAGACGCGCTTTGGCGGGCCGCCGCTTGAAATGGGCGCGGACCACCCAATTGCATGGACGCGCTGCGTCGGCAAAGGGCGGTCTTTCTATTCCGCGATCGGCCACCGGCCCGAGGTTTATTCCGACGCAAACCATGTGAAAATGCTTGAACAAGCCATTGTCTGGGCGGGGACCAAGCCGGGCAAGACGTGCAAATGATTGGAGTTTGTTGATGAAGTTGTTCGTTGCCGCTGCGTTGATCGGCGTTGCGGTCCCCGCCCTCGCGCAGGAAGCCCCTCTGACGGGTGAAGAAGTGTTCAAGCAACGCTGCGCGCTGTGTCATCGCGTTAAAGCTCCCATCCCGGGCAGTAAGGCAGTGCTGCTTGGCCCCAACCTTCTGGGCGTCGTCGGCCGGACGAGCGGGACGGGCAAGTTCGCTTATTCGCCCGCGCTGACGGCGGCCAAAGTGCAATGGACCAAAGCCAATCTCGACAAATATCTGGTTGCGCCGACGAAGATGGTGGCAGGCACGCGGATGATCATTGCGTTGCCCGATGCCAAGCAACGCCGCGCCGTGATCGAGTATCTGGCGACGGTGAAATAAATGAATGCACCCGTCCGCTATGGCATGATCGGCGGCGGGCAAGGCGCATTTATCGGCGGCGTACACCGGACAGCAGCGGCGATTGCAGGGAACTGGGTGCTGGTCGCGGGGGCGTTATCCTCGACCCCCGAAAAGTCGCGGGCGTCGGGCGCGGAGCTTGGGCTGGCCGATGACCGCAACTATGGGTCATGGGCGGAAATGCTGGCGCGGGAAGCTGCTTTGCCCGCCGACCAGCGGATCGAAGCGGTTGCCATCGTCACGCCGAACCATATGCACGAACCGCCCGCGATTGCCGCGCTCGAAGCGGGCTTTGATGTTATCATCGACAAGCCGCTTGCGGATACGCTTGCTAATGCCGAAGCCATTGCGAGCGCCGCCGCGCGAACTGGGCGACGGATTGCGGTGACGCACACTTACACCGGATACCCGCTTGTCAAACAGATGCGCGAGATGGTCGCGTCGGGGTCGCTTGGCAACGTCCGGCGCGTTATGGTCAAATATACGCAGGACTGGTTAAGCCGCGCGTCGGATGTAGAGGGCAACAAGCAAGCCGCGTGGCGCGTCGATCCAAAGCAATCGGGCAAATCGGGGGCGTTTGGCGACATCGGCACGCATGCGGCGAACCTCGTCGAATATATCACCGGCGAGCGGCTGACCGAGATTTGTTGCGAGCTGACCATGTTGCCCGGACGACAGATTGATGATGATGGTGCGGCGCTGTTCCGATTGTCGGGTGGCGGCAAGGGGACGTTGACCGCCAGTCAGGTTCTGGTCGGGGACGCGAATGATTTGGCAATCTCGGTTTATTGCGATGAGGCGGGGCTGCACTGGCGGCAGGAGGAGCCCAATACACTCACGGTGGGCCGCCGAGACAAGCCGACCGAGACTTGGGCTGCGGGCGGTAATCGGGCGTATCTGTCGCCGGGTGTTCTCGGCATTCAACGCACACCGGGCGGGCATCCCGAGGGGTATCTGGAAGCCTTTGCCAATATCTACCGCAGCTTTGGCGAAAGCATTCGTGGAGCCGACAGCGCGCCAGGATGGGCGACAATGGACGATACGCTGGCGGGCATGCGGTTCATCAATGCTTGCCTTGAGTCTTCCGCCAAGGGCGCGGTGTGGGTGACGATTTGACGGAGACGAAAGCATGAAAGGCCCAGCGATTTTTCTGGCGCAGTTTGCGGGCGATGAGCCGCCGTTCAATACGCTCGACAGCATTACCAAATGGGTCGCGGACCTTGGCTATAAAGGCGTGCAGATTCCGACATGGGATGCGCGGTTGTTTGACCTTGAGAAAGCCGCCGAAAGCCAGACTTATGCCGACGAGGTGAAGGGCATTTGTGCGGCCAATGGCGTTGCGATTACTGAATTGTCGACTCATTTGCAGGGGCAGCTGGTGGCATCGCACCCCGCCTATGACAAGCTGTTCGATGGCTTTGCGCCGACCCAAGTGCATAACAATCCCGAAGCGCGGTCGGCATGGGCGATTGACCAAGTAAAGCTCGCGGCCAAGGCAAGTGAGCGCTTTGGCTGCACCAGCCATGCAACCTTCTCAGGCGCGCTCATGTGGCATCTTCATTATCCGTGGCCGCAGCGTCCGGCGGGGCTTGTTGAGGAAAGCTTTGCGGAGCTCGCGCGGCGCTGGAAACCGATTTTCGATGTGTTTGACACGCACGGCGTCAACGCCTGCTTTGAATTGCATCCCGGCGAGGATTTGCACGACGGCGTGACGTTCGAGCGTTTCCTTGCGGCGGTGGACAATCATCCGCGTTGCAACATCCTATATGATCCGTCGCATTTCGTGTTGCAGCAGCTCGACTACATCCAGTTCATCGATTTCTATCATGAGCGCATCAAGGCGTTCCACGTCAAAGACGCCGAGTTCCGCCCCAGCGGCAAGGCCGGCGTGTATGGCAGTTACTCGCCATGGGCCGAACGGCCGGGGCGGTTCCGCTCGCTGGGCGACGGGCAGGTTGATTTCACCCAGATTTTCACGAAGCTGGGTCATTATGGCTATGACGGCTGGGCCGTGCTCGAATGGGAATGCGCGTTCAAACATCCCGAACAGGGGGCGGCGGAAGGCGCGCCGTTCATTGCCAAACATCTAATCCGCAAGCCCGACCGCGCTTTCGATGACTTCGCGGGGAGTGGCGTTGACGGCGGCCTGATCCGCGATGTGTTGGGGCTGCAATAATAAAATTAGGGGAGCGAAATGATGGCGGCACAAGCGGACAACCGAAAATCGATCTACTGGATTTGCGTGCTCGCGCTGTTCATTGCAGCGTTTGCCAATGCAGTGCGCGCGGGCGCGGCAGGGGCAATGAAGACGGCGCTGCTCGATCCGATTGATGCACAACATTCGGGCGAATTGATCGGCAGTGTGCTGGGCAGCTCGTTCCTGGGCTTTGCAATCAGCCTGCTCGTGATCAGCCCGCTGCTCGACCGGTTCGGGGCGAAACGGGTGATCCTGTTTGCTGCTGCCTGTTACATCATCGGCCCGGCGCTTGTTTTGCTCGCTGCGGGCGTGGGCGAGTCGGTCTTGACGTTGCTCAACATCGCAATGGTCATTTGGGGCTTTGGCTGGGGTGCGACCGAGGCGTCGATCAATCCGGTGATCGCGTCGACCTATGCCGACGACAAGACCGGCAAGCTCAACGCGCTGCATGCGTGGTGGCCAGCAGGGATCATTGTCGGCGGCTTGCTGAGCGTGTTGTTTTTCAAGTCGCTTAACCTCAGCTGGGAAGTGCTGATCGGATTGACCGTTATCCCCGGAATCATTCTCGCATTGTGGGCGAGCCGCCATGAGTTTCCGCAGACCGAAAGTGCGGTGCAAGGCGTGCCGTTCAGCGAAATGATAGCCGAGCCGTTCAAGCGCCAGAGCTTTTGGATTTTCTTTGTAATCATGTTCCTGACCGCATCCGCCGAGCTTGCGCCAGGCGCGTGGGTGGACGTGACTTTGTCGCAGACGGTCGGGATGCCCGGCATTCTGGTATTGGTTTACGTGTCGACGATCATGTTCGTGATGCGGCATTTTGCGGGAGCACTGGCGCACCGGTTTTCGGATATGGGGTTGCTGCTGATCTGCACCGTACCCGCTGCCATCGGGCTTTACCTGCTCAGCACGGCGAATTCGCCAGTGACCGCACTCATCGCGGCAACGCTTTGGGCGTTCGGCGTATGTTTCATGTGGCCGACCATGCTTGCCGCCGTGTCGCGGCGTTATCCACGCAGTGGCCCATGGGGGATCGGGTTGATCGGCTTTGCGGGTGCGCTCGCGATCTATTTTGTTCTGCCCAAGCTCGGTCAGATTTATGATGCGGCAAAACTTGAAAAGGCAGGGGGTAAGGACGCGTTTGACGCGCTCGCGGCGGGGTCGCCCGAATTGCAAAGCGTGCTGGCCTATGCGGGGGCAACGTCGTTCCAGACGATTGCAATCATCCCGGTCCTGTTGTTTTTCATCTTCGGTGTCGTCTGGTTCTTTGAACGCGGGAAAGTCACCAAATGAAGACCGGCATGAACCTCCTTCTGTGGACGGGGCACGTGACCGAAGAGCACGTTCCTGCTTTGAAGGCGATCAAGGCAACTGGATTTGACGGGGTGGAAGTGCCGGTGTTCGATCCTTCGGACACCGCGCATTTCCAGTGGTTGGGCGGTGTTCTCGATGACATCGGGCTGGAGCGCACTACTGTTGCGCTAATCCCCGATGAAGCGCATAGTCCGATTTCGGATGATGCTGCGGCGCGGGCGGGTGCAGTTGAGCACCTCACCCGCGTCATCGACTGTTGCCACGCGGTCGGTGCGCAGGCTTTGGTCGGGCCGTGGTATCAGCCGCTGGGTGTCTTTTCGGGTGACGGGCCGACTGACGCCGAACTGGACCGCTGCGCTGATGTTCATCGCAAGATCGCACCGATTGCCCGCGCGGCGGGGCTCTATTGTGCGCTCGAGCCACTCAATCGGTTTGAGAGCTATTTGCTCAACACATGTGTGCAATCGTCGGCCTATCTCGAGCGGCTGGGCGAGGACGGATTCGGTATTCTCTACGATACATTCCATGCCAATATCGAAGAGAAGGACCCGCTCGGCGCGCTCGATACGGCGTGGGCAAAGGGCCATGTCAATCATGTCCACATCAGCGAAAATGACCGTGGCACACCGGGGCGCGGCCATGCCAAAATCTGCGAGACAATCCGCTCGCTCAAGGCCAAGGGTTATGACGGCTGGCTGACGATCGAAGCGTTCGGCAAAGCCCTGCCCGAACTCGCTGCCGCCACGCGCGTGTGGCGCGATTTCTTTGTGAGCCCCGAAGAAGTTTACACTGAGGGTTACGCCTACATCCGCGACTGTTGGGAGAATTGACCATGCACGACTTCGCCACTGTCAACCGGCGGGCGCTCCTCGCTCAGATAGGGTTGCTGATCGGCGCGAGCGCGCTCCCCGTCACCGCCCTCGCCGCGCCGAAACGGAAACTGACGAAGCGATTTTTCACGAAGACGCAATTCCAGTTGCTGACCGCAATCGCCGACACAATGATCCCGGCGACAGATACGCCCGGCGCGATCGGCACCGGCGCACCCAATCAAATTGACGGGCTTTTGCTTAACTGGGCATCGGCGCAGCGCCGCACCGAAATCAGCGGCGCAATAGATGCCATCGACAAGGCCGCACTTTCGAGCACCCAAAAGGGTTTTGCCGCGCTCGATCCGGCCAAGCGCAAGGAAGTGCTGCTCGCGTTTGACAAGGAAGCGGTCAAGCCCGACCCCAATCCCAAAGTTAAACCGACGGGATTGGCGGCGTTGCTGGGCGGCGGCGCGGCGGCGATGAACCCCGGCTATGCCAAGCTCAAAGAGCTGGTGATCGCGCTTTATTACAACAGTGAAATTGCGATGGCGCAGGAGCTGATCTTTGAACCGCTCCCCGGCAAATTCATACCGTCATTCCCCGTCACCCCCGAAACCCGGCCTTTTGCTGGCGTCGGCGGGCTCGGCTAAACTTAAGCTGATTTGGAGATCGATCATGGATTTTGATGCAATCGTTATCGGCTCGGGGATGAGCGGCGGGATCGCGGCGAAGGAATTGTGCGAGCGCGGATTGAAAGTGTTGATGCTGGAACGCGGCGGTGACGTCGATCCGGGCAAAGACTTCAACGACATGGTCATGCCGTGGGAGTATAAGAACAATAATATGGTGCCCGAAGACGTCGTTGCCCGCGACTATGCGGTGCAGAGCCAATGCTATGCCTTTAACGAAACCACCAAGAATTTCTGGGTGAAGGACAGCGAGCACCCTTATTCGACACCCGAGGGAAAGCCGTTCACCTGGATCCGCGGATACCAGGTTGGCGGGCGGTCGATCATGTGGGGGCGGCAAACCTATCGCATGTCGCAAATGGATTTTGAGGCGAATGCGAAGGACGGCCACGGCGTCGACTGGCCAATCCGTTATGATGACATCGCGCCGTGGTATGACCATGTCGAAAAATTCATCGGCGTGGCGGGAACCAACGAAGGCTTGCCACAGCTACCCGATGGCCAGTTCCTTCCCGGATGGGAAATGAACGATGCGGAAAAGATGTTCAAATCCGCCATCGAAAGCAAATTCGCCGGGCGCAAGGTCATCATTGGCCGCAATGCCAATTTGTCGGAGGCGCAGCCGCACCATATCGAATTGGGGCGCAATACGTGCCAGAACCGGTCGATCTGTGAACGCGGGTGCAGCCTTGGCGCGATGCACTCGACGCTGGCGTCCTCGCTCCCGGCGGCACGGCGGACGGGCAATCTGACGCTGATTACCGATGCCATTGTCCATTCGATTATTCAGGACCCAAAAACAGGCAAGGCAACCGGCGTGCGCGTGATCGACCGCAAGACGAAGGTCGGAAAGACGTATGAAGCGAAAGTCATTTTCCTGAACGCGTCGACCATTGGATCGGCGATGATCCTGTTGGGATCGGCCAATGAGCGCAATCCGAACGGTCTTGCCAATGGGTCGGATCAGGTTGGCCGCAACATCATGGACCACACATATGCGCTTTCAACGGTGGGTATCCTGCCAAAGGGGCCGAATACCTATTACAAAGGGCGTCGCCCGACGGGCATTTATATCCCACGCTTCCGGAATGTGACCGAGGACGGCGACGGCTATGTCCGCGGCTATGGGTATCAGGGCGGGGCGATGCGCACCGGCGGAAAACCGCGGGCGACCGAACCCGGACTTGGCGCTGAAATGAAGGCCAAGGCGCGCAAGCTCGGCCCGTGGATCATGTTCATCGCAGGGTTTGGCGAAGTGCTGCCCAATCCGGACAACCGCGTGACCGAGAACAAGGTGCGCAAGGACAAATGGGGCCTGCCCATCCCGCATATCGATGTCGCTTGGGGGCCGAACGAAGCGAAAATGACCAAGCAAATCCTTGCCGACGGTCGGGCAATGATCGAAGCGGCAGGTGGTTTCGTCGTGTCGCAAGCCAAGGAAGCGGGGGCACCCGGCCTCGGCATCCACGAAATGGGCAC
>JANMPU010000096.1:0-10811 GCA_031369985.1 Sphingomonas sp. | reverse complement strand
AAAAGCCCTCCCCCTTGAGGGGGAGGGTTGGGTGGGGGTGCTCCGAGGTTCGAGGTTCGGAAACCCTCCCCCGCTCGCCTGTGGGCGAGTCGCCCCTCCCCTGAGGGAGGGGGGAATTGGCACTCATCCTCACCGCGCCGTCACCGGAGCGGTCAGCAAAAACTTCGGGATCGCCACATCGAAACTCGACCCATCCTCGGCGACCATGCCGTAAGACCCGACCATATGCCCCGATGGCGTTGTCAGCGGGCAACCCGAGACATAATCATAGGACGCACCGGGCATCACGACCGGCTGATCGCCGACCACACCGTCGCCTTCGACAAGGCTCTTGGCGCCGCGCCCGTCGGTAATTTCCCAGCGCCGAGTCATGAGTTGCGCGGCCATCTGCCCCTCATTCTCCACACGGATGTGATAGGCCCAGAACCAGCGGCCCTTCGCAGGCTCCGATTGTTCGGGCAGGAAACTGACCGACACGCGCACCGTGATTCCGCGCGTCGTTTCGGCGAAGGGGAAAAGCGCCTTCATCATAGCCCAACTTTCGTGAGCGCCTGATCGAGGTCTTCGATCAGATCCTGCGGGTCTTCGAGCCCGATGTTGATGCGGATCATCCCCTCGTCGACACCCATTTCTGCGCGCGCATCGGGACCAACACTGTGATGCGTGGTCGAGGCGGGATGCGTCATAAGCGACCGCGAATCGCCGATATTGTTCGAAATATCGATGAGATCGAGCGCGTTGAGCAGGTCCATGGCCTGTCGCCGCCCACCGTCGAGCACGAACGAGAAGATCGGCCCGAACGCCTTCATTTGCACTGCGGCGAGATTGTGCTGCGGATGGCTCGGCAGGCCGGGATGGAGCATCTTCGGCACCCGCCCTTCGATAAACTTGCCGACGTTCAGCGCACTTTCGGACTGCCGCACCGCGCGCAGTTCGAGCGTTTCGAGCCCCTTCATCACCACCCAGGCATTGAACGGCGACAGGTTCGGTCCGGTATTGCGCTGAAACGGCAATAATTTTTCTTCGATAAACTTCTTCGATCCTGCGACGGCCCCGGCAAGCACCCGCCCCTGCCCGTCCATCATCTTGGTCGCCGAATAGGCCACGACATCCGCCCCGAAATCAAGCGGGCGCTGAAGCACTGATGTCGCAAAGGCGTTGTCGACGACCGAGGTAATCCCATGCTTGCGGGCTAGCCCGCAAACATACGCCATATCAACGATATCCATCGTAGGATTTGCAGGTGTTTCGAAGAAAAACACTTTCGTGTTGGGCTGGATCGCCGCCTTCCACGCATCATTGTCACGACTGTCTATCGTTGTCGTCGTGATCCCCCATTTGGGCAATAGATGATCGGTCAACCAGCGACACGACCCGAATGCCGCGCGGGCCGCAACGACGTGATCACCGGTTTCGAGCTGGCACAGCAACGCCGTCGTCATCGCTGCCATGCCCGTCGCCTGGCAACGTGCAGCCTCAGCCCCTTCCATCAAAGCAATGCGGTGCTCGAGCATTTCAACCGTCGGATTCTGGAGCCGTGAATAGGTTGGCCCCTGCTCTTCCCCCGCGAAGCGCGCCGCCACTGTTTCCGCATTGTCATAAGTATAGCCCGACGACAGGATCAGCGCTTCCGACGTCTCTCCCCATTCGGACCGCACCGTGCCACCACGCACCGCTTGCGTTGCGGGACGCCATTTGGCGGTGATCTCGGGGTTCTGACCGTCTCTGCGCTTCATGCCACTCCCTTGCCGCTACTCCCCCCGCGCGGTCAACGCCCCATTGCGCGGTCGATCCGTTCGATTAGGCGATCGCGGGCAGGGAGAATGTCCGCGCGCCGCCCGGTGAGCAGGTCACTGCGAAGCCTACGGCCATTACGGGCAAGCTCCGCCTTTCCACCGCCATAACCAAGCTCGGACAGCATCAGCGCTTCGTAACGCTCCAGCGCAACAACCCACCCCCGCGCCGTCGGTGCCGCCGCTATCGCCGCCAAGACGCCATCCAACGCACTATAAAGCGCAGGATAAGGATGCCCCTCCGGCAAAGCCACCGCCGCCAGCGCTGTCACCCACTCAATCGCTGCTGCTGCCATGGGTTCGACCAGCAAAGGAGCACGGCTCTCAATCAATTCAACCGACAAAGACGGCAATTGCGCCTCGCTCCGTCCCCGAAATTCGGCCTGAACGATATTACCAACCGATAGCACAGGTCGCATCGCTCGCGACCGCCCGCCGCGGACATAGCCCGCCAGCAATCCCGCTTCCGTCGTCAATGTCCGGACAATCGCGCCATGTTCGCCATGCGCGCGGACGGCGATTACGACAGAACGAGCAGAAATTTGCATCTTTCCTCTATGCCATCAAATCGGTGCGCGGTAAGTATTATGAAACATCATCGGTGCTAGCGGCTGTTCGTCAATAGGTGGCTATGTTTCATTGGGGGTCTGTCATAACGTCCGTCGGGACCATGAATGAAATCGCGCGGCTGGACCTGCCGCCGCGTCCCGATTCGCGTCTCGCTTTGCCCGACAGTGTTGGTCGGCGCTTCGTGATCTTTGCCGATGCAGAAGAAGAATTTGACTGGAAAGGCCCATTCCGTCGTGAAGCGACTTCGACCGAGGCCATTGACGCCCTCCCCCACGCAAACCGGTTTTTCACGGATCGAGGCTGCGTCCCAACATATCTTGTCGATTGGCCAGTTGTCGCAAATCCCGATAGCGCAGGCGCGATACGCGCTATGGTGTCGGAGGGCGCGTGCGACATCGGCACGCAACTTCATCCGTGGGTGAACCCGCCCTTTGAAGAAGATGTCACGACGTTCAACAGTTACTCGGGAAACCTCCCCCGTGCGTTGGAGCAAGCTAAGATTGAGGCACTAACCGACAAAATCCTCCTTGAAACAGGCGTTCGCCCAACAGTCTATCGTGCCGGTCGCTATGGCATCGGGCGGAATACGGCGTCGTTGCTCGTCGAAGCGGGCTATCGGCTTGATGTTTCGGTGCGGGCATCCTTTGATTATCGCGCGCAGGGTGGCCCTGATTTCTCAGAACATCCGATTTGGCCGTGGTCTCTGGGTGGCGGGCTCTACGAAGTGCCGCTGACGGCAACCAAAACCGGCTTGCTGCGACACCGGTTGCGTGTTCAGGAATACGCGCCCGCACGTGGTGCGCTTGCCCGCCTCGGCATTTTCGACCGTGTGCCACTGACGCCCGAGGGGGTTCGCCTCAACGACGCCCTGATCGCGATCCGCCAGTTGCTTGACGAGGGGCACCAGCTGTTCAGCCTATCGTTTCACACGCCCACGATCATTCCTGGCCATACGCCCTATGTCCGCAGTGCGGCTGACTTGAAGAAATTCTGGCTTTGGTGGGACGGTGTTTTTAACCTTTTTGCGCAGCACGGTGTTGCGTCGATCCGGTCGGGTGAGATCATCGCTGCCCTCGACGCGGCATGAACGCCGCTGTTCCGATTGAAGCTGCTGCCGGGGTTTTGGCAGAGGCAGTTTCGCTGAGTGACGTCCCGAGGGCGTGGGACAAGGCTTGGCAAAAGCTGGCCAGCGTGGCGACGGAGCCCAATCCCTTTGCCGAGGCGTGGTTCATGCGACCCGCTATTCAGCACATGGGTACGTCGCCGCAGGACCGCATGATCGCGGTTTGGCAAGGATCGGATTTGCTGGGTATGCTCCCAGTCACGACGGCACGGCGTTACGGGCGGATGCCAATCCACCATGTTGAAAACTGGCTCCATTATCACTGCTTTTTCGGTGCGCCGTTGGTCCGAAAAGGTCGAGAAACCGCGTTCTGGTCTGCAGCTCTAGCGCAGCTTGACAGCGCACCTTGGGCACCGAATTTTTTTCATATCGTTGGAATTGATCCATCGGGTGCCGCGTTCGACGGCCTTTGTGAGGTGCGACGGGCGGATATCGTCCATCGCAGCGAACGGGCGATGCTCAAAAGCACCCTCGACCCTGAAAGCTATTTTGGCACCCACGTCCGCCAGAAAAAGCGCAAGGAGCTTCGCCGTTTGCGGTCACGACTTGATGAGCTGGGCACGGTGGCGTTCGAGCCCCTATCGGCGGATGGTCCCATAGAAAGCTGGATCACCGACTTTCTCGCGCTTGAAGCGTCGGGTTGGAAAGGCCGTAGCGGTTCGGCGCTCGATGATTCCGATCATACCCGTGCCTTTTTCACCGAAGCCCTGATGGGTGCGCGGACCGTCGGCAAGCTCGAAATGGTCAAGCTGACGCTCGACGGCAAACCGCTGGCGATGCTGGTCAATTTCATGACGCCACCGGGATGCTTCGCGTTCAAAATTGCGTTTGACGAAAATTATGCACGCTTTTCGCCGGGTGTGCTGATCAAGATTGAGAACCTCAAAATCCTCAACCGCAGCGATATCGAATGGACCGACAGTTGTGCGGTCGAGGATCACCCGATGATCAACAGTCTGTGGGCCGAACGGCGCGAGATTGTCCGTGTTACGGTGCCATTGGCCGGGCGGGCGCGTCACTTGATGTTTCATGCCGCACGGTCCGCAGAGCAGCTTTCAGCCACATTGCGGGGGCGGCGATGAGCGCATTTCCAGACATTGCACGGTTCGAGGCCATCTATCCTGAAGCATCTGGCAAGATCACGCACAACCTCGCCAACCACCCTATGTTTACGCTCGAAGCGCTGATCGAACTCTCAGGGCGGATGCGCGAGAAAGATGTCGAGTATAATCGCGGCGACCTGCCGCTCGGCATCAATTTCGAAGCTGTTCCGACCAACGGCCTTTCGATTGCCGATACGATCCGCAGGATTGAGGAAAACGGCTCGTGGATGGTGCTGAAGTTTGTCGAGCAGGACATGGCATATCGCGAACTGCTTGAAGCAACGCTTGCCGAACTCGATCCATCGATCCGAGCGCGGACGGGGCCGATGTTGAAGCAGGAAGCTTTCATATTCATTTCCAGCCCCAATTCAGTCACGCCGCTGCATTTTGACCCAGAACATAACGTCCTCCTGCAACTGCGCGGCACGAAGTCGATGACTGTCTTTGCAGCGGATGATGAACAGATCGCCCCGCCTGTCGCACATGAGCGCCTTCATTCGGGCGAGGGGCACCGCAATCTCGTCTGGAATGAGGATTATGCAGCGCGCGGCACGCGGTTCGACCTGATACCGGGCGACGGTATGCACGTGCCAGTCATGGCTCCGCATTGGGTGCAAAATGGCCCAGATGTCTCGATCAGTTTCTCGGTAACCTGGCGCAGCGCATACAGTTTCGCCGAAGCCGAGGCGCGCGGAATGAATGCGATCCTTCGCCGCGCTGGTTTCAACCCGGCATCACCGAAACGCTATCCCGCTCACAACATCGCAAAGTCGGTCGGTTTCCGCGCCATACGCCGCCTAAAGCACTTGCTCGGCGACCACTAAAGCGCCCGTCCGGCGGCCCACCCGCTCGCCCACGCCCATTGGAAATTGTAGCCGCCGAGCCAACCCGTTACGTCAACTGCTTCGCCGATTGCATAGAGCCCGGCAACCTTACGCGCTTCCATCGTCTGTGATGAAAGTCCGTCGGTGCTTATCCCGCCAAGAGTGACTTCGGCCTTTGCATAGCCTTCGGTGCCATTTGGGTGGAATGACCAAGCGGCAAGTTGCCGTTCGGCAACTTCCAACACAGAATTCTTATGCCCATGCAACTCGCCCGTTAAGCCAAGCCGATCCGCCAACACATCGGCAAGTCGCGTCGGCAAAACAGTTGCAAGCGATTGATTGACTTGCTGACGCGGTGTCGTGTCCTTTGCTGAGCACAACCAACCCGCTGGTCGATCTGGCACAAAATCAACTGACACCACTTCACCGGACCGCCAATAGGACGAAATTTGAAGCATAGCTGGTCCCGATAGGCCTTTGTGTGTGAACAGTGCCGCCTCGCGAAACGCTGTTTTGCCGGTCCGCGTGACGACATCGCATGCCACACCTGATAACTCTCGGAATAACACATCATCGCCGCCCAGCGTAAATGGCACGAGTGCAGGCCGTGGCTCAACAATCTTCAATCCAAATTGCCGTGCAAGGTCGTAAGCGAAATCCGTCGCCCCCATTTTCGGGATCGATGGCCCACCAGTGGCAATGACCAGCGACGGTGCATTCGCCTCCTGCCCACCATAACTGACCCTAAATTGGCCATCGGCATGGGACACATTCGAAATCGTATCGCCAAACGAGAAGGCGACATTACCCGCCGCGCATTCATCCATCAGCATTGCGACAATGTGCTTAGCCGACCCGTCACAAAATAGTTGCCCCAGCGTCTTTTCATGCCACGCGATCCCGTATCGTTCGACGAGCGCAATGAAGTCGGCTGCGGTGTATCGACCCAGCGCAGACTTGGCGAAATGCGGATTGGCGGAAATATATCGATCCGGGGCAACGTGGAGATTGGTGAAGTTGCAACGCCCTCCGCCTGAAATCAGGATTTTCTTCCCCGGCTGATCGGCATGATCAATTACGAGCACCCGCCGCCCGCGCTGTCCTGCGGTCGCGGCGCACATCAATCCTGCGCCGCCCGCCCCAAGCACGATGACGTCATAACGTCCGCTCACGAAGCGGCGTTCGCGTGGAAATAATCATAAACCTGCTGCGCCACCGCCTCGGAAACACCCGGCGCACGTTGCAAATCCTCAAGGCTCGCATTCTTAACGGCCCGCGCCGTGCCAAAGTGCATAAGCAGCGCCTTCTTCCGCGCAGGTCCAATGCCCGGCACGTCGTCGAGTGTCGATGTGACCAATGCCTTCGCGCGCTTCGTCCGGTGCGCGCCAATCGCGAAACGGTGTGCTTCGTCGCGGAGGCGCTGGAGGTAGAAGAGCACGGGGTGGTTCACAGGCAGCTGGAATTCGCGACCGTCGAGCAGGTGAAACACTTCGCGTCCATCGCGCCCATGATGTGGCCCCTTGGCGACACCGACCAACGGCACATCCTCAATACCCATCGCTTCAAGCACGCCCTTGGCCGCCGACAACTGTCCCTTGCCACCGTCGACCAACAACAGATCCGGCCAAGTCCCATTCTCGCGATCAGGGTCTTCCTCTTGCGCACGAGCGAACCGTCGCTCGAGTACTTCGCGCATCATGCCAAAATCATCGCCGGGGATTGTGTCGGGGTTCTTGATGTTGAACTTGCGATACTGGCCTTTGATGAAACCTTCGGGGCCGGCAACAATCATCGCGCCGACCGCGCTGGTCCCCTGTATATGGCTGTTGTCGTACACTTCGATGCGCTTGGGCGACGCTTCCAGTTCGAACAATTCGGACACATCGCGTAAGAGTTTGCCCTGCGTCGTCGATTCAGCGGCGCGACGATCCAGCGCTTCTTCTGCGTTGCGTGTCGCCTGTTTGACTAAACGGACGCGGTCGCCCCGCTGTGGCATCGTCAGCGTCGTTTTGCCGCCCAGTGCTTCTTCAAGTAATTCAGCCTCAGGCAACAAGCGATCGAGGAGGATCGTTCTCGGCGGCGGGACTTCCTCGTAGAATTGCATCAACAGGCTCGACAACACTTCGTCTTCGGGCACGTCCGTCGTGTGCGCGGGAAAGAACGCGCGATGCCCCCAATTCTGCCCGCCGCGAATGAAAAACGTTTGAACGCATATGACTCCTGCTTTAGCCGCCAAAGCCCAGATATCGGCATCACCAACGCCATCGGCATTGATGGCCTGCGTCCCTTGAATGTAAGTCAGCGCGCGCAAGCGGTCGCGGTAAAGCGCGGCTCGTTCAAAATCCATCGCTGCGGAAGCCGTCTCCATTGCCGTGCCCAGCTTGGCCTGAACCGACGTCGCTTTACCCGCGAGGAACGACTTAGCGTCGCCAACAAACTCGGCATAGTCCGCCGTCGATATCCGCCCGACGCAGGGCGCGGAACAGCGCTTAATCTGGTACAGCAGACAAGGACGGTCGCGGTTGTTGAAAAAGCTGTCAGTGCAACTCCGGAGCAGGAACAGTTTTTGTAACGCGTTCAGAGTCATATTGACTGATCCTGCGCTGGCAAAAGGTCCATAATAATTGCCCTTCGCCCGTCGCGCCCCGCGATGTTTTTGAATGCGCGGAAATTCATGATCGGCCCGTAACAGGATGAACGGGAAACTTTTGTCGTCACGGAGGAGCACGTTGTAGGCGGGCCGGTAACGCTTGATCAGCTGCGCCTCGAGCAAAAGCGCCTCGGCCTCATTGTTCGTGGTGACAATCGTCATCCCGCGTGTTTGCGCGACCATTCTCTGCAACCGTCGCGGCAATCTTGCGACCTGCGTGTAGCTGGTCACGCGATTGCGGAGTGACCGCGCTTTCCCGACATACAGCACGTCGCCGCGCGTGTCGGTCATCCGATACACGCCTGGTTTTTGAGGCAGGGTTTTCAGGACATTGCGGATAGCGGCAACGCCCGCCTCCATATCGGGGTGGTCGCCGCCTTTGACCGTGTAAGTAGCCTTGTCTTCGTTAAAGCGGTCGGGCGATTGCGGGGACGACATGGTCGCTCCCTTACGCATTCAACCGCGTGCCGTCACCTATTTGAGCGCGGCAAGTTCCGTGGTCAGCTTAGCGATGCCTACATCGGTGATCTGATCGCTCGCCATTGGCTGAAGCTGCTTCACGGTCATGCCCTTGAATTGCTCGTACATCGCGTGAGTCGTCATGCCCGGGAACACCGCGTCGAGAACGGCCTTCGCCTTGGGATCGGCAGCAATCGCTTCGATGGGCGAATCCACGGTAAACTTCGCAGCGGCGGCGGGCACTGCATGGTCATGTGCCATCACAGGCACGGCGACGAATGTTAGGGCAATTGCAACAAAACCAGCTTTCAGCATTTTGGCACTCCTCTTTGACCAGCCTCTAGTTAAGATGGGCGATTGCGGAATCAATCAGGCCTTTGTCGGCAACCATACCATGCTTTTCGGCTATGATGCTGGCTGCTGCTGTTGCGGCAGCCGTTGCCGCACGCTTGCGGACTTCGGCGATCGCGATGCGTTCGGCTGCTGCTATTTTTTCTTCGGCCATTTTCTGGCGACGGGCAACCAACGCAGAGGCGTCCACTTCGGCCTTGGCAATTATCGATGCTGCTTCTGCCTGCGCATGAGCCTGCATCGCTTCGGCGTCGGCAATCGCAGCCTTCGATTTGGCTTCATACTCGGCCTTCAATGCCTCGGCTTCGGCACGCAACTTTGTGGCAGCTTCCAGCTGTGTCCGAATCTCGGAAATTCGCTTGTCCAGCGAACCAGCTATCATTGCTGGCACCTTCTTCCAGATCGCCAAGCCAATCACGACAAGCATTGCCAAAGCAACCCACATCGTCGCATCGAGCCCCAATGCCGCTGGATCGGCATGCGAAACGGCACCACCGTCCGCTGCTGTCATTGCGCCGCTATGCTGTTCTTCAGCCATCTGTCATTGCTCTCCGGACAGCGGCAGCTGCCACCGCAGGCGTCACCGACATACCCGACAGCTTCGCCACAATATCACGTGCCGCATCTGCAGAGGCGGCCTCAACGTTGGACATTGCTTCCAAAGATGCCGCGCGAATTGCTGCTTCGGCCTTGGCAAACTTACCCGCTGAAACAACATCTGCAGCCTTAACGCGTTTTTCGGTTGCCAAAGCGCCCGCCGTCTTGGCTTCGGCTGTCGCGGCTTGCGCCTCGGCACGCGCAGCGGACATTTTGGTCCGCCACGCTTCCTCGGTCGCATCCGCATCGGCGCGAGCCCGTTCAGCTGCGGCCAGATCGTCAGCGATTTTGGTATTGCGTGCGTCAACCGTTGCTTCGATTTTGGGCAACATCGATCGACCAATACCGAAATAAATCAACCCAAACACAATCAGCAGCCAGAAAATCTGGCCGGCATATGTGCTGGCGATCTGGGCAATCTGAGGCATTCGTCCTACCTTAGGCGACGAAGATCAGAATCATGGCAACGACGAATGCCAGCAGACCGAGAAGTTCGGTCACGGCAAAGCCGATGAACAAGCGACCTTGTTGACCGTCTGCCGCACCGGGGTTGCGGAGCGCTGAGGACAGGAACGAACCCCAGATGTTGCCCACACCAAGTGCGGCCATACCAACGCCAATGGCCGCCAAACCGGCACCGATCAACTTTGCTGCTTCTGCGTCCATAACATTTAACTCCTTGAAAATAGTGTCTTAGTGAAGATTAACCGCGTCGTTCAGATAAAATGAAGTCAGCAGGGCGAAAACATAGGCCTGAATGGCGCAAATCAGCAGTTCAAGCAGACTTATGCCGATCATCAAAAGGAAGCTCGGGATGGCAACAAGTGGGGCAACCCACAGCGCTTCTGCATTCAGACTGTTGATGACGAAGCCGGCAAGAACTTTCATCAGAACATGGCCCGCCGTCATTGCGACAAAAAGTCGCAGCGCGAGACTGAAAGGGCGAACGAGGAACGAAAACAGTTCGATGACGAAGAGCAACGGGACCAGCGGAAGCGGCGTCCCCTGCGGGACAAACAGAGAAAAAAAGTGCAACCCATGCTTGCCGAACCCCACGACGAGCACAATCGCGAAACTGATCAGCGCCAGAACGCCAGTGACCGTAAAGTGGCTCGTAATAGTGAATGCATGAACACCGGGCACGATGCCAAGCGGCAGCATGCCAAGCAGGTTTGCAACAATGATGAACATGAACAGCGAGAAGACATAGGGGACAAATTTCTTGCCGTCAGGCCCGACATTCTGTGCGAGCATATTCGAAATAAATCCCGTAGCGCCTTCAACCGCGACTTGCCAGCGACCGGGCACGAGCTGCCGCTTCATGCCGCCGAGCATAAAAAC
>JANMPU010000098.1:0-28327 GCA_031369985.1 Sphingomonas sp. | reverse complement strand
CAAACATCGGCAAGCTGATGCGCAAGCGCCAGATTCTGGGAGCCTCCATCGGCCAATTTTGCAGCAATTCGACGCTTGTCTTCTTTCTCACCTGGTTTCCCAGCTACCTTGCCGACGAACGCGGTATGACCTTTATAAAGGCAGGGTGGGTTGCCGCCTTGCCCTATATGGGCGCGTCGGTCGGCGTCCTTGTCGGCGGCTTTGTGTCGGACCGCATCATCAGAGTTAGCGGCAACGCAACATTGGGCCGCAAACTGCCGATTATTGTGGGTCTGATGATGTGTTCTACAATGGTTGCGGCAAATTATGTCGACAGCAATACTACCGTTATCGCGATCATGTCGTTCGCCTTTTTTGGGCAGGGGATGTGCAACCTTGGTTGGACCCTGATTTCGGATGTTGCGCCCAAATCAATGGTGGGTTTGACGGGCGGCGTGTTTAATCTGTGCGCCAATCTGGCGGGAATTGTGACCCCGATTGTGATTGGCGCCATCGTGCAGGCGACCGGCAGTTTTTATGGCGCGCTCGCTTATGTCGCCGCGCTCGGTGTGGTTGGCGTGCTGGCCTATGTCCTTATCGTTGGTCCCGTGGAACGGGTCAGCATTGATTGACAGGCAGGCGTGCAACGATCTTGACGTGTACCATTTAGTTCACTTATGTACGAAACAGATAGTAAAAACATTAAGGGGAGAATGTCATGATCCGCACCAGCCATTTCCGTCGCTCGGCGTCGGCGATTTCAATTGCCTTGGTTGCTATTGCACAACCCGCGCTGGCGCAGAATGCCGCGCCTGTTGCTGAAGCATCGGCGCCTGACATTGTCGTCACTGGGTCGCTGATCCAGCGCCCGAACAACACCTCAGTCAGCCCGATCGCGTCGGTCAGCGATATCGCCATCAAGGAAAGTGGCAAGACGAACCTGGTCGATGCGTTGAACCAACTTCCCGGTTTCACGGTCGGCGGCAATGAAGCGACCGGTGGTCAGGGGTCGGGTGGCCGTGCCACGATCAACCTTCATGGACTCGGCACGAACCGCAACCTTGTGCTGCTCGACGGTCGCCGCCTGCCGGTCTCGGACATTCGCGGCAATGTCGATATCAACATCCTGCCCGATGCGATTATCGCGGGCGTTGACGCGATCACCGGCGGGGCGTCTGCGGTCTACGGGTCGGACGCCATGTCGGGTGTTGTCAACTTCAAGACGCTTCGCAACATGAACGGCATCGTTGCCGATATGCAAACTTCGATCAGCGAGCGTGGCGACGCGTTCAAATTCAAGGGCTCGGTCGCGTTTGGCACGAGCTTTGCCGAAGATCGCGGCAATGTTGTCGCGGCCTTTTCCTATGCCAAGCAGGATCCACTAAACGGCAGTGCGCGGTCGTTCTTCTTTGACAAAACGCCCTCGGGCTTCATCGGCACGGGCGTTTATGTGCCCAGTGCTGCCAATGCGCCGAGCGGTGCTGTTCTGACAACCCTGTTCAACGGATACGGTGTTGCGGGCACGCGCAATCCCCTCGGCTCGAACCTCGGCTTCAATAACAATGGCACGCTGTTCACGCAGACCGGTGCGCTCAACTATTTGGGGACCAACGGGTCGAATGGCTACGCCGTTGTTGGTGGCAATGTCCGCATGCCGGTCGGTCAGCAGATTGATTACATCAACGGCCTCAGCCGGAAGACCGCGTTCATCAAGGGCGACTATGATCTGACGCCGGGCCTAACGCTTTACGGTCAGTTTATGTTCGTCGATCTGACCACGAAAACGGCGAGCGGCGGCAGCCTGACACAGTTCGGAACATTGACGACGATTCCGGTCACCAACCCTTTCATTCCGACCGACTTGCGCACGATCCTTGCGTCACGACCGAACTCGACCGCGAACTTCGGCTGGAGCGCGCGCTATGTCGGCGTGCCATACAAGAACTGGGACGAAGATTATCAGATCCAGCAATATCTTGGCGGCATCAAGGGCGACATTGCCGACGGATGGAAATTCGACGGCTTCGTTTCCTATGACCAGTCCGTGCATAATTCGGTAATGAACAATGCTGTTCTGAAGAGCCGCGTGCAGACGCTGCTCAACGCTGCTGACGGTGGTCGTTCGCTCTGTGCAGGCGGCTTCAATCCGTTTGGCGATGCTAATGCCCGCGCGCTCTCAGAAGCATGCCAAGCCTATATCACCAAGAGCGCGGTCAGCCGCGAGCGCTTGACGCAAACGCAAGCGCAATTCCAGGTCAACGGCGAACTCTTCGATCTGGGTGCCGGGCCCGCGCAGATTGCGCTGCTCGCCAACTATCGCCGCAATACTTATTCTTATGCGCCTGACAGCGATGTGACGGCAAATTCCGGGTTCGCACCTGGCGGCAATGTCGAGGCGTTCGTCGTTCAACTTCCGGTTTCGCAAAAGGCTGTCAGCGTCAAGGAATTTGCCGGTCAGATCGACATTCCGTTGATTAGCGACAAGCCAGGTTTTCAGGAGTTGGCAATCGGTGCCGCCGCGCGTGTTTCCGACTATTCAATCACGGGGTCGGTAACGAGCTATGAAGTAGACGCCCGCTGGAGGCCGATCAAGGAATTGCTCTTCCGTGGCAGCTATCAACGCGCTGTCCGTGCGCCCAATATCGCCGAGCTCTTCTCGCCACCACAGGGCGCGCAGCTCGCCATCGGCACGCCGCCGGCAGCGCTGGGTGATCCGTGCGACGTGCGATCGTCCGCTCGGACCGGTGCCAATGGCGTGCAAGTTGCGGCATTGTGCGTGGCGCAAGGGATCCCGGTGGGCAGCATCAGCACCTATCAGTTCCAGACAACGGCAACTGGCCAAGTTATTCCGGGCAATCTGGCGATCACGCCTGAAAAGGCCGATACCTTCAACGCTGGTTTCGTGTTCAACGCGCCGCGTGGTGATGGCATTCTGGGCGATTTCTCGGTCTCGGTCGACTATTACAATATCAAGATCAAGAATGTGATTTCCGCCGTGCCGGGCCTTACCGTCTTGTCAGGCTGTTACAATCTCGACGGCAGCAACCCGTCCTATTCGGCAACCAACGCGAATTGCGCCCTGATTTCGCGTGACGCCAACGGCCAGCTTGTTCAGGTGACAACGCCCTTCCAGAATCTGGGCTCGCTGAAAACCGATGGTATCGAATTTCAGATTCGCTGGGCGGTGCCAGCCCCGTTCCTCGGAGGCAGCAGCAGACTCTACATCGATACGGCGGTGGGCTATCTGAACAATTACAAGGTTCAATTGCTGCCTGGCGGTCTTTTCCTGAACTATACCGGGATTAGCAATGGCTCGGCGAATGAAAGCAGCGTTCCGCCGCGTGCAACGCCGAAATGGAAAGCGCTGACGACCTTTGGTTATCGTTCGGACGGCGGCAGCTTTGGCTTGCGCTGGAAGTTCCAGAACCCGCTCGCTGACGTCAGCAAGGTCAACACGCCGACCAATGTCGCCATCGGCGTGCCCGCCTATTCGACATGGGATCTGTTCGGATCGATCAAGATCAACAAGACGTTCGAGCTGCGCGGCGGCGTGACCAACTTGTTTGACAAGGGCTTGCCGGTCGTGGCGAGCAACCAGACGAGCACGGACACCGCGCTTTATGATGTCATCGGTCGCTCCTTCTATGTCGGCGTCAAGGTCGGTTTCTAGAGCGCATAATGCTGGTGCTGAAATTGCCACAACTGCCGCCGGACCCAATGGGTGCCGACGGCAGGCCGGTGATCCGCACCGGTTTGATCGGACGCGAGATTCAGGCGTCCCGGTCGCCGTGGCTGCATGAGCAGGAAGCGGCGGCGCTTGGTCTGCCGCTGACTTACTCGCTGATTGATTTCGCCGTGGAGGGGTGGGCCGAGGCTGATTTGCCGCGCGTTCTTGATGTGATGGCCGTCGCGGGCTTTGCCGGGGTCAATGTCACGCACCCCTATAAGCAGGCGATCATCGCGCATCTCGATGCGCTGGACGCCAGTGCCGCGCGGGTCGGCGCGGTCAATACGGTGCAGTTCACTGGCGGCAAGCGGATTGGCCATAATACCGACATGCTCGGCTTTGCTGAAAGCATGCGGCAGGGGCTGAGCGATGTTGCGATGAACCGGGTCGTGCAGCTGGGTGCGGGTGGCGCAGGATCGGCGACGGCACATGCCCTTCTTACGCTCGGGGCCAGGCAGATCGTCCTAATCGATTCTGATGACGCCCGACGTTCGAAGTTGGCCACGACCTTGCGTCATGACTATGGCGCGGATCGCGTTGTCGAGTGCGGCGATGCCGAAGCAGCGCTTGCTGACGCCGACGGATTGATCAATGCAACGCCGGTCGGCATGGTCGGTCACCCCGGCCTTCCCTTCGCCGCAACACTGATCGAGCCACGACTGTGGATCGCTGATATCGTCTATTTCCCGCTCGAAACCGAATTGCTGGCGCTCGCGCGGAGCCACGGGTGCCGGACACTCGATGGGAGCGGGATGGTGGTGCACCAGGCCGCCGCCGCATTCGACATCTTCACTGGTCGTACGACCGATCGTGCTCGCATGCTGTCCAGCTTTCGGGAGGCACAAATGCGCGCGCGGGTTGAGGCCTCCTAGTCGCGCGGATTGGCGGGCGGGGGCACGGGCAATCCTTCAGCAACCGGATGCGCGGCAAGCCAGTCAAGTCGTGCTGGGGTCAGCGGCACCGTCTTGACATTGTCGCCGAACATCAGTTTCGCTTCGGCGTCCGCGCGCCACACCGGCCAATTAAGCCCCTTTGCCGCTGGCTTTCCGGTCGCCGCAAAGGCGATGAGTGCATCTATCATTGTGCCCGACAATTGCCGATCCCACGGCGTCCACACCCGTGTTGGACGAAAACGATTATAGGTATCCTGCGTGCCGAACCAATACGGGATGTCAGCGGTATGATAAGCGCCCGCCGTTGCCGGGTTCTGGTCCGCAAAAGTCATGCCCGGCGCGTAAGGATGCACCCTCGCATAGTCATAAATCCAAGTCGGCATCCCCGCTTTGGCAAATGCCTGCGCACAATGTCGCGCATTCTCTTCAAATCCCGCCTCGGTTGCGACGCGGCGCGCGGTGGCAGCAACACCAGCATCATTGGTCACCGGGTTCAGGCGCAGAAATTCGACGGCATCTTCGCGCCAAAGCGCTTCGACCGCGGCCCGATATTCGGCAATTGTCCGCGCCTTCAGCAATGCCTCAAATCCAAACGCCAGATCATTCGCGGTATAGCCCGCGATCACGGGCACGACATTGACGAGGCCGGCTGCTTTGGGCTTAGGCAAAACAAAACCATCAGTCACGGGTCCGTTAATCCGCACACCAATGTTGCGAAGGCCAAGCTGCGTTTCATTCTGACCACTCAGAATACGGTCGGCGGGTAGGTTGCGCATGGACGCAATCGATGCCGCGCCCAAGCGCCCCTGCAGCGCTTTGCCGATTGTCTCCGCATCCTCACGCGTCACAAATTCGCTGCGGACATTGCATCCGCTCGACATGACCGCGCCGTTGAACAGGCCGCGCGACTGTGGTGAATACAGATGCGCAACCACGGAATAAGCCCCCGCCGATTGCCCCATAATCACCACCCGCGCGGGATCGCCGCCAAATTTGGCTATGTTGGCGCGTACCCATTTCAGCGCGGCAATCTGGTCCATCAGGCCATAATTGCCGGAATGCCCGCCCTGTTCGCGGCTGAGCTCTGGATGTGCCAGAAACCCTAAGGCCCCGACACGGTAGTTGAAATTGACGAACACCGCGCCGCGTTTTGCCACCGCTGACCCGTCATAATTCGCCATGCCCGATGACCCGATGGTGAAGCCACCGCCATATATGAAGACAACCACCGGCAACTTTGCCCCCGGACGCGCCGTTGCGGGCGTCCACAGGTTCAGTGTGAGGCAATCCTCCGATGTTGCTTCTTCGCCGAAATAATGGTTGATGTCGTGCGGGCGCAGCACTTGAATGCACGCGGGACCCTTACGGTTCGCGGGCCAGATCCCGGTCCATTGGATTGGCTGTGGTGCCCGCCAGCGCAGGTCACCGGTCGGCGGCGCCGCAAACGGAATGCCTAGATAACCGCGGACGCCCGAATTGAGCTGTGTGCCCGCTACGCGTCCACTCTGGGTGAGGACCGGATCACCAGCGATCGTTTGCATTGAATGATCTGGCGTTTCGGCCGCCAGCGGCAGAGCCGTGATCGAGGCAAATAAGGTCGCAAGCAAGGCGGCATAACGCATCGGCATTTTCCGGTTCCATTGATGTACGAAACGGTTAACATGCAGAAGTACTTGCTGTCCAGCGAGGTCCGGAATGTCGATCGCAATCAATCGCCGTGAGGCACTGGTTCTGGGAAGCGCAACCGCTGTTCTGCCGCACGCTGCGCGTGCGTCGTTGCCATCGCCGACGCTGACTTACGTCTTCACAGCGACTGTCCTTGTCGGATCGCCGCTCGAAAAGGGCATGGTCGATGGCAAACGCGAGCGTTTCGTGCCCATCGCTGGGGGCAGCGTCAGCGGCCTGGGGCACGCCGAGCATCTCAAATGGTTTGTGGTCAACGGTATGGGCAACTTGCGTCCCGACCCGCAGGCGAGCTTCCTGCGATCGCGCTACCTGAGCGGACTGGAAAACCGGCAGATTGAGATTGTTGGGCTGTTCGGCCCCGCCTGCCAAGGCGTCCTGTCCAGCCCTGGCAACGACGCGCACATGCATTTCCGGACGATCGACGATGGCTCGCCGTTCGTCGGGCATGTGGACAATGAGATCGAACTAAAGGCCGGGGCCGTTCTCTACCTCCCGGTGTCCCGAACACACGAGGTGGAATGAACGATGACTATCGACCCTTTGCATACGAAGATTTCGCTTGGCGCTCTGATGTTGCCAAATCGTATTATCATGGCGCCCCTCACCCGATCGCGCTCAGCATATCCGGGCAATTTGCAAACGCCGATGCACGCGGCCTACTATGCCCAGCGCGCGTCGGCTGGTCTGATTGTAAGCGAGGCGACGCAGATCAGCCCCGAAGGGCAAGGCTACGCACACACGCCCGGAATTCACACCGTCGAACAAGTCGTAGCTTGGCGGAACGCGACCGACGCCGTCCACGCGGCCGGCGGACGCATGTTCTGCCAACTCTGGCACGTCGGCGCGGTTTCGCACGGTGTCTTTCAGCCGAACGGCGGAGCGCCGGTTTCTGCGAGCGCTTTCCAACCTGAGGGCGAGGCCTATGTTGGGGACATCCATCCCGAAGGCCCGCTTCTGCCTCACCCCGAAGCCCGTGCCTTACTTATCGAAGAAATTCCCCGCCTTGTCGCCGACTACAAACACGCCGCCGAGTGCGCCAAGGCGGCGGGGTTCGATGGGGTCGAGCTTCACGCCGCCAACGGCTACCTGCTCGACCAGTTTATGCGATCGTCGGTCAATCGACGGACCGACGCCTACGGCGGATCGATTGAAAACCGTTTGCGGCTTGTCAGCGAGATTCTGGACGCGCTCTGCGGGGTGTGGCCTGCCAATCGCGTAGGGGTCCGCATGACGCCGAGCGGAGGGCCCGGCGGTAGTTACGATGACTATCCGGAAACGACCTATGTTGAGGCTGCTCGTTTAGTGTCCGGTAGGTCATTGGCCTATCTCCACGTCGTCAGGCCCAACACCCATGGGGGCGGTGCCATGTCGTCGGACAAGGCCGATGCGCTGCTCATGTCGATGCGCAGGTCGTTCGATGGTTCGTTCATTGCCAATGGTGGTTTCACTGTGGAGGAGGCAAAAGATTGGATCGACGAAAGCCGCGCCGACGCAATATCTTTTGGCAGAATGTTCTTGGCAAATCCGGACCTGCCCGCGCGGATCGCTGTGAATGGACCTTATAACGAGCCGGATATGGCTACTTTTTATGGCGGAGGGGCGACAGGCTTTGTTGACTACCCTGTGCTACCGATATGACGACGGAGGGCCGACCGACGTCAAAGTGGCGACCCTGCAATTAGACGCCGACAATCGGCTTTCGCTAAAATACCTGCCATTATGTCAATGCTCGCGTCTGGCCAGAAGCTGCGGTTTATTCACGTTTAGCCAGCAGTCGACACATCATAGAACATGTTTATCGTCGCACTGTGATTGTCTGGGGGTTGCAGTAGCCAATAAGACCATCGATTCCGTGTTCAGCGTTCAGTCCAGACTGCTTGTGCCCCGCAAGCGTTGTTGTTGGCGAGACATAGCGCGTTTCGTTGATCCAAACTGTTCCAGCCTCTAAATGCGGCGCGATGGCCCGCGCAGCCTGGAGCTCGCTGCTCCAGATTGAAGCGCCGAGAGCATACGGAGATGCGTTGGCGCGCGAAATCGCATCATTAATGTCTTGGTAGCGCAGGATTGGTAGCACTGGACCAAACGCTTCCTCGATGACCACACAGCTCGTATCCGGTGGGTCGACCACGATCGTTAGTGGAATGAAATAGCCATTGGCACTTGCTGGCTCCGGTCCAGAGCGAACATCGTGGCCATTCGCACGACTGTCAGCGATGATCGCGCGGACGCGTTCATATTGTGCGCGGTTCTGGATGGGGCCGAAGGCGACTTCGGGATCGGTGCCGTCACCGACGCAGGCAGCGTGGATCAGCGCTTCAAAGCCGGCAACCACGCGGTCGAACAGGTCGGCATGAACATAAAGGCGCTTTGTGGCGAGGCAGATCTGTCCGCTATTGCCAAAGGCCGCCGCAAACAGGGCGGGAATGATCGTGTTGAGGTCAGCATCGGGCAGAACGATCGCGGCATCATTGCCGCCGAGCTCAAGCGTTAATCGTTTCAATGTGGGTGCGGCTGACGCCATCACTTTGCGCCCAGTCTCTGTCGATCCGGTAAAGCTGATCTTGTCAATATCGGGGTGCGCGGACATCCACGGGCCGAGACGGTCGTCGCCGGTAATGACGGTAAAGACACCGTCCGGAAAAACGCCGCGAGCAAGCTCGCCAATCCGCCGCATTGTCAGCGGTGTGTAGGGCGACGGTTTGACGATGAGTGTATTGCCGCAAAGCAGCGCGGGTGCCATTTTCCATGCCGCAAGGAGGACTGGATAGTTCCACGGTATAATGGCACCGACCACCCCGATCGGTACATAGGTGGTTATCGATGACCGTTGGGGCGTGTCTTCGTTGACATGTTGGGGCAGATCAATTGCCGCAACATCGCGCAGCCATTGCGCCGCGGTCGCCACTTCATCATGGGCACTCTTCAAGGGCTTACCTTGTTCTCTCGTTAGCAGGAGCGCAAGGTAATCGCGATCAGCATCAATGACGTCGGCCAACGCACAAAGCCTTTGACGTCGCTCGGCAAGTGCGGTGGCCCGCCATGCGGGAAACGCGGCCCTTGCGCTTGAAACCACTTTGTTAAGGATCGCCTCTGTGGCAACCGGAGCATGCCCGACCACCGTTTCGGTTGCAGGATTGATGACCGCCATCATTGTGGGGGATGCACCCATCGTTGCATCCCCCACCACCATCAGAAGCGTGCCGTTGCCTCAACGCCCCAGGTCCGTGGCGTCCCACGCGTCAGATAATCTTGGTAGAACGCGTTTAGGTTTAGGCCGTAGACATAATAGAACTTGTTAGTCAGATTCTTGCCCCAGATACTGAATGAAAAACGCTCATCATAGGTGTAAGTTGCGCGTGCATTGAACAGCCAATACGCCGGATTGCCACATGCGATTTCAGGCGTTGCTTGCAGCACGAGAGTGCCAGTGCGGGGCTTATCGCACGGGCTCTGGCCATAATCCTTGAAGGGATCGAAATAATATTTGCCCATATATTGCGTGTCGCCGCGCAGCGTCAGCTTATGTTTACCCGTATCAACCGCAGTGAAGTCGAACCCTGCAGAAAATGTAACTTCGGGGGCATTGGGAAAGGGATTGCCGTTGATGTTAAGCGTCAGACTGCGCGGATCGGCCGCATTGATCGTGTTACCGCTATACTTCGTGTTGAGATAGCCGAACGAAGCATCGAAACGCAGTGGGTCCGCGACCTGCACCGCCAGTTCAGCCTCGCCGCCATAAACGCGGCCTTTGGCTGAACGCAGGAATGATGTAGCGCCGATGATCTGCGCAATCTGCTGGTTTTTATAATCGTAGTAGAAGCCCGCTAGATTCAGCTGAACCTTATTGTCGAGGAAACGGGACTTGAGACCAACTTCGTATGCGTTGACCTTTTCCGGATCGAGAAAATAGACTTGGCTGATGTCCTGATAGGCGAGACCATTGAATGTGCCGGCGCGATAGCCGCGGCTATAGCTGGCGTAGCCAAGTATTTTGTCGGTGAATTTGTAATCAACGACAATGCGCCCGGTCAGTTCACCAGTCGACCGCCGCTGGTTCACCGGCGGCAAAGCGGCATTGTAAGGGAAGCTGTAAGGCACGAGCCCGGCAGCGATGCCATTGCCTGACAGATCGCGCAGCGTTGTGATTGCGTCGGTGTAACGCACTTTGTCCCATGTGTAGCGCAGGCCGAGCGTGACAGTCAGCGCGTCAGTCGCTTTCCAAGCCGCTTCACCATAGACGGCCGTGGATGGACGCGAGAGTGTAAAGCGTTGGTTGGCAAGGATGGGACCGAAGGGCGGTGCCCCTGCCGCTGCACATGCGGCTTGCGATGCGGTCCCACCCGCTGAGTTGGTGGTGGCAACGTCCGTTTGGAAAGCAATCAGGCTGCGGGCGTCGTAATAGCCAGCGGGATTGATCACGATGGGTGCACAATAACCCGGTGACGCTGGCGTCAATGCCGGATTGACCAGGAATGCCGGAATCGTTTTCAAAGAATTGCCAACCGCGATCGGAATATTGTTGAAGGCGCTCGGCACGCCCGCACCGAGAAGCAATGGGCGTAGAAAGCCGAAAAAATCGGGCTGGTTCTGCGTATCAATCGTATCGACGCCGTAATAAAGGCCACCGATCAATTTCAAACGGTCGCTGGTATAGTTCAACCGGAAATCCTGATTGAAATTCTTGCTTTGTGAATTGTACCGGATCGCACAGATATTGACGGGAGATCCGTCACAATCAAAGGGCGACAACCGATATTTTCCATAGTCGTAGCCGGTAATCGACGTGATGGTGACGGCGTCACTGAGCTCGGCTTGGATCGTGAGTGACAGGCCGCGTGAGGCGGTAAAATACTGACCTGCGGTATCGGCCTGAATTTCGTTTTGCTTCAGCAAACGTCCGCCGAGTTCGGGGCGTGCAACGAAGCGCGAATAACCAGCGGCGTTAGTCCGGCCCGTCAGATAGCCGATGCCGTAGGGCAGATCCTGTCGCGGATCATTTTCGGCAATATATCCTTTCAGGTTGATGTCGATGCCGTCGCTTGGCTTCCATCGTAAGCTAACGCGGCCCGCGATTGAACTTGTTGTGCCGTAATCAAGCTTGTCGACTGGATTGAATGTATATCCTTCGCCCTTGGCGCGCGTGCCGGCAAAACGAATACCAAGCTTGTCAGGGATCAATGTTGCTTCGAACCCGGCTTGGGTCGTCAGCGTGTTATAGTTGCCGTAGCCAACTGTGAGATAGCCGTTGGCACCATCGAGATCGGGTTTACGCGTTATGAAGTTGATCGCCCCGCCCGTCGTGTTGCGGCCATAAAGCGTTCCCTGTGGCCCGCGAAGCACTTCGACGCGTTCAAGATCGTAAAGTTGCTGGCCATGGCTCGCACGAAAGCTCTGGTAAACTTCGTCGACATACACGCCCACCGGAGAAGCGGTCGATGCCGAAAACTCGTTCGCAACCGAAATGCCGCGTAGCGAGAAGTTTGGCTGCGTCGAGCTATAAGCCGATGTAACCTGCAAATTGGGCAGCGTGCCCATCAAGTCGCTGGTCTGCGTCACACCACGTGCGAGCAATTGATCGGCGGAAAACGCCGAAACCGCCGCGGGCACATCTTGCAAGTTTTGCTCGCGTTTTTGTGCTGTTACGATGATTTCGTCGAGCCCCGCCGCAGGCGTTGATTGAGCGAGTGCTGTTGATGCCGATAACGCGCCAAATGATATTCCCGCGATTAAAAGTGCACGTGCGTGAAACAATGTTTTCATCATCCTTCTCCCAAGACTTTTTATGTCCGGCGCCAGTCGTTGTTGCAGTGCGCTCGTTTCGTTCATGCGGCATGCCCCGCAGCGGCTTCTGCGGCACGAGTCCGACCCGTTAGGCGGATCAGTTCTTCGTGCAGTTCGAACCAAAGTGTATGGTAGCTATTGAGGATAGGTGCCGCCATCCAGCGCACCTCGCCAGCGCGAAGCGCTCTGAGCGCAGCGATAAAAGCAGGCCGGTAGCGCATGAGACGCGGGACCAGCGCCGTTGCGTCGGACAGAGCCTTTGCCAGGTTGGCATCAATGACCGCCAGCTTCGCGACGATATCGGCGTCATAGTCGATATCGGTGTGATCGTTCGGTGCGCCGTCTCGGAGCTGCCAGGCGGTGACGAGCGCTTTGAAATCGGCGTTGAGCCCCACGAAATCGGCGTGAACGCGCTCGATGGCAGTGGCATCAATCATGGCGCGTTCGCTCTGCCAGGCATCATCCGCTGCAACGCGCCCTTGCGCGGTCAGCCGCATGCCGAGTTTGCCTGCTTCAGCCAAACCATCGGCAATGAGCGCATCGGCATCCGCGCCGAGCACCTCTGGTTTGGCGAAACCTTTTAGCCGCAGCAAGATCAGCGCGCTCATGCTGTGGTCTCCAACCGAAGGTCGAACACGGCATGCACATCGATATTTGCGCGTAATTGCGCTTTTTGGATCTTGCCGGTTTCGGTTCGCCCGACCGAGCCAAAAGCTATCTGCCGTGGCAGCTTGATTGAAGCGAGCCGTGAGCGGGCATAGGCCTCAAGCTGCGCGGCGGTTGCACGATCCGCTGCGACTTCTGGTGCAAGTTCCACCAGCGCAAAAACCAATTCGCCTAGATCATTGTCGGGAACGCCGAAGACAGCGACGTCAATGATGTCGGGATGGCTGACGAAAGCGGCTTCGACTTCGGCAGGGTAGATGTTCACGCCACCCGAGATGATCGTGAACGCACGGCGATCCGTCAGAAACAAGTAGCCGTCGGCATCGACATAACCGATGTCGCCAATCGTCGCACGGCCTTGGCGGTCATGCGCAGCAGCCGTTTTGTCGGGATCATTATGATAAACGAGCGTGGCGGCACTGGCAAAATGGACACTGCCAACTGTGCCCGATTGAACTTCATGGCCGTCATCGTCGAGGATATAGATCGTTGCACCGTAAGCTCGGCCCACCGTGCCCGGACGCGCTAACCACTCGGCTGAGGTTGCGTGCGTAAAGCCCACACTTTCAGTGCCTGCATAGCATTCGTGGAGAATAGGGCCCCACCAGTCGATCATCGCGCGCTTGACGTCTGCGGGACAGGGCGCTGCCGAATGGATCGCGACTTGGTGTGATGAGAGATCATGTGCGCGCCGCTCCGCTTCGGGCAAAGCAAGCATCCGGCTCAACATCGTCGGCACCCATTGGCTGTGCGTCACCTTGTGCCGTTCGATTGCCGCAAGTGCGGCATTTGCGTCAAAGCGGGGCGCGCCAATAACGGTTGCACCCACGCGCAGCGCGGTCATCGTAAACCGAAGCGGTGCAGCGTGATAAAGCGGTGCCGGTGAGAAAAAAACGCTTTCACGATCAAGCCCGAACAATTCCCGGTGTCGGTCCACACGGCGCGTCTCGCTTCCCAATGGTGCACCAGTGATTGGGCGCCGCACCCCTTTAGGTCGCCCGGTTGATCCCGACGTATAGAGCATGTCGGCACCTTCGATTGCAGGCGGTTCTGGAAGATCGTTCGGCGTTGTATCGATGCCGATGGTTGCAACGTCGAAGCCAGCCGCGACCTTTACATAATCGGGATCGACGGCAAGTACGCGCGCCCCACTGTCGCGCAGCAAATAGGCGATTTCGTCGGCGGTCGAACGCGTCGGAAGCGGCAGGTAATAAAGACCTGACCGCTGCGCCGCCCATGCGAAGATGAAGAACTCAGGCCGGTTGCCAATGAGCATCGCCAGTACGTCGCCTTGGCGCAGGCCCATCGCATGCAATTTTGCAGCGATGACGCGGCTCTGCGTGTCGAGGTTACCGTAGCTGAGCACCGCATCGCCGATCACGACCGCAAGCCGGTCGGGGGTCCGCGTCGCGATTGTGCCGGGGTGCAGCGTCATCGGAGTGCTCCCGGCACATGTCCGCTTTCGTTGACGCTGACGATTGTCAGTGCATCGACTGATTTGCCAGCAACCCGCGTGAACGAGGCATAAGCGGGCACGAAGCGCGCATCGTGCGTAATACCCAAAGCGTGCGCGAGAATGATGTTGATCGGAAAACCATGCGTGAAGACAGCCACGGTTCGCTGGGGACCTGCAAGCACCTGCGCGAAACCGTCCAAGACACCGACGCGGAAGGCGGCGGCATCAATACCAAAAAAGCCGAGTGGATCTTCCTTGAAGCGCTGCCACTCGCTGCCACCTTCGGCGCGCAGCATTTCGATGCTGGCATAGCTGCCACCCCAGCGGTCGATTTCGCCAAGATCGGGGATGATGTCGATCGGCATGCCAAGCAGCTCAGCGAGCGGTGCGGCCGTCGCATCGGCGCGCTGCATGCCACTCGAAACAATCCGCTCGATCGGTTCATGCCGCAGCGCTGCTGCGGCGACACGTGCTTGATCGTGACCGACAATGCCGAGCGGCGGATTGGCTGTTGGGCCTTCGCTTGGTACTTGCGGCTTGCCGTGGCGGACGAGGATGAGCTGCATCGCTTCAGGCCGCCGCGCGCATGGCGTGATAGCCGCCGTCAACGCGAACGTCAGTCCCGTTCACCCAGCGCGCTGCATCACTAAGCAAGAAGGCGACGACGGATGCGATCTCTTCTGGCTTTGCATGTCGCCCTGTCAGCGCAGCGGCAGCGGCCAGCCGGTCTGCGCCAATGGATGTTTTGAAATCCTTGAGAATGGGGGTTTCAACCGGACCGGGGCTAACCGTCGTCACGCGGATGCCGCGCGGGTGCAATCGAATGGCGAGCCGCTGTGCCCAGCGGTTCAGCGCTGCCTTTGATACCTCGTAAGCACGAACGCCCGGGAGATCGGCAACCATCGCAAGCGCTTCATCACGCGAAGCGTCGATTAGCTGGTCAAGTGCGGCATCGTTCCAATCACAGCGTAATGCGGTCACGCTGGAAACGGCAACGATGCTCGCGCCATTGGTGAGATTGGGCAGCAATGCCTCCGTCAAGCGGATCGGCGCGAGCGTGTTGACGGCGATGATCGTCGACGCATCCCAAGTTCCAGGCAGGCCAGCGATGTGCGCGATGCCAGTCAGCGACAGGGTTACTGCTGCTGCGGCCGTATCAATCGCTTCGGGTTCAGCAAGATCGCAGCCAATGCCACCGGGGATCGCGTCTCGATCCAGCGAAAGCGTATCGCCAAGCATCGGCAGCAACGCCGCGCCGATGCCGCTGGCGGCGCCTGTTACGAGCACGGTCACGACCAGCGCACTTTCATCGAAGTCCAGCCGGTGAACCAGTTCGATGGCAACCGCTCGGGCTCGGCCAGCAGCTCCATCGTTTCGATCCGGTCAAGGAAGGCGTCGAGAAACAGCCGTGTCTCAAGCCGCGCCAGATGCGCGCCCACACAGAAATGCGCGCCCATGCCGAAGCCGACATGTGCATTCGGGCTGCGGTCGATGTGCAAGCGATCAGGATCGGCGAACTGACGCTCGTCGCGGTTGGCGCTTGCAAACCAAAGCACGACTTTCGCCCCCTTTGGCACCGACGTGCCATAGAGATCGATATCGGAAGCGGCGGTTCTACGCATATGCGTGACCGGCGAGACGAAACGGCACAGCTCCTCGATCGCGCTCGTGACCATTTTTGGGTTTGCGCGCAGCTTGGCCAGCTCGTCAGGCTGGCGCAACAGCTGTGCAAAACCGCCCGTGAGCAGAAATCGTGTGGTCTCGTTGCCCGCAACGGTCAGCAACATGAAATAGGCATCAAGCGCCTGCTCCTCGAGCGGTATGCCCTCGATCCGCGCGGCAACCAGCGCACTTGCGACATCGTCTGCGGGTTCCGCGCGCCGCAATTCGCTGAGCCAGCGAAAATAGTCGAATAAGTTCGCGCGTGCTTCGGCTTGGGCTGCATTGTCGGCGCTGACATCAGACATACGATTGGCCCAGCGGACAAGGCGATCAGCGTCTGTCGCGGGTACGCCCAGCACATCAGCGATGACCAGCATCGGCAGCATGATCGCAATCGTCTCAACAAAGTCGAACGGCTCTTCCTTTGGACTAGCCGCAATTAGTCGATCGACGATTGCGCGAAACTGTGGCTCGCGACGCTTGACCGACTGCCGCGACAGCATCGGTAGAGCGATATTGCGCAGCTGGCTGTGCAGCGGTGGATCGCTGTTATGAACACTGGGGTGGCCATGCCCCTCGGCGCGGCGATCCTTAATCTGGGTGCCGTGCCCCGACAGCAATCGGTGATGGTCGCGTGCCGATTCGTTGACATGCGCATAGCGGGTCAGGGACCAAAAGCCGGGACCATCAGGTTCCGCGTTGAACGCAACCGGCGCCGCATCGCGCAGCTCGCGAAATGCGTCATGCTCCCTTGACTGCGTGAAGGTCGAAAGATCCAGGAGGTCGATCATACTCATTACCTGCCGCCGAAAATCGTACGGTGCCAAACGAGGCCGCTTGCCTGCCCCAATCGCTCGATGAGCGCTGCATCGGGTTCGTCAGTTGCAAGACCGAGCTGCACATAAGCCATTTGTTCAGTGAGCGACGACAGCGCCTCTGCAACCATTGCGGGATCTTCGAGCGGCGCAATGTGTCCCGCGATGGCAAGCTGCTCGAGCCAACGCTGTGTTCGCGCGGTAAAGCGACTGCGAATGCCCAGCCAAAGTGCCCGAAAACCCGCTTGTTCGGGGCGTGCAGCAGCTTCTCGCGACACACGGAGCATCTGTCGGTGCTCGGTATATTCTTGAAAGAACAGCATGTTGCGTGCCTGCAACTGCTCAAGCGTGGGTCGATCATTACCTGCGGTTCCGCGCCCACTCGTATGCCGAAGATCGTCGTTGAGTCGTGTCAACACCGCAAAGAGTATTGCGTCTTTGTCGGCGAAGTGGCGATAAAACAGCCCATGGCTCACGCCCGCCAGTGCGACGATGTCGGCGATGCGCGCAGCATCATAGCCGATCCGACCGAACACATCTTCAGCAGCAAGGAGCAGCCGTTCGCGCGTCGCCTTTCCTTTGCGCGTTGGCGGCAGGTCCTGTTCGGCAGGCATCGCGATGGCTTCAGCGCCCGACATTCCCTCTCCTGCTTTGACGCTTGATTAGCATCGCTTTCACGCCCTCATCATGACAAATGAAAACATGATGTCAATGTCACTTTCGTCGTTGACGACGATTACGTTGTGCGCAACATTCGTCATATAAAGGAACCGGGAGAGAAGTCGTGGCATCGATTATGTCGGATGAACGCGCACAAGGCGCGACAAGCGAATCTGACGCCCAGCAGCACTGGATCGTCGACAATGATCCGTCACGCCGTTTCCCGATCTATACCCGCGCCAACATTGGCGAGGTCTTTCCCGATGTGGTGATGCCGTTTTCGTGGACGCTATGGGGACAGTCGCATACCGAAAATGGCTGGCGGGCCGCGCTCGTGCAGCTCGGTGCGTTCGAAATCGATGAATTCACGCCCAACGCAATGGAAATGCTCGGAGTCTTCGGCGGCTATGGCTATCTGAACGTTTCCGCCAGCCGCCTGTTTGGCGTTCGTACGCCGGGCATGTCAGCCGAAGCAATCGATGCCAGCTTTTTCGGTGAGCAGCCAGACGTGCCGCCTTATGTCCCGCGTGATGGCGACAAGTCTGCCGTGCATACCGAGCGATTGGGCGCGATGCTTGGTGGATTGTTCACGACGACCGAATATCCCGAATTAACGGCGATGCGCGCCGAAATCGAAGCGCTGCGTTCTTCCCGGCCCGATTTCGCCGCAATGAGCGATGCCGAACTGATCGGCTTCACGCGCGACCTGTGCGCGGCGCATTGGGAGCGGCTTTGGACGCGACATATTGTTGCAACCTATCACTCGATGATCCCGACGGGCGCGATCGCTGGGATCTGTGCTGCGGTCGGCAAGCCTGAAATTGCGGCAGACATCATGGGCGCGGCGGGCGATGTCGATTCCGCGCTTCCGGCCAAGGTCCTCTGGATGCTGTCGCGCCAGGTGCGTGAGTCGGCTGCATTGATGGCGGCATTTGATGCCGGGCTGTCAGGGCTGCAAAGCCGATTGAAGGACGAACATGCTGATTTTGGCACCGCCTTTGACATGTTTCTACGGGATTACGGCTTTCGTGGTTCGCAAGAATGGGAAATGCGTAGCGCAACGTGGGAGCTCGTCCCGGAAGCGCCACTTGCGGCAATTGATCGGCTGCGTCACGCCGCTGACAGCGAAGCACCGGATGCGCGCATGGCCGCGCGGCAGGTGGCGCGGGCGGCGGCGGTTAGCGCGGTGCGTGCTGCATTGGGAGATACGCCCGAAGCGGGGCAATTCGATGCCGCGGTGGCTGTTGCTGGCGTTTGCTTCGCTGCGCGCGAACGAACGAAAACGACTTGCGTAATGCTGTCGCACGAAATGCGCATGGCGATGTGGGAAGTCGGGCAGCGGATGGTCTCGCGCGGGCATTTTGATCGAGCCGACCAATTTGCGCTGCTGACAAATGCTGAATGGGATCTTGTGCTTGCCGATCCGGCGGTTGCGCGCCCAATTGTCACTGAACGTGAAGCCCAGCTTGTGCAACTGTCGGCGTTGGCTCCGCCATTCATTATTTCGGAAACCGTTCCACCCATCGAAACCTGGGCACGCCGCGACGAGGCACAATTCGTTAAAGCAAAGGAAGGCGAAGTGCTGACGGGACAACCGGGCTGCGCCGGCGTCGCGCGCGGCATTGCGCGGATCGTGCTTGATGCGGCCGAACCGGGCGACTTGGGCCCTGGCGACATTCTCGTCGCACCGCATACGGACCCAAGCTGGACCCCGCTCTTTGCATCGGCGGCGGGCATCATCGTTAACGTCGGCGCTGCAATCAGCCACGCCGTCATCGTCGCGCGCGAGCTCGGCGTACCATGTGCCGTCAGCGTGACTGGCGCAACAGATCGATTGGCCGATGGCATGCTGATCGAAGTCGATGGCGGGGCTGGCACAGTGCGCATTCTTTCGGCCGCATGATCACGCATTTCGATCATCCGCATGTCGGCTCTATGGAAGAGATTGCTGCACGCGTCGGCGGGAAAGGGGCCAGCCTTTGGGCCATGTCGACGCAGCTTGGCCTTCCGGTGCCGCCGGGCTTTACCATCGGGACCGAGCATGCTGCTACCGGACTGACGGACGATTTATTTGATGCGGTGCTTATCGCCCTCGAAAGGATTGCGATCCAACTTGGCCGTCGGTTTGGCGATGACACAAATCCACTGCTTGTCAGCGTCCGGTCGGGTGCGCCCGTCTCGATGCCCGGTATGATGGATACGATCCTGAATGTTGGGATAACGCGTAGTAATCGAGCAGCATTGGGGTCGCCCGCTTTTGTTGACGCGACTGATGCCGCATTTCGCGAACAATTCAAGCGAACAGTGCCGACATTCGAAAGCACATTGATGGATGATCCGCATGCTGTTCTGCGCGCGGCGATTGCGGCGGTTTTTGCCAGCTGGAATAGTGCGCGTGCGCAAACATATCGGACACGGCAGGAAATCGCGCATAATCTCGGCACTGCCGTGACAATTCAGGCAATGGTATTTGGCAATCGCGACGCGCGTTCGGGCACTGGCGTAGCGTTCAGCCGCGATCCCTCGACCGGCGCGCCAGGCGCGTGCGGTGACTGGCTGACGCAAGCCCAAGGCGAAGCCGTTGTTGCGGGAACGCATGCGACACAACCGCTAAGTGCACTGGCGACAATCGACCCCGATTCGCATGCGGCGCTACTTGCCGCACTTGACCGGCTTGAGGTGCATTATCGCGACATGGTTGATGTCGAATTCACGATTGAGAGCGGGCAGTTGTGGATTTTGCAGGCCCGTCCCGGGAAGCGCACCGCTGCAGCTGCTGCGCGCATCGCCTGTGATCTGGTCGTACATCCAGAAATCGCGTTATCGCGCGCAGAAGCGGTCGCGCGAATCCCAGCCGCTGTGCTCGAGGGCGACGGGCTCCGCACACAAGCTGGCGGCAGCATCAGCATCGCCAGCGGACTTGGCGTTTCGCCCGGATTGGTCACGGGGCGGGCCGCGCTCGATTGCGATTATGCTCTCGAGTTGGCCGATGCTGGCGAATCAGTGATCCTCGTTCGATCCGAAACCAGCCCCGAGGACGTGCACGGAATGGGCGTTTCTGCAGGCATATTGACCGCGACCGGCGGCGCAATGAGCCATGCTGCATTGGTCGCACGCGAATGGGGCATCGCCGCCGTCTGTGGCGCCGATATCGTCATCGACGCTCGTGGCTTCGCGGCTGGTAAGACGCGGATTGCTGTTGGCGACATAATCAGTATCGATGGCACCACGGGAGAAATCTTTGCCGGAGCCGTAGCAAGCGCCACGGAAGTCGATTCCTATGTCGAAAAGCTGCGGCAGTGGGCAAGCGAGATCAAGGTTGGGGAGACAGTTGATGGGTAGGCTCGAAGGCAAAATCGCAGTGATTACGGGCGCCAGCGGCGGAATTGGCGCCGCCACGGCGCGCAAATTTCTCGACGAAGGCGCAAGTGTGATGTTGCATGGGCGAGATCAAGCGCGACTGGATGCGGCCGCGGGTCCGCTAAATGGCGGTACCCGCGTCGCAATCACAGTCGGCGATCCGTCCGTCGAGGCCGATGTGATCGCGTTGTTCGCGGCCGCGACAGCGACATTTGGCGGCGTCGATATCGTCTTTGCCAACGCCGGTTCCGAAGGTGCGGTGGCGCCACTCACGTCGATCAGCGTCGAGGATTTCGATGCGGTGCAAATCGCCAATATCCGTGGCACGTGGCTGGCAATGAAGCATGCTGTTGCCCCTTTGCAGGCACGCGGTGGGGGCGCGATCATTGCAACCGCGTCGGTTGCAGGCGTCGTTGGCGTACCGGGGCTTGCCGCTTATGCGGCCAGCAAGCATGGTATTAACGGTCTGGTGCATGTTGCAGCGCTTGAGCTTGCACCGCTCGGTATCCGGGTAAATGCCGTCGCGCCGGGACCCATCGACAACAAGATGATGGCGTCGGTCGAGCGACAAGCATCGCCGGGCGATCCGTCGCTGGCACGCGCGGGCTTTACCGCTCTTATCGCGATGGGCCGATATGGCCGCAATGAGGAAGTGGCGAATATGGTGGCATTTCTTGCCAGCGACGAAGCAAGCTATTGCGCAGGTGGCATCTTCCCGGTGGATGGCGCTTTCCTCGCAGCTTGAAGCACTTGCGGTCGTCATCGCGAGAACGGCTGCGGAGCGCATATCGAGCAAACACGGAGGCTTTTTTCCGCGCATCTGAATGCACTTCGATTTGCGTCGGCACCGTGTGTCGCTGATAGATGTAACAGCTGAAAGGCGATAACTTCAGCGAAGTTACGCATTTCGGCCAACAACATCTCGCTACCGAATAGTCGTTTTCCATAACCGCTAATTCACGATGCCGGCCGTTCGCTTTGGTCGGCCGTGTTGCAAGCAAACGTTATCGGGCTCCAAATTATCGTTCAAACGCATTGTGAACGAATGACCGCTTAGGCCGGACCCGCCCTCAAAACCGGACTGTCAGCACCGTCCAACAACCGAGCCGTTTGAAATAGCGTTTTCCTTGTCGACGGAAGGTCTGGTTTTAGGGATTGGTCATTTGCAAATAAAAGGCGCCAATCGGGCGCAAAGCGGCTCAATCGCGAGGACGTCTAATCGGAACACCGTTCGACATTGTTTCTGCATGGCATGGATCGGGCAAGGTTAAGCCAGTCCTATTGGCGGCGATGCTAATCTTTAATTGCCTTGAATATGTTGCCGGAGATGGCCTGCTGTCGGCTCCGTAAATGGTCTTCGAGCAGCTTGTGGCGCGTGATGTAGCCCGAGTTCACGCCCGGGATCGCATGGTTCATCAATAATTTGGCGTCGACTTCGGAGACGCCGGCAATGGCGATGTACAGCGTTCGTCGCTTGAAATCGAAATCTTCCGGGCGTGCCGACTTCAGCGCAGTAGGGCGACTTCCTGACAGCAGCACGAGCAGGTGAAATTCGCGGCGAATTGGATTTTCGAGCTTGGCGAGCTGCGCAAACCAGTTCGGCAGGTCGGTCGCGCCCATCGCCGTATTGCGCCGCTCTTCGGCATTCCAGTCGACAGCATCGACCGGATTGTCCGCAGGCAATGATCGATGTGTCTTGCGGGCATGATTATCGAGCGCGCGCAAGGTCCGCATCGCGCAATTGGCGCGATAGGGGCCGCGCTCGATTGTGATGAAATCATGCCGCTTTGCAACACGCGCAGGATCGTCGCCCAGTTCCTTGAGCGGGGTATCGAGCCAGTCCTTGAAGATCTTTTCTATATGATCGCGATACCCCGCAATGGTCGTCTCGCTGCGCTTCTTGCGGATCATATGTGCGTCGCGATAGCGTTCCCATGCCGCACGCAGTGTGATGTCGGACGGGGGAGGGGTCGTATCTGTCGGCGCTCCGGTCGCTTCGGGTTGCTTTGGATGTTGGCCTTGGCCGATTTCACCGAGATAGCTCTTGGCGACGGCGCGCGCGTCGCGCGCCGTCATCTGCGTCGCGTCGCCGACCGAGACGTTGATTGACGCGATCCGCCTCGATCCCTGACGTAGATCGCCTTGCACCATGTATGTCCGGTGGCGCTTGCCCACGAGCAGGTAAAAGCCCTTAAGCTCGACGTCGCCGACCTTATATTGTCCGGTGATTGCTGCCGACAATCGTCCGATTGCCTTATCGCTCAGGACCATTCGAAAGTTGCTCATAGACCCACAGATTCCAATTTTCTGCCGGCGATTGTTATTCTGTGCCGCACCGGTCATGGCTACGCTGCACTTGGAAGTTATGCGAATAAATGGCTCTAATCATGGGATTCTCGGCGACTCTGGCGTAGAATTGGTTGGTCCCGGATACACCAGATGGGTTACTACGAATCTGAGGGTCGGATGTTCGAATCGTTCCGAGCGCGCCAGTTTCTTCTTTCCCTCAAATCAACCCCATCGCGCGCATGCTGGCATGGCCGCCGTTTGCGATGATAATGTGATCATGCACAGCGATGTTTAGCCGTTTGCCCGCCTCGATGATTTCGCGAGTCAGGGTAATGTCGGCGCGACTTGGCGCGGGGTCGCCGCTGGGGTGATTGTGGACGAGGATGATCGCCGACGAACCAAGATCGATGGAGCGACGGATTATTTCGCGAACGTGGACGGTGGCTTGGTCGATTGATCCTTCGCCCATCACTTCGTCGCGGATCAGCATATTTTTTGAATTGAGATGGAGCACGCGGACTCGCTCGATGCTGATATGCGCCATATCGACGCGGAGGTAGTCAATCACTGATTGCCAGCTTGCGAGCACTGGTTGTTCAACGATGTCGTGGCGAAGCATACGAAGCGCAGCGGCCTGCGCGATTTTTAGAGCAGCGGCGACGGTTTCGCCAACACCATCGACGCGCATCAGTGCTTCGGCATCGGCGGTAAGGAGGGGGCCAATCCCGCCAAATTCTAGCAGTAACGCTTTTGCCAGTGGTTTGGTATCACGTCGCGGTATAGCCAGTGCCAGCAGATATTCGATCAGCTCATAATCCTGTAGCGCGTTGCCACCTTGGCCCAGCAAACGCGCGCGGAGGCGGCTGCGGTGACCGGTAGCGTCATTGGGAGCAGGAGCCTTGGCCATCCCCAATTGCTAAGCGTCTGTCGCCAAACACGCAATTGCGCTTGATAGCGGACGGTAATTGCGGCTCTAAGCAATGTCATGCGTTCACGGCGGTTGTCATGGCTCGTTTAGGGTTGTTCCGCGTCATTGGCGGTTTACTAGTTCTGCTACTGGTTAGCGCAGCCATGATCTGGTTGGGGCGTAAGCCGATTGCCGATCAGGTGCTGCGCCGCGCGCTCGAATCGCGCGGGGTGCGTGCCGATTATCAGGTGAAGAGCGTAGGCTTTCGCTGGGAACGTATCGAAAAGCTGCGCATCGGTGATCCAGCTGCACCGGATTTAACGGCTGAGTGGGCGGAAGTGCGGTTGTCGGCGGGAATGGGGGGCGTGCAGGCGACAGCGATTCGGGCGCGCGGCGTGCGGTTGCGGGGGCGGATTGTTGATGGGCAGCTGGTGCTGGGCGATCTCGACAAGTTGCTGCCGAAGTCGGACGGCAAGGAACCGCTCGCTCTGCTCCGGCTCGACATTGATTTGATCGATGCGCGGGTCCGCTTTGATAGCGCATGGGGTCCGATCGCTGCGCGGATTGACGGGCAGGGTAATCTGGCATCGGTGTTCAATGGGAAGATTGCGGCGATTGCGCCGTCGTTGGCGTTGAATGGCTGTAAGAGTACGCGCGCGACGGCGTATTTCGAAGTGGCCATTCAGCAGGGCGCGCCAACGATGCGCGGCCCAATACGTGCCGATGGCGCGGTTTGTCGGGGCAATGCGCTGATCAAGCCCGAGATGCTGGTCAACGCGGCGTTGGGGGCGGGGCTGAACCAGTGGCGCGGGTCTGCTGTGGTTGAAGCGGAGGGGGCACGCAGTGGCTCCGCCCTGCTCGCCGGGTTGGTAGGTAAGATCGATTTTGAGGGGAATCGGAGCGATACGCGTGGGACATTTAGCCTGACCGGAACAAAGGGTCGTTTTGGCGCGCATCAACTCGCCGATGCGACAATGTCGGGTGATTTTGGGAGCGCGAACGGGGGATCGCTCAACGGTAAAGTGCAGGTTGCTCGGTTCGTGCCCGACCGGACGATGCTCGCCAAAATAGGATCGGCGGCGAGTGGTAGTTCGGGAACACCGCTCGGTCCTTTGTTGACGCAATTGTCGCAATCATTCGCGTCGTCCGCGGCAACAATGCGGGTCGATAGCGATGTTCGGTATGAAGCGGGTCGCTGGCAAATCAGTCGGATCGCGGCGCGGGGTCAAAATGGCGCGCAACTCACTGCCTTGGGCGGGCGTGGAATCGAATTGGGGCGCGATGGCCTTAGCGCGGATATGCTCGTTTCGCTGATGGGTGATGGTTTGCCGACAATGCGGGCCTCGGTCGAGCGGCGCGCAGACGGCATGACGTTTGGCGTTGCGACCATGGCACCTTATTCGGCGGGCGGATCACGGCTCGCGCTTGCACCTGTCAAATTTGCGATGAACCCGTCGGGGGCCATGAGGTTTGAAACGACGGCATTGCTTGATGGGCCGTTGAGCGGCGGTCGTGTTGAAGGGCTGAAACTACCAGTAAACGCCACAGTGAATGCCAATGGCCGTACGATCATCAACAATGGCTGCACGCCGGTGCAGTTCAACCGGCTGACGCTCGCGAATTTCAGTTTGGGTCCGACGCTTACGCGGCTTTGTCCTGATAGCGGGAAAGCGTTGTTCGCAGGCAGTGGAGGCGCGGCATTTATCGCATCTCCGCGTTTCAACGGGCGGATTGGAACGATGGCGTTGGCGCTGTCGGCGCAGCGTGCACAGTTTGATTTCGGGAAGAGCGGCTTTTCGGCGACGGGGCTCGTGGCGCGTTTGGGATCGGGCAGCCGGGTTTCACGACTGAATGTCGGTAACATCGACGGGCGATTCGTCAGTAGCGGTTTTCAGGGAGTATTGACCGCATTGAGCGGCAAACTGACGAACGTACCACTCCTTATCGACAGCGGCAGCGGGCGGTGGTCCTACGCAAAGGGCCGCTTCGGGCTGATCGGCAATGTTCGGGTATCCGATGAATTTGTCCCGGCGCGGTTCAATTCGCTGGTCAGTAATGATGTGCGGTTCGATCTTGCCGATGGTCGGATCGGGATGACGGGTACGCTGCGCCTTCCCGATGCAAAGCCCGAAGTGGCGAAGGTTCAGATTGCGCATAACCTGTCAGCGGGAACCGGATCAGCAAGGCTCAATGTTGCCGATCTGCGGTTCAACAACGGATTTCAGCCAGAACAATTGACATCGCTGACATTGGGTGTCGTTGCCAATGTCGTTGGGCGCATAACTGGTGTGGGCGATATTCGCTGGAATCCTTCGGGCGTGACCAGTACGGGGCGGTTTGCCACCGACCGCATAGATTTTGCCGCCGCCTTCGGCCCTGTCACCGGAATGAAAGGTGAAATCCAATTTGATGATTTGCTCGGCCTGACGACGCCCGCTGGTCAATCGGTTGCTATCGCGACGATCAATCCCGGCACGCTGGTGACCAATGGGGTGGTGCGGTATCAATTATTGCCCGGGCGCAAGATTGGTGTTGAAAGCGGACTCTGGCCCTTTGCTGGTGGCGATTTGCTGCTGGATCCAACCACGCTGGACATGGCGGAGGAAAGTGAGCGGCGGCTTACCTTCCGCGTTGTGGGCCTTGATGCCGCAAAATTCGTTCAACAGCTTGAATTTGAGGATCTTGCGGCGGCGGGCACGTTCGACGGCATCATGCCGATGATTTTCGACAAAGATGGCGGGAAGATCGAGAATGGTCGCCTCGTCGTGCGACAGGGCGGGGGCACACTTGCTTATGTCGGCGATGTGTCGAATGCGGAAATGAATATGTTTGCCGAATTGGCATTCGATGCGTTGAAATCGATTCGATATCAGCGGCTGACGATTGATCTTAATGGCCCGCTCGACGGCGAAATCATCTCCCAGATCTATTTCAACGGTATCAACGAAGCACCCCTCAGCCCGCCGAAAAGTTTTATCTCGCGCCAGTTCATCGGTTTGCCCTTCGTCTTCAATATCAAGGTCACGGCGCCGTTTCGTCGTTTGCTCAACACCGCGCGGACGCTGCAAGACCCGAGTTCACTGATCCAGCAAACCATCCCCGGCGTGCAGAAAAACTCTGTTCAGCCTGCCGAAAGCGAAAGAAAGCCATGAGGAGCCCGAGATTGACGCAAAGGCGTAGCAGTGCGAGGCAGGCGACCATGAAGAAAGTCGCACCTCTCGTTGCTCTCGCGGTTGCCGGGTGCGTGAATATTCAGGCTCCCGATAGGCCGATCGAGATCAACCTGAACGTCAATATCAAACAGGAAGTGATCGTGAAGCTCCAAAAGGACGCCGATGACTTCATAACGAGTAACCCGGAGTTGTTTCCGAAATGATGAGCCGTTCGAAACTTATTGCTATCGTATCTGTCGGCCTTGCCCTCGCTGCCGGTGCGGTGAGCATTGCCCGTGCGCAAGTGAGTGCGGTTGCCGCTGCCATCGACGCAGGCACGGTGGGCGAGCAGGCAGACGGTTATCTTGGGCTCCGTGGAACGGTTTCGGCTACGCTCAAGTCCGAAGTCGAAGCAATCAACATCAAGCGTCGTGCGGGCTATACGCAACTCGCCGAACAGCGGGGTGTGACCGTGAAAGATGTGGCCGCAGCGGTTGGTTGTAAGACGCTGGCAAACCGTGTCGGTGCGGGTGAAGCCTATCAATTGCGTGATGGCGTCTGGCGCGTCCGCAATGGCAACGCGCCGATCGACTTGCCCGATTATTGCGCGAGCTAAATCAGGCGGGATTGCCGCACCGCACAACGGTTGACTTGAAACTGCCACCCTTTTAATGGCGCGGCCAAAGGTGGGGTCGTCCGCGACTGTGCCGTCCACCAATTAAATGGAGGAACGGCATGACAACGGAAGACTCCGGGCAGGACCCACTGGATCGTGAAGACCCCCGGCTGACGTCGCTCGATGAGCGGCTTGCCAAGGTTCAGCGCGACGAAGCGGTCAGATCCGGCAAGAAAGTCGAAGGCAAAGGGAAAGGATATTCCCAAGGCAATCGAGTTCTTTCCGCGCTGATCGGGGGGATTGCGGGTGGTGCCTTGATCGGCTGGTTGCTTGACCGGTGGCTTGGAACTGCACCCCTTCTCTTGTTGGCTCTGATGTTCCTTGGGATCATCGTTGCTTTCAGGAACATCATCAAGATTTCAGGCGAGCGTCCGGACTGATCCGGGCGCTTGCATGGCATTAAAAGGGTTACGGCCACGTGGCGACGGAATCAGGCAAGATCGATCCGATGCACCAGTTTCAGGTGGAGCCATTGGTTCCGCTGAACATTGGTGGCTATGATCTGTCGTTCACGAATTCAGCGCTGTTCATGGTTCTTGTGCTGGGCGTGATCTGGGTTTTTATGCTCGGCGGCATGAAGCGGCAGCTCGTGCCCGGTCGCTGGCAAGTCGCGGTTGA
>JANMPU010000054.1:0-8199 GCA_031369985.1 Sphingomonas sp. | reverse complement strand
CCGACGACGGGGGTGCCATCCGCGGTCGCGCTGCAAATGGGTGACTGGGTCGGCGGGCGCGGGGCGCATATGGGCTTTTCACCGGTTGTGCCCGCCAATTCGAAGCATGTGCTAGGCCAGCTGAAGCGCAGCCGGAAAATTATCGCCGATCATGATGTCGATTTCTATGCCAGCTTTACGATCGGCGGGCGGTTCGCCACCAATATCAATATGTTGATGTACGATCGTGACAAACCGGCGCAGGTGGCAAATATCCGAAAGATGTTCGACGCGCTGATCGCGGGAACAGCGGCGGCAGGGTATGGCGAATATCGAACGCATCTGGGCTGGATGGACGCGGTCAACGCGACCTATGATTTCGGCGGCGGAGCACAGCGCAAACTCAACGAAATGGTCAAGGACGCGATTGACCCGAACGGCATCCTCGCGCCGGGGAAGCAAGGCGTGTGGCCAGCGGCGTATAGGGGGCAGAAAGCGTGAAGCGCGCGCTGATCCTTGCATTGTTCGCTCTTGCCGCATGCAACAAGGCGGAGCCGCCCAAACAGGAAGCGGTCAAGGGTGGTCCGCCGCCAATCCCGCCCTATCAAATGCGCGCCGAACGCACCGCGAGCAGCGGCGAAGCGCTGTTTTCCAATCGGTGCGGCGCTTGCCATCTGGCGGGGGGTATGGGCAGCAACTTGTTGACCAAGCAGCGTATTGCGATGGGTCAACCGCCCGAAACGGGGATGCTCGCGAACCGCACTGATCTGAAACCCGATTATGTCAAAAGCGTGGTGCGCGGGGGCAAGATGGCTATGCCGCGCCTGACACGGGTCGATATCAGCGACGCCGAACTGGATGCCGTTGCGGCCTATCTGGGGAAGGCCGAGCCATGACCTTCACTCGCCGTCGCGTGCTGCAAGGATCGGGAGCCGCAATTGCCGCATTCGGCACTGCGCCGGTGATCGCATTCGGGGATACGGATTTAGCGCTCTTCGACAGCCGCCACCGTGCCAGTTGCTCCTTTGCGGATCGGCACAAAGCGACGCTCGACGTGGCGCAGGAAGATACCCGCTTGTGGCAAACGCTCCGTCAAGCGCCCCTCCCGAACCGCATCGAAGGGTTGACAGCATGGAGCGACTGGGTCGTTGTGCGCGGACTCCTCGAAGAGCGCGGCAAGCGCGTGCGTACCGAAGTTCGGCGAGGGGATTTGTTCCACTGGACCATGTCCTGAACCCGCGAGCGACCCCATGACCGACGAAACCTCACCCCCCGAAAACCAGCCCGCCGGCTATATCCCGCCCAAAGTCTGGACTTGGGACACCGCCAATGGCGGCCAGTTCGCCAATATCAACCGACCTGTTTCGGGCGCGACGCATAACAAGGACCTGCCCGTTGGCAAGCACCCGATCCAGCTTTATTCGATGGGCACGCCGAATGGCGTTAAAGTAACGATTATGCTCGAAGAACTGCTCGCAGCGGGGCATGTAGACGCGGAGTATGATGCGTGGATGATTTCCATCGGCGCAGGGGACCAGTTCGGCAGTGGCTTTGTCACCGTCAATCCCAATTCGAAAATCCCGGCGATGGTTGATCGGTCCGTCGATCCGGTGGTCAACTTGTTTGAGTCAGGGTCGATGCTCTTCTACCTCGCCGAGAAATTCGGCGCGTTCCTGCCCACCGATACGGCGGGCCGCGCAGCGACGATGAACTGGCTGATGTGGCAAATGGGCAGCGCGCCCTTCGTCGGCGGCGGTTTCGGCCATTTCTTCGCTTATGCGCCGTTCAAGATGCAATATCCGATTGACCGCTATGCGATGGAAACGAAACGGCAATTGCATGTGCTCGACGTGCATCTGGTGGCGAACGAGTATATGATTGGCGACCGTTACACGATTGCCGATATGGCAGTCTGGCCCTGGTATGGATCGATCATGCGCGAAGCCTATGGCGCCCAGGAGTTCTTGTCTGTGCATGAATATCCGAACCTCGACCGCTGGGTCACGCTCGTTGGCGAGCGGGTGGCGGTGAAGCGGGGGCGGATGGTCAACCGGACGTTCGGTGCCCCCGAAACGCAATTGCGCGAACGCCATGATGCCCGTGACTTCGACGTCAACCGCGAGGACATGATCATCGCGCGCAGCGGCCAGCGCGTTTGAGCACATGGATCGGGCGACACTTTATGCGGCGCTCGACCAGTATCTGACGGCGCTTGACGCGCGTGATACGACGACGGTTCGCTGGGCAGCGGACGCGCGGCATAGCGAGAACAATGTGATGCTCGAACCCGGTGACGGCGTGTGGGCGACGGTTGACCGGTTGGGTGAATATCAGCTGCGTTTCGCCGATCCGATGACGGGCGGGGTCGGCTATTTCGGGACCATTGTCGAACCGAATGAGGAGTCAGCGTTCAGCCTCCGTTTGCGCGTGAATGATGCGGGTGAAATCACTGAATCCGAAATGGTCATCGTTCGACACTCCGACGAGGGGATGAAACTGGAAGGGCCGCGTTTCTGGAGAAAGCCGATCCTTGAAGCGGATGCCGAAAACACGTCGGCGCGCGTGGAACTGGAACGTCTGGCCGACGGCTATTTCGACACGCTCCAATTGAACGACGGCACGATCCACACGAAGTTCACACCAACCTGCAACCGCGTGGAGAACGGCGTTCAGTCGACCAACAATCCCAATTTCTCACAAATCCCGCACACCAAACTCGGCTGCGAGGAACAGTTCAAGCTCGGCATTTACCGATACGACAATCGCCTGCGTGGACGGCGTTACCCTTTGATCGATGAAGAGCGCGGGATTGTCATGGCTCATGGGTTTATTGATCATTGCGGGGTGCTTGCAGGCTATACCCTCACAGACGGCACCCCGGTCAAAAGCCCGCTCCGCCGCCCGCACACATTTTATCTGGCTGAGATTTTCAAGATTGATGACGGTATGATCCAGCAGATCGAGGCGAATTTCATCACTGTCCCTTATCATATGAAAAGCCCGTGGGACGGAAAGTGAAAACCCTCTCGGCCCTCCTTATGTTGGCGGTTTCGGCGTGTAGTTCGCCCGCGCCGGAAATGACAATCGGCCCCGACGATTGGGCGGGCACCGGCGGCGATGCTGGCAAGTCGCACCATTCGCGCCTGACCGACATCACGCCCGCCAATATCGATCAGCTTGGCCTCGCATGGCAAGCCGACCTCGGCACCAACCGCGTGTTAGAGGCCACCCCCATTGTTATCGACGGCGTCATGTACACATCGGGCGTCGCGGGCCGCGCTTATGCGTTTGATGCGGCGACCGGCAAGGAACTATGGCGCTTCGAACCCGAGATTGATGGCCAGATCAACCGCACTGTCTGTTGCGACATGGCCAATCGCGGCGTCGCCGTCGCGCGGGGGCGGGTTTATGTCGCCACACTCGACGGCTGGCTGCATGCGCTCGACGCCAAAACCGGCAAGACCATCTGGAAAAGCGACATCATTGAAAACCGCGCGCGCGGCGATCATTCGACCGGCGCACCCGAAATTGCGGACGACGTTGTCGTCATTGGCATGGGCGGCGCGGAATATGATGTGCGGGGTTATGTCACCGCGTTTGACCTTGAAACCGGCAAGCTCAAATGGCGTTTCCACACCGTCCCGCGCGATCCGAAGCTGGGGCCGCAGGATCACCCCGATCTCGAACACGCAATCAAGACTTGGGATCCGAACAGCCGGTGGGACGTCGGCGGCGGTGGCGCGCCCTGGGATGCGATCAACTATGACCGTGAAACGGGGCTGGTGATTGTAGGCACGGGCAATGGTGGCCCCTATCATCACAGCAAACGCAGCCCGAAAGGTGGTGACCAGCTTTATCTTGCTTCGCTTGTCGCCATCGATGCGAAGACCGGTCGCCTGAAATGGCATTATCAGGAAACGCCGAGCGACGATTGGGATTTTACCGCGACGCAGCCGATGATCTTGACGCGAATGAAAGTGGACGGCACGGAGACCCCGGTCGTCATCCATGCACCGAAGAACGGGTTCCTTTATGTGATCGACCGGCGCAACGGAAAGCTCTTGCGCGCCAACCCGATTGTGCGGGTGAACTGGACGAAAGGCATCGATCCGAAGACCGGCAAGCCGATCCCCAATCCCGAAGCCGCCGATTACGGCCCGTCACCAAAGATCGTGTTCCCCGCGACTCCCGGAGCGCGCAATTGGCATCCGGCGAGCTATGACCCCGCGACGGGGCTGTATTATGCGCCGGTGCAGGACATGGCGAACCTGCTGTTCCAGACGCCGGGGCAGAAACCCTATGCAGCGAAAGCGCTGAACAATGATGCGGCGTTGATCTTCTCGCCCGATCTGGAGGCGGCGCTTCCGACGCTGCCTCCGCCGCTTGCCGCCGCCGCGCGTGCCCTGCCCGCCTTTGCCGAGGTCAAGCGCAAACCGTTCATCTCCGAACTACGCGCCATCGATCCGCTGACCGGCAAGACCAAATGGGCGGTGCCAATGCAGGGTTGGCAGGATCGCGGCGGCGTTTTGACCACGGATGGCGGCTTGCTGTTTCAGGGCAATCTCGCTGGGCAGCTGCGCGTGTTTAACAAAGCCGACGGCAAGCTGTTGAAAACGATCGAGACCGGCACCTCAATCCTCGCCGCGCCGATGACTTACCGTGTGAAGGACGTGCAATATGTGGCAGTCATGGCGGCGTGGGGCGGCGGCGGTTTCCCCTATGTCCCGCGCTATGCTGCGGCCTATAAACGCGGCAATGCGGGGCGGATATTGGTGTTTAAGCTCGGCGGCGGCGCGGTGTCGATACCGCCCGAGCTGCCGCCTTTGGATGTTGCGCCGCCGCCGCCCACGCAATTGCCCGGCGTGACGCCCGCAACGATTGCACTGGGGCAGCAGCTATTCTTTTCGGTTGGTTGTGCCATGTGCCATTCAAACCAGCACCGTTCGATCACCCCCGACCTCCGCAGCATGTCGCCCGAAACGCATAAGGCATTCGACGAGATTGTGCTGAACGGGCTCTATGTCGCGAACGGCATGCCCCGCTGGAACGACCGCCTAACCCCTGCCCAATCCGCCGCGATCCATGCGTGGCTCATCGATGCGCAGGGGAAGACGCGGGCGGATGAGGTGGAGAAAAAGCGCCGGGGAATAGCGTTGGACGCCCCGGCGCTGGCGATTTTGTCGAATTATTGAAGCCGCGCGCCCGCAATATCCGCCCCTTCCCGCAACACCCGCAGCTTCTTCCATGTCACATCGGGATCAATCTTCCCGTAGCCTGCAAACGTCCCGAACCCGCAGTCAGTGCTTGCGATCACGCGGTCCGCGCCGACGATCCCGGCGAAGCATTCGATGCGTTGGGCGATCAGTTCAGGATGTTCGACATAGTTTGAACAGGTGTCGATCATCCCCGGCGCGAGGACTTTGTGATCGGGGATTTTCGCGCCCGCCCACACTTTCCATTCATGCTCATGACGCGGGTTGGCGGCTTCGAACAGGATCGTTGCGGGGCGCGCGCCAAGTACAATGTCGATCACTTTTTCGAGCGCGATGTCGTGGTCATGCGGCCCTTCATAATTGCCCCAGCAGATATGCATGCGCATTTTTTCGGGCGGGATGTTCGCGGTCGCCGCATTCAAGGCTTCGGCGTTTGCCGCCGCTACTTTCAGGAACGCGTCATCGGAAAAATCCTGATACCCCGTGTGCCGCGACATGGCGAGGTCGGGGCAATCAAGCTGGAGCAGGAACCCTTCGCGCACAATCGTTTCATATTCCTCGCGCATCACATCCGCCAAATCAGCGAGATAGGCCTCATGGCTCAGATAATGATTGTTGACCTGAAACGCGGTGATCAGCCCCGGCGAGGCGGCATTCATAAACGCCTTCGGATTGCCCGCCTTTGCCAGCGCTGCCTTGAACCGGCGAATATCCTCCCACAACGGATCGAGCGTCACGAGCTTCACCGGCCCCACACATGACGCACGGACGAACTCCTGGCTGCCCATCATCGCCGACAGCTTCTCCGCCAGCTCTGGATGCTCGGCCAAATCCGCCGCCATTTTCCGGTCGACATGCCCGCCAAAGCCCGACAGCCGTTCGATCATATAGGTGGAGTAACCGATCTTCCCGATCTCGCCGTCGCTGACGATATCAACGCCGCATTCGACCTGTTTCGCGACCGCCGCATCGACCGCCGCCGACACCGCAACGTCGAACGCTTCGGCGTCATAAGACTTCCCCGCATCGCGCGCTTTCAGGAGCGGGGTCAGCGCTTCGCCGCGCGGCATGCTGCCGACATGCGTAGTTTGAATATGTGACATCATTCTCCCCTTGTATTTCGTATGTAATACATACAAACTAACCGGCAAACAAGGAGAGGGTTCGGATGGCCGACAGCCTGACATCATTACTCGCCGGACAGGTAAACATCGCACATTTCCTGCGCAACCAGCAGGCTGGCCCCAATGTCTATCCGGGCGTGCCAGCGGAATTTACCAACTGGCGCGATGAGCAGCGCGGGTGGGCCAAAACCTGCGTCCTGTTCAACCAAAGCTATCACATGGCCGAGTTGATGGTCGAAGGGTCGGGGGCGTTTGAATTCCTCAATGGGTTGGGTATCAACAGCTTCAAGGGGTTTGTGCCCAGCAAGGCCAAGCAATTCGTGCCCGTGACGCCCGACGGATTCGTCATCGGCGACGTGATCCTGTTCTACCTCGCCGAGAACCAGTTCAACCTCGTCGGCCGCGCGCCCACGCTCAACTGGCTGATGTTCCATGCCAAGGACCGCAGCGACGTCACTGTCACCTATGACGAGCGCACCGCCGCACGGCCCGATCCGGAAAACCGCCGTCATTATCGTTATCAGGTGCAGGGGCCCAATTCGAACAAGGTCATCGAAGCCGCGACCGGCAAGCCTGCGCCCGAACTCAAATTCTTCAACATGTGCTGGGTCGAGATTGCCGGAAAGAAAGTCCGCGCGCTGCGTCACGGCATGGCGGGGCAGCCGGGCTATGAATTGTTCGGCCCGTGGGCTGATGGTCCCGCCGTCCACGCCGCCCTCGTCGCCGCCGGCGCAAAGCATGGCATGAAACTCGTCGGCGGGCGGACCTATTCATCGAACACGATTGAATCGGGCTGGATCCCCTCGCCGCTCCCCGCGATCTATACCGGCGAGACGCTCCAACCCTATCGCGACTGGCTGACCACCAACCATTATGAAGCCAAAGCGAGCATCGGCGGTTCCTACGTCCCCGACAGTGTCGAGGGCTATTATCTGACGCCGTGGGACTTGGGCTATGGCCCCTTCGTCAAGTTCGATCACGACTTCATCGGTCGCGACGCGCTCGAGAAAATGGCGACGCAGCCACAGCGCAAGAAAGTCACGCTCGCGCTCGATGATGACTCGGTCACCTCGGCCATCTTCGCCCAATTCGGCAAAATTGTTTCGGGGGGCGAACTCCGCCCCAAATATATGGAATTCCCCAGCGCGGTCTTTTCCATGCACCCGTTCGACCGCGTCGAGAAGGACGGCAAGCTGGTCGGGCTTTCAACATGGATCAGTTACACCGCAAACGAAGGCAAGATGCTGACGCTGGCGATGCTCGATGAGGAATTTGCGGTCCCGGGGACCGAAGTCGACTTCATCTGGGGTGAACCCGATGGCGGCACGTCAAAACCAACCGTTGAAAGGCACCGCCAGATCAAGATCAGGGCAATCGTTGCTCCCGTCCCCTATTCAGAAGTCGCCCGTAAAAGCTACGCGCCGAGCTGGCGCAACAAGGAGGCCGCTTGATGACTGACCTAGCCGCACTCGAAGCCCGCCTCGCCAAAGTCGAACATGAACTGGCGATCCAGCAGGACATCCACCAGATCCGCCGCATCCAGTACACCTACGGCTATTTCATCGACAAATCGCAATATCAGGAATGCCTCGACCTGTTTTCCGACGACGGCGAAGTCTGGTTTCTCGGCGGCGTTTACAAAGGGAAAGCGGGGCTGAAGCGCCTTTATATCGACCGGTTTCGCGGCACTTTTACGCAGGGGCATAACGGGCCGCGCTATGGTTGGTTGCTCGACCATCCACAGCTTCAGATGGTGATCGACGTTGCACCCGACCGGGGGACAGCAACCGTGCGCGGCCGCTCGATGATGCAGGCGGGATCGCACGAAACGTCCGAAGGCATGCAACGGCCTGCCTGGTGGGAGGGCGGCCTTTATGACAACC
>JANMPU010000018.1:0-12010 GCA_031369985.1 Sphingomonas sp. | reverse complement strand
CATTTGTGCGTTGTTTAGCGGAGGAATGTTGAAGCGCAAAATGAACCTTGTGGAAAGCTGTGCTCCGGGCTCGATCCGGAGCCTTGCAGGTCGAAAGCGCACTTGTTCTCGCAAGGCTCCGGATCAAGTCCGGAGCACAGAGCAACTGCGAAAACCTGCTTCGACAATCTCACCACAGCGGTATAAGTTATGAGCGGAGGAGACTCGAAATGGCTGACAGCGAAGACCGCCCCCGCGCGAAATTCCGGAACTTCGAGGAATCGACGCAAGCCGATTGGGGGATCATTGCGGGGCAATATATGGGCTTTGCCCAAGGGGTGCCCGACCGCGTGCTGGCGCATTTGAAACTGCTCGATGGTGATTTTGGGGGCTTTCCGATCGACCGTCTCCAGCATAGTTTGCAGACGGCGACGCGGGCGCATCGCGATGGGCGACCCGAGACTTATGTCGTGATGGCGTTGCTCCACGACATTGGCGACACGCTGGGCACCTATAACCACCCCGACATTGCCGCGGCGATCCTCAAGCCATTTGTCAGCGCGGAAGAGCATTGGATTTGCGAACAGCATGGCCTGTTTCAGGGCCACTATTATTTCCACTATATCGGCGCGGATCGTGATGCGCGCGACGTGCATCGCGGGCATGCGCATTGGGATGCCTGCGAGCATTTTTGCCGCGTATACGATCAGGCGGCGTTTGATCCCGATTATGACAGCGAGCCGCTGAGCTTTTTCGAGCCAATGCTGCGCCGCGTGATGGCGCGGCCGGTTCGGTCGATGTTGGTCGCGGAATAGCGCTGTGCTCCAGCGAAAGCAGGAGCTTTGGTCTGCGAATGCTGTGTGACCGACCAAGGCTCCTGCTTTCGCAGGAGCACAAGGTCAGTCGGTCTTTTAAAACCCAACCTGCAGCGACAGGATGAACGCGCGCGGCGATCCCGGCTGGAAGGTTGGCGTGCCGCTCGACGGGGGCACATTCGCCGCGCCGATGTTGGTGATGAAGTTCTTGGCGTTCGTGCCGCTGACGATCTGCGAGCTGATCGATCCCAGATATTGCTGGTCGAACAGGTTGCTCACGTTCAGCTGGATGAAGGTCTTTTCAAGACCCATGTCCTTCAGGCTGAACCGCATGTCGAGGTCCATCGTGCTGTAGGCGGGGACGATGACGTCGTTGACGTCGGTGGCAAAACGCGATGTGACTTTCTTGAACGTCAGACCCAGCGATGCCGGACCGACGAACGCACGCGCAGTATAACCGAACTGCCATTCGGGCGTTTCGACGAGTTTTTTACCCGCGGTCAGCGCTTCGATGGGGAGGCCCGAAACCGTCGCACCCAATTGGCCCGCGACAGTGGTACCAAGGCGGAGATTATCCTTCAGCTTGGCATCGATATACGACCCCCAAGCGCGGAAGCTGAGCCACGGGAAAGGCTTCACATTCAAGCTGGCTTCGAGCCCTTTGATCTCAACCTTGCCGACGTTGCGGTCGACCGAAATGCCTTGGTTCGCGTCAAACGACGTAACGATGCGGTTCGAAAATTTGTTGATGAAACCGCCGAACGACGCCTGCACCATGCTGGTCGAATACCGGATACCGACGTCGAAATTGTCCGTGGTTTCGGGCTCAACACCAACATTGGGCGCGCGATAGAGATTGTCAGTGCGCGGGGCCGACAGACCCTTTGCATAGGCCGCGTAGATTTGAATATCGTCGGCGGGGCGGAAGGTGACGCCGACGTTCGGCAGGACTTTGTTGTAGTTATACTTCGACCGGAACGGCGCATAGACGGCGTTGGTCGGCAGGCCGGTGGGGGCCGTCGTGATCGGCACAACGTAAAGGAAATTCAGTGCGTTACCGCCCGCAGGCACGACCAGCGGTGTCGTGCCCAGCGTCACGCCCGTGCAGAAGGGGTTACCCGACGACGCCTGCGTGTAGCAGAATTGATTGAGCTGGCGTTTGAAGAAGGGCGCGCGGACGCCGATCATCACTTCGACAGCGTTATCGAGGAACTTGCCGCGATATTCGCCCGAAATCTGGCTGAGCGTGGCAATCGAGAAGCGGTCACGGCCGCGCAGGAAATAGTTGTTCTGGTCGTTGACCTGAAGCGAGGTCCGGCGACCACCGAACACATTGGTCGGGTTGCCAGCGGCATCAAGATTGCCCCATTCACCGGTCTGGCGGTGACGACCATGATCGAAGGCGTAGGCGACACGCAGATAATTATCGTCGTTAATGTCATAACGCAGCGACGACAGAACCGTGTAGCGGTTCGTGTTGGTCGTGTTCGGCGTGTAGAATGCGACCGTATCGAGCGTATCGCCGTCACCGCTCAAGTCGCGACCGCCGGTTGTGACGCCGGGACGATAGCCACGGACGCGCGGGTCGGTTTCGGACAGGGTTGCAAAGCCACCACCGTTGGCGAGAACATATTGATAGCCCATGTCGAGCGACAGCGTGAGCGCATCGGTCAACGAAGCCTTTGAATTGAAACGCAGGTTGCCAGTGTTCGACGGATTGATGCGCACGCCGTTGTAGTTGGTGCAGCTGTTGTCGAGACCTGCCGGAACCGGTGGGTTGAATGTCGTGAACGTATTTGCCGGTAGCACCGTTGAAGCCTGCGGCGTTGCGTTGTCGCTCTGCGCCGTGCCGGCGGCGAATGCCGCGCGCGCGCACAGCGGGTTGTTGTCCAGCGTGTAGCGGCCATCAGGACCGAAATCGAGCTGCGCCTGAACCAGTGACAGCGCGCGATACGACGTGTTGCGGTTCTGGTTATAATGGCCCGCCAGCGAGATGAAGTCGGTTCCTTCGAGCGATTTGTAGAGGCGGAAATTATATTGCTGCTTGCTGAGGTCGCCGGTGCCGCGGAATTTTTCGTTGCGCGCCGATGCCGCGGTGATGAAAGCGCGAACGCCCGTCCCGAACAGGTCGCCGGTTTCGAGCTTGCCAAACACGCGGTTGTAGCCCCGGCCCTTATACGTGCCGCCATAGGCGCCGACGATCATCGCGCCCGCTTCTTCGCTGGGCTTGATTGTCAGATAGTTGATCGTGCCGCCCGATGACGCCGCCGTTGGCGAGTCAACGTCAGTCGTGCCCTGATTCACATTGACCGAGTCAACGATTTCAGGATCGCCCGACTGGTTCGAGAAAATCGCGTAGTTGCCAGTGTCGTTGAGCGGCAGGCCGTCCCACGTGAACGAAATGCGGTTTCCGTCGAAGCCACGGATACGGACGTTGCCGCCCGATGATCCGAACGGGTCGTTATTCGTGAAATTGACGCTGGGGACGATGTTGATCGCGTTTAGAATGGCTTGGCCGGGGGCGGCGGTGCGCAGCACTTCGTTGCTGAGCACGGTGCGCGCTTTGGGCGAGTCAGGAACTTGAATGCCCTGAATGCCGGTTGAGCTGCGCGAGCCAGTGACGATGATTTCTTCGGCATCAATGGTGCCGGTCGACTGGGCATAAGCCGCATATGGCATGATGACGGCCGCGACGGCGACGCTGGCAAGAAACTGATTGCGCATGGATAAACCCCTTTAGGTAGCGTGAGCCCAGTGTGGCGCGGGACATGCGCCGACTCGGTAGGCCCTCTGCGGCGCTTATGTTTCGACTCTGTGACTCTGTCGAATCCTGTGGTTAGCGAAGTCACAACTTCTGATGCTGCGTTGCAAAAAAGTCACGCTGGAGCGCGACGCCCGCCGCCTTTGTTGGTGCTCCGGACTTGATCCGGAGCTCTGCGAGAATTTGCGCGCTTTGGTCGCGAGGCTCCGGTTCAAGCCCGGAGCACAGGATGGCTCTCAGCGCTTCTGATGCTGCGGTGCAAAAAGTCACGCTGGAGCGCGACGCCCGCCGTCTTTGTTGGTGCTCTGGACTTGATCCGGAGCTCTGCGAGAATTTGCGCGCTTTGGTCGCAAGGCTCCGGTTCAAGCCCGGAGCACAGGATGGCTCGCGACGATTTTCTAACTGGAAATCAATGTCTGAACCGATAAAGCGGACGTCAGTTCGGGGGCGCGTATGATTATCGGTATTGATTTGGGGACAACGAACAGCGCGGTCGCGGTGTGGCGCGAAAGCGGTCCTGAATTGATCCCCAATGCGCTGGGTGATTTCCTCACTCCCTCGGCCGTGAGTGTGAAGCCCGACGGATCGGTGCTGGTCGGGATGGCGGCGCGCGACCGGCACGCGACGCACCCGACCGAAACCGCAACGGCGTTCAAGCGATTGATGGGCACGCAGCAAAAAGCGAAGCTGGGCCGTGCCGAATATAGTGCCGAGGATTTGTCGGCCTTTGTCCTTCGCTCGCTGAAAGCCGATGCCGAGGCGGCGACGGGCGAGACCGTGACCGGCGCGGTGATCACGGTGCCCGCCTATTTCAATGATCGCCAGCGCAAAGCAACGCGGCGTGCGGGCGAGCTGGCGGGGTTGAGCGTTGACCGGCTGATCAATGAACCGACGGCGGCGGCGCTGGCGTTCGGTGTGCAGGACCGGGACGAGAAAGAGCCTTTCCTTGTCTTTGATCTTGGCGGGGGCACGTTCGATGTGTCGATCGTCGAAATGTTCGACGGCATTGTCGAAGTGCGGGCGACGGCAGGCGACAACCGGCTGGGCGGTGAGGATTTCAATGACAGCTTGATTGCGTTGGCGCGACCGCGGATTGATCCGGAAGGGGCGTTGGCCAAGACGAATGCGGTTGCGCTTGGGGCGTTGCTACACGAGGCCGCCGAACGCGCGCGGCGCAAATTGAGCGACGCCGATAGCGCGGTGTTTTCGGTCACGGTCGCGGACAAGGTTTATGAAACCGAAATCAGCGCCGCTGAATTCGAAACGCAATCGGCGGCGCTGGTCAGCCGGCTGCGTGATCCCGTTCTGCGGTCGTTGCGTGACAGCAATATTCGTGTGGAGAGCCTGAGCGAGATCGTCCTGGTCGGTGGCGGCACGCGGATGCCGATTGTCCGCCGCGCGATCACGCGGATGTTCGGGCGCTTTCCCAACATGACGGTGCATCCTGACCATGCGGTTGCGCTGGGCGCGGCGGTGCAAGCGGGGTTGTTGAGCAAGGACGCGGCGCTCGACGAAATCCGCCTGACCGATGTGTGTCCATTCACGCTGGGCGTCGACAATGCGGAGCGTGATGCGCGCGGCCAATATCATTATGGGCTGTTTTCGCCGATCATCGACCGCAACACCGTCCTGCCGGTCAGCCGGGTGCAATATTACAACACGTTGCAGGACAACCAGAAAGTCATCGAATTCGGTATCTATCAGGGCGAAGCGCGCGACGTGGCGTCGAACGTCAAGCTGGGCAGCATCAAGGTGCCGGTGCCACCCAAACCAGCGGGCGAAGTCTATGTCGAATGCCGGTTTACCTATGATGTCAGCGGATTGCTCGAGGTCGATATCACGGTTCCCGCGACGGGGAAATCGCATAGCTTGGCCATTCTCGACGATGCCGACACGATGTCGCCCGCCGAAATCGAAGCACGGCGTGCGGCGCTGTCCAAACTCAAGCTGCACCCGCGCGACGAAGCGGAGAATGCCGCACTGATGGCACGCGCCACGCGGTGTTATGAGGCGTTTGTGGGCGATGCGCGCAATTTCATCGGGCAGTGGATTACGGCATTCGAAGCGACGCTAAGCACGCAGGATCCGCGCGCGATTGCCGAAGCACGGACGGCGTTCACCGCCGAACTCGATGCGCTTGAAGGTGAGCGTTACTTGTGAGGAAAGCAGCGGCGTGGAAATTGCTGGGCATCGCGGCGACAACCGACACGCGCGACATCCGCCGCGCCTATGCCGCAAAGCTGAAAGCGGGCGATTATGACAGCGATGCGCAAGCGTTCATGGCGCTGCGCGAGGCGCGCGATTATGCGCTGAACGCAGCGCAGTGGGGGGAAGCGCCTGACGTCGAGATTGAGGATGAGCCGGGCGAAGAGGCCGAGGGCGATTTCGAATTTGTTTCGTGGAAGGACGAGGAAAGCGCGGTTGTTTCGGTTACGGAACAAGCAGCTGATCGCGCCGAGCCCGACCCGCCTTCGCCGTTTCAGGGGCATTGCCAAGCGCTTCATGATGCCTTGTTCGACGAAGAGTCGACTGCGGATTTGGAGCCGTTGCTGCTCGCGGTCCTAAACGATCCGCAAATGGACGAGATCGGCACGCGGGCCGACACCGAACTCTGGCTGAGCGATATCATCGCGGACAGGATTCCGCGGTCGGACCGCTTGATTTTGCCGGTCGGTCGGTTCTTTGGCTGGCAGGCGCGGGTGGGGCAAATCGGGTTGCCGTGGTCAGTCGCGTATCTGGTGCAGCGGCAAAAGGCGCTTTATTTCTTCGACGCTGTCCAAGTTAAAGGGCACAGTTTTTATCGTGAGTGGAAAGAGCTTACGAAACCGGCGGACGCGACGTCAAAGCGGAGCTGGGGCTTGCGACAGCGCAATGTCAACGAGCTCATTCAATTGGTTCGAAGCGAGCATCCCGATCTCGAAAGCTGCTTCGATATTGAACGCGTCGCGCTGTGGGATACCGGGCAACCGTCCGTGTCGAGCGGGCGAACCGTCAGCTGGTGGTGGGCACCGTTTGTTATCCTTCAGATATTTCTGGCGATGGGGAAATGTTCGAACGACTTTAGCCCAAAGGATTCGTTGGCGCCGCCGATTGAGATTAAGACAAATGAACTTCTGTCCGACAAAAAAGCCGATATCAATTTCGCCCTGCGCGGCACCGATTTGACCGCAAACCAGATCGAGAAAGCCAATCCGAAATTTTATACCGCGCTTTCCGCGACATGGCAGGTTGCGTTTGATGCCAAAAAGGAGAAGTGGGATTTTATCCCGCAAGTCAAAGAACTGATCGACGATCAATATCGTTACGGGGCCAGCACATCGCCCTATGATTTGGTTGCCGATCGACAGCGGCTCAATCGGGACATGGCGAAATTTCTGCGGTCCACAAAGGTCGAGAATTGCGACGGCTATTTCAACGGCAAGGGAGCGCCCGCCGGGATTTTTCCGCAGGAATATTACGCGCAGCAGCAAGCGCTTGTCGCGCGAACGGTTCTTGAGGTTGGCGGCGTGGCGAAGAAATCAAGCGCGAAAATATCATTCAGCATTCCCGGTGCGACGGTTACGCGGGTCGAAGCGCTGACCAAATTACCGACCGAGCGGGTCGCCAAGGCATTTATGCGCAAAGGATCGCCCGCCGAAAATTGCAACGTGGGTATCGCGCTGATCGATGCCGCGCTGGAAGCGCCGCGTGGTGAGGGGTTGAAGATGTTGCGGGGGATGTGATCGCGAATTTGTGCTCCGGACTTGATCCGGAGCTTTGCCAGAATTTGTGCGCTTTTTTCGCAGGGCTCCGGGTCAAGTCCGGAGCACAGGGCGTCACTCGTCGCCGTAGATTGCGACTTCGGCGGGTTTGGCGGAGGACACGCGGCCGCGATACATGCCGGGGGTGTTGAAGCTCCAGCCGCCTTCGCCCGCGGGGCTGATCACGATCACGCCGCCCGATCCGCCGAGGGTTTTGACTTCGGCCATGACCGTGTCGGCAGCCTTGACGATTTTTTCCTTGGCGAAACGGACGCGGGCGCAGATTTCGTGCGCAACGCCTTCGCGGATGAAGAATTCGCCTGCGCCGGTGGCGGAGACGGCACAAGCGCGGTCGTCGGCATACGTGCCTGCGCCGATGATAGGGCTGTCGCCGATGCGGCCCCAGCGTTTGCCGGTTAGGCCACCCGTCGAAGTTGCAGCGGCGACATGGCCGGACTGGTCGACCGCGACCGCGCCGACCGTGCCATATTTCAGGTCGACGTCGAACGAGGAGAGTTTGTTCGCTTTCATCTCGTCGAGCTGGCGGCGGCGCTCAGGCGTGGCGAAGTAAGCGGGGTCGGCTTGTTCCAGTCCCTGTTCGACCGAAAAGCGGTCTGCACCCTCGCGCGACAGCATGACATGCGGGCTTTTTTCCATGACCGCGCGGGCAAGGCCGATGGGATTTTTGGTTTTGGTTATGCCCGTGACAGCACCGGCGCGGCGGTCGCGACCGTCCATGATGGCGGCGTCCATTTCGTTGGTGCCTTCATAGGTGAACACTGCGCCGCGACCGGCATTGAAATGGGGGTCGTCTTCCAGAATGCGGACCGCGGCCTCGACCGCGTCGAGCGAGGTGCCGCCTTTTTTTAGGATTGCCGATCCGGTTTCGAGCGACAATTTTAGCGCGGCGCGGATGGCGGCGTCCTGCGCAGGTTTAATCCGTGCGCGTTCAATCACGCCTGCGCCGCCGTGGATAACAAGGCTCCATTTCGGTGGGGCGGCGGGGGCAGCGGCGATGGTCATGAGCGCGGCGGTTAGCAGCGATAGGGTTCTGATCATAGGTGCCTCCGCTTTTGGGTTTATCGTGTTAATGACGCGATGGGAACCAGTGCTCCGGGCCTGACCCGGAGCGATGCGACTAAAGCGCGCTTGTTCTCGCAGGGCTCCGGATCAAGTCCGGAGCACAGGGTCAAGCCGGGCGCGGGTTCAGTTTTACAATCGCGGCATTGAGGCAGGCGGCGAAGCTGACCCAGGCCAGATAGGGCGCGACAAGCCAGCTGGCCGTGACTGAGATAGGCCGCAGGACGATGCAGAGCAGCAGGCATGAAATCCAGAGGAACACGACTTCGATGAGTGCGAGGTCGGGGCGTTTATATTTGAAAAACAAGGGCGACCACGCGAAATGCGCGATGAAATTGACCGCGAACAGGATGATCACCGATGTGCGCTGGGCATCGGTCGTCGCGGCAGTGTAGGCGATGTAAGCGGCCCAGCCGGCAAGGCCGAGGATGATCGACCAAGCGGGGCCGAATGCCCAATCAGGCGGTTGGAAACTGGGTTTTTTGAGCGCGCGATACCACGGGCCGATTTCGGTCAGCAGGCCGCCGACACCGCCAAGAATGACAGACCAGAGGATGGCGGCGATGGCGGGGGTGGAAATCATGTGCAGTCCTTAGCGCGTTGTTCGGGAAATGTGAATCCGTGCTCCGGGCTCGACCCGGAGCGATGCGACTTGAGTGCGCTCGTTATCGCAACGCTCCGGGTCAAGCCCAGAGCACAATTGTGCGTTTTGACTTGCAACCTAAATTTCTCAAGTCTAGCGAAACGGAAACATCGGGAGAAAACGCATGATCGTCCACGGTAGTAGCTTGTCCCCATTTGTCCGCAAGGTCATGGTTTTTGCCGCGGAAAAGGGTCTGGCCGTCGAGAACAAGGTAGCGCCACCGGGGCCAAAGACTCCCGAATTTCTGGCGATGAGCCCGTTCGGCAAAATTCCCGCATTCGAAGATGGCGATTACCAGCTGTGCGATTCATCGGCGATTGTTCATTATCTGGATGCGCAATATCCCGAGCATGCGCTGATCCCCGCCGAAGCGCGGGCGCGGGGGCGGACGGTGTGGTTCGACGAATATGCCGACACGATCATGTTTGCCGCCGCCGCGCCGATTTTCTTTAACCGGGTCGTGATGAAACTTATGGGCAAAGAAGGCGATTTGGCCGCCGCTGACACGGCCGAAGCCGACGCATTGCCGCCGGTGCTGCACTATCTGGAAAGCGTCATTCCAGCGAGCGGGTTTCTGGTCGAGGATCGGTTGACGCTGGCGGACATCGCGGTGGCGAGCCCATTTGTGAATTTCAGCCATGCGGGCGTGGTCATCGATGCGGCGGTTTTCCCGAAAGTAACAGCTTATGCAGCGGCAATCCTGTCGCGGCCGAGCTTTGCGGCGATTATCGCGAAGGAAAAGGCGTTTCTTAGCCGATAAAATAACCTATTTGGTATTTTATACTTGACAGCGTCACGCTGTTATGGCTAAATAGTGAACGATGCAGAATTGCGAGTCGGGGCGGCGGCGGTTAGCTGAACGTCTTCTCGTTGTTTTTGCTGGATGCGTGAAATTAACGACAGTGCTCCGGGCTCGACCCGGAGCTTTGCGATTTAGATGGCGCATTTTTCGTCCAACGCTCCGGATCAAGTCCGGAGCACATCATTACCGAACGGGGAGATCAGACATGGCCGCGAAAGCGAAGAGGAAAGCTGTCAAAGTTTCCGGGCGCGCCGCAAACGTGGCACTGGCGGAACGCTGGACCGCAGCGAAGCGTGAGGCGTTTTTGCGGGCGCTGGTCGAGACGGCGAATGTCGTTGGCGCGGCGCGGCTGGTGGGGTTGCCCGACCACAGTGCCTATCATTTGCGGCGCAAGGATGATGCTTTTGCCCGTGCGTGGGACAAGGCGCTTGATGAGGCTTATTCAAAACTCGAGATGATGTTGCTGCGCCGCGCGACTTATGGCGACGCGTGTGACGGGGCCGATAGTCCGGCGATTTCCACGACATTTGCAATGTCCTTGTTGCGGCATCACCAGACGAAAGTGAAGCGGGGGAGCCCCGATATGCCGCGGGTGCAGCGCGGGGCGGTGCTCCGTGATCAACTGGTGGCGAAACTGGCGGAGCTGAACCACGAGCCCGACGATGACTGAAATCGCGTTCAACGTCACGCGGACGGGGCCATCAATTTATGAGCAAATCAAGGCGCTGGCGACCGACAAGCGAGAGGCGCTGATCGCGTGGATGAAGGAAAAGCAATTCATCGAATTTTATGACAGCTGGAATTGTTGGGCGAGAGCTGAGCAGTTGCCGCCTGCTTGGCATTGGCGCGTGTGGCTGCTGATGGCGGGGCGTGGTTTTGGTAAAACCCGCGCAGGCGCCGAATGGGTTCATCATGTTGCGCAAACGCCGGGCGCGCGGATTGCGTTGGTGGGAGCAACCGAAGAAGAAGTGCGGCGCGTGATGATCGAAGGGTCTTCGGGCATATTGAACACCGCACCGATTGGCTGGAAGCCAGTGTGGGAGCCGTCACGCGGGGTGCTGACCTTTCCATCGGGGGCACAGGCTTTTGTGTATTCGGCGGCCAATCCGGATGGGCTGCGCGGGCCGGAACATGACTATGCCTGGTGCGACGAACTCGCCAAATGGGCGAAAGATGAAGCGACATGGGATAATCTGCGCATGGGAATGCGGCGGGGGAAACGACCGCAGATTGTGGTGACGACGACACCAAAAAACCGCCGGTTGATCAAGAAGATTGTGGCGGCGAAAACAACCGCCATGACGCGGGGGAAGACGACGGATAATGTGCATGTGCCGCAGCGTTATATTGACGATCTGTATGAGGATTATGGCGGCACGGCGCTGGGGCGGCAGGAGATTGACGGCGAGTTGATCGAGGATATGGAAGGGGCACTATGGACGCGGGGGTTGATTGAGGGATGCCGCGTTGAGGATGTGCCGGGTTTGCGGCGTGTTGTCATTGGTGTCGATCCCCCGGCGAGTGCGGGCGGCGATGCGTGCGGGATTATCGCCGTGGGGCTTGACGAGAACCAAAACGGTTATGTGATTGCCGATGCCAGCGTGTCGGGGCGATCGCCCGAAGGCTGGGCAGCGGCGGTCGCGGGGCTGGCCGCAAGGGTCGGCGCGGACCGGGTGGTCGCCGAAGCCAATAATGGCGGCGACATGGTGGCAAGTGTCTTGCGGGCGGCGGATTATGCGATGCCGGTGCGGTTGGTCCATGCGTCGCGCGGCAAGTGCGCGCGGGCAGAGCCGGTCTCGTTCCTTTATGAACGCGGGCGGATGCGCCATGCGGGCGCGTTCCCCGAGCTCGAGGATGAGCTGTGCGGGATGATGACCGGTGGCGGGTATGAAGGGCCGGGACGATCGCCGGACCGGGCGGATGCGCTGGTTTGGGCAGTGACGGAATTGATGTTGGGGAAGCGGGTGGTGGTGCCGAGGGTGAGCGTGGTTTAGCCTGATGCTAACCCGCTATCTGTCTCAAATGTTGCGAACGGCTTGCAAAGTTGACTGGCTACTGTCGGCTCTAATCCGGGGCAACATTCCTGAATTATTTCAGGTGTGATCTTTGCCAAACAAGGCTCAAGATTTCTGCAGAATCTTCGTCATAACGCTCTGTTTTAAAGAATAGAACAGTCATATCGTTGTCCTT
>JANMPU010000091.1:0-6784 GCA_031369985.1 Sphingomonas sp. | reverse complement strand
CAATTTCTCGGGCGGCTGGGCATTGACAACTGGCTCGACGCTGACGGCACTGACCGGGAGCAATAAGTTCATCGACGCCGCGACCATCACAAACAACGGCACGATCAACTGGCAGGACGGTGCAATCTTCCTGCAAAATGGATCGCAGCTGACCAACAACGGCCTGATCGATGCGCAAGGTGACAACAGCATCAATAATAATGGCGGTGCAGCGTCCAGCTTCATCAACAACGGCCTCATCCAGAAAACGACAGGGTTGGGCACAACAACAATCGCCAGCGGGATCGGCTTTGATAACAACGGCACGATCAATGTGCTAAGCGGCACTGCTGGTCTGCCATCCGCCTTCACCAACGACGGCACGTTGGGCGGCACGGGCACATTTTCGAGCGCCAACCTGACCAACGGCGGGATCATTGCGCCGGGTGCACCGGGTTCAACCGGGACGCTTGCGCTGACCGGCAATTACGCCCAGACAGCGTTTGGTACGCTCAACACACAACTGGCGTCGACCGGATCGTTCGATCTGTTCAACATCAGCGGCACGGCAGGCCTGAACGGCACGCTGGCGCTCAGCTGCATCCTTAGCTGTGCGATCAACACCGGCGACTCGTTCGTGATCCTGAACTCGGTCGGCAATCTGTCGGGCACATTCGCAAACGTCACGACCAGCGGATTCCTGAATGGCTTCGCCTATAACGTCATCTATGATTACACCGCCGACCTCGTGCGACTTGAGGTCACCAACGCCGGAACGGTCGTAGCGGCCGTTCCAGAACCCACAACATGGGCAATGATGCTGTTCGGCTTTGGCTTGATTGGCACCACCTTGCGGCGGCGTAACGCGACCCGCGCATCCGCAACAGTGTAATGTCGGTGCTGCGGCTCTCACGTCGTATGCGACGGGCGAGCCGCAGCTATTTCGGCAAACCGCAATAAAGCGCCAGCACCGGAGAATTATCGTCAAAACCACTATCTTTAACACGAATAGATGGCGATTGCCGGAGCTAGTTTCGGAGAGAAATGCTCTCCCACAAATTGGCCAGTAGCAATATGCTGACTGTATTATGTGATTTCCAAGCGGACGATCATTACGCTGGATTGAAGTCGACAAAAAATACCAATCAAATACCAATTATCCGTTGGACACGCGCATTACGTGCGGTAGTGTTGGGGCATGACCTATTATCTTGGCGTGGATGCGGGGGGCACGGCGAGCAAGTCGCGGGTGACCGATTCGAGTGGCAAAGTGCTAGGCGCGGGCAAAGCTGGGCCGGCTAATACGCGCATCGGTATTGCAGCGCTGCACGCTGAATTGCTCAATGTTTGCCAGCAGGCAACGCGCGCGGCTGGCATTGCTGACAATGACCTATCATCTGTTCGCTGTGGCATGGGCATTGCGGGCATAAACCGCATGGGCATGAAAGCGCAGATTCAGGCGCTCGATTTCCCCTTCGGTAATGTCGCGTTCAGCAGTGACGCGATGATTGCCAATTTGGGCGCGCATATGGGCGGCGATGGCGCGATCCTGATCCTCGGCACGGGCAGCGTCGGCCTCGTCAAGCGGGGCGAGGATAGCTCGTCGATCGGCGGCTATGGCTTTCCGATTTCGGATGAAGGGAGCGGCGCAGCGCTCGGCCTGAGTGCAATCCGCCATGCGTTGCGTGCGCTTGACGGGCGGACGAAACCGTCACCACTCAGCCAAGCCATTACCAAGCAATTTGACCATGCCATCCCGCGCGTGATCGCGTGGATGGATGATGCGACGCCCGGTGATTATGCCAGCTTTGCGCCGCTGGTGATGGACTATGCGGACAATGGCGACGAAATCGCGCTTTCGATTGTCCGTGATGCCGCGCTGCATGTGGAGCGCTTTATCGAAACGATCATTTCGCGCGGTGCACCGCGTTGCGTGGTGATGGGCGGGTTGGCGGAGCGGATGAAGCCGTGGCTCCGTGCGCGGATCGTGGCGCAGCTGGATGATGCATTGGGCGATGCGCTGGATGGGGCGCTAATCCTTGCAGGGCGGCCGATTTAGGCGGCGCCGCCGATCCAAGTGCCTTTGACCCGAAGGTCATCGCTCAAATGGACCATGTCAGCACGCATGCCCGCAGAAAGTCCGCCATGCGATTGAGATACTCCGAGGAACGCAACGGGTGTGGCGCTGGCCATTCTAACCGCCGTCGCAACGTCCACCTCCATTATCGAGACCGCGTTGCACACGGCGTCGATCATCGAAATCGCCGACCCCGCCAGCGTCCCGTCAGGCCCGCGTAAGGCACCATCTTTTGTTTCGATGCGGACGTCGCCGAGCATGAAATGGCCTTCTGTCCCGCCAACGGTGGACATCGCATCCGTGACCAGCATCAGCTGCTCGGCGCTTTTCGCCGCATAGGCTGCGCGCAGGCTAGCGGCATGAACATGGTGGCCGTCAACAATGATCCCGGCATAAAGATCAGTCGAAAGCGCCGCGCCAACGACGCCGGGGTTGCGGCCCTCCATTTGGCTCATTGCGTTGAACAGATGCGTGACGCCGGTGAGGCCTTGTAAGCGGGCGTTCTCCATGTCTTCGAAAGATGCCAGCGTATGCCCCGCCGATATGATAACGCCGCGTTCCGCAAGAGCTTTGACGGCCCCTTCTGGCGCAAGTTCGGGCGCAAGCGTCACAAGTGTTTTGCCATGCTTCAGTGAGGAAAGCAGATCGATGGCGGCTTCGTCGAGCACGCGAAATTTGCTCGCATTGTGGATGCCCTTCTTTCCCGCGTTCAGGAACGGCCCCTCGAGGTGAATGCCGATGATGCCTGGCACGCCTGCTTGTATCGCAGCATCAACAGCAGCAATCGCGGCGGCGATCTTGTCGAGATTATCGCTGATCAACGTCGGCAACATCGCCGTCGTGCCGAACCGCCGATGCGAGGCAGCCATTGTCGCTAGCGTTTCGACCGTTGGCGCATCATTGAACAGCACACCGCCGCCGCCATTGACTTGGGTGTCGATGAAGCCGGGCACCAGCATGCCGCCGTCGAGCGTTTCGACTTTTGCGTCCTCGGGCAGCGCGGTCAGCGGTACGCCATCTATGATACGCCCGCCCTCGATCAACAACGCGCCATGATCCATCCAGCCCTTGGGCGTCAGGATCCGTGCGCCGGCCAGCGCGATCATGCTCATCGCGTTTCGGTCACTTTTTTGAGTAGCGGCGGATGATCGGGGTCGTATCCGCGCGCGACCGCGACCGCATTGATCAGGCGGTAAAAGCTCTGGACCATCGCGATTGGCCCTATGACCGGATCAAGCCCAGGCGCAACCGGCAGCGTCGTCGCGCCTTCAAAATCGCCGCCCGCGACGATGACCTGCGCGCCACGTTCGAGGCTCGTTGCGATAATTTTATCAAGACCCGCAACGGCGCGGTCTATCGGAGGGAAAACGAGCAAGGGGAAACCCGCTTTCACCAGCGCCATTGGACCATGCGCAACTTCCGCAATGCTGAATGCTTCAGCGTGGATGCCACTGGTTTCCTTGAATTTTAGAGCCGCTTCTTGCGCGATACCTAGCGTCAGGCCGCGTCCGAGAGTGAACATGCTGCTGGTCGTGGACAGAGTGGGGAGGGCAGCACTCCAATCCGCCGCCCATGCTTTCTCGAGCTGCGCGGGGAGGTCGGCAACGGCAGAGGTAAGCGCCGCATCGTTTGTCCAGACACTCGCCAAATGTGCGAATGCGGCGAGCGTCGCGATATAGCTTTTTGTCGCCGCCACGCTCTTTTCCGGTCCAGCATGAAGCGGCACCACAACATCCGCGAGTCCTGCCAGTGGCGCATTCGTGTCGTTCAAAAACGCAATCACCAGTGCCCCGGCCTTGCGCGCAGCCTCTGCGGAGAGCAGCAGATCGGGACTCTTCCCCGATTGCGACACCAGCACGAACGGCTGCCCCTTCATGTGCAGCAAAGGTTCGCCATAGATCGAGCTGATCGAGGGGGCTTGCGAAAGCGTCGGCAGGTTCAACCGCGTTTCAAACAGATATTTGGCAAATGTTGCTGCATGATCTGAACTGCCGCGTGCGCACGTGAAAAGAATTTGCGGACCGGCGGCGCGGAGCTGCTTGGCGAGATCGGCCATGAGCGGTGCGTTCGCCGACATTTGGCGAGCGACCACATCCGCAGCTTCACCGGCTTCGGAAAACATCATGGTCGCGGTTGAATCAATGGGCATCATAGACTTTCGATAATACCTATATAATACCAATTTACCCTATGGTTGCAAGGATGGTAGGGGCATCTGCGGAGGTTTAGGTGGAACAATTGCTCGCGTCACTTTCGGATCGCTTTGGCACGCGGCTCGTCACGTCGGTGTCAGGGCGCGCGGTCTATGCACAAAGCGAGGGCTATCATCGGCATGATGCGCCCGCGCTGGTCGCGCAACCGGTGTCGATCGACGAGGTGCAATTGCTGGTGCGAGAGGCAGCGGCAAAGGGGCTCTCAGTCATCGGCTATGGTGCGGGCACGTCGCTTGAGGGCAATGCAGCTGCCATCAACGACCAGACATTGTGTATCGATTTCAGCCGGATGAACCGCGTTCTGGGTATAAGTGCGGAGGACTTGCTCTGCACCGTCGAACCCGGCGTGACGCGCGAAGCGTTGAATGCAGAACTGCGGGCGACGGGGCTGTTCTTTCCGGTTGATCCCGGTGCGAATGCTTCGCTGGGCGGCATGATCTCAACCCGCGCGTCGGGCACGACGACCGTGCGCTATGGCAGCATCCGCGACAATGTCCTCGGCCTCAAAATCGTCACTGCGGATGGTGAACTCGTCGAAACCGGCACGCGCGCGCGCAAATCGGCTTCGGGGTTGGACCTCACCCATTTGTTTACCGGAGCGGAAGGAACGCTTGGTTTGATCGTCGAAGCGACATTGCGCTTGCACGGGCAACCCGACAGCATCCTCGCCGCGACCTGGGATTTTTCCAGCGTCGGCGGCGCGGTCGGCACCGTCATCGCCACAATTCAATCGGGTGTTCCAATCGCACGAATGGAATTGCTGGATGAAGTCGCGATCCGCGCCTGCAACCGGCAGAGCGGTTTGGGCCTTGCCGAAACACCAATGCTCTTTCTTGAATTTCACGGATCGGCAGCGGCAGTGGCGGAACAGCGCGACATGGTCCGCGCGATTGGGGCCGACTTTGGTGGCGGGACAATGCGCGACGCGGTCGCCGCCGAGGACCGCAATGCACTGTGGAAGGCACGGCATCAGGCGCTGTGGGCGGCGAAGGCGATGATCCCCGGCGCAGACGCATGGATCACCGATGTGTGTGTGCCGATCAGCCAGCTCAGCGACGCCATTGTCCAAGCCAAAGCGGCCATCGACGCCTCGGACCTGTTCGCGCCGATTGTCGGTCATGTCGGCGATGGTAATTTCCACGTGTTGTTCATCCTGCCACCCGATGACAAAGCAAGCTGGGACAAGGCGGCAGCGATCAACGAAGCCATGGTTGCGCACGCGCTGTCGGTCGGCGGCACTTGCACTGGCGAACACGGCATTGGTCTGGGCAAGCGCGCGGCGATGCTGCGAGAGCATGGCGCACCTGCTATCGATGTAATGCGGCGGATCAAGTATGCGCTTGATCCAACGGGCCTGTTCAACCCGGGGAAGATGTTTCTCGATTAAACCTTCAATATCCACCCGCGTCGTCGCAGCGGAACGAGGATCAGGCAGGAAATGGTCGCCGCGATTATCGCGTAGAGCAGGGATGCGGCGGCGGGGGTCAGGTTGGTTGCAGCGAGCAGCAATTCGTAAGTGACCTTCCAGATCTTCTCGCCTGATGGCAGCGTACGGAAAATGATGGCAATCAGGACGGTGTGGACGATGTAAAGCGTCAGCGCCGCTTGTCCCAATGTCACTGTCCAGCGTCCGACCGCGTTGCTCCCGATCACCGGCCAGAAGGCCCGCATAAGGCTCCAAACGATGATCCCCGCGCCGCAAGTGACCAGCGCGAAACTTGCGGTCCATAGATTCTTGTTGATCGGCAACATGGGCACCAGTGCCAAGCCCGCGCCCAGTAAGCCCGCACCGACCAGCGCCACGCGCCACGGCCCGACATTCTTCACCTGGCGCCATCGCATGACGGCAACCCCGATCAACCCGTTAACGATGGCGGGCAGGGTGGAAAGGATCCCTTCCGGTTCCCACGTCTTGTGCAGCACGCGACCGGGAATGAAATTCTGGTCGAGCCAGCCGCTAATCCCCATGCCGGGTTCCATGCTGGGTGGGTTGCCGACGCGCAAGAGCATGTAGCTGTGTAGCGCCAGCAAGCCTACCGAAAGCGCGACAGCGAGGCTAATCCCGCGCCGGATCATCACCACGGCGGCGCAAACTAGATAGACGATCCCGATCCGCTGCAACACGCCGGTCCAGCGGATCATGTCGGGGTCAAGCGTAGGGCGGATCATCAGGCTGAGGCCGACGCCAATCGCGAAAAGCAGGATGCTTCGCCGGACGATACCAAGCCAGCTTGTCACAACTCCCGGCCGGTCCAGCGCCAGTGGCGTCGACAGGCCGACAATCAGCAGGAAGACTGGAAACACCAGATCAGCAAATGTCAGCCCGTTCCATTCGGCATGAACCAGCGCGGGGTAAGCGCGTTTCCCGTCGCCCTGAACATTGACGAGGATCATGAGAAGGACATCAAGGCCCCGGAAGCTGTCAAGCGAGAGGTCGCGCCGTGCTTTGCTCATAGGACGACCAAAGCGCCCCGCAATTCGCTGACAAATTCATAGCGTTCGCCGCGATAGGCGG
>JANMPU010000076.1:0-2263 GCA_031369985.1 Sphingomonas sp. | reverse complement strand
TCTAATGTTGGTGAGATGGACGAATGTGGCCTTTGGTGTGCCACGCGTTTCCGGCTAGATCGAGTGGCGATTGTCCCTTGGGCTGGTGAATTTTTCTCAAACGCGCCTGGGCGATCCTCGGCTGTAATGGGTCGTTTATCAGCTCACGGTGTAAACCTCCTGCGCTATCAAGCCGCAAGACGACAGCAGCGAGACGAAGAAAGACAGCGAAAGCTCGATATTTAACTCGAATAGCCTTTAAATTCGGAGCACTTAAATGAAATTTTTCGGCAGGAAATCTGTCGGGCGCGGTTCGCTGCGTCCGGCGCTTTTGCGTGGGTGGTCTTCTTGGGGATCGGGGGGTGAAATCCCGCGCAGCTACGAGGATCGGGTGCGTGAGGGGTATGTGAACAATCCTGTGGCGCAGCGGGCGGTTCGGTTGGTGGCGGAAGGGGTTGGGTCGGCGCCGGTTTCCGCGTCTGATCCGGTGGTTTTGCCTTTGCTCACCGCCAAGACGGCGGGGCAGGGGCTGGTTGAGACGGTGGCGATGCAATTGTTGTTGCATGGCAATGCTTATGTGCAGGTGTTGACGGGCGCGGATGGTGCGCCGGTCGAATTGTTCGCCTTGAGGCCGGAACGGGTCACGATCGAAGCGGATGCGCGGGGGTGGCCGGTCGCGTTCCTGTATAAAGCGGGCGAAGCGACAATGCGAATTGCGGCCGAGGACGCAGCGGGGCGGCCTGCGGTCATCCACATCAAAACGGCCAATCCGCTGGATGATCATTATGGGCTGGGGTGCCTGGGCGCGGCAGCGGGCGCGGTGGCGATCCACAATGCGGCGACCAAATGGAACAAGGCGCTGCTCGACAATGCGGCGCGGCCTTCGGGGGCAATGGTGTATGAACCGGGCGAGCCGGGGGCGGCGCTTTCGCCGGAACAATTCGAGCGATTGCGAACCGAATTGGATAATAGTTTTTCCGGTGCGGGCAATGCGGGGCGGCCGATGCTGCTCGAGGGCGGATTGAAGTGGCAGGCGATGAGTTTGACCCCGGCGGATATGGATTTTGTCGGCTTGAAAGCAGCGTCGGCGCGCGAGATTGCGTTGGCATTCGGGGTGCCGCCGATGTTGCTCGGCCTGCCGGGCGATGCGGCTTATGCCAATTATCGGGAAGCGAACAAAGCGCTGTGGCGGCTGGCGATCTTGCCGGTGGCGGCAACGGTGCTGGGCGGGATCGCCGACGGGTTGAAGGGGTGGTTTCCGGGGTTGGCGTTGACGGTGGATCTGGATCAGGTGCCTGCGTTGAGTGAGGAGCGCGAGCGGCTTTGGGGGCAGGTGACGGCGGCGGATTTTTTGAGTGTGGCGGAGAAGCGGGCGATGTTGGGGTTCGCTCCCCTCCCGCTTGCGGGAGGGGCCGGGGGAGGGGACTCATTCGAGGCTGGTCTCCCCTTCGTCGCATCGGACCCTCCCCTAACCCCTCCCGCAAGCGGGAGGGGGATTTGAAATGACGGACGCTCTTATCGTTGCGCAGTTGGCGCGAGAGGACGGTCACGACCTGGTGACGTTGCGCGCGCTGGTCGAGGAAGCGTCGGAGATGGGCGCGCGGCGGGCGTTGGCGCGGCTGGGGCTGGCGGATGAAGGCGCGCGGGATGATGTGGTTGAGTTGCGTGAGCTGTTGAAGGCGTGGCGCGATGCCAAAAGGTCGGCGCGCAATGCGGTGATTGGTTGGGTGATCCGCGTTGGTTTGGCGCTGGTTCTGATCGGGATTGCGGTGAAGTTGGGGCTTTATTCGCTGGTGACGGGCTGAGTGCTCCTGCGAAGGCAGGAGTCCAGCTTATGAGAATGCGCCATACTTCCTAGGCTCCTGCCTTCGCAGGAGCGCAGTGTGCAGGGAAAGAGAAATGCGATTTGCGGGCTATGCAGCGGTGTTTGATCGGGTGGATCGGGGTGGGGATGTCGTTCGTAAGGGGGCGTTTGCGGGTCAGCTGGACCGGCCCGTGCCACTGTTATGGCAGCATGACCGGACGCGGCCGATTGGCGAGATCGAAATGCTGGCCGAGGATGCCAAGGGGCTGCGGGTTATCGGTCGTGTGCGTGAGGCGGGGCTGGTTTCGCGCGGGTCGGGGTTGTCGTTTGGGTATCGCATTAAGGTTGCAAAAATAGGAACATATCGTGAACTTTTGGCGCTTGAGTTGGTCGAAGTGAGCGTCGTGAAAGTGCCGATGCAGCCGTTGGCGCGGGTGCACGCGGTGGAAAATCTCCCCTCCCCTTCAGGGGAGGGGCCGG
>JANMPU010000074.1:0-14896 GCA_031369985.1 Sphingomonas sp. | reverse complement strand
AGATCTGGAAATCGCGCGCGCATCAGAAGGCTGACCTTGCCGCGTGGTGGAAACGGATTGATGAGTGGCGCGCGAAGAATTCGCTCGCCTACCCCGTATCGACCACCGAGATCATGCCGCAAGAGGCCGTCGCCGCGCTCTACCGTGCAACGCACAAGCGCAAGCCGATCATCACCACCGAAGTCGGCCAGCATCAGATGTGGGCGGCGCAGCATTATGGCTTTGAATTGCCGAACAAGTGGCTGACGAGCGGCGGCCTTGGCACCATGGGCTATGGCCTGCCCGCTGCAATCGGTGCGCAGATTGGCAATCCCAAGGCGCTGGTGATCGACATTGCCGGCGAGGCGTCGATCCAGATGAATATCCAGGAGTTGGCGACAGCAACGCAATATCGCCTGCCGGTCAAGATTTTCATCCTCAACAATGAATATATGGGCATGGTTCGTCAGTGGCAGGAACTGACCTATGAGAGCCGCTATTCAGAGAGTTACAGTGATTCATTGCCGGATTTTGTGAAGCTGGCTGAGGCGTATGGCTGGAAGGGCATCCGCTGCTCGGACCCCGCTGATCTCGACGGCGCGATTGCCGAAATACTGGCGCATGACGGGCCGGTGATTTTCGACTGTATGGTTGCGAAAATGGCCAATTGCTTCCCGATGATCCCGAGTGGGGCAGCGCATACCGACATGATTCTTGATCCAGCAGGCGTTGTCGGCACAATGGATGATGAAGCGAAGGCGTTGGTCTAGTGCACATCAAGACCGGCCCCATCGAGCGTCACACACTCTCTGTTACCGTGGACAATGAGTCCGGCGTGCTGGCGCGGATCGCGGGCATGTTTTCGGCACGGGGGTATAACATCGAGAGCCTGACGGTTGCCGACATCAGCGAGGATGATGCCGTTTCGCGCATTACGATCGTCACGTCGGGGACGGCAGCGGTGATCGAACAGGTTGTTGCACAGCTGGACCGGCTTGTTCCGGTTCACCGCGTCACCGACCTGACAGTGCTGGGCCCGCATGTTGAACGCGAACTGGCACTGATTAAGGTTGCGGGCACCGGCGAGCACCGGATCGAAGCCCTGCGCCTCGCCGAGGTGTTTCGCGCCAATGTGGTTGACACGACGATCGAGAGCTTTGTCTTTGAAGTCACCGGCAGCTCGTCGAAAATCGACAGTTTCGTGGCATTGATGCGCGAAGTCGGGCTGGTCGAAGTCGCGCGCACCGGGATTGTCGCGATTGCGCGCGGCCGCGATGCCGATGGCTGAGGCCGACGCCCGTCCCACGGTCGCTGCGCGGTTTGAGCCAGCGGTTTGCGACGCGTGCGGATCGGCGGTGCAGATCTCGCTCTATGCGTTTGAATTTGACGGCGAGGCTTCGGGCATTGTCCGCTGTGGTGGGTGCGGTCTAGCCTTTACATCGCCGCGTCCGACAGCGGCGGCGCTCGGAGGGTTTTATGGCGATGGCTATTATTCGTTTGGTGCGCCCAAGGCGACCGATCCGAATGCGCCACTACGGTTCAAGGAACGGCTGCGGAGGACAATCCTGTTGCGGCATATGGGCTATGCAGGATTGAGTGGCGCGGATGCGGGGCCCCCTGCCCCGTTCACGCGTTTTCTGTCGCGGTTTCTGGTGATGCCTGACGGGCACAAGCGCGGGACGTTACTTGACGTTGGCTGCGGGTCGGGCGAGCGGATGCTCGAGTTACAGAGCTTTGGCTGGACGGTCCGGGGTCTGGAATTCTCCGAAAGCGCAGCAAAAGCGGGACAATCGGCGGGACTGGACATACAGGTTGGCGATCTGACCAGCGCCAAAATCGCCCCGGGATCATTCAATACGATTACCTTTTATCATTCGCTTGAGCATGTCTTTTCACCTTCGGCGACGTTGCGCGCGGCGCTGGCTGCGCTGAAACCGGGCGGGCAATTGCTGGTGGCTGTGCCCAATTTCGGGTGCAGCGAGCGGCGACTTTTCGGGAAGGGCTGGGACTGGTTGCAGATGCCGACGCATCTTTATCATTTTGATCGAGTCGCGCTCAGCCAGATGGTCGCGGCGGCGGGGTTCACCGACATACAAGTCCGCTACTCATTCCACGGCTATTCGGTCGATATGGCGAAAGCCGGTGCGCTCCGCCCGCTCGCCGAGGTCGCTCTCAAAATCTATGCGCTTGCTGCCGCAATAATCGGTGACGGCAAGGCACTTACACTTGTCGCCCGCAAAGCGGCCTGAACCACAAAGGGAAGAAAAATGCGCGTTTATTACGATCGTGATGCCGACCTTGGCCTCATTAAGAACAAGAAGATCGCCATCGTCGGTTATGGGTCGCAGGGGCATGCACACGCGCAAAATTTGCGCGATTCGGGTGTGGCCGAGGTTGCGATTGCGCTCCGTCCCGGTTCGGCGACGGCCGCTAAAGCAGAGAGTGCGGGCTTCAAGGTTTTGTCCAACGTCGACGCCGCGAAATGGGCGGACATCGTCATGATCCTTGCGCCTGACGAGCATCAGGCCGCGATATATGCTGATGATTTGCACGCGAACCTGAAGCAAGGCGCGACGTTGGCGTTTGCTCACGGGCTGAATGTCCATTTCGGCCTGATCGAGCCGCGCGCGGATTTGGACGTGATTATGATTGCACCGAAGGGTCCGGGGCACACTGTGCGCAGTGAATATGTCCGTGGTGGCGGTGTCCCCTGCCTAATCGCGGTGCATCAGGATTCGAGCGGCAACGCGCATGACATTGGACTTGCCTATGCGTCGGGCGTCGGCGGAGGACGAAGCGGCATCATCGAAACCAATTTCAAAGAAGAATGCGAAACAGATCTGTTCGGCGAACAAGCCGTGCTGTGCGGCGGGATCACACATTTGATTCAGGCGGGGTTCGAGACTTTGGTCGAAGCTGGTTATGCGCCCGAAATGGCGTATTTCGAATGCCTGCATGAAACGAAGCTGATCGTCGATCTGCTCTATGAAGGCGGCATTGCCAACATGCGATATTCGATCAGTAATACGGCCGAATATGGTGACATTACGACGGGGCCGAGGATCATTACGGCCGAGACCAAAGCCGAAATGAAGCGCGTGCTCGCCGACATCCAGTCGGGCCGGTTTGTCAAGAATTTCGTCCTCGACAATCGTGCCGGCCAGCCTGAACTCAAGGCGTCACGCAAGGCCGCCGCCGCGCATCCGATCGAGAAAGTCGGCAGCGAGCTGCGCGCAATGATGCCATGGATCGGTGCCAACAAGCTGGTTGATAAGGCGAAGAACTAGGCGCAATCTGCGGTGCATTGGATCAATAGGAGTCGTCCCATGCGCCGCATTGCCCTGATCGCCCTTCCCTTCCTCGTTGCTGCGCCGGTCATCGCGCAACAGATGCAGAAACCGGGGTCAAAATCGACGGCTGCGATTACCGGCGGGACCTATACAGTGGATCCCGGCCACACGCTGATCGGATGGCGCGTCGACCACATGGGGTTCAACGATTATTTCGGGATTTTCGGGGATTCAACGGGAACTCTGACGTTTGATCCCAAGAAACCCAATGTGTCGAAAGTCGAAATCACGATCCCGGTTTCGAAGCTGACGACGGCAAGCGCTGGCTTGACCGAACATATGTTGCGTGCGGGCAAGGATGGTAAGAAACCGGACTTTTTCGGTGCCGCGCCCGCAGATGCGAAATTCGTTTCGACCAGCGTGGTCGCGAACGGCATGAAAGCCAAGATCACGGGCAACCTGACGCTGAACGGCGTGACCAAGCCGGTCATCCTCGACAGCGAATTTGCCGGTGCAGGCAAAGCGCCACCGATGATGGGGGGCAAGGAGAACATCGGATTCCATGCAAAGACAATGATCAAGCGCAGCGAGTTTGGACTGGGCTTTGGCATTCCGGTGGTGGGCGATGCCGTCGCGCTCGACATCACGGTTGCGTTTCAGAAATAGGTCGGTTAGCCGAGTAATCATGATGGCAGTTCGGCACTCACTCCTTCGACTTATGCGCCCTTAGGCGCGACGAACCCCTGCGCTTGATGCGCAGCGCAGCCTAAGGGACAATTCAAACGCACTCGAAGCGAACCGAGACCCAATGATGCTGCGCGACCCTTCTGTTAAATATCGTCCTTTCCCCCCGATCAATTTGCCTGACCGGCAATGGCCTTCGCGCACGATCACGCACGCGCCTCGTTGGCTTTCAACCGACATGCGCGACGGCAATCAGGCGCTGATCGACCCCATGGACAGCGAGAAAAAGCAGCGCTTTTTCGATCTGCTGTGCCGGATTGGTGTCAAGGAAATCGAAGTTGGTTTCCCGAGTGCAGGCGCGACCGAGTTTGATTTCATCAATGGGCTGGTCAGGGGTGGCCGCATCCCTAACGATGTAACGGTGCAAGTGCTGACGCAGGCGCGGCGTGACCTCATTGAAACGACGTTCCAGTCGCTGGAGGGGGCAACGCGTGCCATCGTTCATGTCTATAACGCGGTCAGCCCGGCGTGGCGCAAGATCGTATTTGGTCTGGAGCCTGCGCAGATCAAGCAGATTGCTGTTGATGCCGCTATGATGTTGCGCGATGAAGCCGCGAAACGCCCCGCAACTGACTGGCATTTCGAATATTCGCCCGAGACATTCTCGACCGCGGAGATCGAATTTTCGACCGAAGTCTGCGCGGCCGTCATGGACGTCCTGCAACCCACGCGCGACAAGCCGATCATTTTCAACCTGCCCGCAACCGTCGAGTGCGCGACGCCCAATATATATGCGGACCAGATTGAGTGGTTTGCGCGGAATATTCCCAATCGCGACGCGGTCGTCATTTCGCTGCATACGCACAATGATCGTGGCACCGGCGTTGCAGCGACCGAACTTGGTTTGCTGGCAGGGGCCGACCGCGTCGAGGGATGCTTGCTCGGCAATGGCGAGCGGACGGGCAATGTCGACCTCGTCACCGTTGCGCTGAATATGTACACGCAGGGGATCGACCCCGGCCTCGACTTTTCAAATATCGACGAAGTAGTGAAGACCGTCGAATATTGTACCAATATCGCGACGCATCCTCGCCAGCCTTATGTCGGCGATCTGGTGTTCACCGCCTTTTCGGGATCGCATCAGGACGCCATCAAGAAGGGGTTTGCGGCGCAGGTGGTGCGCAATGATGAATATTGGGAAGTGCCCTACCTCCCCATCGATCCCAAGGATTTGGGCCGCGATTATGAAGCGGTGATCCGCGTCAATTCGCAGTCGGGCAAAGGTGGCGTGGCGTGGGTACTCGAACAGGACAAAGGGCTCAAACTCCCCAAACGGATGCAGGCCGATTTCAGCCGTCATGTGCAGGCGCTGGCCGATGAACTGGGCCGTGAGTTACAGGCAGGCGACATCTGGGGAGCGTTTGAGAAAGCATATCTCGGCAACGGGCGGTTCGCGTTGGGCGATTATGACGAAACGAAAGCCAGCAACGGCGACAGGATTTTCGCAGGCATGGTCGCAGTGGATGGCACCGAACAATCGGTCAGCGGGCGCGGCAATGGTTTGATCTCGTCGGTCGTAGCGGCGGTCGATGGGCTTGGCGTCGGACTGGACGTGATCGACTATACCGAACACACCCTTGGCGTTGGCAGCGATGCGCAAGCGGCCGCTTATGTCGAATGCAAGACGTCAGACGGCAGAACTGTGTGGGGCGTGGGCATTGATGTCGATGTTGCAACGGCAAGCGTGCGCGCTGTGCTAGGCGCAGCAAACGCGGCGTCCGGGCGGGCATGAACGAAGCACGCTGGACGCCGGGGATTGGCGATCCATCGGTCGTAGGGTGGTTTACTGTTATTGCTTATTCCCTCGCAGCGTTGCTTTGTTACCGGGCGGGACAAGCCCCCGAAACGCGGCGCATTTGGTGGTTGATCGCTGTTCTTTTGGTCGCTTTAGGCGTCAATAAGCAGCTCGATCTGCAATCATGGTTCACGCAAGTCGGGCGCGATATGCGCGCGCCGAAGGATGGTATGATGCACGTGGTTTTGTGCAGACCGGGTTTGTTGTCGGCATGGTCGCCGGTGGCGTGATCGGTGTGGCAGGGTTTTTTCGCTTTGCGCGACACCACGCGATTTGTGTTCGCACCGCACTGGGTGGCGTGTCGTTGCTGCTTGCGTTCATCGCAGTTCGAGCGGCATCATTCCATCATATTGACCGGTTGATCGGGACAACGATCCTCGGCTTTCGCTTCAACTGGATTTTCGAACTCGGCGGGATCGCAATTATCGCGGGATCGGCACTGTGCGCGCTGCAGCGACAGGCGCGGTGATTTTGTGCCCCGTACCGAAGGCGTAGGCAGCAACGGGTTCCCACGGGCCGCCACGATAATGCCATGCGGCGAGGCCGGATAGCTTCAGCGGTTTTGGTTTGAAATCAATGGCGAGTTGATCGAGCAAGGCGCGGGCCTCTGGGGCTTTCACCTTGTTTTGGATGGTGACGTGCGCGCGCCATGGATTGCGGTCTTGTGGCATCAGCATCGGTGCAAAGCGTTCGGCGATTCGCTCGCGGATATCGTCGATGTCTGGACTGTCCACGCGGAACGCCACCCCGCCGCCAAGGTTGATGAGGCCTGAGAGGCGCGCTTGCGGGTCGTTTCCGCGTGCTTCGTCCTTGAGCAGTTGTTTGAGCTCCTCTTCGCAAGAAGGCGGCAGATGATGAAACATCGTCAAATGCGCGCGGAGGTGGTTTCGCTCGGGCGGGAAATACTGGCGGCGGAGGCCGTCAAGGGTGGTGAAGTCCGGCTCGCCGATCAGGGCCGTTACGATAATGGGGGCACTCACCGCCGACCAAACAGCTTTTCGATATCGGCATGTGCGAGCTTTATCCAGGTCGGGCGACCGTGATTGCACTGGCCCGAGTGCGGCGTGACTTCCATTTCGCGGAGCAGCGCGTTCATTTCGGCGACCGAAAGGCTGCGCCCTGCGCGGACCGAGCCGTGACAGGCCATTGTGCCCGCGACAGCATCAAGGCGTTCCTTGAGACTGAGCGCTTCGCCATAAGCGGCGAGTTCGTCAGCGAGATCAGTAACGAGGCCTTTGACGTCCACTTGCCCAAGCATGGCGGGGACGCCGCGGACGAGCATCGCGGCAGGTCCGAAGCGTTCGAGGTCAAGGCCCAAGTCGGCAAGTTCGGCAGCGCGGGTTTCGAGGCGGTCGCAGGCGGGTTCGTCGAGTTCGACGACTTCCGGAAGGAGCAGCGGCTGCATCGCAACGCCACCGTTTGCGCTCGCCTTACGCATCCGCTCGAGGACGAGGCGTTCATGCGCGGCATGTTGATCGACGATGACAAGGCCATCTTCGGCTTCGGCGACGATATAGGTGGCGGCGACCTGCCCGCGGGCGACGCCCATGGGATATTGAATCAGTTCGGGGGTCGGTTCGTGGGCGGGTTCGGCGCGGGCTGAGGGGTAGGCTGTGAAGGCCGTATGTTGATCCCCAACGAAATGAGAAGAGCCACCCCTAGCCCCTCCAGCAAGGGCTGGAGGGGAATAGGTTTGGTAAATGCCAAAACTTCTCCCCTCCACGCCTTTGTGGACGGGCCGGGGGTGGCCTCTTTCGCTCGTCCAAGCGCCCAAGGCCGCTGCACTTGGCCTTGACTGACTGCGGTGTCCTGCGCCCTCCAATGCTGCGCGCAAGCCACTGACAATCAAGCCGCGCACCAATCCGGGATCGCGGAACCGAACTTCGGTTTTCGCAGGGTGGACGTTGACGTCGACTTCATTCGTCGGGACGGTCAGGAATAGCGCAACGACCGCGTGCCGATCACGCGCGAGCATATCGGCATAGGCACCGCGGACCGCGCCGATGAGTACGCGATCCTTGACCGGACGACCATTAACGAAGAGATACTGATGATCGGCAACGCCTCTGTTGAAGGTTGGCAATCCGGCCACGCCGCCGACGAGGATGCCCTCGCGGTGGAAATCGACGGCCACGCTGTTTTCAATCAACGCGCGGTCGGTAAGGGCTGCGACACGCGATGGCTGGCTTTCGGCCTGAACCGCCAAGGTTCGCCGCCTGTCATGTTCGACCGAAAAGCCGATGTCGGGCCGCGACATTGCAAGCCGTTTCATGACATCGATACAGGCTGCATATTCACTACGCGGCGTTCGAAGGAATTTGCGGCGGGCGGGCACACGTTCGAACAATCCTTCGACCAAAACCCGTGTGCCGGGCGGTAGTGCCGCGAGCCCTTCCTCAACGAGTACACCATTATCGACAACGCGCCGCCAGCCTTCACCGCCCGCGACACGGCTTTCGATGGTCACGCGCGCCACACTCGCTATCGACGGCAAGGCTTCGCCGCGGAATCCCATTGTTGTCACTGATTCAATCACATCATCCGGCAGTTTGGATGTGGCGTGGCGTTCGAGCGCCAAAGCGATGTCGCCGCTTGTCATGCCACAGCCATCGTCACGCACGTCAATACGTGTCGTGCCGCCTTCGCACAAAACGACATCAATCCGCGTGGCACGCGCATCAATCGCGTTTTCGACCAGTTCCTTGAGTGCGGCTGCCGGACGCTCGACAACCTCACCCGCCGCAATGCGATTAACCAAGTGTTCGGGCAGGCGACGTATTGACATGTTGGAGCCACTAGCCCAATCGGCGGCATCCCGCGACCCGGCTGCTGCGGAAATTTTCATATTTTATGCGTGGCCCAAAATAGCACCGAGATTCCCCCGCAATGAAGAATCCGTTTTCACGTTTTTTCAAGTTCATGAGCCATGATATGGCCATCGATTTAGGTACCGCAAATACCGTCGTTTATGTTCGCGGTCGTGGAATTGTTTTGAACGAGCCTTCGGTTGTTGCCGTTGAAACGATCAATGGTGTGAAGCGCGTCAAAGCGGTTGGCGAAGATGCGAAGATGATGATGGGCAAGACGCCCGACAGCATTCAGGCAATCCGTCCGCTTCGTGACGGTGTGATTGCCGACATCGATGTCGCTGAGCAGATGATCAAGCACTTCATTCTGAAAGTGCACGGCGGCAAGAAGAGCCCGCTGCGCTGGCCGGAAATCGTCATTTGCGTGCCGTCGGGGTCGACGTCGGTTGAGCGCCGCGCGATCCGCGATGCGGCGTCGAATGCCGGTGCAAGTCAAGTCTGGCTGATCGAAGAACCGATGGCCGCTGCGATTGGCGCCGACATGCCAGTTACCGAGCCGATTGGTTCCATGGTCGTCGACATCGGGGGCGGCACCACGGAAGTTGCTGTCCTGTCACTGCGCGGTGTAGCCTATTCGACCAGCGTGCGTGTTGGCGGCGACAAGATGGACGAAGCGATCGTTTCCTATGTCCGGCGCAACCACAATCTTTTGATTGGTGAAGCAACCGCCGAACGGATCAAGAAGGAAGTTGGCATCGCTAAGCCCCCTGCCGATGGTATTGGCATGACCATTCACATCAAAGGCCGCGACCTCGTCAATGGTGTGCCCAAGGAAATTACGATCAATCAGGGTCAGATTGCCGAAGCCTTGTCCGAACCCGTCGGCACGATTGTCGAAGGGGTTCGTATTGCGTTGGAAAACACAGCGCCCGAACTGGCCGCCGACATTGTTGATCAGGGGATTGTGCTTACCGGTGGGGGGGCATTGCTACAGGGGCTCGATGAAGTGTTGCGTGACGAAACTGGCTTGCCCGTGACTGTTGCCGACGATCCGCTCACCTGTGTCGCACTCGGCACGGGGCGCGCCCTGGAAGATCCGATCTTCCGCGGTGTGCTCCAGACTGCCTGAAACGGGATTAAGCGGACATGGCGCCGCCATCCCGCGCGCGCCAGGGCTTTTCAAAGCGCGCGCAGTTTGGGCTTTTCACCAGCTATGTCATTGCCGTGGCCGGGATATTGCTCGGCCTGTTGCTCGCATTGACAGCACGGTTTGACCCGGCGGGGCATGCGGCGATCCAAGGATTGTTGACTGATATCACCGCGCCGGTGGCAAAAGGCGGCCGTTCATTCGTTGGCACGATTGCATCAGGCTACGACGGTTTCGCTGCCTACGTCGATGCGGGATCAAAAAACCGCGCAATGGAGACCGAATTGCGGGCAGCGCGCGCCAATCTGATGAAAGGCAAAGCCGTTGCCCGCGAAAATTACCGGCTGAAGCGACTTGCCCAATTAGTGGAGAATAGCCCGGATGCGATTGTTTCGGCACGCTTGATCGCCTCAACGGGCGCAAGTGCGCGGCGCTATGCTACATTATCGGCAGGATCCACGCAGGGCGTCGCCAGCGGGCAGCCGGTTCGAACCACCGAAGGACTGATCGGGCGTGTCGTGGCGGCAGGACGGATCACGGCGCGCGTGTTGCTGATCACCGACGGCGGCGCGGTTATTCCGGTGCGTCGTTTGTCCGACGGGATGCCCGCCCTCGCGAGCGGGCGGGGCGACGGCGGGCTCGACATTCGTGCGCTTGAAGCAGGAAGTAATCCGTTCAAGGCCGGTGACGTCATGGTGACATCAGGCGCGGGAGGCATCTATCCGCCCGATGTCCCGGTGGCGCTCGTCAAGATTGAACGGCGCGACCTCGCCGTTGCGCGACCACTCGCTGATCCGGCAGCGCTTGACTTTGCCGTTGTCCTGCCGCCTTTTGTTGCTCCCGACCCCGTCTTGCCCCCTGTCCCTGCTGCACCCTGATCCATGGCCTTGCTTCCCCGCCGCGACAGATTTGCCCCACCCCCGACGGCGCTTGAACAGCAGCTGATCCCAGTTGTATCGGTGATGCTAGCATCACTGATCCCACTTCTTCCGATTATCGCGACCGCACCGATCATGCCACCAGCAGGATTTATGATGCTGCTATCGTGGCGTTTGCTTAGGAATGATCTGTGGCCAGTTTGGGCTGCGCTCCCGCTTGGTCTGTTCGATGATTTTTTTAGTGGCGCGCCGATCGGTACAGGGATGGCGCTATGGACGCTGACTTTCGTGGCAATCGATGCCATTGATCGCCGCTTTGTCTGGCGTGATCATGTGCAGGATTGGGGCATCGCGATTGTTTTCATCACCGCCTATCTTGCGCTTGCGGGCTGGCTCAGTGGGGGCGGCGCGCCAATTTGGGTGGTCGCACCACAGATTATGTTGAGTGCGCTGCTGTTCCCAGTCCTGAGCAGAACGACGGCGATGCTTGACCGGTGGCGGCTCGGTCGATGAAAAAATGGCCAAGGCTAATTTTTGACCGGCAGAGCGTTAGCGAAGCGCAGGCGCAATTTGCGTTTAGTCGGCGGAGTTTCGTACTCGGTGGCGCGCAATTGGGCATTGGCGCGTTGCTGGCGACCCGGATGAGCTACCTCTCTGTATTCGAGAATGAACGCTATGCGCTTCAGGCCGAGAGCAACCGGGTCAACCTGTCGCTGATCCCGCCGCGCCGGGGGTGGATTGTCGATCGCAAGGGCAAGCCACTGGCGCTTAACCGGACTGTGTTTCGGGTCGACATCATTCCCGACCGTGTCCGCGATGTGCCAGGGACGCTCGACACGCTGACGACGCTTCTCAAGCTGACGCCCGACGAACGCGACCGAATTGAAGGTGAAGTGAAGAAGGGGTCCGGCTTTCAACCGGTGCAGGTCGCGGAAAATCTTGATTGGGATCGTTACGCCGCCGTCAGCATCCGCGCGCCTGATTTGCCCGGTGTGCAACCAGCTCAGGGATTTGCCCGCTTTTATCCCGAAGGCGCCTCGGTCGGGCATTTGCTTGGCTATGTCGGCGCAGCGTCGGCCAAGGATTATGAAAAGGACAAGAACCCGCTACTGATTACGCCCGGCTTCAAGATTGGCAAGGAAGCCGTTGAACGCGTGATGGAAGCGAAGTTGCGCGGTGAACCCGGTGCGCGGCGCAGCGAAGTTACCGCGCGTGGCAAGTTGGTCCGCGACCTTGCGACGCGGCCCGACGCGCCGGGTGAAACGCTGCATCTAACAATTGATGCAGGGCTTCAGGCCTATGCGGCGCGGCGTTTGGGCGAAAATTCAGGAGCAGTCACGGTTATCGATACGCTGACGGGCGGCATTCTCTGCATGGCGTCAATGCCTGCCTATGATCCCAATAGTTTTTCCGACGGCATCGGCCGTATGGAATGGAAAATGCTGTCGGAGGACGAACGCCGTCCACTGGTCAACAAAGCGCTACAATCGCTGTATCCGCCAGGATCGACCTTGAAACCAATGGCTGCGCTGGCGATGCTGGCAGCGGGGGTGACGCCTGAAGACACTGTATTCTGCGGCGGGGGATACCGATTGGGGAACCGCGTGTTCCGCTGTCTGGGTCGGCACGGCACCGTCAATATGAAACGGGCAATTGCGAAAAGCTGTAATACCTATTTCTATTCTATGGGCAATCGCATTGGGTATGACAAGATTGCGGCGATGGCGCGCGAACTGGGTCTCGGGGCGGAGTATCCCCTGCCCTTCACCACGCAAAGCTATGGCACAGTCCCGGACAGTGCCTGGAAACTCAAAAAATATAAGAAGGAATGGTCGCGCGCTGACACGCTCAACGCGACGATTGGGCAGGGCTATGTGCAATGCAGCCCGCTACAATTGGCCGTCATGGCATCACGAATCGCGTCGGGCCGTATGTTGCAACCGCATTTGATGGGTCGCCCACCACAGCCGTCGCATTTATCTTGCACAGACGAGCATCTGGCCATTGTCCGTGCGGCGATGAGCGAAGTTGTTAATGGCGACGGCACGGCAGGACGCAGCCGTTTGCCGCTTGAGGGCATCCAGATGGGCGGCAAGACCGGTACCGCGCAAGTCCGCAAGATCGAAGGGGCGCAGCGCGGTCAATCGGGTGCGTGGAAATATCGCGATCATGGCCTGTTCGTCTGCTTCGCGCCGGTCGATACGCCGCGCTATGCCGCTTCGGTCGTCATCGAACATGGTATGGGTGGTGCACGAGCAGCAGCGCCGGTGGCGCGCGATGTCCTAACCTATTTGTTCGATCCAGAGAAAGCGATGGGCTTCTTGACCGAACTTGAAAGCGGATGGGGCGGTGATGTGAATGCGCGTGCTAAATCAAGGGCGGCAAGTTTCGCTGCTGCACCGACGCCCACCGTGGAAACGACCGGGGATACGACCGAATGAGCCTGGTCCCCGCCTCGCTGAGCACAATCAATTGGCGCATCCTTAGCTTGGTTGTCGCGTTGGGCGGGTTTGGTTTGATTGTGCTCTATTCAGCCGCTGGTGGTAGTTTTAGCCCGTGGGCATCATCGCAAGGCGTCAAGTTCGTCATCTTTTTGGGCATGGCACTTGTTCTGTCGCGCATCCCCGAAAGCCTGTGGAAAGCGATTGCCTTTCCAGCCTATGCCATCATTCTGATCATGCTGATCGCAGTCGAATTACTAGGCGCTGTCAGCGGCGGATCACAGCGGTGGCTCGATCTTGGTTTCATCCGGTTGCAACCCTCCGAGTTGATGAAACTCGCCATCGTCCTTGCCGTCGCGCGCTTTTACGACATGCTTCCGGCGGGTGAACTGCGCAGCTTCAACGCGCTGTGGCCTGCATTGGGCATGATCCTTTTTCCGTTCCTGCTTGTCCTCATCCAGCCTGATCTCGGCACAGCAACGATGATCGCAGCAGGCGGTATCGTCGTGGTGTTCCTTGCCGGTGTGCCGATGCGGCTGTTTGTCGGATCGGGGATCGCACTGGCCGCCTCACTGCCTATCGCTTTTTCGATGCTCCACGATTACCAGCGCAAACGCGTGCTGATTTTCCTTGACCCCGAAAGCGATCCACTCGGCGCGGGATATCACATTACCCAATCGAAGATCGCGATTGGGTCAGGCGGCATTTTCGGGAAAGGCTATTTGAACGGAACGCAAAGCCATCTCGATTACCTTCCCGAAGGACACACCGACTTCGTCTTCGCGACAATGGCGGAGGAATGGGGCTTGATCGGCGGTGTGCTGGTCATCCTTGGTTTCGTTCTCCTAACTCGCTGGGGCATGCGCGTTTCGGCTCGAGCACCATCGCGATTTGGGCGTTTGGCAGCAGCTGGACTGATCACGACGATTTTCTTTTATGTCGCGATCAACCTGATGATGGTTATGGGCCTTGCGCCCGTGGTCGGCATTCCCCTCCCGCTGGTCAGTTTCGGTGGTACGGCGATGCTAACCGTCATGCTGTGCCTCGGCATATTGATGAGCATCGAACGTGACGGCAAACGGCGCAAAGGTGGCTTTCGATAGCGCGGGATAAGGATTGCACGACCGCACCACCAATGCTAACGGCGCGCTTCCCGCAACGGGTGTGGACGCATAGCTCAGTTGGTAGAGCAGCTGACTCTTAATCAGCGGGTCCTTGGTTCGAACCCAAGTGTGTCCACCATTGTTTTTACAGGCTTTTTTCCGATTTTCAGTCGGACACGCCAACTGCAGTTGGGCGGTCAGTTGGGAGTTATCCCTCTATTTTCGAGCTTCCGAATGGCACTGACAGCCAGCCCGGAATCCCGTTTCAGATAATGTGAATCAAGGATCGACCCAACATCTTTGAGGCTATGACCGGTGATGGTGGCAATCTCCGCTTCGCTGCAATCGGCAAGCGCCAGCCTCGTAACGGCGGTGCCTCTCAGATCGTGGAACGTGACGCCGACGACACCGGCCTTCGCACACGCCTTGCGCCACGATGCGCGGAAGCCGGACTCCGTCCATGTAGTCCCGCGCTCCGTCGCTAGTATCGTCAGCGGAAGCGGTTTCATGTCGTTAGGTTCGCGGTCCACCCGCTTTGCCTTGGCAGAGTCGAGCGCCAGCCGCAGCGGCTCGCCAACGGGAACCGACACTCGCGCGCCTGTCTTACGTTGCTTCAACCGGATGGTCTGGCCGTCATATGCGGTCCATGTCAGCCGTAGGAGGTCGCCTTGCCGCTGCCCCGTCCAGAGCGCCAGCCTGAGCGCAAGGTGAA
>JANMPU010000025.1:0-2001 GCA_031369985.1 Sphingomonas sp. | reverse complement strand
TTTGTGCGTCGCTTCCCACAACGCGCGGACGGCGTGCTGCGGCATGATTTCGTTCTTGGATTTGGCAAAGCCGAGGGACTTCTTCGCACGCCACTTGTCGATCTGCGTCCACCACGCGGTCAGATCGGGCTTGGGATGCTGGCGCGCCTTCCACAGCTTCACCGCATCCTCCAGCACGCGCCCGACATCGCCGACAACGCCGAGGTCGGCGCGCACGATCTTGTTGATCGAGCTGCGGTCGATATCGACATGGATTTTTTTGGAACGCGGGCTGAACGCATCGAGGCGACCCGTCACCCGGTCGTCGAACCGCGCGCCGAGGCAGACGATCAGGTCGGCACCGTGCATCGCCATATTGGCCTCGTAAGTGCCGTGCATGCCCAACATGCCGAGCCACTGATCTCCGCTCGCAGGATACGCGCCAAGGCCCATCAGCGTTGACGTCACCGGTGCGCCCGTGATCCGCGCCAGTTCGCACAGCATTTGTGCCGCCCCCGGCCCAGAATTGATAATCCCGCCGCCGGTGTAGAGGATCGGCCGTTCCGCCGCTGCAAGCATTTCGACCAGCGTCTCGACCGCCTTGGCATCAGCCTTGAGGGCAGGGCGATAGGTCTTATGCTGGATTTTGCCAGGATTACGGTATGTTGCGGTCGCGACCTGCACATCTTTGGGAATGTCGATTACAACCGGCCCCGGGCGCCCCGACGTCGCAATATGAAATGCCTCGTGAACGATATCGCCGAGGCGGGCGGGATCTTTCACAAGGTAGTTATGCTTGGTGCAGTGCCGCGTGATTCCGACGGTATCGGCTTCCTGAAACGCATCGCTCCCGATCAGGCTCGTCGGAACCTGACCCGTGATCACCACCATCGGAATCGAATCCATCAGCGCGTCGGTGATGCCAGTGATCACATTCGTCGCGCCCGGCCCACTGGTGACGAGGACAACGCCCGGTTTCCCCGTCGAACGCGCATAGCCCTCGGCAGCATGCGCCGCCCCCGCCTCGGCACGCACGAGGATATGCTTGATCCGCTTTTGTTTGAACAGCGCGTCATAAATCGGAAGCACGGCACCACCGGGATAGCCGAAAATGACTTCCACGCCGAGATCGACAAGCGCCTCGACGAGGATTTCAGCTCCGGGCAGTTCGGTCGGCATGACGCGCTCCTGTTGCAATGCGGCATAAATGGCAAGGCCGCCGCCGTTAGGTGTAAGAAACTATGGTGTCAACGCTTTATTGCGTAATATTGTTGCTAATTCATTGATTGATTCGTTGTTTAATGACTCAGCATGACGTGGCCATTCCTCGGGCAACTGCCGCCGGAACCAAGTATATTGCCGCTTGGCATATTGCCGCGTCGCCAGTTTTCCGGCGTTCTTGGACTCACTTTTGACTAACTTTTGGGATTGATAGGCCGCAATCTCGGGTACGCCGATCGCGCGCATGACGGGTAGGGCAGGGTCCAGATCGCGCGCCATTAGCGCTGCGACTTCATCCTGCCCGTGCTCGAACATCATCTCGAACCGTGCATCGCACCGCTCGGCCAGCCAGTCCCGCGGCGGCAACAGGATCATTGGTGCGACCCTGACAGTGGCTCTGATCCCGCCAGCCCGTTCACTCTGCCATGCCGCCAACGGCCTCCCGGTTGACCGAACGACTTCCAAAGCCCGCATCACCCTTGCCAGATCCGCTGGCGCAATTCGTGCCACCGCTGGTGCATCCTCCTGCTCCAACGCCGCATAGGCCTCGCTTACCGCCATCGCCCGAACGTTGGCGCGCACCGCCGGATCGATTTCGGGCACAGGCGCAATCCCGTCGAGCAATGTCCGTATATAAAGCCCAGTTCCGCCAACAAGGATCGGCAGTTGCCCTGCGCTATGTGCCTCGGCAATGGCGACCGTGGCATCGGTGGCCCACCGCGCCGCCGAACAGGCTTCGGCACCGTCAATATACCCGAACAGCCGGTGCCGATGCCTCGCTTCTTCCGCCTCGCTCGGTCG
>JANMPU010000099.1:0-16551 GCA_031369985.1 Sphingomonas sp. | reverse complement strand
CCGGCGGAGGCCGGGGCCGCCCTTCTTACGAGGGCGCTCCATAAGTAGCGGCCCCGGCCTCCGCCGGGGCGACGAGGTGACCATGGGACTCGAAAACGAAACTTTCACCGCGGAACACGAAGCCGGACCGTCATGGGCGCGGCCCAACTGGCCTGCGTTCAATACCGACGATCTGACCGCAGCGCTCGACCCCACGCAGATGACGGTCGAAATCAAGAAAGCGGCGGCCAAAACCGGCGCACCTGTTGCCGAAGGCGATCTCGTCAAAGCCGCATCGGATTCGATCAAGGCGATGATGCTGATCCGCACATATCGCGTGCGCGGGCACCTTGCTGCGAATCTCGATCCGCTGGGCCTGACCAAGACTGACCTGCCTGCCGATCTCACGCCCGAATATCATGGCTTTACCGAAGCGGACCTCGACCGGAAGATCTATCTCGGCGGCGCGCTCGGCATGGAATGGGGCAACATCCGCGAGCTCGTCGCCACGCTGCGTGCAAATTACTGCGGCAATGTCGGCCTCGAATATATGCACATTTCCGACGTCGAGGAACGCCGGTTCCTTCAGGAGCGCATGGAAGGGCGCGACGCCGCAATCAGCTTCACGCCCGAAGGCAAGAAAGCCATCCTCGCCAAGGTGATCGAGGCGGAACAATGGGAACGTTTCCTTGGCAAGAAATATGTCGGAACGAAGCGCTTTGGCCTCGATGGCGGTGAAGCGATGATCCCCGCGATGGAAGCCGTGATCAAATATGGCGGCGCGATGGGCGTGCGCGAAATCGTCTATGGCATGGCACATCGCGGGCGGCTGAACATGCTCGCGAACGTGATGGCCAAGCCATACCGCATCATCTTCCACGAATTTTCGGGCGGCACGGCGAACCCCGAAGATGTCGGCGGATCGGGCGACGTGAAATATCACCTCGGCACCAGCACAGACCGCGAGTTTGACGGGATCAAAGTGCATATGTCGCTGGTCCCCAACCCCTCGCACCTCGAAGCCGCCGACCCCGTCGTGCTCGGCAAAGTGCGCGCGATTCAGACCGACCGGGATGACTTGAGCGAGCATGTCCAGGTTCTTCCCGTCCTCCTCCACGGCGACGCGGCGTTTGCGGGCCAGGGGATCGTGTGGGAATGCCTCGGCTTCTCTGGTGTGCGCGGGTATAATACCGGCGGCTGCATCCATTTCATCATCAACAACCAGATCGGATTCACGACGAGCCCGCAATTCGCGCGGTCATCGCCTTACCCGTCCGACGTCGCGAAGGGCGTGCAAGCCCCGATCTTCCACGTCAATGGCGATGATCCCGAGGCCGTCACCTTCGCCTGCAAGATGGCGATCGAATTCCGCCAGCGGTTCCACCGCGACATCGTGATCGACATGTGGTGTTACCGCCGATTTGGCCACAATGAAGGCGACGAGCCGGGCTTTACCCAGCCGCTGATGTACAAGACGATTAAGGGGCATCCGGGCGTCAGCGACGTTTATGCCGCGCGCCTGATTGCCGAGGGGACCATCGACAAGGATTGGGCCGCCGAGCATGTCATGCGCTTCACCGCGATGCTCGAGGAAGAGTTCAAAGCAGGCGCAAATTACAAAGCAAACGCGGCCGACTGGTTCGGGGGGCGCTGGGCGGGGCTGCACAAGCCCGCCGATCCCGAAACCGCGCGGCGCAATGTCGAAACCGGTGTTGAAAAGAAGCTGTTCGATGCGTTGGGGCGGACGTTAACGACAGTGCCCACCGACCTGACGATCCATCCAACGCTGAACCGCGTGCTTGATGCCAAGCGGGCGATGTTCAATTCGGGCGAAGGTTATGACTGGGCGACCGGCGAAGCACTCGCCTTCGGGTCGTTGTTGTCCGAAGGTTACGGTGTCCGCCTGTCGGGGCAGGATTCGGGGCGCGGCACGTTCAGCCAGCGCCATTCGGTGTGGGTCGATCAGGCCGACGAGCATAAATATATCCCGCTATCCACCCTGCCGCATGGCAATTTCGAAGTGCTGGACTCCACTCTCTCCGAATTCGGGGTGCTTGGTTTCGAATATGGCTATGCCAGCGCTGACCCGAAAACACTGGTGTTGTGGGAAGCGCAGTTCGGTGATTTCGCGAATGGCGCGCAGGTGATGATCGACCAGTTCATTGCCTCGGGCGAAGCGAAATGGCTGCGCGCCAACGGGCTTGTCATGCTGTTGCCGCATGGGTTTGAAGGGCAAGGGCCGGAGCATTCGTCCGCGCGTCTCGAGCGTTTCCTGCAGCTGTGCGCCGACGATAATATTCAGGTGGCGAACATCACAACCCCAGCCAATTACTTCCACGTCCTGCGCCGCCAGATGCACCGCAGTTTCCGCAAGCCGCTCGTCATCATGACGCCCAAGTCGCTGCTCCGCCACAAGCGCGCCGTGTCGAAGACCGAGGATTTCGTCGGCAACGGTCATTTCATGCGCATCCTGTCCGATCCCAATGCGCCCGCTGACAATGACGTGAAGCGGCTGGTGCTGTGCAGCGGCAAGGTCGCTTATGATCTGCTCGACGCGCGCGACGCGGCGGGCGGAGCGGACACAGCGATTGTCCGCCTTGAACAGCTTTACCCGTTCCCCGGCGAGCCATTGGTCGCCCGCCTGAAGCGCATGACGAACCTTGAAGAAGTGGTCTGGGCGCAGGAAGAGCCGAAGAACAACGGGGCGTGGTTCTTCGTCGAACCCGAGATAGAAGAGGCATTAGCAGCGGCAAAGTGCAAGGTTGCTCGCGCGCGTTACGCCGGTCGCAAAGCCAGCGCATCGCCCGCCACGGGCCTTGCCAAACGTCACCAGTCCGAACAGGCAGCGCTTGTTGCCGATGCCTTGGGTCACAATGTGCGTGCGGAGATCCGCAGGCAGCGGAAGGGGTAACACCGTGCTCCTGCGCAAGCAGGAGCTCTGCCGATACGAGCGGCGGCACATGTTAACAAGGCTCCTGCTTTCGCAGGAGCACAGAGGTAGAAAATTATGAGCACCGAAGTCAAAGTCCCCGTTTTGGGCGAATCAATCACCGAAGCCACGCTTGGCGAATGGTTGAAGAAGCCCGGCGACGCAGTGGCCGCCGATGAGCCGATTGCGTCCCTCGAGACTGACAAGGTTTCGGTCGAAGTCCCCTCGCCCGTCGCGGGCGTGATGGGGCAGCAGATCGTGAAGGTTGGCGATACCGTGAACGTCGGTGCGGTGATTGCATCGATTGAGGCGGGTGGCGGTGCGGCGGCCCCTGCCCCCGTGGCAACGCCCGCGCCCGCACCCGAACCAGTGGCGGAATCAGCCCAGACCCTTTCCCCCTCGGTTCGCCGCATCGTGTTGGAAAAAGGGGTCGATCCTTCGACCATCAAGGGCACGGGCAAGGATGGTCGCCTGACCAAGGACGATGTCCTGTCTGCCGCCGCTGCGCCAAAGCCTGTGCCGACCGCACCGGCTGCTGCGCCCGCGAACGCCGCCGTCACCGTCGGCACCGACCGCCGCGAAGAACGCGTCCGCATGACGCGCTTGCGCCAGACAGTCGCCAAGCGGCTGAAGGAAGCACAGAACACGGCCGCGCTCCTCACCACTTTCAACGATGTCGACATGACCGCCGTCATCGAAGCACGCTCAAAATACAAAGACCTGTTCGAGAAAAAGCACGGCGTCCGCCTCGGCTTCATGGGCTTTTTCGTGAAAGCCGCGTGCATGGCGTTGCGCGATATTCCCAACGTCAATGCGCAGATCGACGGCGAGGAAATCGTCTACCACGACTATGTCGACGTCTCGGTCGCGGTCAGCGCGCCCAACGGCCTCGTTGTCCCCGTCATCCGCGATGCTCAAGGACTGTCAGTCGCGGGCATCGAGAAAACCATCGGCGATTTCGGCGCGCGCGCAAAGGCGGGCACGCTGACGATGGACGACATGAAGGGCGGGACCTTCACGATCAGCAACGGCGGCGTGTTCGGGAGTCTCATGTCCACCCCGATCATCAACCCGCCGCAGTCGGCAGTGCTGGGATTGCATCGCATCGAAGACCGCGCCGTCGTCCGCGACGGGCAAGTCGTGGTGCGGCCGATGATGTATCTGGCTTTGAGCTACGACCACCGGTTGATCGACGGGCGGGAGGCAGTGACGTTTCTTGTCGCGCTGAAAAATGCTATCGAGGACCCGACACGGTTGTTGATTGATCTTTAGGTATGGCGACTCAGGCGAAACGATTGCTGACTGTCGAGGAGTTCCTCGAACTCGAGATCGACGTCGAAGGTCGCGTCGAGCTTGATAACGGCGTCATTCGCATGATGGCAGGGGGCAGCGCCGCTCATGCGCGCGTTCAGGGCAATATCTTCGGCACGCTGTTCGACAAGCTACGCGGCAAGCCCTGCCGACCCTATGGCTCCGACATGGGATTGCGCGCGCATGATCTGTCGCTTCGTTATCCAGACGTGTCGGTCTTTTGCGGTCGCGACGGTCGGGAGAACGACAAGTTGCAAATGTTCGACGATCCGCACCTCGTCGTCGAAGTGCTTTCACCGACAACGCGCGACAGCGACGTCCGGGTAAAGCTACCCGAATATTGTGCGATTCACTCGTTGCGCGCGATCCTTTATATCGACCCGGAAGCCGAAACTGTTCGATTGTTGAGCAGGAACGAAGCAGGCGGGTGGCTGGACTCGGAAATCGCGAACAAGGGAGACGTCGAGTTGCCAGACTTGGGCATTCAGCTTCGCCACGAAGAGATTTTTCAACGATGATGATCGACGGGCGGGAGGCGGCGAACTTTCTCGTCGCGCTGAAAAATGCGATTGAGGGTCCGACGCGGTTGTTGATTGATTTGTAAATTTAGGCTGCGCTCTCGCTTTCAGCTGGCGATTTGTACCATTGGATAAATGTTGCGCTTACCGCCTCAGCGTCCAACTTCAATTTGATCGCTGCCGAGTAAGAATCGATCCTTACAAGGCTGAATTGGCCGCGCTGATATTGATCACGACCGACTACTCTCCATGGGTCAAGATCGCTGAATCGCTCCGCCGGTCCACGCCCCGCGCCAGAAGCGTAATCGTCGAAATGCTCGATCATATCGCGCACAGCTTTGAGCTGATTTTTGCCATCTTTACGGAATTTGTCATCGAAGTGCTTTATCGCCTTTTCGGCATCAGCCTTTACCGTTGATAGCTTGATCAGAGTTCTCACTGTTGTCCGATACAGCCAGAGGCGAAGAATGAAGTTTTCCCAATGATATTCGGTCTCAAAGCCGATTTCTGTTTCCGGGCTCACGGCATCCAGCTGCCGCCAAGATAAAACAAGCATGTTCCACGCATGCGTATGGCGTGGCTTGAAATAATCCCAAATGATTGCCTGAGCTTCTTTCTCCGGAACGAGCATCAAACAAACCGCCCCGCCACATCCTTGGGCACCCGCAATATCCGCCCCGTCGCCTTGTCCAGTATCGCCCAGGTCGTCTTTGCGCGGACGATGACTTTGCCGTCGCTCAGAAACTCCACATGCCGGTCGAACTTCGCGCCGCGTGGGGCTTCGCCGACCCAAGTGCGGCCTTCGACGCTTTCGCCCGCCGCGATGTTACCGAGGAAGTCGATCTCGTGCCGCACCACGACCCAGACATAGGCGGCGATATGCTCGGGCAGCGCCTGCGCCTCCCAGTGTGCGGTCGCCATGTCCTGAATCCAGCGCACCCAGACGCTGTTGTTGACATGGCCGAGCTCATCGATGTCGGCGGGTTGGGCGGTGATTGTTTGGTTGAACGGCGTCATCGCACCCTCTTGCAAGGGCGCGCGGACTGGCGCAACAGTTTCACCCATGTCCAGCTATGCCGACCGTCTCGCCGCGCTGCGTGCGCATCTTGCCGACCACCATCTCGACGGCTTTGTCGTGCCGCTGAGCGATGAGCATATGAGCGAATATGTCGGCGTTTATGCCAAGCGGCTTGAGTGGCTGACGGGGTTCCGGGGATCGGCGGGAGCGGCGGTTGTCCTGCCACAGGATGCCGCGATTTTCACCGATGGCCGCTACACATTGCAGGTCCGTGCGCAGGTGTCCGCCGACAACTGGGAATATTGCGGCGTGCCACAAGTGAGCATTGCCGACTGGCTGCGCGAGCATGCGCCCGAAGGGGGGCGGATCGGATACGACCCGTGGCTGCACACGCGCGATTGGGTAGCAGCGGCGAAGACGGCGCTCGCGGCAAAGGGCGCGGACCTGGTGCCCGTCACGCCCAATCCGATTGATGCGGTGTGGGCGGATCAGCCTGCGCTCTCGCCTGCGAAGATTGCAGTGCAGCCGACCGATATTGCGGGGCGATCCGCGCCCGAAAAACGCGCGGAGATTGCCGATTGGCTGACGCGTGAAGGGTTGGACGCAACGGTCATGACCGCGCTCGATTCGATTGCATGGACATTCAACGTGCGCGGGACCGACGTCACGCACACGCCGGTCGGCCTCGCGTTTGCCGTTTTGCATGCCGATGCAACGGCGGACCTGTTCATTGCGCCTGACAAGATCGATGATGCCGTCCGCGCGCATCTGGGCAATGGGGTGCGCTTGCATGACCGCGATGCTTTTGCGCCGATGCTGGCCACGCTAACCGGCAAGCGCGTCGCCGTCGATCCCGAGCGTGCGGTCGCGGCAGTGTTCGATGTGCTGGAGAAAGGCGGCGCGAAACTGGTCAGCGTCCGTGATCCGGCGGTGCTCGCCAAAGCCATCAAAAACCACGCCGAGCAGGCCGGAACACGAGCCGCTCATGCGCGCGACGGGGCGGCACTTTCGCGTTATCTCCACTGGCTTTCAGTCGAAGCGCATAAGGGTGCGCTGACCGAGATTTCGGCGTCGGACCAGCTGGCCGCCTTCCGCGCGGAAACGGGTAAGCTGCTCGACCTTAGTTTCGATACCATCTCGGGCGCGGGGCCGAACGGCGCGATCATGCATTACAAGGCGAGCGCGGAGACCAACCGGCCGATTGAACCCAATTCGGTCTATCTGTGCGACTCCGGCGGGCAATATGTGGATGGCACGACTGACGTGACGCGGACGATCTGGATTGGGCCAGACGCCCCGCCCGCCGAAGTCAAGGACCGCTTTACGCGCGTGTTGAAGGGGCACATCGCGCTCGCTCGGGCGCTGTTCCCCGCCGGGACAACAGGCGGGCAGCTTGATGCACTGGCGCGGCAGTTCCTCTGGGCCGCGGGCCTCGATTATGCGCATGGCACCGGCCACGGCGTCGGCGCCTATCTAGCGGTCCATGAAGGGCCGCAACGCATTGCCAAACCCGGCGGCGGACAGCCCGGCACTGACGAGCCGTTACGCGCAGGCATGATCCTGTCGAACGAGCCGGGTTATTATAAACCGGATGCTTACGGAATCCGCATCGAAAATCTGGTGCTGGTCGGCGAGCGGACGGTCGCGGGCGGCGAGGCAACGATGCTGAGCTTTGAAACGCTGACTTTCGCGCCGATTGATAAGACGTTGATCGATGCGGCGTTGATGACGTCGGACGAGCGCGCGTGGCTTGATGAGTATCATGCGCAGACATTCGACATTGTCGGCCCGCAAGTGTCAGGCGAGGCGCAGGAATGGCTCAAAGTGGCTTGCGCGTCGCTTTAATGTTTCTATTATGTTCTTAAATAACGCGGGAGACGCAAGATGATTGGTTATGTGACGCTGGGTACCAATGACCTGCAGCGTGCGGCAAGATTCTACGATGCCATTGCCGCCGAAATGGGTGTGGGGCGGATGATGGACTTTGAGACGTTTATTGCATGGGGGGCGCCGGGCGGCGCGCCGGGTATTGGTTTGATCAAACCACATGATGGCAATGCCGCAAGCGTCGGCAATGGCGTGATGGTTGCGCTCGAGGCGAAGGACAGGGATCAGGTGCACCGGCTTCATGGTCTTGCACTCGCAAATGGCGGGACGTGCGAGGGGCCGCCGGGACCGCGCGGCGACACCTTCTACGCGGGCTATTTCCGCGACCCTGATGGAAATAAGCTCAATGCGTTCATCGTGACGCATTGAAAGCAGCGACATCGAACAACACCGTCGTCATCAAGACGCTGTTGTTCGAGGTGGTCTATCGCTGACGTTGGATGGCAATGCGGTCTCTTCACTCGCCCCCCGCGCCTGCGCCTTTCGTTTGCGTAGGTTTTCGCGGAGCGCGGCAGCAAGTTTTTCGGGATCGGGCTTGGGCATAACTCAACAATAAGCGCTCCAGCCTTGACCCGTCCACACGCTTTCTTCATAGGCGCGACCTACACGAAAACCCGTGCTGCCGTAGCTCAGTGGTAGAGCGCATCCTTGGTAAGGCTGAGGTCGTGAGTTCAATCCTCACCGGCAGCACCAGTTTTCGGTCCTCTTAATTTGGCAGGGCGCCAACGATGGACTTCGCCAGCAAGCGATATTCGGGCGCGCGAGCGCTTTCGCGGCGCCAGACGAGGGCGATGCGGCGAGCAGCATCAGGATTGGCAAGCGCGTAGACCGTGACGCCGGTTTCGTGGAGAATGCCCGCATTGACCGCCATTTCGGGGATGAGGGTGACGCCGAGCCCCTGATCCACCATCTGAACCAATGTGTGGAGCGATGTGCACAACATCGGTGCCGGACCAAGCGGACCACCGCGACCACAGGCGGTGAGCGCATGATCGGTCAGGCAATGACCATCCTCAAGCAACAGCAGCCGGTCGATGTCGATGGATTCGGACCGCACCGGCGTAGCTTTCGGCGTGTCGGCGGGGGATGTAGCGAGGAGCAAGCGATCAGTCGCGATATTGACTTCCTCGACATCGCCACACGCAAAGGGCAGCGCGAGGAGGACGCAATCGACCTGCCCGCGCTGAAGCGCTTCGCACGCCACTGGCGACGTCATTTCGCGGACAAACAACGTCAAGCTGGGCCACTCGGCGCGGACGCGCGGGACGATCCGGGCCAGTAGGAACGGCGCGATCGTCGGAATGATCGCAAAGCGCAATTCGCCCGTTAGAGGATCGGCAGCGGCGCGGGCAATCTCGGTTAAATCTTCGGCCCCACGCACAAGCCGCCGTGCGCGTTCGACCAACTCATCGCCGACCGCCGTAAATCGCACCGACCGCCGCGTGCGCTCGACCAGGACCACGCCCAATTGCCGTTCAAGATCAGCAATCCCCGCCGACAAGGTGGATTGGGTCACAAAATTCGCCTCTGCCGCTTTGCCGAAATGACCGAGCTCGTGGAGCGCGACGAGATAGCGCAGCTGGCGTAACGATGGCAGGTAATTGCTCAAACCAACCTCCCCACAGCGCCATAGGCTTTATGGGCGACACCGATCAACGGTGCAGCAACAGTGCGAAGAAAATGGCCGGGACCAAAAGGGGGGAGGCGGTCCCGGCCACATGCGACCCTTACGGGGACAAGGGTAATTCGCAATGTGTCGTTAGATATCATGAAAACACTCATCGGCTAAGTCACTTTTCTTCGACACAGTGATCGATTTTTTCGATTAATGCCAGTATGATTGACGCGGCGGACATGGGCCCGCATTGGCAATCGGGATGCGTTTCTTTTCCGACAATGCGGCGACAGTCCACACAGCAGTGCTTGATGCGCTTACAGCGGCGAACCGCGTTGACACCGCTTATGATGGTGATGCGTTGAGCAAGGCACTCGATGCGCGTTTTTCGGATTTGTTTGAAACTGACTTGACCGCAATTTGGGTTGCAACAGGGACGGCGGCGAATTCGCTGGCGCTGGCAGCAATGTGTCCGCCCTATCGCGGGGTCGTGTGCCACCGCGATGCACATATCCAGTGCGACGAAGCGGGGGCGCCCGAGTTTTACATGGGCGGCGGAAAGTTGCTGCTCGCCGACGGTCCCGGCGCAAAGCTGACGCCCGAAACGCTGACCGCTCGGCTCGATGCGATTGCGAATGATGTCCACCGGACGCAGGCGGCAGCGGTTTCGATTACCAACGCAACTGAATATGGCTGCACTTATCGCGCGGCTGACGTCGCAGCAATTGGTGCGATTGCCAAAGCGCGCAGTTTGCGTTTTCATATGGACGGCGCGCGCTTTGCTAATGCGGTCGTGCATAGTGGTGATAGTCCCGCCGACCTGACATGGCGTGCGGGGGTCGAGGCACTGAGTTTCGGTTTCGTCAAAAATGGCGGGTTGTCGGCGGAAGCGTTGATCCTGTTCGACGCGGGTCTCGCCGAGGAAATCCGCATACGCCGAAAACGCGCGGGGCATTTGAATTCGAAAGGGCGCTATCTGGCGGCGCAAATCCATGCGCTGCTCGATGAGGATCGCTGGCTGGCCAATGCACGCGCCGCGAATGCGGGGGCGACGGTGCTGGGTGCGGCGGCGGGCGCGCGGTTGTTGCATCCGGTCGAAGCCAACGAAGTATTTGCGGCGATGTCACCCGCCGAAGCCGCTCACCTTCGCGCGCAGGGCTTTGATTTCTACGACTGGGCCGACGGTGAAGTGAGGTTCGTCGTGTCATGGGATCAGCCAAAGGCCGAGATTGATGCGTTGGCGAGCGCATTGGCGACGCTATGAGCGACAGCCCGATGCTGCGTGCGCGCGTTCTCATCCCATTTACGATTGCAACGATCATCTGGGGCACGACCTGGATCGTGATCCGCGGACAGCTGGGTGAGGTTCCGCCGACATGGTCGGTCGCTTACCGGTTTGCGGCGGGGGCAGTCGTGATGTTCATCTATGCGATTGCCACGCGGTCACCGCTAAACATCGGGCGGGAGGGGCAGATGTTCGCCGCACTGTTCGGCCTTGCGCAGTTCGCGCTGAATTTCAATTTTGTTTATCGGGCGGAGAGTTACATCACGTCCGGGCTCGTCGCGGTGCTGTTTGCATTGCTCATCGTCCCCAATGCAGTTCTCGGGCGGATTTTCCTAAAGCAGCCCTTGTCGGGGCGGTTTTTGATCGGGTCATTGGTTGCAGTCGCCGGTGTCGGCATGTTGATCGCACAGGAGCTTCGCGCCGATGTGGCGGGCACACGCGCGACAATCCTCGGCACAGCATTCACGCTCGCGGGTGTGTTGTCAGCCTCGACCGCGAACATCATGCAGGGCACCGAGCGTGGCCGCGCGTTGCCAATGGCCTCGACGCTCGCATGGGGCATGGTTTGGGGGACGGCGATGAATGCCGCTTACGGGCTCGTCACGGTCGGGCCGCCGGTGATATTGTGGACGGCGAACTATATCGGCGGGGTGCTGTTCTTGGGTGTGTTTGCCAGTGCGATTGCTTTTACATGCTATTTCAGTGTGATCCGCGCGGTCGGTCCGGCGCGCGCGGCTTATTCGAGCATCCTCACGCCAATCATTGCGATGGTCATTTCGACTTTTGTTGAGGATTATCGCTGGTCGTGGCTTGCCGCCGCCGGGGGAGTGGTCGCGGTGGCGGGATTGCTCATTGCCCTCAGCGCAAAGCGCGTCTCAACTCAAAGCTAGCGCGCGCAGACCCGCCTTGAAATCCGAATAGACAGGCGACCAGCCCAGCACGCGCTTCGCTTTGACATTCGCGACGCGGCGGTTTTCGCCATAAAAGCTCTGCGCCATCGGCGAGAGGCTTTCGAGCATCACGTAGGGCGGTGGCGCGGCGCCGAGCAAGGCGGCTGCTTCCTCGATCACCGCATTCTGATCGCACGGCGCATCATCGGCGAGATTATAGGCACCCGGCGGCGCATCAATGCCCGCCACCACGCCGCTCACAATGTCATCGACATGCACCCGGCTGAACACTTGGCTGGGCAAATTGACGCGGTGCCCCTGCCCCGCCGCAACACGGTCGAGCGCTGACTGGCCCGGCCCGTAAATACCCGGCAAGCGAAACACCCGCGCGCCGCGCTTCAGCCAATCCTGATCCGCGACATTGCGGCTTTCGCGGCGGCCACGGATTGGGGCACTCTCATCAACCCATGCCCCGCCTGCATCGCCATAAACGCCGGTTGACGACAAATAGCCCAGCCATTTACCCGCGAGGGTATCGCCGTAGTTCTGCAAAACCGGATCGCCGTCAACCAGCGGCGGCACCGAGGAGAGGATATGCGTGGCCTGTGCCGCGACGAGCCGCACGGTCGCGCCGTCATTGAAATCGACATTCCCCGCCGATCCCGTGGCGTCAACCGTCCAGCCCCGCGCCTTTGCCGCGTTCGCAATGCGGCGCGCCGTATACCCCAAACCAAAGATCAGCAGCCGTGTCAGCGCGCACCATAGCCATTGTAAAGCGTGCCGAAGAAATCGCCCTTGTTCCACCGCGGCCGTTCGGGCGCGTTGGACAGTTCCTGTGCAATGGCGAGATTGAGCCCCACAAACCGCGTTGCCGCCCCCCAGTTGAACGGCAGGTTCATGTCATCCGATGGCTGGTGGTAATGGATCTTCTGAAACTCGCCGCCCATCTTCGCGCCATCGCCGCCCGGCCCCGTCACGAGGAAGACAGCCGGTATCCCCTTTTGCACAAAGCGATAATGATCCGACCGGGTGAAGATGCCCTGTTCGGGCTCGGGATCGGGCACCAACGCAATGCCCATTGAGCCCCCTGCCCGTGCAACCGCCGGGCCGATCGACGACCGTTCAGCGCCGAACGCTACGACGTCTTTGAAATCGTACGTCACAATCGGCATGTCGAGATTGACGTTGCCGACCAGTCCCGCCCGCGGCAACGTCGGGTTGTTCGCATAATAATCGGCCCCGACCAGCCCCTTTTCCTCCGCCGTTACCGCAAGGAACAGGACTGAACGTTTCGGCCGCGCTTTCAGATGTTTGAAACCGTGCGCGACTTCGATCATCGAGGCGATGCCCATCGCATTGTCCATCGCGCCGTTGCAGATTTTATCGCCCTTCACTTCGGGGCAAATGCCGGTGTGGTCGAGATGCGCCGACAGGATGATCGTTTCATTCTTGAGTGTCGGGTCCGATCCTTCAAGGAGGCCCGCAACATTGCTGCTCATCACGCGAATGATGTCGGTTTTGAGGGCAATGCGCGCGTTCATCGGCATAGGGCCACGCTTTGGATTGCCTGCTTTTGATTCGGACGCAGCAAATACGGCATCCACGCCCCCCGGCATGTCAGCGAACAATTTCTTCGCACCTGCCAAGCTCAATGACGCCAACCCCGGCGCGCTGCCGCCGGGATGTTCGGGCGTGCCGTCGCTATGCGCCCACGTTGCACCGAGATATTTCCAGTTGCGGGCACGCCGCGCGAATTGCGACACTTTCTCGCGGGTCGGCGTATCGACCGAAATGATGCCGATGGCGCCGCGCTCCGATGCCAGCACGCGCTTGGTCACGCCATTGCCGTAATGCGCGCGTTCTTCGGTCGGCAGCGTCGATGGCGCACCTGCGAGCATCACGACGATTTTGCCTTTGACGTTCAACCCGGCATAATCGTCGCGTTTGAAACCAGGCGCGACAACGCCGAAGCCGACGAACACGAGTTGGGCATCCTTGGTGATCGTTGCCGACAGGGGGCTGGAACCCGGCAGATAATCAATACCAAACTCAAGGTTGGTTTCTTTTCCACCACGGATCAGCGTGAGCTTACCCTCGTCGGCGGGGCGGAACGTCACAAGCGGGACAGGTTGGAGATAGCTGTCCTTGCCCCCTGCGGGTTTAAGGCCGTTCGCCTCAAATGCAGCCGCCACATAGCGCGCGGCAATATCATATTCGGGTGTCCCCGCCTCGCGCCCCTTCATCTCGTCAGCGGCAAGGAAACCGACATGCGCACGCATCGCCGCCTGTTCGGGTTGCCAGCTTTCGGCGGCAATTGGGGCGGACAAGGCAACAAGAGCAAAGATGGCAGGTCGGAGCATTTCGGGCATCCCTATAAATTTTGTCGTGGCGTATCGGTTTCGATTGCCACACACAATGGGCGCGCGCGCAACCATTCATCGCATCGTGGGTTAGTGAGAAAACAGGAGACTGGGATGTCGAAGCGCCAATTGATTTCTACACTCGCGCTTATCGGTGGTTTGCTTTCGTCATGCGGATCGGATGGCGGATCGACACCGCCCCCGGCGAACACCAACCGCCCACCGACTTTCACGTCGCCGACGACGACCAACTTTCCCGAGAACACGAACGCAATCGTATATACCGCGACGGCGACCGATCCCGATGGCAACAACCTGACCTATTCGATTTCTGGTGGTGCGGACCGTGCGGCTTTTTCGATCAGTGGAACGGGGGCATTGAGCTTCGCCAGCCTGCCCGATTTCGAAACCCCCGCCGATGCCGACCGGAACAACATCTATCTGGTGCAGCTGAGCGTGTCCGACGGCACCGCGAGCGCCACGCTTGATCTCGCCATCACTGTAACGAATGCGGGCAACGACGCATTCCAGGTTCGCCGTGTCGCCGCCGGACTGACCGCACCACTTTTCGTGACCGGCATGCCCGACAATTCGAGCCGAATCCTGATCGTGCAAAAAGGAGGCGTCATCCGGATTGCGTCGATCGGCAACGGAACGCTTGCGGTCGTGCCGTTCCTTGACATCTCTACGTCGATCTCGACCGATGGCGAACGCGGGCTGCTAGGGCTTGCGCTCGCGCCTGATTATATGGCGAGCGGCACCGCCTATGTTTACGTGACCAACCCGCAAGGCACGATCGAGGTGCGCAAATATCAAGCAGCGGCAGGCACACGCGACCGGCTCGATCCCGCAACCGGCAATGTAATCATCAGCATCCCGCATCCGGGGTTCAGCAATCATAATGGCGGCTGGCTGGAGTTCGGACCCGACGGCAATCTCTACCTCGGCGTCGGTGACGGCGGGGGCAGCGGTGATCCGAACAATAATGCGCAGAACCCAAATGCGCTGCTTGGCAAGATCCTGCGCATTGATCCGTCGCGGGATAGCTTCCCGACCGACCCGGCACGTGACTATGCGATTCCCGCAGCCAACCCCTTTGCAACGAGTGGCGGCGCGCCCGAAGTTTGGGCGCTGGGCCTTCGCAATCCATTCCGCGCGGGGTTCGACCGGACGACAGGCAATCTCTATGTCGGCGATGTCGGACAGGACGCGATTGAAGAAATTGACCTTGTCCCCTCAGGTAGCAATGGGTTGAATTTCGGGTGGCGGCTGCGCGAAGGAACGCAACCCTATAATGGCGGCGCAAACAGCAGCGGCTTTACCGCGCCTGTCGCCGAATACGCGCACGGGGTCGGCCCGACGCAGGGAAATTCTGTGACCGGGGGTTACGTTTATCGTGGCGCAATTGAAGCGCTGACGGGCCAGTATTTCTTTGGCGATTTTGTGAACGGGAACATCTGGTCGGTGCCGGTGCGGCAACTGGTGCAGGGGCAGACGGTGGCGTCGTCCGCCTTCACTTTGCGACGCAGCGCCTTCACGCCAGTCGCGGGCACGATCAACAACATATCGAGCTTTGGCGAGGATCAGGCGGGCAATCTCTACATCGTCGATTATGATGGCGAAGTATATGTCGTCGAACTATCGCAGGTGCAGATTTAAGGGATTTGCACCGCCCGCATGAGCGACATAAAACTCCACGACAGCTGGAAATTGCCTTTGCAGGCGGCGTTTGACGCGCCGTATATGGCGGCTCTGCGTAGCTTCCTAGTCGCCGAAAAAGCAGCGGGAAAACGGATTTTCCCCAAAGGCAGCGAGTGGTTTCGCGCGCTTGATCTGACGCCGCTCGATCATGTGCGTGTCGTGATCCTTGGGCAGGATCCTTATCATGGGCCGGGGCAAGCGCATGGCCTGTGCTTCAGTGTGCAACCGGCCGTGCGGACGCCGCCGAGCCTAATCAACATCTACAAGGAATTGCAGAGCGACCTCGGCATCCCACCCGCACGGCACGGGTTTCTGGACAGCTGGGCGCAGCAAGGGGTGCTGCTGCTGAATTCGGTCTTGACAGTGGAAATGGCGCAAGCTGCGTCGCATCAAGGGCGCGGGTGGGAGAAATTTACCGACGCCATTATCCGTCTGGTCAATGCCAAGGCGGAACCAGTCGTGTTCATGTTGTGGGGGAGTTATGCCCAGAAAAAAGCCGCGTTCGTCGATACGTCGCGGCATCTGGTGCTAAAGGCCGCGCATCCGTCGCCATTGTCGGCGCATAACGGATTTCTGGGTTGCGGCCATTTTTCGAGGGCGAATACTTTCCTCGCCGAAAAAGGCATGACACCAATAGACTGGATGCTGCCCGAAACTGTTTAAAAGCGCGAAACATTGTTGGTTGCGGGAGTAGGATTTGAACCTACGACCTTCAGGTTATGAGCCTGACGAGCTACCGGGCTGCTCCATCCCGCGACACTGACGTAGGTCGCGCCTCGCATAAGCTCGGGCGGCCGTTCGGCCTTGCGGAGCAAACGCTCCGGGGCACTTAGTTTTCAACATTGGAATGGGTTCATATAGAACACCCAACACAAAATGCCTGTTTGGCGTTTTGCCGACGGCAAACAAACGTTTGCCTGTCAAAACACATATCCGCGCCTGCTACAAAGCCTGGCGACGTCCTACTCTTCCAACGCTTGAGCGGTAGTACCATCGGCGCTGTCTGGTTTCACGGCCGAGTTCGAGATGGGATCGGGTGGGTCACAGACGCTATGGCC
>JANMPU010000080.1:0-30143 GCA_031369985.1 Sphingomonas sp. | reverse complement strand
GAACTCGACGGTAGCCAACACGCCGATGCCATTCACTACGACGCCGCGCGAACAACCTTCCTCGAAAACGAGGGTTACACCATCATCCGCTTTTGGAACAACGACGTTACAACCAATCTCGATGGCGTGCTGACCGCCATTGCCCAGCACCTTACCCAATCAAACTAAAGGCCAACTCCCATGTCCCTCACCGAAGCCCGCACCCAGTATAAGCCCTTCGAATACCCCTGGGCCTATGATTTCTGGAAACGCCAGCAGCAGATCCACTGGATGCCCGAGGAAGTGCCCTTGGGTGAGGATTGCCGCGACTGGGCGCAGAAGCTCACCGATCATGAGCGCAACCTGCTCACGCAAATCTTCCGCTTCTTCACCCAAGCCGTTGTCGAGGTGCAGAATTGCTACCACGAACATTATGGTCGCGTGTTTAAGCCAACCGAAGTCAAGATGATGCTCGCCGCGTTCAGCAATATGGAAACCGTCCATATCGCGGCCTACTCGCATCTGCTCGACACCATCGGCATGCCCGAAAGCGAATATGGCATGTTCCTCCAATATGAGGAGATGAAGAACAAGCATGACTATCTCCACACATTCGGCGTGGAGAGCGATCAGGATATTGCCCGCACGCTCGCGATGTTCGGCGGCTTTACCGAGGGGCTGCAACTGTTTGCCTCGTTCGCGATGCTGATGAACTTCCCGCGCTTCAACAAGATGAAGGGCATGGGCCAGATCGTCAGCTGGTCCGTGCGCGACGAGAGTCTCCATTGCGAGGGGATCACCAAGCTATTCCACGCCTTCTGTGCCGAGCGCCAGTGCCTGACCAAGGCGGTGAAGGACGACATCCTCGATTGCTGCCAGACGACCGTGCGGCTGGAGGATGCGTTCATCGACCTCGCTTTTGCCGATGGCCCCGTTTCGGGCATGACCGCCAAGGACATCAAGAAATATGTCCGCTACATCGCCGATTGGCGGCTGGGCCAGCTTGGCTTCAAGCCGATGTTCATGATCGAAGACCACCCCCTGCCGTGGCTCGCTCCCCTGCTCAACGGCGTCGAACACGCCAACTTCTTCGAAACCCGCGCGACGGAGTATTCGAAGGCGGCCACGCGCGGCAACTGGAACGAAGTGTGGGATTCGTTCGACCGGCGCGGGAAAGCGAAAGCCGGGCCTGCGGCGAATGAGGATGAGGCGAGCGGTGAGGTCGATATGTTTGGGCAGGCTGCGGCGGAGTAGGGATGCGATGCAAATCAAGGTCTTCTTGCCCCGCAGCGGAAAACGCGAGTTCGACATGCCCCAAGTTCCGCGCCCCGGTGACAATCTTTATTTTGAGGACACACCGGGCTTAGGCTGCATTAACACGGACAATGGCACTGCACACATTGTTGTTAAATCTGTGGCGTGGACCCAAAATGATGCAGGCTGGGACATTTCCGTTGATACGGAGTTCCCGGCGGCATGACGGTAGACATCGCTGTCATAAGTTTCAGGAAAGCAAATGACAAAGAAATCGGAAAATGTCGTCGAAATCACCCCTGAACGTCTTCAGGCGGCGATCGATTGGATGACGCCCGAGCGGCTGGCTGCGTTCGATGCCATGACCGACGAAGATATCGCCGCGCAGATCGCCAGCAACCCCGACGCCGCACCCGAACTCGACGACGCCTGGTTCGAACGCGCCCGGCTCGTGATCCCGTTGAAGGGACGGAGGGCGGCTTAGCCGGATCGAGGCCCAACAACGGCGCGGCTTTGCCGTGACGGGCACCTAATCGAGGAAAGCGGTGATTTTTCGATTTGCTCGCGACTTACTGGATCGTCGCCCATGACCTGAATCTTGTTGAGGTGTCTGAAAAGCGGATTAAGTTGCCTACCTCCTGCATCAGAAGGGCGTCGCCGACAGGAATCGGATTATCTTCGTCATAAACAGCAATGCGTTCAACGTCTGCAAAATCCGGAGTCAATTTCAAATCGTAAAATAGCTTGAATCTACGGGCGATTGCCTCTCGATCTGCGATAGGCTCGACGAACGCTACCGGCCTCTTCAGAAGTTGGTCCAAAATTAGTGCTGAAACACGATATTTGCTACCGAGATGACCGCTTACCTCTTCGTTGGTACGAACACGTTGCGAGCCAACGGCCTCAACAACCTTACCGAGCAATGATGACTTAAAGTCATGAAGAGGGGGTTTGTCTGCCTTTAAGGCTTGATCTGCGATCAGGCGGGATGCACATCCAACAAGCGTCATCGCAAAACCGAGATCGGATGCGTCGGCGCATTTCCGAGAGACACGCAGATCACTCAATTCACAACCATAAGCTGCGATTTGCGGACGTAGAGCGTCAGACAGTTTCCGGCCGATAGCTATGCCAGTGTTAGCCAGAAGCATCGCTGCATAGGTGTTATCATGCACCATAAAGCCATCCCGTTCCTGACAAACGACAACCACAACCGACATTCCTGAATGATACAATTGAGGCAGGGTCACTTCTACGCCCTGATTGGTAATCTCGACATCGGTTAGACTGCATATGGCAGCCTTAAGGGCCGTCGCATCAAGGGCTCCACTCATGTCCAAATTTCCATTTGCTCAGCCATATACGGCGGCCTTTCATATTTTCCCAAGAACGATATCTGAGCCCTATCCAAGAAAGCACCGAACCATTGTTGGTGTGGCATATCGCGTTTATCGACCTCGGCAATATCGCATGGCCATTTGGTCCAGTGCGTCTCTCGTACGATCATGCCTGATAGGTTGTTATGAGTCCTTGCTGGATTAACGTCCAGTGCAAAAATTCGTTCGCCAAAAAGCAAGATGAACGAGCATTTTCGCGGTAATTTTCTGACATGCGCAGTCATACTAAGGCGTAATCGCCACGCAGGCTCTGACGGCGCGATGACCCGCAAATCGCACGACGCATAGTCTCCGTGATTTCTGTCTCTCCACGTCATAGAATCCTGTATGATCTTAGGTGCGCTAAGCACCCGCTCAACAGTCTGCGGAAAAGCAGTTTCAATCAGAATAGTGCCCCATTACTTCTCACCTCGCGCAAGATTTCACACAGGTCAAGCGCTTGCTCAGTTCCAAAATTACAGTGACAGTCTCCTCAACCTCCCTCACCGGCGGGGAGGGATTGAGGGAGGGCGAGCGCGCCCTTGCGCGCGTCGGCACTCGACACTCGCGTGCAGTCCGCCTCCACCCGCTCGCCGTTGGCGAGTCGCCTCCCCCTTGATGGGGAGGGCTAAATGCAAACAATAACCCCTGTCCTACACCCGCGATATCGGGCTAACCTCGCAACCGCTCTTTCATACCGTCGATTCCCCGCCCCCCGTTCGCGCCGCGCGTCGAATAGGAAACCAGTGTCAACCCTTCGACAGGCTCAGGACAGGCTTCGTAAACTTCGCCCCGCCGCGCCCATCGAATGCGCGTGTAGGAAAGTAGTGAGAACTTCGAGAACTTCGCCGACCACGCCTCTCGCTTAGCTTCGCACCGGCCCCCCGAACCCGCCCGGGTTCGCAAGGCCGAACGGCCACCCGAGCTTATGCGAGGAACCCTCATCAAAAAAATGGTGCGCCCGGCAGGAGTCGAACCTGCGGCCTCAAGATTAGAAGTCTCGTGCTCTATCCAACTGAGCTACGGGCGCGTCGTGGTTGCTGTTAGCGGCAAATTGCGTATTGCTCCATCGCTATGAACGATGGATCCGCACCAAAACATGTCAGCGCCGAAACCGTAGGCCGCGACGGCTTTCGCTATTTCGATTTCGTCATGGCCGCATTTGTCGCAATCCTGCTGCTGTCCAATGTCATCGGTGCGGCGAAACTCGCAACCGTGTGGGGCTTTACCTTTGGCGCGGGCATCCTGTTTTTTCCGCTGGGCTATGTCATCGGCGACGTCCTGACTGAAGTTTATGGCTATGCCCGCGCGCGGCGGTGCATCTGGGCGGGGTTTGTCGCGCTGATCTTCATGGCGTTTATGTCTTGGGTCGTGGTCAGCCTGCCGCCTGCCGCCGGATGGACCAACCAGCCCGCTTATGACGCGGTGTTTGGCCAAGTGCCACGGATTGTTTTTGCCTCGATCGTTGCGTTCTGGGCGGGCGAGTTCGTCAATTCGATCGTGCTGGCAAAGTTGAAAGTGCTGACCAAGGGCAAATATCTCTGGACGCGGACGATCAGCTCGACCTTCTTTGGCCAAGGGGTGGATAGCTTGCTCTTCTACCCGCTCGCGTTCTGGGGCGCGTCAGGCTGGACCAATGACGCCGTGCTGACGGTCATGGTCACGAACTGGGGCCTGAAAGTGTTGTGGGAAGTGCTGCTGACTCCCGCCACCTACGCAGTGGTTGGCTATCTGAAGCGTCGTGAAGGGGTGGACATCTATGACAATCACACCGACTTCACGCCGTTCAGCGCAAAGGTCTAAGCGGCGAGCAGCCCTTCGAACATTCGCCGCCCATCCGTCCCGCCATGCGCCGCTTCGATCATGCGTTCGGGGTGCGGCATCATGCCAATGACATTACCCGCGTCATTGATAATCCCGGCAATGTCACGCGCACTGCCGTTCACCGCCTCGGCGTAACGGAAAACGACGCGGCCTTCGCCTTCGAGACGGTCCAGCGTGGCGGCGTCGGCGAAGTAATTGCCGTCATGGTGGGCAACCGGGAAGGTCACGCGTTCGTCGGCGTCATAGCGGCTGGTAAACGCGGTCTGGCTATTTGCGACCGAGAGCGCGACATCGCGCCCGACAAATTTGATCCCCGCATTGCGCATTAGCGCGCCGGGAAGGAGTCCGGCTTCGGTCAGCACCTGAAAGCCGTTGCAGACACCCATCACGGTGCGGCCTTGGGCGGCAGCATCGACGACGGCGCGCATAATCGGTGATCGCGCGGCCATTGCGCCCGAACGGAGATAATCGCCGTAGGAAAAGCCGCCGGGGACGCCAATGACATCGAGGCCATCGGGCAAGCTCGTTTCCCGATGCCACACCATAACTGGGGCTTCGCTACCGATGTCGCGGAAGGCCACCGCGAGGTCTCGGTCGCAGTTTGATCCGGGGAAGACGATGACAGCTGACTTCATTTTTCTACTCTGAAATTCTCGATCACGGTGTTGGCGAGCAGTTTGGTGCACATCGCTTCGATATCGGCGTCGGTCGTATTGTCGGCGAGGTCGAGCTCGATCAACTTCCCCTGCCGCGCGTCATTGACACCGGCAAAGCCCAGTTCCTCCAACGCGTGGTGGATGGCTTTCCCCTGTGGGTCGAGCACGCCGGGTTTCAACGTGATATGGATGCGGACTTTCATGGCCACGCCCTATGCCGACATGCGGCGCGGGCGGCAAGGTTCAACCTGCGGGCACGAACACCGAGAGCGCGGCGGGACGAATGGAGAAATTCAGCGGCGTCACCATTTTATGTACCTCGCCATCGAGTGCGACCGAGATGCGGCGGCGGCGTTTGGTGCTGACCGTCAGGGTCTCGCAAGTGCCGATAGCGGCGAAATCGCGGGCCGTATCGGCTTTACCGCGAAGGGTGCGGATCGCAAAACCGACGAGGCCCCAGCGGGTGCTTTTCGCCACCGCGAAGACCGAGAGTTTGCCGTCATCCATCGCGTCGCGCACACCGACTTTGCCGCTGTCGAGCGAATAGACATTATTGCCGATGAACAGCAGCGGGGTGACCACGGGCTGCGGTGCATTGTCGAGAATCAGGCGATAGCGACGGTGACCGATATTGCGCATGACCCGCCACGCAGCGGGGATGTTGGCAAGCCATTTAGGCAAACCACGCCTACGCCCCGCCTCGCGGAACTTTACCAGCTTCGGGTAAATCCCGATCGAGGCGTTGTTGACGAAGGTTTGGCCGTTGACGTCGGAGAGGTCGATCTTGCGCGTATGGCCGTCGGCGATCAGTTTGACAGCGCCGTCAAGGTCGAGCGGTATGTCGAGCTGGCGGGCAAGATTGTTGCGAGTGCCAAGCGGCAGGATCGCGTGGGTGGCACCGGCTTTGCTGAGGATGGCAGCGGCGCAGCCCTGCGTGCCGTCGCCGCCACCAATGGCCACTGCACCGGTTTTCGCGAGGCGTTCGATGGTGGCGACAAGCGCGTGGCCATCGACGGCATGGACGTCGGCAGTCAGGCCAGCGGCTTTGAAGACCGCTTCGATTTGCGCGACCAGCGCATCGCCCGCCCGCGAAGCCGCCCCACCGCCGCGATTGACCACGACGGGGAAGGGCTTGGTCACAAAAAAACCGTTCGGGCTGAGCTTGTCGAAGCCTTGTCCTTCTTCTTGGAAATGACTTCGAGAAAGGGCAGCCCTTCGACAAGCTCAGGGTAGGCGGTTTTCAAGCGATCACCGCCCTCGCTTTTTGCGCTGGGCATCCAGATCGAGGACAACATTCTCCACCCCATCGGGGAGCAGGCCAAGGCGGCGCGCAACTTCCTGATAGGCTTCGACTTCGCCACCGAGGTCGCGGCGGAAGCGGTCCTTGTCGAGCTTTTCGTTGGTCGTCATATCCCACAGGCGGCAGCCGTCAGGGCTGATTTCGTCGGCAAGGATGACGCGGGCGTAATCATTTTCCCAGACGCGGCCGAATTCCAGTTTGAAGTCGACGAGGCGGATGCCGATGCCCGCGAACAAGCCGCTCATGAAGTCGTTCACCCGGATCGCCATGTCGGCAATGTCGTGCATTTCTTCTTGGGACGCCCAGCCGAACGCCGCGATATGCTCCTCGGTGATCATCGGATCGCCCAGCGCATCGTCCTTGTAATAATGTTCGATGATCGTGCGGGGCAACTGGGTGCCCTCCTCGATGCCAAGGCGCGTTGACAGCGAGCCCGCCGCGACATTGCGGACGACGACTTCGATGGGGATAATCTCGACCTGACGGATCAGCTGTTCGCGCATGTTGAGGCGGCGCATGAAATGATGCGGAATGCCGATGTTGCCGAGCAGCGTGAAGATATGCTCGGAAATGCGGTTGTTGAGAACGCCTTTGCCGTTGATCGTGCCCTTTTTCTGGGCATTGAACGCCGTTGCGTCATCCTTGAAATATTGGATCAGCGTGCCAGGCTCGGGCCCTTCATACAGGATCTTGGCCTTGCCTTCATAGATTTGGCGGCGGCGGGACATGGGCAATTCCTAGCGCAGTAAAGAGCAATGCCCCGGCAAACGCGCTCTTGGCGAACGCGCGGGCCGGGGCTTGTGTATGCTATAACGAAGCGCGGGGGCGGGCGCAATCAAGCGGTATCGACCGAGCGGTCATGCTCGCTGGCGATTCGCGCCGTGATGCCACCGCGTGCCGAGGCACCCCAGACCTGGCGACCAGTGAGGAAGACGATCCAGCCCCATGCCGCGCCGAGGTGGCGGAGGAGCTGGAAGCTGACTGGTTCTATGATCGCGGCGAGGAGCGCACCGCCCGCGCCGATGCGGTGGCCGGTCCAGTTGCGATAAAGGCGCAGCGACCAGAGAAGATAGACGAGGTCGATGATGACTTTGACGATCATCGCAATGATGACGGGGAGCGCGATCACAACATTGCCGGTTGTCACGAAATAAATGAGCAAACCGAATGCGGCGAGCCCATAAAGGGGCTGCACCGTGTCGAGCGCCTTGACCGGCAACATCGCGGTGCCGAGCGCGCCGAAACGGCGATTGCCGATCATGTCGCGGTTCCAATATTGGGTTTGCAGGAACCCGGCGAACCAGCGGCGGCGCTGGCGGAGGAAGGGGAGCAAGCTGCCGGGGGAATCGGTACTCGCTTGTGCGTCACCGACGACGCGGACAGTCCAGCCGAGGCCGAGGTCGTGCGAAAAGCGGTGGATGCGGTGCATGATTTCATAATCTTCGACAAGGCTGTCGGGATCGAACCCGCCCACACGGATCATAGCATCCCTGCGAAACCCGGCGAACGCACCCGAGATCAGGAGGAGGCTATTCGTCCCCATCCACGCATAGCGTGACAGGAAATTGCGGACATATTCATAGGTCTGGAACCATTGAAACAGGCGGCCTGAAATGCTGTTTCCGCAGATGGGGAGGAGGACGCCGGTGGCTGCGGCGAGTTCTGGTTCGGTCGCGAAGGCGTCGCGTATTGCCGCCAGCGCATCGGGCTCAAGCAGCGTGTCGGCATCGACGGTCAGGATTATGTCGCTGTCAATGGTCGCGATGGCCGTGTTCAATGCAACCGCTTTTCCACCGCGCGGGAGGCGGAGCCAGCGGAGATTGGGAATAGTGGGGCTGATCGCCATGTCGCCGAGCGCTGGTTTCGTGAAGCCATAGAGCCGTTCGAGGACTGCTGGCGTGTCGTCGTCCGACCCGTCATCGGCGATCAGGATGATGTCAGGCGGCGAGTCTTGCGCGCGCAAGGCTTCAACGGTCGTTTCGAGGACCGGAGCCTCGTTGTAAGCAGCGATGATGGCGGTGGTGGTCAACGCGTTCGATTTTGACGCGATTGGTGTCGTTTCGGGGAGGCGGAGGTTCCACGTTTTCCGAAACACAAACGCAAGCAACGCCGTATCGTACAGCACATAAACCAGCCCGACCGCCCACGCCGCAACGCCTTCGCGGATGAAGCCCTGCGCAAACAACGCCACGAACAGGATCACCGCCAGCGCCCAAATCGCCGGTCCGGCAACATGGCGCGGCGGTGGGGCGAAGCGCGGGGATATGGCGCGCAGTGTCTGGTCAAGCGAGGGGGGCAAATAGTCGTCCGAAAGCTGGATTAAAAGCCGGTTTTTCTGGGGCACATTAGAGTCTGGACCAAAACGTCGCCAGTGCTAAGTTGCCGCAACCCCTGAACCGGAGCCGAACGCCGATGCCGCAACGATACACCGGAACCGCGATTGCCTTGCACTGGATCATCGGCATTTTGATGATCGTGAATGTGGGACTCGCCTGGGCATGGCCGAATGTTGCGGATGAGAGCGTTCGTCCGCTGATCAATAATCACAAATCGATCGGGATCACATTGCTGTGCCTGGTGACGATGCGATTGCTGTGGCGTGCGACGCACAAGCCGCCTGCGCTACCCGACCACCACAAGGCTTGGGAAAAGCGCGCGGCGCATGTCGCGCATATGGCGCTCTACGTGATCATGTTCGCGCTGCCGCTGTCCGGCTGGATCATGGATTCGGCGTGGGAAAAAGCCGCGGATAACCCCAATTTCTGGTTCGGCCTGTTCGAATGGCCGCGCCTTGGGTTCATCATGGATATGAATGCCGCGAGCCGGAAAGAGGTGCACGGCCTGTTCGGCGAAGTGCACGAGATCGCCGGATACATTCTTTATTTCCTCGTCATCGTCCACATCGGCGGGGCGTTAAAGCATCAGTTCCTTGATAAGGACAAGGAACTGGCGCGTATGGGGCTGGGCCGGGGTTAGGGTGCGAAACGACCCAAGAGACTAAAGATAATTAGCGTCCCGCCGCGCCAGCGTCACAAAACTATACCCGTCATAATCCTCACGCGCCGTTTCCACCCAGATCGCCGGGTCGGGCGCGGGCATGCGAACGTCGCCTTTCGCATCATGATGGACTTCGGTCAGTTCGAACACGTCGGCATTCGGTTCGAATAACGCGAAAATCTCTGCCCCGCCGATCACAAACGCATCATCCCCCGCCAGCGCCAATGCCCCCGCAGCGTCATGGGCGACTTCGGCGGATTGCGCGTTCCAGTCGCCGCGCGTCAGGACGATATGCCGCCGTCCGGGAAGCAAACCCGGCAGACTCTCGAACGTCTTGCGGCCCATGATCATTGGTTTGCCCATGGTCAGCGCTTTGAACCGCTTCAGGTCGGCGGGAATGTGCCTCGGCAGCGCGCCATCCTTGCCGATGATGCCATTGTCAGCGCGTGCGACGATGAGCGTAATCATACCGCCACCTCGCCCTTGATATGCGGGTGGGCCTCATAACCCTCGACCGCGAAGTCTTCATATTCGTAGCTGTCGATGCTGTCCGCGCGGCGCTTCAATACCAGTTTTGGCAATGGCTTCGGCTCGCGCGTCAGTTGCAGGCGCGCCTGGTCGAGGTGATTGATATAAAGATGCGTATCGCCGCCGGTCCAGATAAACTCGCCGACCGCGAGCCCGCATTGATCAGCCAGAAGATGTGTAAGCAGCGCGTAACTCGCGATATTGAACGGCACGCCGAGGAAGACGTCCGCCGAGCGTTGGTAGAGTTGTAGCGAGAGCCTCCCGTTCGCGACCCACGTCTGGAACAAACAATGGCAGGGTGCGAGGGCCATCTGGTCGAGTTCGCCGGGGTTCCAAGCGCTGACAATCTGGCGACGGCTCGCGGGGTTGTTTTTGATTTGATCAATCAACCCCTTGATCTGGTCGATATGGCGGCCATCGGAGGCAACCCAATCGCGCCATTGCTTGCCGTAAATCGGGCCGAGATCACCGTCGTTGCGCGCCCATTCGTCCCAGATGCCGACACCGCGTTCCTTCAGCCACTGGTTGTTCGTCTCGCCGCGCAGGAACCAGAGCAATTCGATAAAGATCGAACGGACATGGAGTTTCTTGGTGGTGACCAGCGGAAAACCCGCCTGAAGATCGAACCGCATTTGATAGCCAAAGGTGCTCAGCGTGCCGACGCCCGTGCGGTCGGCCTGTGGCACGCCATGGTCGAGTATGTGCCGGAGCAAGTCGTGATATTGGCGCATGATTAGCGCCTTAAAGGACGGTCACGAGAGGGCAAGTGCGCGGTCGCAAGTGTCCACAGATCGGCGCGGTCGAAGGAGGCGGGGTTATTTGACACTGCTTGTCCGAATGCCTTTGCCACCCAGGCCGCTTTGTCCGACTTGGTCGTGAACACACGGCTATTCCAGGCGGCGCTGCCTCTTCGGGCCACCTCGCGCGCAATGTCGCCGTATATCCCGGCCGCTGCGAGCACTGCCCAGCGGCTGCGAAAAGGCAGCTTTGCCGCACCAACGCGGGCGGACGCTTCATAATCCTCGGCCATGTCGGCCAGCCACCACGCCATGTCGGCCACCCGGCTACGGTAATGCGGGCGCATATGTTCGCCAGGGGGAATATCCGCCTCGACCAGCCAGTCCATCGGCAGGTAGCAGCGTTCCGCTGCGTCATCCTCGTCGAGATCACGCGCGATATTGGCGAGCTGGAACGCGAGGCCGAGGTCAGTCGCCCGGTCGAGCGTTTCCTCGTCATCAGGCGACACACCCATAACAATCGCCATCATCCGCCCCACCGCGCCAGCGACATGATAGCAATATTTAAGCAGGTCTGCTTCCTTGCGCGGGCGCCAGTCGGCGGCATCCAGCGCGAATCCTTCGATCACATCATAAGGCAAGTCGCGCGGGATACCGGTTTCGCGGACAACAACGCCGAGCGCATCGAACGCGGGGTTGCCGGTTGATTCACCGTCGAGCGCCATGGTCGTCAATTCGGTGATATGCGCGACCCGCTCGGCGGCATCGCTGACACGCGACATGGCCCCGCCATGATCCTGCCCGTCGGCGATATCGTCGCAGGTCCGGCACCAGAAATAAAGCAGCCAGGCCCGCTCGCGCGTCGTTTTGTCGAAGAGCTTGCTGGCCAGCGCAAAGGACTTTGACCCCTTGGCAATCGATTCAGCAGCGGCGGCAACAAGATCAGCGCGCATCACAAATTGGCGGCCTTCATCTTGAAAATCGTTTCATGCGGACGATAGGCGGCCATTTGGGCGAGCAACCCCTCCAGCGACGCATCGGCGAGCAATATCCCATGATGCTGCGCGCGGATGAAGCCGACCGATTTCATATGATCGTTGAAGGCGATCAAGGCGTCGTAAAAGCCGCCGACATTCAGCAACCCCACCGGCTTTTCATGATAGCCCAATTGCGACCAACTGACCGCTTCCCACAATTCATCCATCGTACCGACGCCGCCGGGCAATGTGATGAACCCATCCGACAAGTCGGTGAACAGCGCTTTGCGCTCGTGCATCCCTGATACAACCCGCAATTCAGTGCATCCGCGATGCGCAACTTCGGCGTCGACCAGCGCTTGGGGAATAATCCCGATGACTTCGCCGCCTGAATCGAGTGCGGCATCAGCAACCGCGCCCATCAACCCCAATCGCCCGCCACCGTAAACCACGCCAATGCCCCGTCGGGCGAGTTCGGTGCCGACCGTGCGAGCAGCCTCGATGTAAATGGTGTCAGCGGGTGTTGCCGACCCGCAATAAACGGCGATGCGCTTCATCGTTTGCTTTCCCGCATCACGGCCATAGCACGGCCAATCGGCACTGGCGGTTTGCCTGACAAGATGCGTGCTTTGTCGAGGAAGGTTGTGTTCCCGGCGTAAAACCGCTGGATCAGCGACGGGCGCAGGCCGTAGAACCGCTGCAAAACTTGGTAGCGCGTCCCCGGCGTTGCGGCGCGGAACAGCATCCGGTCTAGCAGGCGGTAAAAACCGCCTTGATCCCAGCGTTGCTTGGCAAAACGGTGCATCGCGTCGGCGATGACCGCCCCCGACAGGTCATCGAGCTTCGCAATCATCGACGCCGTCCGCACCGCATCGGGCAATGAAAACCCCGTCGTCGCGTGAAACAACGCCGCGCGCACCCCGATCTTCGCGGCTTCCCCGCCCGAACGCCAATAGGCATCGAAATCACCGCCCATTGTCACGGGCAGCGCGCCCATTTCTTGATGGATCAATTCGGCCAGTTGCCACCCTTGTGCCGCTGCATAATCTCTAATCCGCGCGGCCATCGCGTCACGGTCGATCTCGGGCCCGTCACTATAATAAGTATCCTCGATGAAAATGCGGTCTTCGCCAAAGGGGAGTGCATAGACAAAACGATAACCGTCGATCTGGTCGACTGTCGCGTCCATGACGATTGGATGCGTTAGGCCATGGGGGACGGTGGTGCGAAATTCCTGCCCGACAAATTTTTGCCACCCGAAATCGAGATGGTCGAGATCGGCGACGCAGCGTCCGTCGAACACGCCGCCAGCCGCGATGCTGCGTTGGTCGGACAAATAGACGGAGGTTTGCGACAGTTCGACCGCTTCACCTTGGACGGGCACGTCGTCGGGTATGACAGCCCGCAAATGCCCATCGTAATGTTGCGAACGGATCGAGTTGAACGGTGATTCAAACCGGCGAGTGTGCGCCGGAAAACGCGTTTCATAACGATCCCAGCGATGATCGATGAAGGGCTCGACAATCCACCAGTCATCAGGCGCGATGTCGCTTGTGAAGAACGACCAGACATGATTGCCGCCAAAAGTCGCCGCTGGATCAACCAGCCGCACCGACAGGTCGGGCCGCTTCACCGACAGCGCATAAGCCACAAGACCGCCGGCCAACCCGCCGCCGATAATGGCAATGTCGCAATTGATATCCGCGCCCATATTTCAAGCCCTAAGCGGGGCAGCGCCGTCCCGCAATGGCCGCGATAACTGTCTGCGCGCTTGACGGCTCATTCATGACTTATTCAAAGGGTGAGGCTTAAAGGCGCTGTTCATGACTTCGACGAAACTTCTTTTGCTTGGCGCTTTGATGGCCGCTCCGCTTTCGGTTCCCGCCGATGCCCAACGGCGCGGCGATGCGGATGCGGCCTATCAAGCGCGGATGGCGGGCTCGCTCATGCCGCTCCGGTCGATTGAAAATGGCGTTGTCCCGCGCATGAAATCGCGCGGCGCCGACTATATCGGGGCCGAATATGACGACGACATGGCGCGGTATCGCCTGAAATTCATGCGCGATGGTTCGGTCATCTGGGTCGACGTCGATGGCCGTACCGGCGCAATCGTGGGTCGCGCTGGCGAATAATCCCCGCTAGGGTTCCAAAAAAGAGGGAGACCGATATGCGGCTTTTGATCGTCGAGGACGAACCCACGCTGGGCACACAGCTTAAAAACACGCTGGAGGGCGCGGGCTACGCCGTTGACCTCGCGACCGATGGCGAGGACGGCCATTATCTCGGCTCGACCGAAAGCTATGACGCGATCATCCTCGATCTGGGCCTACCCGAAATTGACGGGCTGACCGTGCTCGACCGCTGGCGCAAGGAAGGCAAGACGTTTCCCGTCCTCGTGCTGACGGCGCGCGACAGCTGGTCGGACAAGGTGGCAGGACTTGACGCGGGCGCCGACGACTATCTCGCCAAACCGTTCCAGACCGAAGAGCTTATCGCACGGCTCCGCGCGCTGATCCGTCGCGCGGCGGGCAATGCGAGTGCGGAAATGACGGCAGGCGATGTCCGCCTCGACACCCGTTCGGGCCGCGTCACGCTGGCTGGTGAGCCGGTGAAGCTGACGGCACAGGAATATAAGCTGCTCAGTTATCTGCTGCATCACAAGGGCAAGGTGGTCAGCCGCACCGAGCTGATCGAACATATTTACGATCAGGATTTCGACCGTGATTCGAACACGATTGAAGTGTTCGTCACGCGTATCCGAAAAAAACTGGGCCAGGACGTGATCACGACGATCCGCGGGCTTGGCTATTCGCTCGATGAACCGGCAGGCGGGTGATCTTGTCGTTCCGGTGGACGCGGCACCCGAAGCGGTAGCGTCGCCTACCAAAGGATCGCTGTCGCGCCGGATGATCGGCATGGCAGCAGCGTGGATTTTGCTATTGCTGGTTGGCGGCGGGATTGGGCTTGACCGCGTGTTGGCCGGTGCCGTCACGCAGAATTTCGATGACCAGCTCGACTATGTCCTGACCGCCATGATCGGATCGGCCGAAATTGGTCCTGATGGCGAAGTGCGCTTGAACCGCCCGCTTGGCGACCAGCGCTTTTTGGAAGCACAATCGGGGCTGTACTGGCAGATTTCGGCCAAAGGTGTGGAGCCGTTCCGGTCACGGTCGCTGTGGGACGACAGCCTGAAATTTGGCGAACCACACCGCGACACCAAAGCGCATTTTTACGATAGCAGCCAATTGCGTGACGAACGGCTGCGGATTGTCGAACGCGATATTACACTGCCATTCTCGAAGACGGTCTGGCGGTTTCAGGTGGCGCAAACACGCGACGGCCTCGACACACAGATTGATACGCTGCGCAAAACTTTGGTGCGCAGTTTCGCGCTCCTTGGCCTCGGCCTGATCCTGATGGCCGCGCTCCAGACGCTTTACGGGCTGTGGCCGCTGCGCAAGCTCCGCCAATCGATTGCTGACATGCGCAGCGGGCGAACGCAACGCATCGCACAAGACAAGCTGCCCGAAGAAGTCGCGCCGCTGGTTGACGAACTCAACGGCTTGATCACCCACAACGAAAAGCAGGCAGAGGAAGCGCGTCGGCACGCGGGCAATCTCGCGCACGCGCTCAAAACCCCGCTGACCGTCATCATGAACGCCGCAACGGCAAAAGACACCAGCCTGTCCGAAATCGTCGCGCGCGAGGCGACCACAATGCGGCGGCAAGTCGATCACCATCTCGCCCGCGCCCGCGCCGTCGGTCGTCGCGGCCACGCGCACAGCCGCGCTGATGTCTGGCCGTCGCTGCAATCCGTCGAGCGCGCTGTGGCGATGCTCTATTCCAAAGTCCGCATCGACATTGCAGGCGACAAAGGATGCGTCGTCCGCGTCGAGCGGCAGGATCTTGACGAACTGCTTGGCAATCTCATCGAAAACGCCGCAAAATATGGCGGCGGCAGCGTGTTTATCACGGTTGTCCGCGATGGTAGCTTCATCGAATTTCAGGTCGAGGACGACGGCATGGGCATCCCCGAAGTCGAACGCACCCGCATCTTCGACCGCGGCGCGCGATTGGATACGGGCAAACCGGGCACTGGCCTCGGCTTGGCCATCGTCCGCGACGTTGCTGAAATCTATGGCGGCACCGTCAGTCTCGACGAAAGCGAGGACCTCGGCGGGTTGCTGGCGCGGCTGCGATTGCCGGCGGCGGATTAATCACCTTCCGGAGAGGCTTCAACGAATTGAAGGGTCCCAAGAGGCGGCAGTTGCGCAATGCGACGCGCCAAAGCGACAAGCGCGCTTTGCGAATTGATGCTGCAATACCGCGTTTTCCAGATATCCAGCGGGGGGCCTTTTCGGATCGACGCTGTGGGGCAGCGCTGTTGCAGAACCGCAAAGCCTTTTATGATGCCGTTGTCGTTAGCTTGTCGGGTCAGCAGCGTGTAATTACTATCAGGCAACGTTCCGCTCTGAAGCGCCCAAAGTTCGCGCCGATCATTGCCGGAACCAATGGAACCGATCCGAACAAAAAAGCCGTATGCCCAGCGCGCCGATTTCAAGTCATCGCGCTCGCCGACCCGACGTTCGATGGTCGCGCAATGGAAAACGCCATAATTTCCAAGCCGCCACGAAGAAACATCACCTTTGCCTTCGGTAAGCTTCTAATCGCCGAAGGCTACTCGGGACGTACAACCAAAATCGTCGCCGTCAGTGAAATTCTGAGGCCAGCAGGCCTCACCCCCGCATCCCCTCATGATGGCGGATCACTTCGTCGATGATGAAGCGCAAGAATTTCTCGGTAAAATCGGGGTCGAGTTTCGCGTCTTCGGCCAGTTTGCGCAGGCGGGTGATCTGACGGTCTTCACGGCCCGGATCGGCGGGAGGCAAGCCTGTCTCCGCCTTGTGCCGCCCGACGGCCTGCGTCACTTTGAACCGCTCGGCGAGCATGAACACCAAAGCCGCATCGATATTGTCGATGCTGTCGCGATAATGTTTAAGTTGCGTGTCAGTCATCCATGTCTCCCGCGCTTGCACTTGCCTTAAAGTCGCCAAAACGCCAGAGGAAAGCGCATCATGACTGCGACGATCCACAGCATCCGCCCCGACCGTAGCCCGTCACTCGATACGCTCGTGGCGCTGGTTGCGACCGATCTGAACGCAGTCAACGCAGTGATACTGGAGCGGATGCAGTCTGAAATTCCGTTGATCCCCGAGCTTGCAGGTCACTTGATTGCAGGTGGCGGAAAGCGGATGCGGCCGATGCTGACGCTGGCGTGCGCAAAGCTGCTCGATTATCCCGGCGCGCGGCATCACAAGCTCGCCGCTGCCGTCGAGTTCATCCACACAGCCACCCTGCTGCATGATGATGTGGTCGACGGATCGGGCCTGCGTCGTGGCAAACGCACGGCCAATGTCATCTGGGGCAATCCGGCCAGCGTCCTTGTTGGTGATTTCCTGTTCAGCCGCAGCTTTGAATTGATGGTTGAGGATGGCAGCCTCAAAGTGCTGCGCATCCTGTCAAACGCCTCCGCCGTCATTGCCGAGGGCGAAGTCAACCAGTTGACAGCGCAACGGCAAGTTGGCCTTGGCGAAGATCGGTATCTTGACATTATTGCCGCCAAGACTGCCGTGCTGTTCTCCGCTGCGTGTAAGATTGCGGCCGTGGTCGCCGAACGCGATGAAGCCGTCGAAGCCGCACTCGACACTTACGGCCGCAATCTCGGCATCGCGTTCCAGCTTGTCGACGATGCCATCGACTATGCGTCCGACGCCGAGACGATGGGCAAGGGCGTCGGCGATGATTTCCGCGACGGTAAGGTCACGTTGCCGGTGATCCTCGCCTATGCGCGTGGCTCCGAGGAAGACCGCAAATTCTGGAAGGACGCGATGGAAGGGCGGCGTGCGTCCGACGATGATCTAGCGCACGGCATAGCGTTGTTGCGTGCGACCGGGGCCATCGACGATGCTCTCGAACGTGCGCGCCATTATGGTCAGCGCGCGATTGACGCGCTGGGGCCATTTGCGGGCGGCGCTGCGAAGACGGCACTGACGGAAGCAGTGGAATTTGCCATCGCGCGGGCTTATTGAACGCGCATGACGCACGCCCGTATTTATCAAAAGCCCAAGAACGCCATGCAATCGGGCCGTAGCGGCACCGACCGCTGGGTACTCGAATTCCAGCCAACCGAGGCGAAGCGCCCCGACCCGCTCACCGGGTGGGCAGGATCGGGCGATACGCGTGGACAGATTAGCTTGAGCTTTGCAACGCTCGGCGGCGCAAAGGCCTATGCCAATAAATATGGCATCACCGCGACCGTGATCGCGGCCCCGCAAAAAGTGCTGAAGCTACAGGCCTACGCCGACAATTTCCGGTGATCGCGGCGCGCGAGGGGCGGAACGCAAAACTGCCAAAAATACGTTGGTAACTTCACTGACTCCATAGGGTTCGGTGCTCTGGTGTGAAGTTAAGCGAAGGAGGGTGTGAAGGGCACGCCCGACGGTCGGATTTCTTTACGAAGGTTACAAAGGTTACACGACGGTCGCCACGCAAAATGCGTGGGCCCTCGGATATCGGACCAACAGTTAGAAAGAGCACGCTCGGAGCGTAGCAACGGCTTTCAATGTAGGACAGCCCAACTTTGGTCTTCCTGTTCAGGAGCATTTAGGGATTAGGTACGGTGTTACCGTGACCGACAACTTCGGTTAACTGCCGCTTCCCCAGCGGTCGCGCTGTCACCTCGCGGAAAATCTCGCGGTAGCGCGGATGCTCGGTTCCGCAAATGCGATCCCACCACGTAAAATAGAGCCCGAAGTTGCACGCGAAGCTGCCCGAATGGTGCAAGTCGTGATGCGTCGTCGTCGTGAAATTACTCCAAAACCAATGGTCCGCAAAGCCGCGCGGGTGAAGCTCGGTGCCGCAATGACCCCAGACATTACGGATGATCATGATTCCGAGGAAAAAGAAGAAGGCGCTGTTTGGTGTCGGAATCGTCAACTGCCAGACGAGCGGCATACCGGTGTGCAGCGCAGCTTCGCGCCAGTCGAACGCATAGGCAGTGAATGGCGTCGGTGTGATCGTCTTGTGATGCGTCCGGTGCCAGCGTTTGAAAAGGCGGGGTTTGTGGATCAACCGGTGCGTCCAATAAAAGTAGGCATCATGCACGATGAGCATCGCCACGACGTAGGCCGCAACGATACCCCAATTCAGCGGGCCGTCATAAACACCGGGGCCAAGGCCGCGCGACTTGGCCCACAAGACTGGTGTGAAAACGAGCGCATAAACAAAGACAGTGCGCAGCGAAGTCGAAAGCTCGCGGATATAATCGGCACGCATTACTCGCCGCGTCTGTAGGATGCGCGAGGCAAAGCCGATGCGGTGCGCGATGAACAGCACGGCGCACATGGCGAGTGTGGCAACCACATAACGCCCGCCGTCAAACAGGAAGACATTCGGGAACACGCGCAGCGCGGCATCGAACAAGGTCAGGTCTTTGGGCATCATGATTGTATGTCCTTGGTGATGCCTCACTGTGCAGGATGATTAACCGACGATCCGCGCGATTGCCGAATTCGACCGATCAAATTCGAAATTCCATCAGGCGATCAAGGCGCGTGCGCGATATTCAGTGGGCGTGCATCCTTCCGAATCGCGAAAGGCGCGGTTGAACGGGGCGAGGCTGCCGAACCCCGCATCAAGCGCGATAGTCAGGATCGGCACCTCGCGCTGTTCGGGATCGGCCAGCGCATCGCGCGCTTCGCCCAAGCGGAAGCTGTTCAGATAAGCATTGAAGTTGCGCGCACCGAGCCCCTGATTGATCGCGCGGCGCAGGCGATATTCGGGCACGCCGAGACGCGCGGCGACCGTCGTAATGGTCAGGCCGTCCTGCCGATAGAGCCGCTCGGTGCGCATGTCCGTGTCAAGGCGATGGAGCAGAGCGGAGTCATCGACTTCGGGACGCGACGTCTCGGGCTGTGGCTTTGCGGGTGCGGCAAGCAGCGCCGGATCGCGCCACCCCAAAATAGTCAGCGCCAGCGTCGCCGCCAGCAGAAACAAGCTCGCCGCATTCATCACGCGCCAGCCAACCGGCGGCGGCCAACCGCGCAACGGCAGTTCGGCAACCACGATCCACAGGATCACGAAGGCAATCATCAACGACAGCGCAAGCCGCGCCCGTCGCCGCGTTTCGACAAGATCGCCATTGCGGCCACGCAGCGCCGTGACGATTGCCGCCATGACAAGCGCGATGCTCATTGCCCGCCAGCTGATCGCGAGCGGGTAGAGCAAGCGTCCCGTTGCGAAGTACAAATAGTTCGCAAGAAAACCGCCGGAGACGAGCAACGCTATAACGGCGATATGCCAAGGCCTAAGGCGGAAATCATCATCAAACCAGCTCAGCGCAAACAACCAGAACAGCCCCGGCGTCGCGAGGCTCATCAAATGCAGCGGCAAACGCGGCCATGCCAGGGGTCCCGCTGAATCTAGCGCGACCAGCGCAACATAACAAAAGGCCCCGACCGTGAGCACCGCGCCGATCCGCGCGGTTTGCGACAAGCGCCAGTCACGGATGAAGAACGCCGCGAGGAGCAGGAACAATGTTCCCGCGCCCCCGCGCAATGCCCCATCCCAAAATGCCAATCCCATGCGGGATGCTTAGCAACCCCGACTTGACAGGGCTATGCTTTGCTCGGCGCAAATTTCAGTGCCGTCCCGTTGATGCAGTGCCGCTTACCTGTCGGTGCGGGACCATCATCGAAGACATGGCCGAGGTGCCCGCCACAGCGGCGGCAATGTTCCTCGACGCGCGCGAAGCCCAAAGTTGAATCCGTGCGATTGCGCACGGCGTTGGGGAGCGCGGCGTAGAAACTCGGCCAGCCGGTGCCGCTTTCGAACTTTGTTTTCGACGAATAAACCGGCAGCGTGCAGCCTGCACAGGCGTAAATCCCGGCGCGCTTTTCGTTCAGATAGGGGCTGTTGCCGGGTCGATCCGTCGCTTCCTTTCGAAGCGTCGCATATTGCGCAGGCGTTAGGCGTTTGCGCCATTCGGCGTCGGTCAGCGTGAGTTCGAACTTTTCGGCAGGGCCAGCCTTAGCGCAAGCCACCGTTGCAAAGGCGCCGCCAAGGATCGCAACACTGGCGGACGTGATGAAATTGCGGCGCGTGAAGGGCATGTCGGTGTCTCCGTCTATGCTGCGATATACGCGATCAACGGCCATTTGGTTGCACCTCAATAAGTCGAAAGTTCGACCACCAGTTTTTTGTAGCCATTGACGAAGCACGCCGCCACCCGTTCGGGCTCGCTGATGACATTCACGCGCATTCGCCGCTTGGCCAATTCCTCTAGCAACACGGTCAGTTCTAGCTCGGCCACACGCGCACCGACGCAACGATGGATACCATAACCGAACGACAAGTGCCGCCGCGCATTCTCGCGATCAACGATGATGTCATCGCCATTGGGGAAAATGCTCTCGTCGCGATTGGCAGAGACATACCACATGGCCAGCTTGTCGTTTTTGCGGATTTGGTGCCCGTCGATTTCGGTGTCTTCGGTGGCCGTCCGCCGCATATGCGCGAGCGGCGTTTGCCAGCGGATGATTTCACTTGCCGTGTTTGTGATCAGGTCGGGATTGCCCTCCAGCTTGGCGCGCTGATCGGGGAATTTATCGAGTCCGTAAGCGAGCGCCGACATCGCATTGCGCGTCGTATCATTGCCGCCGACAATCAGAAGGATGAGGTTCCCCATGAACTCGCCTTCACTCATATGGCTCATCGCGTCCGAATTGAGCATGATCGAGATCAGGTCGTTAGTCGGTTCCTTGCCCTTTTTCGATTCCCAAAGCGCATGGAAGGCGGCGCCCATTTCATAGGCGTTGGCGAGGCGGAACTGCCGGTTTTCAAGCGTATAAAACAGTTCAATGTCGCCCAGCACGTCGGACCAGCGCGTCAGATTGTGGCGATCTTCCCACGGAAAATCGAACAGTTTGGCGAGCATGCCCGTGGCTAGCTCGATCGAGACATGCTCGACCCAGTCAAAGGGTTTGCCGATGGGCAGCGAGTCGAGCACTTCGCCTGTCCGTTGGGCAGTTTCCGCGCGCATCATTGCAATCATGCTGGGCGTGAATGCCGGCGCAACGGTGCGGCGTTGCGCAGTGTGTTGCGGTGGGTCCAGAGCGATGAACATCGGCATCCGCACTTCGCCTTCTTGCAATCCAACTGGATCACCAGCAACGGTGATGCCGCCGATTTGCCAGTCGGACGAAAAAATCTTTGGCAACGCTTCGATATGCTGGATCGGCTTGTAGGTCGTGATTGACCAATAGGGGCCGAATTTTGAATCAGGTGTGTAATGGATCGGCGATTTGGCGCGCAGTTCGGCCATGGGTTCACGCCATTGATAGTCACGCCACAATTCGGCGCGGCTGACGTCAAGGGGGTCAACCGCGACGTCGGGTTGCAATGCCTGTGTGGCCATCGACTCTCTCCTGTCTATTTGGTTGCAGACTGCAACCTTATTAACAGGGCTGTCAATGGGGAGTCGTCAAACTGTCGCACGCTTGCGGCGAAACAGGCTGCGCCAGCCGCTGCCCGACTTCAGAACGCCGATGCGGAACAAGCGGACAGCAATCCAGATCGTGATCGCGACCCACAAACCCTGCCAACCCAGCGCCACGATATGCGGCCAGATCGCCGGATCGGTTGCCCCGCGCGCCGCCATGGCGAAGGGTGAGCTAAACGGAAAAATTTCGGCAATGCGCGCAATGGATGATCCGGGGTTCGACGCAGCAGCCGCGGACAGCCCGAACATCGACACCTGAAAAACGGTGATCGGAAGCGAGAGCATCTGGATTTCACGGATCGTTGCTGCTTGCGCACCGATGCCCAGAAACACCGCGCCGAGCAGCATGTAGGCCATCGTGAAATACAGCGCGCCGAGGATGAAGAACGCAGGCACTCCGATGGCAGGCGCAAGGCCGGTCAGCACCGGTGCGGCCTGCGGCACGACGCTGACGCCGAGCATCACGAGCGTGCCCCAGAAACCGACGAACAGCACCGCGACGCCGAACATGCCGATGAGTTTACCAAGGAACACAGCCTCCAGCGGGACGGACGCGGCGAGGATTTCGATGACTTTGTTCGATTTTTCCTCCGCCAGCGTGCCGACGGCTTGGCCCGCGAGGAGCAACGTCAGGAAGAAAATCACGAACACCGCGCCGAACCCGGCGGCTTGCTGACCCCGCACGCTGCCAGATTTCTTAGACGGGTTTTCAGTTATGGCCGGCGTGATGATGCGCTTGTCGAGCGCGAGACCTGTGCGTCCTTCACGCACGACATCATCGGCAAGCGTCGCAAGATATTCGGCGTGGCGGCGACTGGGCACGTTATATTTGATCTTTGGTGCGGAAAGTGATCCAGCCAGCACGGCAGTGACGTCCAAATCTTTGCGGGCGAAAACCGATTTTGTTTGCGCAGTCGCATCGCCCAACGGCTCAATAATCAGCAATACCGGCGGTCCTTCCTCGCCACGATAGAGCGCGCGCAAGGTCCGGTCAGCGGCCTGCAACCGCGCCGCGTCAGCGCCACCTACAATCGCGGCAACCCTCGTCTTTTCGGCCGAAGATGCGCCAAGCTGTGCAGCACCCGACCCCCCAACCGCGCCAAAGCCAATCATGAACAACGGGGCGAGGAGGAACAGCAGGAAGGTCGGCGTCGCAACCATAGCAAGGAAATCGCGGCGGGCGATCACGGCAATCTGACGGATCAGGCGGTTCATGCGGCGTCTCCGGCACTGGCAGCGTTCACAATGCGGACGAAAGCGTCGTGCAGGCCGGGGCGCTCCATCGTCAGGCCCGCAATGCCATGCCCTGCTTGGATCAGATTCATCAGCAAAGGCTCTGGCCCGCCTGCCGGGACCGTAAAGCGCCAGCCGGAACCGTTACGCGTCGCATCGGGCGGCAGCAGATTCGCGACCGTGTCGTCGCCCGAGCAGGGCACATAGTGCGCGCGCATGGGAAGCGTCCCGCGCGCGTCCTCGACCGTCCCTTCGAACCGGCGCTTGCTGGCAGCAATGATGGCCAGCCGGTCGCACAGCCGCTCGGCATGGCCCATGACATGCGTCGAAAACAAGATCGTCGCGCCACGATCCCGCTCGGCAAGAATTAGTGCTTCAAGATTTTCCTGATTGACTGGATCGAGGCCTGAAAAGGGTTCATCAAGGACAATCAGTTCGGGGCGGTGGACGATGGAACCAAGCAGCTGCACTAGCTGCGCCATCCCCTTCGACATCTTGCGGATTTTGTTATCGACAACCGCGCCCAGCCCCGCCGTTTCCATCAAAGTCGCGGCCCGTTTGCGCCCTTCCGCCCACGGTAGACCCCGCAATGCGCCCATAAACGCAATCGCCTCGCGCGCTTTCATCGCGGGATAAAGCCCTCGCTCTTCGGGAAGATAGCCAACGCGCTCGCTCGCCTCGCGCGGATTACTTTCGCCGAGCAAGGTCCGGCTGCCCGAATCGGGGTCGATAATACCGAGCAGCATCCTGAGCGTCGTCGTCTTGCCCGCGCCATTGGGGCCAAGCACGCCGTAAATCATCCCCTTGGGCACGGCGAGGTCAACGCCATCCACCGCGCGCTTCGATCCGAATGTTTTGACAAGAGCACTGGCTGTAACGGCGTAATCGGAATTCATGCGAGCCCTTTTAGAATGTTTCGACAACGGGGATAGGCGGGTTAAGGTCCCAATGTGACTAGCCCTAGCATATTGACCAAAGCCTTAAAGGCCGAAGCGCATCGATTGGGTTTTGCCGCGTGCGGAGTGACCCGCGCCGATGCGGTTGATGGGCGGGCAGCGTTGGATGATTGGCTCGCGGTGGGGCATCATGGGACGATGGACTGGATGGCGGCACGAGCGGACCAGCGTGCCTCGCCGCAATCGCTGTGGCCCGAAGCACGCAGCGTAATCGCGCTGGGGATGAGCTATGCGCCTGCCGAAGACCCGATGCGATTGGCGGACGTTGGTCATGTCGGGCGTATTTCGATCTATGCGCAGGGGGCCGATTATCATGATGTTGTAAAGCGCAATCTGAAAGCGCTGGCCCGTTGGCTGGTCGAGGCGAGCGGCAGCGAATTGAAGGTTTTTGTCGATACCGCGCCGGTCATGGAAAAGCCGTTGGGGCAGGCGGCGGGACTGGGCTGGCAGGGCAAGCATACGAACCTTGTCAGCCGCGAACATGGATCGTGGCTGTTCCTTGGTGCGATCATGACGACCCTCGATCTGGACCCGGATGCGCCGCACGCCGACCGCTGCGGCAATTGCGATGCGTGCCAACGTGCGTGCCCGACTGATGCGTTTCCCACGCCCTACACGCTTGATGCGCGGCGCTGCATTTCATACCTGACCATTGAACATAAGGGGCCAATCCCGCACGAATTCCGCACCGCGATGGGCAACCGAATTTACGGGTGCGATGATTGTTTGGCGGTATGCCCGTGGAACAAATTCGCGGACAAAGCCGCCGCCAACAAGGCCTTTGCCGCGCGGGCCGAACTGGCGGTTCCCGAACTCTCGGACTTGCTCGCGCTTGACGATGCCGGGTTCAGGCAAGTTTTTTCGGGGTCACCAATCAAGCGCATTGGTCGCAACCGAATGGTGCGCAATGCAGCGATTGCCGCCGGGAATAGTGGCGATGCACGGTTGGTGCCGGTGCTGCAAACACTTTCGAACGACCGTGATGAAGTTGCGCGCGAAGCCGCCGACTGGGCGTTAACGTGCCTCCTTGCGCCTGACCAAAGCGGCGACACATGACGCGCGGTCAATATCCATGCCATTGGGCTGGCGAGCATCGACGTAGGTGACGACCGGCTCCACGCCGCCGCGCGGCGGGTAAAGATAAGCGTCAAGAATGCAGAACGGCCCGGCATATTGCAGCCGTCGTGCGCCTTCTTCTTTCACATCCTGATCGGGCGTGCCGAAAAGCCCCACCAGCCCGCGCGCATCCTGCCCCAGCACGCGTTCCAGCCCGGTCAGCCGCATGGGAGGTTGGCTGACTGTGGGCACCGCGCTTGGCTTAGGCGGCGGCGTGGTGGCGCAGGCGGAGAGCAACAAAACACTGGTTAAGACGATGATCCGCATAAAATCCGTTCAGGCTGAGCTTGTCGAAGCCTTGCTCTTCCCCTTTGTGGATTGCGAAGTAAAGGACGGCGCTTCGGACAAGTTCAGCGCAGACGGGATTCTATAATGACAACAACCTACGACGTAACCGCCATCGGCAATGCCATTGTCGACGTGATCGCCAGCGCGAGCGAAGAATTTATCGTCAGCGAAAGCCTGTCGCGCGGATCGATGCAGCTGATCGACGATGCGCGCGCCGCCGAACTTTATGGTCGCATGGGGCCGGGTAAGGAAATTTCGGGCGGCTCCGCGGCAAACACGATTGCGGGTATGGCTGCGCTTGGGCGCAAATGCGGCTTCGTTGGGCAAGTCGCGAGCGACCAGCTTGGCGAAGTCTTCACGCATGACATCCGCGCGATTGGAGTGCGTTTCGATACGCCTGCGCGCTCGGCGGACCCCGCCACCGCGCGCTGCCTCATCCTTGTCACGCCCGATGGACAGCGGACAATGAACACGTTCCTTGGCGCGTCGCAGTTTCTGCCTGCTGCCGCGATTGATGCGGATTTGATTTCCGAAAGTGCGATCCTTTATCTTGAAGGCTATCTCTGGGATCCCGAAGAGCCGCGCGCTGCGATGCGCGCCGCAATCGATATTGCCCGCCGCAATGGCCGAAAAGTCGCGTTTACCTTGTCAGATGCGTTCTGCATTTCGCGGCACGGCGATGATTTCCGTGCACTCATTGATGACGGTTTGATTGACATTCTTTTTGCCAATGACGGCGAAGTGCATGCGCTGATGGGCACCGACGATGTTGCCTCCGCAGTCACGATACTGTCAGCCAAAGTGTCGACGCTGGTCGTGACGCACGGGGCTGACGGGGCGGAAGCGCATTCGGGTGGCGACCATGCCCGCGTGTCCGCCGAACCCGTTGCCAAAGTCGTTGATACGACTGGCGCAGGCGACTTGTTTGCCGCAGGCTTCTTGAGCGGACAGGCCGAAGGACGCTCGTTGCATGACAGCCTTGTCATGGGCGCAGTCTGCGCCGCCGAAGTCATTAGCCACTACGGCCCGCGCCCCGAGGCGGACCTCAGGGCGCTCGTCGATGCGCGGCTTGCTGCCTAGCTGATCGGCGGCACCGACGTCGGCGGAATGTCGGCATCGAGTTCGTGCACTTCGTCATGGCCGAGCCCAACATGGCTGCGGTTGCGGCTGTAGGCGAAGTAGACGACGAGACCGATGGCCGCCCAGCCGACGAACATGAGCTTGGTATCAACACCGAGACTCCAGAAAAGATAGACGCAGCCCGCGATGGCAACCGGCGCAGTCACCATGATCGCCGGAGTGCGGAACGGACGCTTGCGGCTCGGGTCCGTGCGGCGCAGCACGAGCACCGCAATCGACACGGCGGCGAACGCAAACAACGTGCCCGAGTTCGAAATGTCCGCGAGCTTTCCAACCGGGAAAAACGCCGCGAACAGCGCGACAAAAATACCCGTCAGGATCGTGATGACGTGTGGCGTATTATACTTCGGGTGAATTTTCGAGAAAATCTGCGGGAGCAGACCGTCACGGCTCATCACGAAGAAGATGCGGGTTTGCCCGAACATCATCATCAAGATGACCGAAGGCAGCGCCAGCCCTGCCGCAAGCCCGATCAGATTGCCGATTTGTGGCCAACCGATTTCACGCAGTGTCCATGCAAGTGCTTCTTTTGAACAAACAACTTGTTCGCGACCTTGGGCGGCGAGTGCACCGCAGGCGTCAGACAGCTCTTTGCTGCCGGGGGAAAGTGCGGCGCCCGCTGCATCCATGATCGGCTGCGCACCGACGCTGCCGATAACGCCCGCCGCGACGAGCAAATAGAAAATCGTGCAGATCGCGAGTGAACCGATCAACCCAATCGGCATGTTGCGTTGCGGGTTCTTGGTTTCTTCAGCCGCCGTCGAAACAGCGTCAAAGCCAACATAAGCGAAGAAAATCGACGCCGCTGCCGCCGAAACACCGCCAAAGCCAAGCGGCGAGAAAGGCGTGAAGTTTTCCATCTTCATGACCGGGATCGCAAGAATAACAAACAACGTCAGCGCCGCCACCTTTATCGCGACAAGGATCGAATTGACGGTTGCGCTTTCGCGTGTGCCGATCACCAGCAGCCACGTAACAAGCCCGGCGATAGCCATTGCAGGCAAGTTGATCAGCCCGCCATCATAGGGCCCGAGGACCAGCATATCGGGAATATCCATGCTGAACGCATTTTCAAGCAAGCCGACGACATAGCCCGACCAGCCGACCGAGACAGCCCCCGCCGCCACAGCATATTCGAGGATCAATGCCCAGCCGACCATCCATGCGATGAGTTCACCCATCACAGCATAGCTATAGGTGTAAGCCGATCCCGAAACAGGGACCATCGCGGCCATTTCAGCATAACAAAGCGCCGCCACCGCGCAGACAATGCCCGCAATGACAAACGCAGCCATCATCCCTGGACCAGCTTTTTGTGCAGCTTCCGCGGTCAGAACGAAGATACCGGTGCCGATAACAGCGCCGATACCAAGCATCGTGAGCTGAAATGCGCCGAGCGAGCGCGTGAGCGACTTTTTCTCCGCTGTGCGCAAAATGGCGTCGAGCGATTTGACGCGACCGAAAATCATAAACGTCCCCTAAGACTTATTGTTGAGTGTGAACCTAGCCGCTTATCGTCCGCGCGCAATCCCCTAAGTCGCGGGTGCCGGCTTGCCGAGGGCAGCGACCAGCGCCGTTACCTCCTTATGCATCTCGTCGAGCCGGTGGTGGAGCCGCACGATTTCGAGCTCGGCGCGCAGATTGACTTCATAATCATGGCTGGCCGCCAGCCGGTCCATTGCTGACGCGCGATTCTGGCTCATCATGATGACGGGGGCTTGCAGCGCGGCTGTCATCGACAGCATCAGATTCAGGAAAATATAGGGATAAGGATCAAACTGCATACGCCACTGCGCTAGCACGCCTGTGTTCAGCAGCATCCAGCCGAGCAGGACTGCAATGAACGTAAAGATAAACGCCCATGATCCGCCGACCGCCGCGACACGGTCGGCCAGTCTGTCCCAGTAAGTCGCGCTCTGGCTTGCTGAGCTGATGGTGTCACGGCTCGTGACTTTCTGTGCCTTGATGTCTTCGAGGACATGGCGCTCCTCGTTTTCGAGTGCGGCCATATCCTTGGCGAGATAGTCAAGCGCAAGGCGGTGGTTGTCGGTGGCTTTGGTCATGACGTGTCTCCGGAACGGGCGCTAGGTCACCCATAGCCGAACTCGGACAAAACGACTCGCGCATTTCCGCCGCTTAAGAAGAAATTAACCTTTTCCCTTCATATGTTTTTTGGTTAATGAATTCCCGGGCGGAAAAGGGGTTTTTACAAATGCGTGTTTTGTTGATCGAGGACGAACCGACAACGGCAAAGGCAATCGAGCTGATGCTGACGACTGAAGGGTTCAATGTCTATACGACCGATCTGGGCGAAGAAGGTTTGGACCTCGGCAAGCTCTATGATTACGACATCATCTGTCTGGATCTCAACCTGCCCGACATGCACGGCTATGATGTGCTCAAGAAATTGCGCGTCGCCAAGGTGCAGACGCCAGTACTGATCCTGTCGGGCATTTCCGAAATGGACAGCAAAGTGCGCAGCTTCGGCTTTGGTGCCGACGATTATGTGACCAAGCCGTTCCACCGCGACGAACTCGTCGCCCGCATCCACGCCGTTGTGCGCCGGTCAAAGGGCCACAGCCAATCGGTTATCCGCACCGGCAAACTTGCCGTGAACCTTGATGCCAAGACAGTCGAAGTCGATGGTGCCCGCGTCCACCTGACTGGCAAGGAATATGCGATGCTTGAGCTGCTTTCGCTGCGTAAGAGCACGACGCTGACCAAGGAAATGTTCCTGAACCATCTTTACGGTGGCATGGACGAGCCCGAACTCAAGATCATCGACGTCTTCATCTGCAAGCTGCGCAAGAAGCTCAGCATGGCGTGCGGCGGTGAAAATTATATCGAAACTGTCTGGGGCCGTGGCTATGTCCTGCGTGATCCCGAAGACATGACCGTCGGCCTCGACGCCGTCGCCTGAAGCATTTCCCCCGCTGCGCACTACCCGGCGCATATCCTGATGAGGCCGGTCCCAGTGATGGGGTCGGCCTTTTCCGTTGCGCGTCGAGGTTCAGAGCCTTGCACAGGCAGCGGCGCGCGCTAAACAGCCGCGATGGACAGAATTCATGTGCGTGGCGGCAATCGCCTGTCGGGGCGGCTGCCCATTTCGGGGGCAAAGAACAGTGCTCTGACGCTATTGCCCTGTGCGCTCCTCACTGACGAACCGCTGACGCTGCGCAACCTGCCGCGCCTCGCCGACGTTGATAGCTTCGGGCATTTGCTCA
>JANMPU010000070.1:0-15722 GCA_031369985.1 Sphingomonas sp. | reverse complement strand
CCCTTTCACCCGATCCCGCGACCGGACGGCTGACCGTCAACACGTTTCTGATGGGTCATGCATAAAATGAATACGTATGTGGAAGCCTTCTGAATTCTGCGCGTCGGTTTAGTGACAGTCGCAAGGCTCCGACAACGGGGGCCGTTTGTCAGGACGTGCGTATTTGCACGCCACAGAGGGGATTATGATGACAGCTTCCACGACCCTGATCCGTAACCGCCGTTCGCTTTCGACAGGCGTTGCCGCTATCGCTTTGATCGTAAGTGCGCCTGCATTGGCCCAAACGCCGGCTGCGGCGGACGATGCGGGTGAAATCGTCGTTACCGGTATTCGCGGATCGCTTGAGTCAGCGGCACGTCTGAAGCGCGGGACGCCCACAATTGTTGAATCGATTTCGGCGGAAGACATCGGCAAGCTGCCCGACGTTTCGATTGCGGACTCGCTCGCACGGCTTCCCGGCGTAACGGCGCAGCGTCTCGAAGGTCGCGACCAGCGGCTTTCGATCCGTGGCCTTGGCCCCGATTTCTCGACGACGTTGTTGAACGGTCGCGAGCAGGTGACGGTCGGCGACAATCGTGGTGTGGAATATGACCAGTATCCTTCGGAATTCTTCCAGAATGTTGTTGTCCACAAATCAGCCGATGCGGCACTGATTGCGGCGGGCATTGCGGGTACGGTTGATCTGCGGATGCTGCGTCCGCTCGACCAGAAGCGCACGATTTCGGTCCGCGCGCGCGGCCAGATGAACGGGCTGAAGAACCTGAACCCCGATTCGCCGCGCTATGGCTATCGCGCGTCCGCGACCTACATCGACAAGTTTGCTGACGACACGCTGGGCATTGCCATTGGCCTGTCGGCGGCATCGACGCCGTCGCAGAACGAGCGCTATGCGGCATGGGGCTATCCTGATGACACGAACGCGGGTGCCGCCGTTGGCAGTGCGCTGCGTCTGGGAGGTGCGAAGCCTTATGTGCAGTCGAACCTGCTGACCCGTTATGGCGTTGTCGGCACGGTTCAGTATGAGCCCAGCGATAATTTTGAATCGACGCTCGACGTGCTCTATTCAAACTTCAAGGAAACGCAGAAGTTGCGTGGGATTGAATTCCCGATCAACCCTGGCTGGGGCGCGGGCACGACGATCACAAATCCGACGGTCAGCAATGGCTTCGTAACCGCCGCCACGATCAACAATGTCTATGCGGTCCAACGCAACGACATTAACAAGCGCTCGGCGGAAAACCTTTCAATCGGTTGGAACAACAAGTTTAAGATCAGCGATCGTGCCAACTTGACGGTCGATGCTAGCTGGTCGCGTGCAACGCGCACCGACTTCCTGCTCGAAACCTACACGGGCTTTGGTTATCAGGGTGCAGGACCGCGCGATACGCTGCGCATAACACAGCAGCCGAATGGCACGTTTAGGATCGTCCCGACGCTCGATTACACAAACACGGGTGCGGGTGGCGTTGGGCTCACCGATCCACGCGGCTGGGGTTTCAACGGGACGAGAGGTGTCGTTCAGGCAGGCTTTCTTAATCGCCCGGATTTCAAGGACGATCTGAAGTCGCTCCGCGCCAGCCTCGACGGTGAGTTTGCCAATGCGGGTGTGCTAAAGAGCTGGGAAGTCGGCGCGAATTATAGCCGTCGTCAAAAGACAAGTGCCTACAAATCATTCTTCCTGTGCCCCAAGGGTGGCAATGCCGACTGCACGGTTCGCGCCGATTTGGTCGGAACATTTGTGCCGGTGCCCGATGCTGCGAAGATTGGCACATTGTCGCTCGACTATCTCGGCGTGCCGAAGATGCTCGTTCTTGATCCGATCTATCTCTACAATAACTCACTTGTGCCTTCGTTCGACAATCGCCCGGGCTCGCTCGTACGCGACAACGTGATCACGGAAAACGTGCTTACCGGTTACGCAAAGTTGACGCTTGACGGCGAGCTTGGCGGGAAGAAGATTGGCGGCTCGCTTGGTCTTCAGGTCGTTCATACAAAGCAAGGCTCGACTGGCACCCTTGCGTCTTTCACTGTGACCAAGGTCAACGGTGTCGACGTTCCCGTCGTGTCGATTGCACCGGCGTCGGGCGGCGCGAGCTACACTAACTTCAACCCCAGCGCTGTTCTGTCGGTTGAGTTGATGAACAACTTCTATGTGAAGATGTCGGCGTCGCACACGATGGTCCGCGCCCGTCTCGACCAAGAGCGGGTCAATCAGGAAGTGAATATCGATTTTTCAAAGCTCGGCAGCGTCGATCCGGGCAATAGCGCGTTCAGTTCGAATGGCGGCAATCCCGGCCTGCGTCCGTACCAATCGACCAATATTGACCTGTCCCTCGAAAAATATTTTGACCGCGGTGGTTACATTGCAGTTGCGGGATATTTCAAGGATCTAGGTGACTTCGTAAACACCGGTAACGCTGTTGAATATGACTTCACGCCGCTCGCATTGGCATTGAAGGCGGCTTATCCCACGATTGTGATCGCGACGAATAAGGGACGCCTTCAACAGCCCGCCAACAACGGTCGAGGCACTATTCTCGGCGTTGAAGCAACGCTCAACCTGCCATTTTCGAACCTGAGCGAAAGCCTTGACGGCTTCGGGTTCTTCGGCAGTGCGTCCTACACTGACAGCAGCGTGAAGCTCGGTAATGAACCGAAGCCAATCACGGTGCCGGGATTGTCGGATTGGGTTGCGAACGCATCGCTTTATTTTGAAAAGAACGGGTTCCAGGTTCGCGGCAGCTATCGCTATCGTTCAAAGTTCCTGGGCGAGCTCGCCGGCCTATCAGCCAACCCCGAGTTCCGCACCGCCAACGCCGAAGTCGTGGTCGACGCGCAGATTGGTTATGAGTTCCAGAGTGGTCCGCTAAAGGGTTTGGCCATCCTGCTCGAAGGCAAGAACCTGACCGACCGGCCGTTTATAACGACTGAAAACGACCCGCGTCGTGTTCGCGAATATCAACGCTATGGCCGTGATTATTACCTCGGCGTCAGTTACAAGTTCTGATCCGGGACGCAAGGAACGGTGGGGTGCGCTTGTGCCCCACCGGCTTTCGGGTAACGTCTGAAACGCCTTCAACTGGCGGAGCGTGATGCGGTGAGTGGCAACAATCCTATTCGTATCGTGATTGCTGGGGGCGGTACCGCCGGATGGATGGTTGCCGCCGCGATGGCGCATTTCCTTGAGCGCGGTTTTCACGTTTCGCTGGTCGAATCCGAAGAGATCGGAACGGTTGGTGTGGGTGAGGCGACGATCCCGCAAATCCGTTTGTTTAATGACGCGCTGGGTCTCGATGAGAATGCGTTTCTGGCGGCGACGCAGGGGACATTCAAGCTCGCCATCGAATTTGTGGGCTGGCGCAAAGCGGGCGAGCGTTACATGCACGCGTTCGGTGACGTCGGGCGCGATGTTGGCCTGTTACCATTCCACCAGAATTGGGTGCGGGCGCGGCATGAGGGGATTGCCGATGATCTGTCGGCCTATTCGCTGAACAATCTGGCCGCGCTGGACAACCGGATGCAGCGCGGCCCCGCGCGGACCGCGAATATGCTGCCGCAAATGCCCTATGCCTTTCACTTCGATGCGGGGCTCTATGCACAACATCTGCGCCATTTTGCCGAAGCGCGTGGTGTCGAGCGGCACGAGGGCAAGATCACCGAGATCGCGCGGGACGGCGAAAGCGGCGACATCACCACGCTGACGCTCGCCAATGGCACGACGGTGTCGGGTGATTTCTTCGTCGACTGCACCGGCTTTCGCGGGTTGCTGATTGAGGAAACGCTGAAGTCAGGTTATGAGGATTGGACGCATTGGTTGCCGTGCAACCGGGCGCTTGCCGTCCCGTCCGAACGCAGCAAGGATTTCACGCCCTATACCCGCGCCAGTGCCCATGCGGCGGGGTGGCAATGGCGCATTCCGTTGCAACACCGCACGGGCAATGGGATTGTCTATTCAAGCGATTACCTAAGCGATGACGAGGCGGCGGCGCATCTGCTAGCGAACCTCGACGGCAAGCCGCTTGCTGACCCGCGTCCGATTAAGTTCGTGACCGGCAAGCGGCGCGAAATCTGGAAGAATAATGTCATTGCCGTTGGGTTGGCATCGGGGTTCATGGAGCCGCTGGAATCGACAAGCATCCATATGATCCAGTCCGCGATCTCGCGCATTCTAAAGATCATGCCGGGAAGGACGACGACGCAGGCGGACCGCGACGAATATAACCGGCAGTGCGATTTCGAATATGAGCGCATTCGCGATTTCCTGATCCTTCATTACATCGCCAATGAACGCGATGAACCGTTCTGGCAGGCATGCCGCGACCGGCCAATCCCCGAGACGCTGGCGCACAAGCTCCGCCTCTGGCGCGGCAATGGCCATATCACGCGCGAGCATGAGGAATTGTTCACCGAAGTCGGCTGGTTTCAGGTTCTGGTCGGGCAGGGGGTTATGCCGACGGGGACGCATCCGATCACGGAAAGCATCTCGCGTGCCGATCTGAAGGAATATATGGATCTGAGTGCCAAACTGAACGCGCGCGAAGTGGCGCAGATGCCTGACCATGCGGCGTTCGTTGCGCAGCATTGTGCGGCGCGGCAGGCGGTGGCGGCATGAGCATCGCGGCGGCTCTCCTGATGCTCGCAGGGGCGACCCCGGCGGTCGATTACCGCGCGCGTTTGCCCGAAGACGAAGTCATGTATTTCATGTTGCCCGACCGGTTCGAGAACGGCGATGCGTCGAATGACCGGGGCGGTTTGAAGGGGGATCGGCTGAAGACCGGTTATGACCCCACATCAAAAGCATTTTTCAACGGCGGCGACTTGAAAGGGCTGACGGCGCGACTCGATTATATTCAGGGCATGGGTGTGACGGCGATCTGGCTCGGGCCGATTTTCAAGAACAAGCCGGTGCAAGGCGCGCCGGGCAATGAGTCTGCGGGGTATCACGGATATTGGGTGACTGATTTCACGACGGTCGATCCACATCTGGGTTGCGATGCCGACATGAAATCGTTTGTCGAGGCGGCGCACGCGCGCGGCATCAAAGTCTATATGGACATTATCGCCAATCACACGGCCGACGTGATCGCGTATCGGGAATGCCCGAACAGCAGCTGTGTTTATCGCAGTCGCGCTGACTATCCGTATCAGCGGCGCGGTGGGCCGAATGGCGTTGCGATCAATCCCGGATTTGCGGGGGATCAGGTCCAGACGGCAGAGAATTTCGCGACGCTGACTGATCCGACCTATGCCTACACGCCGTTTGTGCCGACAGCTGAGGCCAAGGTAAAAGTGCCTGCGTGGCTCAACGAGGTAACGCTTTATCACAATCGCGGCGACTCGGCGTTCACGAATGAGAACTCGACGATGGGCGATTTTGTTGGGCTCGACGGTTTGATGACCGAACACCCCAAAGTGATGAAGGGCTTTATCGACATTTATGGTTCCTGGATTGACCGCTATGGCATCGACGGCTTTCGCGTTGATACAGCGCGGCATGTGAATGCTGAATTCTGGCAGGCGTTCGTGCCCGCCATGATCGAGAAAGCGAAAGCCAAGGGCATTCCCAATTTTCACGTTTTTGGCGAAATCGGTGGCGTCGGCCTCGAACCCGGAAAGCTCGCGGTGCACACGCACACGGACGGGTTTCCGGCGGTGATCGACTTCGCATTCCGGCAAGCTGTGATCAACACGGTCGGTAGCACCGCGCCGACCGAACAACTCGAAGAACTGTTCGCGCAAGACCCGCTGTATAAAGGCGGCGAGGCGATGGCGCGCATCCAACCAACGTTTATCAGCAATCACGACAATGGCCGTTTTGCCTATTTCGTGCGGCAGGCTTTACCCAAGGCGAGTGATGACGAAGTGCTGAAGCGGGTCATCCTCGGCCATGCCATGATGATGACCTTGCGCGGCGTTCCCGTGATCTATTCGGGTGATGAACAGGGCTTTGCCGGCGATGGCTGGGATCAGGATGCGCGCGAGACATTGTTCGCTTCAAAAGTCGCGTCTTACAACGACAATGAACTGGTTGGCACGACCTCGACGACCGCGCAGGCGAATTTTGTGACAACCCATCCGATCTACAAATCGCTTGCCGAGATGGCGCGCATGCGGGCTGCCGAACCAGCGTTGCGGCGGGGCAAGCAAATACTGCGCGCGCGGACTGACAAACCGGGCTTGTTCGCAGTGTCACGCTTGCTTGATGGTCGCGAAGTGCTGGTGGCGTTCAACACATCGACAGCGCCGATTGATGTCAATGTACAAGTCGACGTCGAGTCCATGGTGTTCAAATCGCTTCACGGCATCTGCGCGCCGACGGCCTCCGCGCCGGGCAGCGTCCGTGTTAAACTCGCGGCGCTCGATTATGTCGTTTGCGCGGCGGAAGCGTCAAAATGACCGAAGCATTGCGCGCGCCCAATGCAGCGACGCGGTCCGATTGGTGGCGTGGAGCGACCATCTATCAGATCTATCCGCGCAGTTTTGCGGATTCGAATGGCGACGGCATCGGCGACTTGCCCGGCATCACCGACAAGCTCGATTATGTCGCCAGCCTCGGCGTTGATGCGGTCTGGATATCGCCGTTCTTCACTTCGCCGATGAAAGATTTCGGCTATGATGTTGCTGATTATTGCGGCGTCGATCCGATTTTCGGCACGCTGACCGATTTTGATGCACTGGCCGAGCGTGCGCACGCGCTCGGTCTTCGCGTTCTGATTGACCAAGTCTATTCGCATACGTCGGACCTGCACGACTGGTTCGCCGAAAGCCGCCGCAGCAAAGTGAACGCAAAGGCCGACTGGTATGTCTGGGCCGATGGCAAGCCCGACGGGTCGCCGCCTAACAATTGGCAGTCGGTATTTGGTGGCCCATCATGGACATGGGACGCGCGGCGCGGGCAGTTTTACATGCACAATTTCTTGCGCGAACAACCACAGCTTAACGTGCATAATGTTGACGTTCAGGATGCACTGCTGGGCGTTGCGAAGTTCTGGCTCGACCGCGGTGTTGATGGGTTCCGGCTCGATGCGATCAATTTCGCGATGCACAACCGCGATTTGACCGATAATCCGCCTGCACCGCCAAGCAACAAGGTTCGCACGCGGTCCTTCGATTTTCAGTTGCACATCCATAACCAGTCGCAGCCCGAAATCCCGCATTTCATCGAACGCGTGCGGGCGCTGACCGATCAATATGCGGATCGCTTCACGTTGGCCGAAGTCGGTGGCGATGCGCATGATCGTGAAATGAAAGCGTTTACGGCAGGCGATACGCATTTCAATTCGGCCTACGGCTTCAACTTTCTCTATGCCGATGCGCTGACACCGACGTTGGTCCGCGAGGCGCTGGAAAGCTGGCCCGACGCGCCCGGGCTGGGCTGGCCGAGCTGGGCCTTTTCCAATCATGACGCGCCGCGCTGGCTCAGTCGGTGGGCGCCACCGGGGCATGAGGTGCCGTATGCACGCATGGTGATGATGCTATTTGCAGCACTGCGTGGCAATATCATAATTTGGCAGGGTGAGGAGCTTGGCCTCACACAGGTCGATATTCCATTTGCGATGCTCAAAGATCCCGAAGCGGTTGCCAATTGGCCGCTTTCGCTAACCCGTGATGGCGCGCGCACGCCGATGCCGTGGGCGGCGGAGGCAGCCAATTGCGGCTTTACGGCGGGAGAGCCTTGGTTGCCGCTTGGTCCCGATCATGCGACGCGCGCGGTTGATGTTCAGGATGCTGACCCCACTTCACTCCTGTCGCTGACGCGCGAGTTGGTTGCGTTACGCAATGCCCACGCGGCGTTGCTGACGGGCAATCTGACAGTGCTTGAAGCGCACGATAATCTGTTGGTGTTTGAACGCGTTGCGGTGGGATCGCATCTTCTGTGCGCTTATAATTTCGGTGATAGTGAAATTGCGTGGCAACCGGCGCAACCGGATCGTTGGCGTGCGATCAAAAGCGTTAATGGCGCGGCGGCGTGGACGCTCCCGCCGTTCGGGGCGCTGATCGCCAGCCAGATCGCTTGACATGACGGACGCGCCGTTCCGCATTGTCGTGTTGGGCGGCGGGACAGCGGGGTGGATGGCCGCGAACCTGATCGCGCATCGCTGGTGGGATCGGCAGGTGTCGGTAACGGTCATTGAATCGCCCGACATTGGCATCATTGGCGTCGGCGAAGGATCGACCCCGCAGTTAAAGGCGATGTTCGACACGCTGGGCATTGCCGAACGTAACTGGATGCCCGCCTGCAACGCGACGTATAAGACCGGGATCAGCTTTCATGGCTGGTCCTCGCGCCCGGGATTTGAACGTTATTTCCATCCTTTTCAGACCAACCTCGATCCGCACACCGCGAACCATTATTATTTCCACACGCGCGCGCGGCGGACGGGGCGCGATGTTTGGGCGCATCCCGATCGCTTCTTCATTCCCGCGCGGTTGGCGGCGGAGCGGCGCTCGCCGATTGCGCCCGCCAATTTCCCGTTTGAGATCAGCTATGGCTATCATTTCGACGCGACGCTTGTCGGGCGGTTCCTGCGCGATCACGCAGTGGGGAAGCTCGGTGTTTTGCATCTGGCGCGCACAGTCGAGCACGTCGAACTTGATGCGAAGGGCAATGTCGCTGCGCTTCGCATCGACGGCGATGAACGGGTCGACGGCGACTTCTTCATCGACGCGAGCGGCTTTCGCGCAACGATCATCCGCGAAGCATTGAAGGAACCGTTCCTGCCGTTTGCAAGCAACTTATTCAACGACCGTGCCATCGCGATGCCGACGCCGAACGATCCTGGCGCGATTGCCAGCGAAACGCGCGCGACAACGCTGAGCGCAGGGTGGGTTTGGAAAATCCCGCTCACAAACCGCACCGGCAATGGCTATGTTTATTCCTCCGCGCACAAAAGTGCGGACGAAGCGGAAACCGAACTGCGCACGCATTTGGGGATGCTCGACAAAGATAGCCCCGCGCGCCATCTCAAAATGAATGTGGGGCAAGTGAAGCGCAGCTGGGTCAAGAATTGCCTCGCCATTGGCCTCGCGCAGGGTTTCATCGAACCGCTCGAAGCGACCGCACTGCACATCGTTCAGGCGACTGTCGAAGGCTTTCTTGATGCGTTCGAAGAGGGCGATTTTACCAACAATGGTGCTGCCGCGTTCAACACCAACATAGCAGCGCGTTACGAGGGTATCCGCGATTACATCGTTGCGCATTACCGGATGAATGGCCGCACCGACAGCGACTATTGGCGCGCCAATGCTGCCAACCAGAATTTATCGGAGTCGCTGAAGGGGCTGATGACGTGCTGGTTCACCGGCGGCGACTTGGTTGAGGAAATCGCCCGACAGGATATTTCGCATTATTATCCGTCGATATCATGGCACTGTCTGATGGGTGGCTACGGTGCATATCCCGCAAACGAGAAGATGCGTCCGCCGGAGCCGGATTTGCCGCTTGCTGATATGGCCAAAGTGGATGCCTTTGTCGCCGGAAGCGCACAGAATTTCCCAGTTCATGATGACAGCCTCGCGGCCTTAACCTATGTGTCTTGGCGATGACACCAACGCAACTCAGCATCGCCTTTTTTCTGCAAGTCGCTGTCATCCTGGTGGTGTGCCGCCTCGTGGGAACAGCGGCACAGAAATGGTTCGCGCAACCCCGCGTTGTTGGCGAAATGATTGCGGGTGTCATCCTCGGCCCAAGCCTGTTCGGCCTGATTGCGCCCGATATTCAGAAGTTCATTTTCCCGCCTGAATCCAAGCCGGTCCTGTTCGTCGTCGCGCAGATGGGTGTGGGAATGTACATGTTCCTCGTCGGTCTCGGCTTTGACCGGCGGGAGTTCCGCGCGAGCGGACGCGGGGCTGCAGCGGTATCGATTGCCGGGATGGCCGCGCCGTTTGCGGTGGCTGTCCTGATCGCGCCGTGGCTGCTGGGCATGGGCGGACTGTTCACGCCAAAGGTCACGCAGATCGAGGCAACGCTGTTCATGGGTGCCGCGATTGCGATCACCGCATTCCCCATGCTGGCAAGGATCATCCACGAACGCGGGCTTTCGGGAACGTCGATGGGGACGCTGTCGCTCTCGGCGGGCGCGATTGACGATGCAGGGGCGTGGATCCTGATTGCCTTGGTACTCGCCAGTTTCGGCGATGGGCCGATGGTTGCCGTGAAAGCGATTGGCGGCGGCATCGGCTTTGCTATTTTCATGGTCTGGGTCGCCCCGAAATTGCTCGCACGGCTGGGGCCAATGGCCGACGTTGCGAAGGAGATTGATCATCACCTCCTCGCCATTGCGCTCATTCTGTTCATGCTGTCGGCTTGGGCGATGGATGCGATTGGCATTCATGCGGTGTTCGGTGGGTTCCTGCTCGGCACCGCCATGCCACGCGGAGCCTTTGCCGATGGTTTGCGCGAGCGGCTGGAGCCGGTTGTCGTTGTCCTGCTGCTTCCTTTCTTCTTTACCTATTCAGGGTTGCACACCGAATTGGCGCTCGTCACCAATCCCGAATTGCTCGTCGTGACGCTTTCGATCCTCGCGGCGTCGATCCTCGCGAAGGGCGGGGCGTGCTATCTGGCGGCGCGTTTCACCGGACAGGATCATGCTTCGGCCATGGGGATCGGTGCTCTGATGAATGCGCGCGGCCTAATGGAGCTCATTGTCATCAACATCGGGCTTCAGCGCGGCATTATTGGCCCGCCTTTGTTCGCTATGCTGGTCCTGATGGCCATCATCACGACACTCATGGCGTCGCCGTTGTTTGAAACAGTCTATGGTCGCGCCGCCCGCAAGCGAGGGGAACTCGCTTGATGTTGCGCACTTTGCTGGTCTTCCTTGCTTTCGCATTGGCGATCCCGGCAACCGCGAAACCCGTCAGTCGCCCGCATGTCGCATGGGCCAAAAACGCCAACATCTATGAAGTGAACATCCGTCAGTTCACGCCCGAGGGCACAATCACAGCGTTTGAAAAACATCTCCCACGCCTCAAGAAAATGGGCGTTAAAATCCTGTGGATCATGCCTGTCCAACCGATTGGCGTGAAGAACCGTAAGGGGACGCTGGGCAGCTACTATTCGATTCGCGATTACACGGCGATCAATCCCGAATTCGGGACGATGACCGATTTCAAACATATGGTCCGCACTGCGCAGGGTATGGGCTTCAAAGTCATTCTTGATTGGGTCGCGAACCATACGGCATGGGATCATCCGTGGATCACCCAGCATCCCGAATGGTATAAGCGCGACGCAAAGGGCGAGATCGTCAGCTATAATTTCGATAATGGCCGCGAGATCGAATATTGGACTGACGTGGTCGGGCTTGATTACAAACAAGCCGCTTTGTGGCCCGCTATGATTGATGCGATGAAATTCTGGGTGCGCGAGGTTGGCGTTGATGGCTTTCGCTGCGATGTCGCGATGCTGATGCCCGAACCTTTTTGGGCGCGTGTGCGCAAAGAGTTGGAAGCGATCAAACCAGTCTTCATGCTGGCCGAAGCCGCCGAACCCGAACTTCACAAGCATGCATTTGACGCGACTTATCATTGGAAGTTGCAAGAGTTATTGGTCGAGATCGCACAGGGCAAAAAGACGGGCGACGACCTCCGCCGTTTCTACGCCGATCCCGATCCTGCGTTTGCGCCTGATGCGTGGCGGATGAATTTTACTAGCAATCACGACATCAATTCATGGCACGGGCATGACGGCGAAAAATATGGTGCGGGGCTGGATGCGTTCGCTGTACTCGCCGCGACGCTCCCCGGTATTCCACTCGTTTACGGTGGGCAGGAGGGGCAGCTCGACAAGCGCATCGCCTTCTTTGAGAAGGATGCCATCGACTGGAAGGGGTATAAGCGGTCGCCGCTCTACACGCGGTTGTTGACGATGAAGATGCAGCATCCGGCGTTGTGGAATGGCACGGCGGGGGGCACGTTGACGTTCGCTGACACGGGGACCCCGCACGTCGTCGCGTTCACGCGGCAGCGCGGGACGAGCAAAATACTGATTGTTGTGAACTTGTCAGATAAACCACAAGTCAGCAACTTTGGCGCGCTCGGCCCGTGGGTCTGGTCAATCGCTGAGGACTAAGCGCGTCAACGCTGCTCCACTGACAGCGACACCGGTCCCAACAGTCCCGACGGGCGCAATGGTGCGTCGGCGCGGTAGGTCTTTAGGGTCGTAAACGTAATTGGCTTCGCGCCCGGCTGAGCATCACCGATCAAACGATTGACCCACAGGTTCGCGACGCGGATTTCGAGCGCGTTCTTGCCCGGTTTGGCAACGCCCGAGATATCGAGGTGGTAGGGTGCTTTCCAAACCGTCCCTGCCGACTTCCCGTTGACGAAAACTTCCGCCAGTTCGCGGACGTCGCCCAGATCAAGCGTGACCGCCTTGCCCTTCCCGAATGCCGAAGCGGGCAAAGTGATGTCGCGAGTGTAGGTGCCAATACCGGAGAAATATTTGATCCCCGGCGTATCATTTTTCGACCATTCTTGGAGCGCCTGAAGCGTAACCTTTGCGGGTGCACCCCGATCCGCCTGAAACGCGAGCGACCAAGGTCCGCTGAGTTCGCCAAGCGACGTTGATTTGGTCGCTCCCATCGCCGCACCATCAACGCCTGCCGCTGCTTTGCGGAACACGATAAAGCCTGACTGATAAGGCCGGAGCGGCATAGAGATCAGCGTCTGACCGCCGCGCACATCGAAGCCGAGCGCGCTGGATGTGCCCGTCGCCGCATCCCAATGTTCGGGTGTTTTGCCCGCCACATTGAAAGTCAGGCCAACGTTTTCGGCGCGGTCCTTGCGGTTAGTGTAATAGTAAATGTCCGCATCGGCCGTCCGCCGATGCTTGAACATGATCGTCGTATCCGTGGCGGGCTTCGAATGCGCGAAATCAGGCGCGACTCCAAGCGTGTCAAGCCCAGCATCGATCCCAGTCGTCGCCAGCACACGGCCCGATCCCACATCACCGCTCCACAACCGATCTGCCAGCGCCTTGAATGCATTGGCATCGTCCGAAAGGCTCGGCGTGCCCTCTGGCTTTGGTCCCACCAGTGTGGCGCCGCCCCGCACGAGCACGTCGAGCCTCTGCAGCACAGGCAATGTCATCTTGCGGCTCGTTCCGCCCAGATAGATCACACGATACCGCGCGCCGCTTTTGGCGACGACATACTTCCCGGCGTTCGAGAACTGGTTCAGAATGACGTCGGCGTTGACGTAGTCATAGGCATTGCGCGTTGGCCGGTCGGTCGGCACTTTGCCTTCATACAGCGCAGTAATCGGTGATTCTTCGCCATAGAAATAGGCGACATCTGCAACATTGCGCCCTTGTTGCAGCATGAAGCTATTGCGCGAAATATAATCGATCCACGGCTTTGCCATCTCGCCCCAAGTCTCAAGGCGACTGAAATATTGCCCGAAAATCCAAAGCGAAAATCCAGGCTTTTTATCAGTCAGCGGCTGGTGCACCGATGTGTGGATCACGGGTCGGTTGACGCCGAGCGCGAATTCCATGTCGATCATTGGTTGTAAATGCTTGGGCGCATAATCCCAATATTGCATTGCCGAGGTCAGCGATTCTGCCGCGACGACATTCTGGCCATAGATATTGGCGACCGACGCCGCGCCACGAATATCGCCCCAATATTGTGGCTGTGGCCCGACATCGCCTTTGGGATAGGTCCACATCGCTGCCATTGGCACGTCGGCGGTTTTTCGCATCGCCATATCGTCGCCGATTGACGGCCGTCCGGATTCGAGCGCTTCGCTATAATGGATTAGTCCGCGTTCATGCAGCTCGTCGGTAATCGCGCCATAGTGGTTCTGCTCAATCAACTCGGCGAGCGTCCGGCGGAAATCATAGAGAAAGCTATCCGTCTTCGCCGCCGACCCGATGACCACACCCGTGAGCGCAGGCATCCACGGCACGGGGTCATAACCGCGCCGCGTTTTGAATTCTGCGAACAGATTACCGGTCCAGTTCGCCGCCCCAACTTCGATTGAGTCATTCAGGACGGCGCGAATCCCGCGCTTGCCAATCAGGTCTTTCCCCGCCGCGTCCACATAAGTATCGAGATAAGTGTTGATGTAGCGGCGCACAGCGGCCGCATCAAACTTATCGACTTCTAGGCCGGTCGCTTCGGCCGTCGCAGGGTGATTCTCCTTGCCTGTCAGCGAATAGCCGAATCGCAACACGCGCCAATTTCCCCTTGGCGCCGTCCAATTCAGCGTTCCGTCGGCGGCCATTTTGCCGGTCAAGTCGACAACGTCGCTGCCTGCAATGCCCCCGCCTTCTGGCGAGGCGAGGTCATAGTAATTTAGCGCGGTCGCAAAATTCGCCTTTTCCTCAAAACGATGCACGCGGGCATCGCTAGAAAACGAGACCTCATGCACGGCTATGCTCGACGAACCTCCAGCGCCAAAGCCGCCGAGAGCGAAAAAATCTACGCCAGCGGCGGGAGGCGAAGGGAGCGAGAACGGTTTTGGGTTTGGATGAAAAACGATGCGCATCGCTTTTGCCGTCACGGGTGCGAAGCTGACGGTGTATTGCGCGCTGCTTCGGATCGGGAAGCGCGTAATCTCGCGGAACGTGACGCCGTCCTCACTTGCTTCAACTGACGGGCTGAACGGCCCCTCACCGAACAACCAAGCGGGCGGAATGGAAAGCGAAGCGGACCGGATTGTCTGCGCTTTGACATAATCCGCACGAATGAAGGCAGGCTTTTCCTTCATGCCAACTGTCAGCGGATAGGCTTTGTCATATCGACCATCGAGCATGGCGGCGATGTTGCCGGTGCCCCCCGACGTCGTTAGCGTGGGCGCGACCGCCGACGCGTTCGCGCGATACGCAATGACATAGGTGTCGCGGTAGAGGTTTGGCACACTGTGGCTGGCGCTATGAATCTCCGTCAAAGGATCGGTTGGCATCGGCATGTCGCGAAACGGTCCGGTTGTGTCTTTGGGTTGTGCGAGCTTGCTCTTGAATGCTTTTCCACCCGCGATGGCTGTTTCGGTCCACACGAATTTCTTCATGCCATCTTCGGGCTTCACCCACGGCCCGCCGGTTTCGCTCCAGCCTGGTGACGCCGCGATGGCCATTTCGAGGCCTAGTTCGTCAGCCTTTTGCGCGGCGAAACGGAATGCCTTTTTCCATTCGGGCGTCATGTAAACGAGACGTTTTTCGACCACCTGCGGCGTGCGCAGCTGCGCGTCGAAATTCTGGATGCCGCCAATACCGATGCGCTTCATCCATTCGAGGTCGAGCCGGATCCCCTCCTCGGTCACATTGCCGTTCATCCAGTGCCACCAGACACGCGGGCGAGCCGACTGCGGCGGATCGCGAAAACCGTCGTCGAGCGCATCGGCACTGGCACCGGTCAGCCCGGTTGCCGCAAGCAGAAGAGCGCTTGCGATCCTTAGCGCCGCGCGGCTCACGCGGCGGTGTGTCCGCTAAGCGTTTCGGCGAACCAGTCGGCAATATAGTCGTTGCCAAAGCTCATGTTATCGGCCCCCACGTGCTCCACGCCGCCTTCGCGCGCGGTGAAGATTTTCAACTCTCGCTTGGACGAATTCACGAGTTGGGCATAGCTCTGGTGCGCGTAATCGACGCTGATCTGCCGGTCGGTTGCGCCATGGGTGACGAGGAACGGCACCTTGATCCGGTCCATATGGCCATTGAGGTTCATGTCCTCCGTCTTCGCATGGAAATCGTCCATATCGGTCGCGCCGAACACCCACAT
>JANMPU010000065.1:0-24216 GCA_031369985.1 Sphingomonas sp. | reverse complement strand
CCCCTCGAGGGGGAGGGCTTTTTCAGTGTGATTGTTCATGCTGTGCACTCTAACTTCCAGCATCGGTTGAGCAATGCCTAAGCGTCAAGACATCTCCTCGATCCTCATCATCGGTGCCGGGCCCATCGTCATCGGGCAGGCGTGCGAGTTTGATTATTCGGGGACGCAGGCGGTCAAGGCGCTGAAGGCGGAGGGGTATCGGATCATCCTCGTCAATTCGAACCCGGCGACGATCATGACGGATCCCGAGCTGGCGGATGCGACCTATATCGAGCCGATCACGCCTGCGATTGTCGCCAAGATCATCGAGAAGGAACGCCCCGACGCGGTCCTGCCGACGATGGGCGGGCAGACGGCGCTGAATACCGCGCTCGCGCTGTTCAACGACGGGACGCTGGCCAAATATGGCGTCGAGATGATCGGCGCGGATGCGGAAGCGATTGATAAGGCCGAGGACCGGATCAAGTTCCGCGATGCGATGACCAAGATCGGGCTGGAAAGCGCGCGCTCGGGGATTGCGCATACGCTCGAGGAAGCACTGGCTGTGCTTGAGCGGACGGGGTTGCCGTCGATCATCCGGCCTTCGTTTACGATGGGCGGCACGGGGGGCGGCATCGCTTATAATCGCGAGGAATTTATCGGGATTGTGACCGGCGGGCTCGATGCGTCGCCGACGACCGAAGTGCTGATCGAGGAATCGCTGCTCGGCTGGAAAGAATATGAGATGGAAGTCGTGCGCGACCGCAACGACAATTGCATCATTATTTGTAGCATCGAGAATATCGACCCGATGGGGGTGCATACCGGCGACAGTATCACGGTCGCGCCCGCGCTGACGCTGACCGATAAGGAATATCAGATCATGCGCAACGCGAGCATCGCTTGCCTGCGCGAGATCGGGGTGGAGACCGGCGGATCGAACGTGCAGTTTGCGGTCAATCCGACCGATGGGCGGTTGATCGTGATCGAGATGAACCCGCGCGTGTCGCGGTCGTCGGCGCTGGCGTCGAAAGCCACGGGGTTCCCGATTGCCAAGGTCGCGGCGTTGCTCGCGGTCGGCTATACGCTCGACGAGGTGCAGAACGACATTACGGGCGCAACGCCCGCGTCGTTCGAGCCGACCATTGATTATGTCGTGACCAAAATTCCGCGCTTTGCCTTCGAGAAGTTCAAGGGCGCCGAGCCGCTGCTGTCGACCGCGATGAAGAGCGTTGGCGAAGTGATGGCGATTGGGCGGAACATCCATGAGTCGTTGCAGAAAGCATTGCGGGGACTGGAGACCGGCCTTGCAGGGTTTAACGATATTGATGCGTTGAAGAGTGCTCCGAAGGACGAGATAGCGGCGGCTTTGTCGCGGGCGACGCCCGATCGGTTGCTGGTCGCGGCACAGGCATTGCGTGAGGGGTGGAGCGTTGTCGAGGTCGCGGCGATTTCCAAATATGATCCGTGGTTTTTGGAGCGGATGGCGGAGATCGTTGTGGCGGAGAATGAAGTTGCCGCGAATGGTTTGCCGCAAGATGCGGAGGGATTGCGGGCGCTGAAGGCAATGGGGTTCAGCGACAAGCGATTGGCCTATCTCGCGTTGCAATCGGCGCATTTGTCTGATCGTGGCGTGGCGCGGGCAGGGCTTATCCGTGATGCGGTTGTGGCGATGACGGGCGCGGTGACTGAACGCGATGTCCGTGCGCTGCGCCACAAACTCGGCGTTCGGCCGGTGTTCAAGCGGATTGATACATGTGCGGCGGAGTTCGCAGCAAAAACGCCTTATATGTATTCGACTTACGAAGCCCCCATTTTTGGCGCGCCGGAATGCGAGGCAGCGCCGACGGACCGCGAGAAGATCGTCATTCTCGGCGGGGGGCCGAACCGGATCGGGCAGGGGATCGAGTTCGACTATTGCTGTTGCCACGCCTGCTATGCGCTGAGCGATGCGGGCTATGAAACGATCATGGTCAATTGCAACCCAGAAACGGTGAGCACTGATTATGATACGTCGGATCGGTTGTATTTCGAGCCACTGACCGCCGAAGATGTTCTCGAAATCCTGCATGTCGAGCAACAGAACGGGACGTTGAAAGGTGTTATCGTTCAGTTCGGTGGGCAGACGCCGCTGAACCTTGCCAAGGCCTTGAGCGAGGCGGGGATTCCGATTCTGGGCACGTCGCCCGCGGCGATTGATTTGGCGGAGGATCGCGAGCAGTTCGCGGCGCTCGTCAATAAACTCGGCTTGAAACAGCCCGATAATGGCATTGCGCGGAGCCGCGATGAGGCCATCGCGGTGGCGGAACGGATTGGTTATCCGGTGCTGATGCGGCCCTCGTTCGTCCTCGGCGGGCGGGCGATGGAGATTGTCGATACACCGGCACAACTCGACAATTATATCGCGACGGCGGTGCGCGTGTCGGGCGACGCACCCGTGCTGATCGACCGTTATCTGCGCGATGCGATCGAGGTCGATGTTGATGCGGTGGCGGACGGTGTGGATGTGACCGTTGCGGGGATCATGCAGCATATCGAGGAAGCCGGCGTGCATTCGGGGGACAGTGCCTGCTGCCTGCCGCCGCACAGCCTTCCGCCTGAGATTGTCGCCGAAATCGCGCGACAGACCGATGTGTTGGCGCGGGCCTTATCGGTGCGTGGCCTGATGAATATCCAGTTCGCGGTGAAGGATGGCGAGGTCTACATCATCGAAGTCAACCCGCGCGCGTCGCGGACAGTGCCTTTTGTTGCGAAAGCCACGGGCGCGCCGGTCGCCAAAATCGCGGCGCGGGTGATGGCGGGAGAAATGCTCAGCGATCTTCCTGCGATGGGTCATCATGCAGGGCACGTGTCGGTGAAGGAAGCGGTCTTTCCCTTCGCGCGGTTCCCTGGCGTCGATCCGGTCCTGTCGCCCGAAATGAAATCGACTGGTGAAGTGATGGGAATCGACCGCAATTTCGCAACGGCGTTTGCGAAGGCGCAGCTGGGCGCGGGCACCATCCTGCCTGATGGTGGGCGGTTGTTTGTTTCGGTAAAGGACAGCGACAAGGCGGTTGTCTTGCCCGGCGTTAAAATCCTCGCGACTCTCGGATTTGAAATCGTCGCAACCGGCGGCACGGCAGACTATTTGGAGGGGCAGGGACTCATAGTCACGCGCGTCAACAAGGTGGTTCAGGGGCGTCCGCACATCGTTGACCGGATCAAAGATGGTGACATCAACCTGATCTTCAACACGACTGAAGGATGGCAAAGTCTTAAAGATTCGTCGGAAATCCGGAAATCCGCGCTTGCTGGCAAAGTCTGTTCATTCACGACAGCGGCGGCATCAGTTGCGGCGGCACAGGCAATTGCTGCGTTGCGGCAGCGCGGGCTTGAAGTCGCGCCGCTCCAGTCTTATCATCTACGGCTGACAAGCTGATCCCGACAGCGTGACAGAATGGCGCTCCCATAACCGGGGGCCGGATGGTTTTTGAATAGAAAGACGTGAAGGTTATGGCGACAGTCGACAAGATGCCGATGCTGGTTGAAGGGCAGAAAATGCTCATCGCGGACTTGTCGCGTTTGAAAGCCGAACGGCCGGAAATCATTGATTCTATCGAAGAAGCTCGTGCGCATGGCGATTTGTCGGAAAACGCCGAATATCATGCGGCAAAGGAACGGCAGGGCCAAGTCGAAGCGATGATCGGTGATATTGAGTCCAAACTGAGCCGTGCGATGGTCATCGACCCCGCGACTTTATCGGGCGACAAGATCGTGTTCGGTGCGACGGTTACGTTGCTCGACGAAGAAGAGAAACCGGTGAAATATCAGATCGTTGGTGAAACCGAAGCGGATGCGAAGTCGGGCCGGATTTCCTATGCGTCGCCGCTGGGCCGTGCGCTGATCGGGCGCCGCGTTGACGATGATGTCGAAGTCACAGTGCCGTCCGGGGACAAGTATTACCAGGTTTCCAAAATAGAGTTCATCTGATCATGGCAGCGGGCGTCAAGCCTGCGCGGCTGACCTATGCAATAACCGCTTTGACGGTCGCTGCGTTTGTTCTCGGACGGCTGATTTGGGGCGTTGATTTCATATCTGAGCAAGCGGGTTTCATTCCCCTGCGTCTTTCGGCGGCGGCGATGGGCTTTGCCGTGCCTGCCTTGCTGACGCCGCTGACCGCAACATTGGCGCATGGGGACTGGATACACCTTGGTTTCAACCTGCTCATGCTCGTTTATTGCGGGCGCGCGGTGGAGGCAGTGCTTGGTGCCGGGCCACTGGCGGCGCTTTATGTCATCGGTGCTTACATTGCGGCGGCGGGGCAGTTTGTGGTCGGGCCGATGTCGCCGGTGCCGATGATTGGAGCAAGTGGCGCGATTTCTGCGGTGATCGCCGTTTATGCGCTGCTTTTTGGGCGCAACGCCGTGACACGCTGGGGGCCGATTCCGGCGCACTGGGTGCGAGCGATTTGGCTTGCAGTGGCTTGGACGGCGATTCAGTGGATGATCGGGCTGGTCTCGGGCGGTGGCGGGTATGAGATTGCGACGGCGGCGCATGTGGGCGGTTTTCTGGCAGGCCTGGCGATGGCGCGGCCGCTGCTCGCGTGGCGTTATCGCGGGGCTTAGTTTTTCGCAGGGACCCGCAGTTCCGCAAACGGATGCGCGCCGAAACCATTGTCGCGATACCGAGTGAGAACCGGGCTGACCAGCGACCAGCGCAGCGGTTTTGCAATGGGAATATAGCCTGACGCTTGCGCATAAGCGGCATCTGCGCGGGCAATCGCTGCGGAACGCTGGCCGAGTGAGGGCGCTGCGCGAGCGGCGATCAATTCGGTTTCGCCAATGGGGCTGCACGCGAGGCCATAGCTGCAACCCGTCCGCGTCAGATACCAATTGGCGCTGTTGTTCGGTGCGACTTCGTCAATCAGGCGCAGGTCTGCATCTTCGTCGGCATAGGGCACCAGAACAGTGGGCACACCAACCCTCCGCCAGTCCGCCGAAATCCGCGCAAACAACATCCGCATACCGGGACCGGGGGGCAGGGCGACGCGGACGGGCGCGATGGGGCCGCGCGCGCTTTCCCACGATGCGATCCGTCGGGCGGCAAGCGAGCGGCGTTCGGCCATGTCACTTGCTGCCCAATCGGGCGCTGCAGGGGCTTGGCCGCTGTCGAGCATATTCGGGAGCAGGCGTTCCATGATCGGCCAGCGCGGCACGTCCAACGCGGTCGTGATGGCGGAACGATCAACCGCCATCGACAAAGCTTCGCGCAAGCTGCGTTCTTTCAGGAACGCGGCGCGAGGCAGGATGGCAAACCCAAATAAACCTTCGACCGAATCGCGACGCAATCGTTGGGCGTCGTCAAGCTCTGCTGCGACAACAAAGGGCCAGTCAGCCACCGTGCCGTTCAGCACCAAATCGCTCGTTCCGTTGACGAAGCGCGAAACGGCCAAGGCACCGCGTCCGCCCATCACATGGACCTCGCGCAGGTCCTCGGGCGCGTCCTCGCTTGTGTCGGCCAACGGATCGGGTGCGGGACGCAGAATGAAGGCATTGCCAGCTCGCTCGCTGATCCGCCATGGGCCGAGACCGGTGCCGTTGCGACGAATGCCGAGCTCCGGCTGAGCGAGCAATTGCAGAATGTAGGGGCGGGGCGTTTTCAGCCGGACTTCGACGACGCGACCGGTCATGCCAACGACGGCTTCGACAGCGCTCAGCAGCGGTTTCAATCGATTTTCGCTGTTCGCGGCAATCGCACGGTTCAGGCTAGCGGCGACATCGGCACTGGTCACGTCGCGACCGTCACGCCATTTTATTCGGTGGATACGGAAAATGATGCTGCGGCCGTCGTCGGTCACGATCCAGCTTTCGGCGAGCGCCGGTTCGATCTGTCCGCTGGCATCGAAGCGGACGAGTCCCATTGCGGTTTCGCGGAGCATCGTGCTGCGCGTCACATCAAGGGCCTCACGGTCAGGATCGCCGAGCTTTGGCGGTGGGCCAATGATCGTGATATCAACGCGGTTTGGGTCGTCCGCCGGGCCGCATGCCGCCGCCAATGCCGCCAGCCCTAGGCCCAAAATGGTGCGGATGGCGGGACTCGAACCCGCACTTCCATAAGGAAAGCAGATTTTAAGTCTGCTGCGTCTACCGGTTTCGCCACATCCGCCCATGTTGCCTAGAGGCGCTCGTGAGCGTCGCCGTCAACCCAAAAGCGGAAAAAAGCGCATGAAAGCGCGCTTGCCCCTAGGCGCGGTCGCCCCCTATGAGTAAGTCAAGGGGAGAAACGCATGAGCAGCGATACGACCGTTCTTGATCCTAAACGCGACCGGCTGGTGATTGTCGCCTCGTCACTCGGCACGGTGTTCGAATGGTATGATTTCTTTCTTTATGGCATTTTGGCTGCGCTGCTCGGCAAGCTGTTTTTCCCGTCGGATAACGCGACGGCGGCGACACTGGCATCGCTGGCCGCGTTTGGCGCCGGGTTTGGTGTGCGGCCGGTTGGTGCAATCCTGTTCGGCTATTTCGGTGACAAGATCGGCCGGAAATATACATTTTTGGTGACGATTACGCTGATGGGCGGGGCGACGGCGGCGATTGGATTTTTGCCAACCTATGAAACGGCGGGGCTATGGGCACCCGCGTTGCTGGTCGGGATGAGGTTATTGCAGGGTCTGGCGCTGGGCGGGGAATATGGCGGCGCGGCTATTTATGTTGCCGAACATGCCCCGCCGGGGAAACGCGGGCAATATACAAGCTGGATTCAAGTGTCGGTGGCGGGCGGGTTCCTGCTGTGCGTCGTCGTGGTCCTGGCGTGCCGGCATTCGATGAGCAAGGAAGCGTTTGAAGCGTGGGGATGGCGCGTGCCGTTCATTGCCTCGCTGCTGATGCTGGCCATCTCGCTCTACATCCGTTTGAAACTCAGCGAGAGCCCCGTTTTCAAGGCCATGAAAGAAGCGGGGACGACGTCCAAAAATCCGCTGCTCGATAGCTGGCGGCATCCGGGGAACAAGGGCCGCATTCTGACCGCGCTGTTCGGCGTGGGGGCGGGATTAACCGTTGTTTACTACACTTCGCAATTTTACACGCTCTACTTTCTGCAAGGAACGGCGCGCGTGCCCGAGGAAGAGGCGCTGCTCTACATGGCTGTCGGCGCGGTCATTGCTGCACCGTTTTATGTGATCTTTGGGGCATTGAGTGACAAGATCGGGCGGAAGAAACTTCTGCTTGCGGGTTATGCGCTGTCGATGCTGCTGACGTTTCCGCTGTTCCGGATGATGGCAGATGCGGCAAACCCGGCGTTGGCGCGCGCAACAGTCAATTCGCCAGTGCGCATCGAACTGCCGCCGTGTGACTTCAGCGCTTTCGCGCCTAAACAGACCACAGACTGTGGCAAAGCGCTTGCCTATCTCGCCAAGCGCGGAATTAGTTATTCAAAGATCGCGCCTTATGTGGACGGCAAAGTCGCGCTTCAGGTTGGGCAAAACCGGATCATTGGTTTTGATGACAAGGCCTATACGGCGGCGCTGGTCGCCGCGGGATATCCCGACAAAGCCGACCCTGCGGAAAAGCAACCGTTCAAGATCATCCTTGCGATTGCGCTCCTGATTGCGCTGTCGGCGATGACCTATGGCCAGGTCGCGGCGATTCTGGTCGAGATGTTCCCAGCGCGGATTCGCTATACATCGATGTCGATACCCTATCATATCGGGACGGGCTATTTCGGTGGCTTTCTGCCCTTTATCTCGCAGCTGATCGTGGTGAAAACCGGCGATGCCTATGCGGGCCTGTGGTATACCGTTGCGGTGGTTGCAATGGCTTTTGTGGTCAGCCTGATCTGGCTGCCTGAAACTGCGCATAAAGTGCTGGATGATTACGATTGAGTGCAGCTTCGCGATTAAGACTTGATGGCGAGGCGCTGGTTGCCAATTGGCGCTGGCTGAGGGCGCAATCGGGCGGTGGTGCTTGTGGTGCTGCCGTAAAGGCGGGTGGTTACGGGCTTGGTGCGCGCGAGGTGGTGGTGCGGCTGGCGAAGGCGGGGTGTCGCGATTTCTTTGTGGCGACGTGGGATGAAGCGGTTGCCTTGGGCGCGTTACCCGAAGGTTGTGCCTTGTCGGTTCTCCACGGCGTGCGCGCCGAAGACTTGGCGGTGGCGGCGGACATGAATGCGCGACCGGTGCTCAATACGCCTGCGCAAGTGCAGCGGTGGCGTGAAACGGGGCGGCCCTGCGATGTGATGATCGACACGGGGATGAACCGGCTGGGGTTGTCGGCGAGCGATGATCTGTCGGGTCTGAACATCGAGACGCTGATGAGCCATTTGGCGTGTGCCGATCAGGACAGTGCGATGAATGCAGCGCAGTTGACGGCGTTCAAGGCGATCGATGCCCCCGCCAAACGTCGCAGCCTCGCCAATTCTGCCGGCGTTTGCCTCGGCACCGACTATGCCTTTGACCTGACCCGACCAGGTATTGCGCTTTATGGCGGCATTCCGCGCGGCGAAGCCGTCGGCAACATTCGGCAAGTCGCGCATATCGAAGCCCAAGTGATCCAGCGCCGCACCGTTCACGAGGGCGATAGTGTGGGCTATGGTGCAACCTTCGTGGCGGCGCATGATACCGAAGTGGCGATCCTAAATCTCGGTTATGCCGACGGCTACAAGCGTGCGCTATCGGGTCTGGGTAGTGCAGGCGGCGGGCGGTTTCCGTTGTTAGGCCGCGTGTCGATGGATTTGATTGCGGCTGATGTCTCGGCAGAGCCGACGCTTGGTGAAGATGATTGGATCGAAGTCGATTACGACCTCTCCAACGCCAGCGCCGCAACGGGCATTTCGCAATATGAACTGCTCACCGGATTGGGCAGAAGGTTCGAGCGGGTTTGGACATAAAAAAAAGGGCCGCTCCCGAAGAAGCGGCCCTGATTTTGTTTTTGGTGAAACGTTAGAATCTTGCAGTCACGCCAATATACATAAAGCGGCCTCGGTTGTCGTAAATGCCCGAGCCTGCGCCAACGCCCGTCAATCCGAGAGGTGGCGCTTTGTTGGTGATGTTGTTGACGCCACCATAAAGATTGAACTTGTCGTTCAATTCGTAGCCAATGCGCAAATCATGATAAGTCACTGCGGGATAGGCTACGACTGTCGCATAATCCGTGTTCTGCGGTGGCAAACCGTTGAGTGCGTTGTAATCTTCAAACGTATTCAGATACATTGGACTGATATACCGGAATGAATACCCAGCCGAGAATTTGCCAACTTTCAGGTCGGCCGACAAGTTGTAGGCGTCCTTAGGATCGCCAAGCTCACCGGCAAGAACGTCTTCGAAGTTTGGATCGGCGGGATTGTTGAAGTTGCTGCGCTGGAACACATGTGTCCAGACACTCTTAAGCGACAGCTTACCCCAGTCGAAAGTCGTGTTGTACGACGCGTTCAAGTCAACGCCACGGGCTTTGCGCTTTGCAAAGTTTGCGGTCGATTGGAGCAGCGACCCTTCCAAAACGCGGAACGGAATTTCTCCGCGTGGACCGCCGCTGGCACCTGCGCGCTGGAACAAGCCGCAGAAGGGATTGTTGAGCGTCGGTGCATCATAGCATAGATTCAGAATATTTTGAGCCGTGACCGAAGCGATGACATCATCAATCTTGATGTTGTAATAATCAGCCGAAACCGAGAAGCCGGGCAGGAATCGCGGTTGAATGACCGCCCCGAGGGTGATCGACCGGCTCTTCTCCGCCTTCAAGTTCGGGTTGCCACCGCTCAAAATTTCGATCGAGGATGTGTATACAAAATCGTAGGCAGCGGGGCGACCCGCAGCCGTGCAATTTGCCGAGCGCGTTGAAGATCCTGTCGCAAGGTTACGAGCAGAACATGGATCATTCGGTGCACCAGCAAAATTCTGGCTCTGCGGTGAATAGAGATCACCAAGATAAGGCGCACGGACTGATCGTGAATAAGTGCCACGGAACCGGATGTCAGGGATTGGTGCCCAATCAACGCCGCCGCTGTAGGCGTAAACAGTGCCAACCGAACCCTTGTACTTCGCAACGCGGCCCGATCCGCTGAAGGTCAGTTCATGGAATAGCGGCATATCTTTGAGCAGTGGAATACGCACTTCGCCGAACGCTTCCTTCACTTCAAAGGACGGTGCCGTAAACGTCGGAATGGCGTTGTAGAAAGCATAACCAGCCTGCGTTTGGGGATCGAGCGCATAAAACAGCGTTTCGCGGCGATATTCGCCACCGACCGAAAATGCGACAGGACCGCCGGGAAGTTCGAACAGCTGGCTGAGGTCGCCCGAAACAAAACCCGAAGCGACAAACTGCGTTGCCTTACCTTCGGCTGTCGTCGGCAACAGCACATATTGCTTTGCTGCGGCTGAGATGGATCCATCCCCGAATGGATTTAACGGTACGCAAGCTGCGATGTCACGAGCGAGGTTTGCGGCATTGCCCGCACGATCTGTGCCGCCATAGGCAGCATCAAGCTGCGAGCGGCAAACGATCTGGCCATTAGCAGGGTTAACGACCGAATCTGCGGCCAACAGGAAACGCTGCCTGTTCACATTGCCTTGAATCAGATTATTTTCCTTGTGAACGCCGTAGTTCAGCGAGATTTCGTAACGCCAATCATCGTTGAAGTCACCGCGGACGCCGCCCACGATGCGATATGTGTCGCGACGGATTTCTTCGTCACGAATGCCGAGGTCGACATAGTTACGCCGGATCGAGAATCGATAGTTGCCCGCTGCCAGCTGGGCCAGCGAAATGGTGCGGTTTGCCGCTGACAATGTCGCACCCGTATTCGGGTTGATATTGGCGTTTATAGCTGTCGTCAGTTGCTGTGTGATTGTGGCGCGTGCGGCAGCTGAGAGATACGGGTTGTCGATCCGGATACCCTCACGGTTCACCGGGCCACTCGCGCCAGTCAGTACGTAAGAACGGTCATTGAGACCGGTAATCGCGACGCCATCACCGAGCGTTTGCCCTTGCGAAAAGAACGGACCCGATTGCGAACCAAACGCCTTTGAACGGACAAACTTGGCTTCGACAAATGGCGTGAAGGCCGGCGCGATATCAAAGTGACCGATGAGGTTAAAGGCTAGACGCGAGACATCAGGTGAAAGCGCGATCAGGCGATTTTCACGGCCGCTATAGCCATTGCCGCCCTGAAAGTTGCCGTTCGGTGCCAAGCCGATGCGCGTTCCCGTTTGTGGGATCAGGCTACCATCGCTTTGGAACAGAAAAGCGCAGGTGAATGGTGCCCCGGTTGAGTCCAAACCGCAGGGGCCGGTCAAAGGCGCACGAACACCAAGCTGACCACCGGTCGAAATCGTCGTTGACCGGACATCACGGAAAAACAAGCGGTCCGCCACGCCGTCGGATCCATTTACCGAACCCGCAGGATCAGTATCTACAACGATAAAGGCGTTGTTCTGAGCGATGGTCGGGCGTGCTGAACCATAAAAATCAGACTGATGGCTGTATTCGACGTTCACCGCGATGTTGCCGCGTCCTTCGGCGAAATTTTTGCCGAAGACACCAGACAGATACTGGTTGCCCGCATCGCCATATTTGCTGATGCCCGCACGCGCGTTGAATGTGATGCCGTCAAACTTGTCGTTCAGGATGAAATTGACCACGCCCGAAATCGCGTCCGACCCATAAATCGAAGAATTACCACCGGTGGTAATGTCAACGCGCTGGATTAGGTCTGTTGGGAATGTGTTGATGTCGGGCGCATTGCCGTTGTTAATAATTTCGGCCGACACGTGGCGACGACCATTGACCAGAACGAGCGTGCGTGACGTGCCGAGCCCGCGAAGATCGAGCAGGTTCAGACCGCGAACACCAAGCCCAGAAGTCGAGTTCTGCAAGCTGACCGTGCTGCGCAACTGTGGGAGATCGTTCAGGACGTCACCCAATGAAACGCGACCGGACGCCACAAAGTCTTGCGGCGTTACGGTTGTGATCGGCACCGTTGAAACATCATTGGGGCGCTTAATACGCGAGCCCGTAACAATGATGACTTCGCTGTCTGCTGCTTCAGCAGCCGGTGCTGCCGTCTGTGCATACGCAGCGTGCGGCACGACGATGGCGGCGCTCGCGAGCGCGGTGGCGCTGAGGAAACGGACTGACTTCATTATAAACACCCCTGCAAAAACAACACGCGAATCTGTCACGCGGATTGTTAGGACAAAGGGCAGTTGAAATATTATTTCAAGCGGCAAGGCGGTGAGGCGTTAATCGGGGGTTAAGAAAAATTGCCACTGTCACCAGAATGCAACACTATCCGTGTTCGACGGCCATCGCGACGCCCATCCCGCCGCCGATGCACAGAGTGGCGAGGCCCTTCTTCGCGCCACGCCTTGCCATTTCGTGGAGAAGGGTCGTGAGAACGCGCGCGCCGCTCGCGCCGATGGGGTGGCCGATGGCAATCGCGCCACCGTTGACGTTGACCTTGTCTGGATCCCAGCCGAGTTCCTTGCCGACCGCCAGGGCCTGTGCGGCAAAGGCTTCATTGGCTTCGATTAAGTCAAGGTCGGCAATGCTCCACCCGGCCTTTTCCAGCGCGCGGCGGGTGGCGGGAACGGGGCCGATGCCCATGATCGACGGGTCAACGCCCGCCGTTGCCCAACCGGCGATGCGCGCGAGGACGGGTGCGCCACGCTTGGCGGCTTCGGCGGCATGCATCAGCACTAGCGCGGCGGCGCCGTCATTGAGACCGCTCGCATTGGCGGCGGTCACGGTACCGTCTTTCGTAAACGCCGGACGCAGCCCCGCGAGGCTTTCCACTGTCACGCCGTCGCGGATATATTCATCGGTATCGACGACGGTGTCGCCCTTGCGGCCCTTGATCGTAACGGGCGCGATCTCGCCTTTGAACCGCCCCTCAGCGCGGGCGGCGGATGCAAGGTTTTGCGAGCGCGCGGCAAATAAGTCCTGCATTTCCCGGGTGATCTGATGCTGCTCGGCTAAATTTTCTGCGGTGATACCCATATGGTAGCCGTTGAACACGTCCGTCAGTCCGTCTTTGATCATCGTGTCGATCAGTTCGACCGCACCCATTTTGGTGCCCGCACGCAAGGCCTGCGCATGGCAGGACATCGACATATTTTCTTGGCCGCCCGCAACGACGATACGCGCATCACCGGCAATGATGGCCTGCGCACCCAAAGCTACTGCGCGGAGACCCGATCCGCATACTTGGTTGACGCCCATTGCCGCGACTTCTTTTGGAATACCGGCCGCCATTGCAGCCTGCCGTGCCGGGTTTTGCCCCTGTGCCGCCGTCAAGACTTGGCCAAGGATGACGTCCGACACATCTTCAGGCGCAACGCCCGATGACTTAAGTGCGGCGACAATTGCCGTCCGCCCGAGTTCATGCGCAGGCGTGCCCGCAAAGCTGCCCATGAAGCTGCCCACGGGCGTGCGGCGTGCGGCAGTGATGACGATGTCGGTCATGGACGGGTTCCTGAACTAATGATGCTGCGCTGCATCTAAAGCGAAACGCGCATGCTTTCCACTCTCTTCGTTTCTGGCTTCGTTTCCGGCTTCGTTGCTGCGCAGCAAAGCGCGTGTTGCAGCGCGTCATGACTCGGTGCTACATATGGAGAAAGTTTCGCGGGACTGCCGGATGACCAAAGCCACCTCACCGACCGAAGACGGCGCGCCCGTCATCATCAAAAAATACGCCAATCGCCGCCTCTATAACACCGAGACCTCTAGCTACATCACACTCGAACATCTTGCGAAACTGACGCGTGAGGGGCGCGAGTTCAAAGTGCTTGATGCCAAGAGTAACGAGGACATCACCCATTCAGTCCTGACCCAGATTATCATGGACGAGGAAAGCCGCGGCGAAACGATGCTCCCCGCCGGTTTCCTGCGCCAGATTATATCGATGTATGGCGACTCCATGCAGTCGATGGTGCCGCAATATCTCGAAGCCTCCATGTCCGCCTTTCGCGACAATCAGGCCAAGTTTCACCAGGCAATGCAGGGCGCGCTGGGCAGCGGCCCCTTCGCCGAAATGGCCAAGCGCAACATGGCGATGTTCGAAGCGGCAACTAGCGCTTTCGTGCCCAAGCCGAAAGCCGATGACGAAGTTGCAAAGCTGAAAGCACAGCTTGCGGAATTGCAGGCAAAGATCGACAAGCTGGCGGGATAGTCGGCGAACGGGGGAATGATCATGCGCGGTGCGTTGCTTTTTCTAATGGCGGCGACAGTGCTGCCCGCGGTTGCTCATGCCCAACCGGCGAAACCTGATACCTACATCCACGCGGGGCGCTTGCTCGATCAACCGGGACAGTCTGCGCGCGGTCCCTCGACGATTATTGTCCGTGACGGCAAAGTAGTCGAGGTTCGTGCTGGATTTGCCCCAGCGCCGACGAGTGCATTGCTGATCGATTTGTCGACAAAGTTTGTGCTGCCGGGGCTGATCGACAGCCATGTGCATTTGCGGTCCGATGCTGGCGGGATCGCGGGGCTTGTCGAGGGTGTTACGCAATCTGAAGCGGCTGGGGCTTATGTGACTGCCGACAATGCGCGAAAAACACTGATGGCCGGTTTCACGACAGTCCGAAATCTTGGTGATGGCGGTTCGACACTCGCGCTGCGTGATGCCATTGCAAAGGGGATCGCGATTGGCCCCCGCATTATTGATGCGGGTCGTTCGATTTCGACCACCGGTGGTCATATGGATGGCCGCTCGGGGCTGTCGCCATTCATTGCAGATCATATTAGCGACGAAAATCTGTGTGATGGCGTTGAAAGCTGTCGTCAGGCGGTGCGCATTCAGATTCGTCGTGGCGCTGACGTGATCAAGATCGCGACAACCGGCGGCGTGAACAGCGGCACCGGGCGCCGTAAAATGGCCTTTGACGACGAAATCAAGGCGCTCGTCGATACGGCCCACATGTATGGGCGAAAAATCGCAGCGCATGCCCACGGTGTCGAAGGCGTGAATGCAGCGCTCGCGGCGGGTGTCGATTCCATCGAGCATGGCACTGAAATGGATGACCGGACGATTGCGTTATTCAAAAAATCGGGCGCATATTACGTGCCGACGCTGTCAACTGTGAACGGCTATATCGAGCGGCTGAAAGCCAATCCCAATGCCTATGAACCCAAAGTGCTCGAGCAAATCCGCTGGCGGATCGCGATCACAGGTAAATCAGTCCAGCGTGCCTATCCTGCGGGCGTTCGCATTGCATTTGGCACGGACGCCGGGGTCAGCAAGCACGGCCAGAATGCCGATGAGTTTGAAATGCTGGTGAAATTTGGCATGCCGCCAGCGGCTGCGATTGAAGCTGCAACCGTGACTGCAGCAAAGCTGCTGGGGATTGACGGCGAAGTAGGAACGCTAGAACCCGGTAAGGTTGCTGATCTTATCGCAGTTTCAGGTGATCCGCTGACTGATGTTACAGTACTGAAAACGGTGCCGTTCGTGATGAAAGGCGGCACCGTTTTCAAGCAGTAGCAGCTACTTCAGCGGCTTCACGAACTTCAGCGTCATCCGGTCGCTTTAACCGATGGCGGCATATTTGGCCTTGTCCTTGTCTTGCTCGGCAAAGCTCGGGGGAAGGGTCCAGACGCCTTTTGGATAGTCCTTCGTATCGCGCGGATTGGCGTTGACTTCACTTGAACCGGCGAATTTAAACCCGGCTTTTTCGGCAAGCGCGCGGACCGTGGAGACTTTGATGTAGCCGCTGATGCGTTCGCGCTCAGCGCTGGCGCTTTCGGGCAAGCGATGATCTTCGATACCCAAAACGCCGCCGGGCTTTAGGATGGCGAAGAGCTCGCGGAAGGCGGCTTCGCTATAGTCGGTTGCCTTCGGATCGCCGGATCCCATCCGCCAGTTGTGAACGTTGCGGAACGTGAGGACGGCGTCGGCGCTGCCCCAGGCAACGCCTTTCGCATCTGGACCGGTCGGGAACACGCCGCGTGCCACTTTGCCATAGACGGCCGCGTTGGCATCAAGACGCTTGGCAACGCTTTCGGCGCGCGGGGCGGGAGGTGCGACCGTCAACTTGCCGTTGGCCGCCAGATAGGGAGCAAGGATTTCCGTATACCAACCACCGCCGGGCCAAATCTCGACAACATGATGCGTTGGCTTGATTCCAAAGAAGGCAAGCGTTTCAGCAGGCTTGCGATACTTATCACGCGCAACATTGGCCGGGGTCCGAGATGGCGCAGCAACGGCGGCGGCAAGCGCGGCTCTTGACGATGACGAAGCTACGGGTTTGGCCATCGCAAAGTTGGTCGTAGCAAGAGTCCCAACGGCGATGAGAGCCACAGAAAGGGTTCGGCGCACAAGTCTCTCCATTATTATGTCGGCGGGGTCTGCCGTGCCGCAAAGATGGGGCAAGGGGTGCGCGAATACAATCGGCTTCAGGTGCTTTTTTGCCAGTAATCGAACGCTGTGGTCTGACATTCTCGGACATAGGCCTGCGCTTCTGCTCCCGTCCAGCTGCCGCCATAATGTTGCCTTCCGACCCACCATCCTTGTCCAGGCAACCGGTCGCTTTCGCGAACCACGAGTACAGCAAGTTCCGGCTCACCACGTGCCGCCGCCCGCCGGTCAATTTCGTCAAAGATTTTACAAATCGCGCGCATCTTGGGCCGGGTGAAGCGCATGCCAATCAGGTTTAGGATTTCCGAATAGCTCATGGCATGCCGCTGACGCGCGGCGCTTTGCAAAATGGCTTCGATTTCAACGACGTCAAACATCGGGTGGCCCTAATGCCCAGCCATCAAGCACCTAACATGCGCGGGATAGTTTGCCTCGGTACAATGCGTGTCGGCAAATGTTTTCGCGGTCGCAGCAAGGTGATCAGCCAACGTATGATCCGCCCACAGCCGGTCCAGCGCCGCACCCATTTCGGCAGCTGACCCCTGCGTGACGACCAATCCCGTCTCCCCATCCTTTACATAATCATCAACACCGGTCGATTTCGTCGTAACCAGCGGACAGCCGACATAGAAAGCCGACACGATTGTCACGTGCCCGCACGGCGTATCGGTCGTTACGAGTGGAAGCGCCATCGCCCGAGCTCCTGCGACGACAGCCATCGCATCGCCATAGGGGATGTTGGTCAGTGTGGTGACATTGGCGGGAACGGTTAGCCCCTCCAGATTGGTGGGCCGTGCGACGACCACAAACGGCATGTCCGGTCGTTCAGCAGCGACTTTCATCAACATCGCATAGTCGCGCGAATTGCCGCCAACGGCGCAGATATAATCCGTTCCGCCAACGCGGAAATCGGACGGAACAGGCGCGTTGACGCCCCAATGGAGAAAATCGAATTTGGCGGGATCAATCCTGAAATGCTCTGCATAAAGCGCGCGCTCCATGGTCGACGACACCACAAATCGATCAACCTGGCGGAACAGAAATGACTGACGCTTATGTTTTAATCCCGACGGTAACCGGTCAAAATTGAAATAATAGCTGACCAGCGGCGGGCCTTTGCCGAGCACTATGCGGGCAAGGACGAGTGCCGAACAGAGCCCTTCGTCAAAGGTCAGGAGAAGGTTGGCATCACAGCTCTGCCGTGCCGCTTTCCAAGCCGCGTGCAACCGATCAAGCTTGTTACGCACGCCGCCCTGCGCAACCGGCGCCTGCACAAATTCCCACGTAAATTCGGGGAGATGATGCGCGATCCAGCGCCACTCGGGATTGGCATTGTCGTGCAAAACAACGATCCGCTTTGCACCCGTTGCTATCATGCCGCTTACACCGATTCCCAGATTGCGGCGTTAAACACGCCGGAGTTTGAGAATAGCCGCTGCTTGCCCGGGATATGCTTCAACTTGCGCAACCAGCCGCTGCGTTCGAGTGCCGCGTCATAAACGGGATTGGCATAGATAATCTTCAGTTTCGGTGCGTTCGAGCGTTTCGCGCGATCCGCCCGAATGTTCTTCAACACTTGTTCGAGGATCGCTTCGCCAAATGGATGAAACATATACAAAACCGTCATCTCCGGCTCGACATAATCGAGCGCATTGGCACAGATGAATTCGATCTTGCGCCCCTGCAATTTGCACCGTTTCCGGTTCGCCTCCGCGCCATCGACGAGCACTTGTACGAGGTCAACGCCAATAGCGCGGCGCACGCCCAACTGGCTCGCCGCAAAAACAGTCCGCCCATAACCCGCGCCAAGATCGACAAAGACGTCATCGGGTCCAGCGTTCACAGCCCCAAGATAATCAAACGCATCGGCATAAGCGGAAGGCACAAACGGCAAATTCGCCGTTCCGTCCTCGAACGATCCACTCCCCGGATAGGCACCGAAGGTATGCACGCCCAGCCGCCGGTCCCAAATCTCGTCGAACGGATTCTTGATGCGGTTCTTCAGATTGCGATTGCGAAAACGGTCGAGAAATCCTGCCATGATGCCCCTGATGCAAAGTTTCTGAGGTGGACGCGACCTTTTTTGTGTCGCCGACCCGTGGGCGAATTGGCCGTCAGAAAGCAATGATTATCTTTAGAGGCAAGCCTCAAGGAACGGCTGGTCAAAGCCAAACATGCGCGCCTTGTCGAGCGTGTAGGGGCGCAGACCCATCGAGCGATATTCGCCAATGATTTTGCCGTCGGCGCTTTCTTCGAGATATTCGAATTTGAACAGCTGCTGCGTGACGATGACGGGGCCTTCCATGCCAACCACTTCAGTGACGTCGGTCACGCGACGCGAACCATCGCGCAGCCGCTTCACCTGAATGATAAGATCAACCGAATCGGCGATCTGGCGTGAAATGGCTTCCTTGGGCATTTTGATGTCGCCCATCATGACCATGTTTTCCATACGGCCAATGGCTTCACGCGGGCTGTTGCTGTGCAGCGTACACATCGAACCATCATGGCCCGTGTTCATGGCGGCCAGAAGGTCGAAACACTCCTGACCACGAATTTCACCGAGGATGATCCGGTCCGGACGCATACGCAGGGCGTTCTTGACGAGATCGCGGATCGAGATTTCGCCCTGACCTTCAAGGTTTGCAGGACGCGTTTCGAGCGGGAGCCAGTGCGGCTGTTGCAAGCGCAGTTCGGCGGCGTCTTCAATCGTCAGCACGCGCTCGCCGGGGTCGATCATCTTCGACAAGGCGTTGAGCATGGTGGTTTTACCCGAACCCGTGCCGCCCGAAATGACGATGTTGAAGCGGCAGGCGCCCGCAATCTTCAGCGCGGTCGACATCTTGTCGGACATCGATCCGCCCTTGGCCATCATGTCGAGCGTGATCGGTTTGGCGGAGAATTTACGAATCGAAATCGCGGTGCCGCGCAACGAAAGCGGCGGCACGATGACGTTAACACGTGACCCGTCAGCAAGACGGGCGTCGGCTAGTGGGGTTGTCTGGTCGACACGGCGACCGACCGAGTTGCAGATGCGCTGTGCAATCTGGAACAAATGCTCTTCATCGCGAAACTGGATCGGCGCGATGAGCAGCTTGCCCTTTTGTTCGATATAGGTTTGGTCGGGACCATTGACCATGATGTCGGTAATGGTCGGATCGCTAAGCAATTCTTCGAGCGGTCCAAGCCCGAGCAGTTCGTCAACCAGCACCTTTTCGAGCGCAAATTGCTCGCGCCGGTTGAGCGTGAATTTCAGTTCGGCCAGGACTTCGCCGATAATCGGACGGAATTCTTCGGCCAGCTCTTCCTTGTTCAGCGTTGCGGCTGCTTCGGGATCAACACGTTCAAGCAGGCGGGGAAGCACCTGCTCCTTGATTTTGTGGACGCTCGCTTCAAAGCCCTCGGCCTTGGGCGCGACTTCCATTTCATTGGCTTGACGCTCGTTCAGCCGCGACATCGCATCCGAACGGTCGGGCATGGCCGGTTCGACCATCGCGCCGGGAAGCGGCACTGATTCAATGGCGGGAAATTGCTTGCCACCCTCATCGGGGGCAGGTGTGCCGCCGCCTTGCATAGGGCGGGCAACGCCGAACGCCGGGCGGGGGCCCGTTGGCGTTCCGCCTGCTCCACCACGTTTTCCGAATGCGCTCATGTTGTACCCTGCAACTACGGAGGCCACGGAAAACAACCTGTGGCGATGTAGGGTGAATAGAACGGAAACTTTTATAAGTTCCTAACTCTAAGGTGAATAAGCGTTAATGGTTCAAACCGGACGTAATTCCCGGTCAATCGCGCCTTCACGTTCGAGAAGGATGCGTTTGCGTTCAAGCCCATAGGCATAGCCGCCCAGCGATCCGTCGGACCGGATGACACGGTGGCAGGGGATCAGCACAGCGACGTTATTGGCACCATTCGCAGACCCTGTGGCGCGAACCGCGTCGGGCTTTCCGACAGCCGCCGCGATCTGCGCATAGCTGCGCGTTTCACCCGGTGGGATGGCCATCAGTTGCTGCCAGACCGCTTGTTGAAATGCAGTCCCGGCCACATCAAGGGGGAGGGCGGCCATGTGTGCGGGATCGTTAACCGCGTTGACAGCTGACCTTACAAGATCGGCCATTGATGCGTCGCCCGCGTTGATCGTCGCTTGTGGGAAGCGCCGCCGCAATTCGCTTTCATCCTCGTCGAACGACAAGCGGCAAATCCCCTTGTCGGTCGCTGCGAGCAGCATTTTGCCCAATGCTGTGTCGGCCACAGTCCAGCGGATTGTCACGCCCGCGCCGCCATTTTTCCATGCACTTGGCGTCATGCCCAATCGTCCCTTTGTTTCGGCGTAAAAGCGGCTTGGCCCCGAATAGCCTGCTGCATAAATGGCATCGGTCACTGATCCGTTGCCGTTGAGTGCAGTCTCGGCACGTCGCGCCCGCAAGGCGCGGGCATAGGCCGCGGGGGTAACGCCGGTGTCACGCTTGAACAATCGGTGGAAATGATGCGGGGCATAACCGACTTGCGCAGCCAGCGCCTCTAGGCCCGGCGCATCTTCATTCGCCTCAATCAATTTCACCGCCGCTGCCACCGCATCGCGATCCCGCCCGACTTCATCAGGCTTGCAGCGCAAACAAGCCCGAAACCCCGCCGCCCGCGCCGCTGCCGCATCCGGATAGAAATCAACGTTCTTGCGCTTCGGATGCCGTCCGGGGCAGCTCGGCTTGCAATAAATCCCCGTTGTCTTGACCGCGCCAACAAACTGTCCGTCAAACGACCGGTCGCGCGCAGAGAAAGCAGCCCAAGCGGTATCGGGGTTGATCATGGTCATGGTCATGGCATCTCAACTACCACCGCAATGCCGTCCACACTTCCCGAAACTTGCGGTCAAAGCCGCTTTACGCAAAAACCTCTTCCAGAAACCCAATCGTGGCGCGCCATGACCGGCGATCGGCGTTGGCGTCATATTGCATCCCGCGATCGGGCATATTCGCATGGACAGCCGTGAAGGCATGCATCGCGTGGCCATATGCGTGCAACTGCCAGTCGGCCTTTGCCGCGGTTAGTTCGGCCGCGACCATATCGACATCTGCCGGTTTTGCCATCGGGTCTTCCCAGCCATGAAGAATCAGCACTTTGGTCAATATGTCCGCCTGCGCACCAATCCCCGGCGGCGGAAAAATGCCATGGATGCTCACGGCGCCCTGCACATCCGTCGTCCCCGACCGCGCGACATCAAGCGCACACAGGCCGCCAAAGCAGTAGCCCATGATCGCAATCCTTGACGCATCAACCGCGCTATGTGCCTTCGCAAAAGCAACCGCCGCCATCAGCCGCTGGCGCAGCATCGCTCGATCGGCAACGAAGGGCTGCATCAAGTGCGAATGGTCGGTCGCGTCCGCCGCCCCGCGGTTGCCTTTGCCATAGACATCGATGGCGATCCCGACATAACCAAGCGCCGACATCTTATCTGCTGTTGCGCGTTCATGGTCGCTTTGCCCCGACCATTGATGCGCGATCAGGACAGCGGGGGCAGGGCCAGTGATGTTGGGCAACGCGACATAGGCTTCACAGGTTTCGGCACCGTCTTGATAGTCGATATAGGTCATTGGGAACTCCGGATCGGGGATTGCTTGTTTTTGGCGGCTTTTGGGTAGCGCCGCAGGAAATGGATGATGAGTGCCATACCGACGACCGACGGCACCGCCCAAAGGATCGGATTAAACGCCAGATGCGGGACGTGCGCGATCAGCCCGACCGACAGGAACGCCGTGTAAGCTGCGATCCCCGTCGCCACCATCGCTTTCAGATGTTCGGGAATATAATCCGCCGGTCCGCGCGCTGCTTTGAAGATATACCAGAGGTAGGTCATCGTCGTGCCGAAGCCGAGAATGGCAACAAGGATCATCAGTGGCTGGGCAAGGATGATCCCCTGCACAAAACAATTCACCCCTGCCACAAACACCACCATTTGCAGCACGACCATCGACCAATGCCGGTTTACATCATGGTCGCGTTTATTTGCAATCATCTGCAACCCATAACGCGTCATGCTCATTGTCAGCAGCGCAAGATAGATCATCATCCAGCCGAGCAACCCGCGATAAAGTGGCTCGTCGGTCAACTGCGTGTGCATCGCGGTCGGCCAGATTACGGACAAAACCCCCATACCCAGCGCCTGAAAACAGACCACATATATAGAGGCTGAAAACACCCGTCCCCAATATCGATGCCGCGCATCGCCCTTTCGCGTCGCGACGGCACCCCAAAAGCTGGTCAACGCGACAATGCCCGCACCAACATGCACAGCCAGAAAAAGATGGAAGAGCCACGGCATCACTTGAAAGTCTGTGCCAACATTTTGCTTCCTGCAAGAGGGTATTGTGCTGTGCTCCGGACTTGATCCGGAGCTTTGCGAACGAAGATGCGAACTGAGATACAGGGCTCCGGGTCAAGCCCGGAGCGCGAATTTCTGTTCAAACATGCAACTCCAGCCACCTTGCATCGCAGCAAAACCGATGCTAATCGCGCGCCATTCCTGCCGCAGGACGCACTGCTGTCCTATCGCGATCAGGGCCCAAACGTCGTTTAGAGGACATATTCCGCGTGGAGAATTCCGGCGCCATTCAGGCTAGCCTTTCGGGGCGATACGCATCGGCGCTGTTCGATCTGGCACGCGAATCGAAGGCAATCGAGAAAGTCGAGTCGAGTCTGACCACGCTTGAATCCGCGATGGCGGGGTCGGATGATCTGCGCCGCCTCGTTGCCAGCCCGCTGATTGCGCGCGGCGCTGCGGCCAACGCGGTGAAAGCGGTCGCTAGCTCGCTTAAACTCGACACCCTTACGACCAACTTCCTCGGTGTACTCGCCTCCAACCGCCGCCTGTCGCAACTCGTCAAAGTCATTGCATCGTTCCGCGATCTCGCCGCAAACCACCGCGGCGAAGCAAGCGCGACTGTTACGACCGCACATGGCTTGTCCGATGCGCAAGTCACGGCACTTAAGGCAAAGCTCAAGGCCCGCGTCGGCCGCGACGTCGCCGTTACCCTAAAGACAGATCCTGCCATTCTCGGCGGGCTCATTGTCAAAATCGGATCACAGCTGATCGATTCGTCGATCCGCACCAAATTGAACACTCTCGCAGTCGCGATGAAAGGCTGAAGTTAAATGGATATCCGCGCCGCTGAAATCTCCCGCGTTATTAAGGATCAGATTGCATCCTTTGGCACCGAAGCCGAAGTTTCCGAAACCGGACAAGTGCTCTCGGTCGGTGACGGGATCGCCCGTATCCACGGCCTCGACAATGTGCAGGCCGGTGAAATGGTCGCCTTTGCAAACGGCGTGCAGGGCATGGCGCTCAACCTCGAAGCCGATAACGTCGGTGTCGTCATTTTCGGGTCGGACTCGGAAATCAAGGAAGGCGATGTCGTCAAGCGGACCGGCACGATCGTCGACGTGCCCGTCGGCCGTGGCCTGCTCGGGCGTGTGGTCGATGGTCTCGGCAATCCAATCGACGGCAAGGGCCCGATCGTTTCGGACCAGCGCAGCCGCGTCGAAGTTAAAGCGCCCGGCATCATCCCGCGCCAGTCGGTGCATGAGCCCGTGCAGACCGGCCTCAAGGCGCTCGACGCGCTCGTGCCCGTCGGTCGCGGCCTGCTTGGTCGCGTCGTCGACGGTCTCGGCAATCCCATCGACGGCAAAGGCCCGATCGTCAGCGACCAGCGCAGCCGCGTCGTAGTCAAAGCCCCTGGCATCATCCCGCGCAAGTCGGTGCACGAGCCCGTGCTGACCGGCCTCAAGGCGCTCGACGCGCTCGTGCCCGTCGGCCGCGGCCAGCGCGAGCTCATCATCGGCGACCGTCAAACCGGCAAGACCGCCGTCGCCATCGATACATCATCAACCAGAAGGCCGGCCACGCGCAGGACGACGAGA
>JANMPU010000055.1:0-21124 GCA_031369985.1 Sphingomonas sp. | reverse complement strand
GCCGAGCGGATCAGGCGGAGCTTGTCGAAACCATCATCAGCCACTCACGGCGGCTTTCTGTCCGATCTTTGGTTCCTGTCCAGCGCGAATCCGCGCGATATTGGCGCGATGCTTCCACACGATCAACAGCGCGAGCGCAATCACCAGCGGCACCAACGTTGTCTTCCCCAGCACCACTGCCGCGACCGGCGCGGACAATGTCGCCGCCATCGCACCCAACGACGAAATGCGGAACAACGCGACCGTCGCAATCCACACGCAGCCCGCAATCAACGCAATCGGCCAGCTCAGCACCAGCAATATCCCCAGCGCCGTCGCCACGCCCTTGCCGCCATTGAACCGCAGCCAGATCGGATAACAATGCCCCAAAAACGCCGCGAGCCCCGCCATCGGCCCAAGGCCCGGCAAAATCGCCTGCGCAATCAACACCGCCGCCGCGCCCTTGCCCGCATCAAACAACAACGTCGCCGCCGCCAGCCCCTTGCGCCCCGTCCTGAGAACATTGGTCGCCCCGATGCTCCCAGACCCAATCGCGCGAAGATCCCCCGCACCGGTAAAGCGGGTCAGGATGAGGCCAAAGGGTATCGAGCCGAGGACATAGCCAATGAGGAGAGCGGATAGGGGGGCGAGCCAGAGCATGCGGGGGACGATAATGCGGCGCGGGGAATTGGCAACTGGGGGATGACAGTAAATGACGAGCGGTAAAAAACGACTGTCACCCCGTACTCGACCCGGGGCTTGGCTAATCTTTCAAATGCGGCGAAGTAGAAAAGCCAAACCCCACATCAAGTGCGGGGCGACGACAGATGGGATGGCGGTCTACGAACACCGGACCTTGCCTTTGTCGCGCAATGTGGCGCTTGCCTGCGCTGGCCTCCACATCCCCGATCCAAAATCCGAACGCGACGCCTGGACCGCCGCCACTGCTATCGATGCCGAATTGACGGTGGTCACTCGGGATATCGCCGACTTTACGGGCATGGATGTTCGGCTGCTCAATCCGTTTGTTCCTGAAACTGTTTGAGCGCTGTCCTACACGCAAACTCCTCGTTACGCTGCGAGTCCGCTCTTTCATACTGTCGATCCCCAGCCCCCTTCCCCACGCATTTCGCGTAGGCGAATAGTGTGAACTTTGTGAACTTCGTAAAGAAATCCGACAGCCTTTGCACCACATCGTGCTCCGGACTTGATCCGGAGCTTTGCGAAATGTGGTGCGATCTCAAATGGCAAGGCTCCGGGTCAGGCCCAGAGCGCGGAAAGTAACTTTCTCAGACATCGCATCCTAGCCGTTCACGCGCGTTTTTTCGGCTCGCCTGTCCGCGCTTAAGTTCACTCCAAATGCGCGAACCCCGTGAACTTAGTGAACTTACCAGCGTAATTTTCCCGGTTTTGCGTAAACCCGCGCTTTGGCTATGAACCCGCGTCATGACTCTCGCCCCCGGCACCGACGCCATCGAAACCGAACGCCTCATCCTCCGCCGGGTCACGCCTGCGGACTTTGATTATTACGCGCGTATCCACAACGACCCCGACGTTGCGCGCTACCTCGGCGCGGGGAATGCCCGCCCCCGCGAAGAGACCGAACAATGGATGCGTGACCTGCTCGAATCCTATGCCCGCGCCAACCTTGGCCAGCTGGCGGTGGTCCGCAAATTGGATAGCGCGCTGCTCGGGCGTTGTGGGCTCAGCGATGCTGCCGTCGAAGTCACTCCTGCCCCCGGTCAAATGCGCAAGGGCTGGTTCTGGAGCACCCAAGTACCCGGGGGCGTCGACGCCGAATTGCTCCCCGAACTCGGCTACACTTTCGGCAAGGAAAGCTGGGGGCAAGGCTATGCTTCCGAAGCCGCTGCTTGCGTTTACGACTATGCGCTGGCCACCCTCAAAACGCCCAAGATGATGTCAGTCATTTTCGCCGACAACGGCGCCTCATTGGGCGTCGCGCGCAAATATGGCGTCACGCTGATCGACCAAGTCGAAATGGCCGGTCGCCCGTTTGACCGCTATCATTGGCCGATGGACCACCCTGCCCAGTGAACGCCGACGCGCCGATCCTCTTCTTCGATTCCGGCGTCGGTGGCTTGTCAGTCGTGGCCGCCGCCCGCGAAATCCTGCCCACCGCGCCGTTCATCTATGCCGCCGACAGCGCGGGCTTTCCTTATGGCACCAAGAGCGAGGCAGAGATTTCCGCACGCGTCCCCGCGCTGCTGGGGCGGTTGGTTGAGCGATACCGGCCGCGCCTGATCGTCATTGCCTGCAACACCGCATCGACCATTGCCCTGTCGGTCGTGCGTGCGGCGCTTGACGTGCCCGTGGTCGGCACCGTCCCCGCGATCAAGCCCGCCGCAATGCTCTCCAAAACGCGCGTCATTGGCGTGCTGGGGACCGAAGCCACCGTGCGGCAGCCTTATGTTGACCGGCTGTCGGCGGAATTCGCAAGCGATTGCACCGTGGTCCGCCATGGCTCGGCGGCGTTGGTCGAATTGGCGGAGGCAAAACTGCGCGGCGTACGCATTTCTCCCGGTGACATTGTCGTCGCCGTCGCACCACTCGCAGAAGCCGAACGGATGGACATAGTCGTCCTCGCTTGCACGCATTTCCCCCTCCTGCGCGGCGAGCTTCAGGCGTCACTTCCCGGCATGACCTTGGTCGACAGCGGCGAAGGGATCGCGCGGCGGATTGCCACGCTGACCGACGGACAAGCCTTTCCCGACGTTGCGCCGCCGGGATTGGCGGTCTTCACCCGAATCGATGACCATCTCGTGGCCTTGAAACCCGCGCTGGCCGCCTGCGGCTTTGTGACTGTGGCGGCGCTTTGAAGACGTTGCGTCGCTTCTTCCGCCGAACTGCAGTCATTCTGCTCCTTATCCTCCTGTTCCTTGTCTGGCTGTTCCCCGAACGCTTTGGCCTCCCGACCGCACGCCCTATCCGCAAAGCCGATGGCGCAACCGTCGTTGTCCGCGACGGCGACACGCTCAAAATCGGCGTGCGGGATTACCGCCTCCAAGGAATTGACGCCCCCGAATTTGCGCAAGTTTGCAAGACCGCGGCAGGCACTGACTGGCCCTGCGGCAAACAATCGCGCGAGGCCCTGGTCAAACTCGTCGGCACCAATGCGCTCGAATGCGAGGAACGCGCCAAAGATAAATATAACCGCGTCGTCGCCACGTGCCGCACCGCGAGCGGCGTCGATCTCGCACAAGAAATGGCAACCTCAGGCTTGGCCGTCAGCTTCGGCGGTTTCGCCGAAGGGCCCTATGCTGCCGAGGAAGCCACCGCCAAAGCTGCCCGCCGTGGCTTGTGGCAAGGCCCCTTTGACCCGCCATCATCCTGGCGCGCCACTCATCCAAGAACGCCGATTGCGAATCGTTAGCAGTGGATTCATTCCCCATGTCCGATTATTGGCGTGGCGGTTTTTGGTGCTTTTGCATCGGCATTAGGGATTCGTCTTGGATTACGATCGCGTCTTTTCATCGGCCATCGACCGGCTTCATGCCGAAGGCCGCTACCGCGTGTTCATCGACATATTGCGCAACAAGGGAAGCTATCCCAACGCGCGCTGCTTTGCCGGGCATAATGGACCCAAGCCCATTACGGTGTGGTGCTCAAACGACTATCTTGCGATGGGCCAGCATCCCAAAGTGATCGCCGCAATGGAGCAAGCGCTCCACGATGTCGGCGCAGGCTCGGGCGGGACCCGCAACATTGGCGGCAACACGCATTATCATGTCGATCTGGAAGCTGAGCTTGCGGATCTGCATGGCAAGGATGGCGCTCTGCTTTTCACCTCGGGCTATGTCTCGAACGAAGCAACGCTGGGCACATTGGGCAAAGTCCTCCCCGGCTGCATCATCTTTTCGGACGAACTCAACCACGCCAGCATGATCGCGGGTATCCGCAATTCGGGCTGCGAGAAGCGGGTGTGGCGGCACAATGATCTGGCGCATCTCGAGGCATTACTCGCCGCCGAAGACCCCGAAACGCCCAAGCTGATTGCATTCGAGAGCGTCTATTCGATGGACGGCGACGTCGCGGATATCGCCGCAATCTGTGACCTTGCAGACAAGTATAATGCCCTAACCTATTGCGACGAAGTCCACGCGGTTGGCATGTACGGCGCACGCGGTGGTGGGATTACCGAGCGCGATGCGGTCGCGGATCGTGTAACGATTATCGAAGGGACGCTGGGCAAGGCATTCGGCGTGATGGGCGGTTATATCGCCGCGCGCCGTGACATCATTGATGTCATCCGCAGCTATGCACCGGGTTTCATCTTCACGACGAGCCTGTCACCCGTCCTCGTCGCCGGTGTTCTCGCCAGTGTCCGCCATCTGAAAGCCTCAAGCGAGGAACGCGATGCGCAACAGGCCGCTGCCGCAACGCTCAAAACCCTGTTCACCGATGCGGGACTACCGGTCATGCCAACGACCACGCACATCGTGCCCCTGATGGTCGGTGATCCGGTTAAGGCTAAGAAAATCAGCGACATCCTGCTCGCCGAATATGGAGTCTACGTGCAGCCGATCAACTACCCCACCGTCCCCCGCGGGACCGAACGCCTGCGCTTCACGCCGGGGCCGGCGCATACGATTGGGATGATGTGCGAACTGACTAACGCATTGGTCGAAATCTGGGGACGCATCGAACTGCGGAAAGCAGCTTAAGTCTTCGTCGCAATCAGCAGGGTCAATACGCCCAGCCCGGTTGAGAGAATGATACGCATTGCCAGCCATCCTTTGGGCACCAGTCCGCGCCGGTCGAGTTGCCAGTCGACAAACGGCGCGACGAGCAAACCGAGGCCAACAATCATCAGCGACTGGCCTGGCAACCCTGTCCGCGCAATCCAGATGAGCCCCGCCGCAAAAGCAATCAAAGAAGGCATGACCGCAATACAATAAAGCCAACGCGACGCGGTCGGATTGGTCGCCGCCACGCCCCACCATAGGCCGCCCAGAAAACTGAAGATCAGCGCGGCATACAGAAATGCCGCAAATTGCCCGAACGCCGCATGCGGCGGGTGGAGCAACACGGCCCCCGCCATCAACTGTGGCAAAATCCCCAAAAGACCGAGGAAGAAGGCGACTCGCGGCAGTTTATGCTCCATGCCGATGCCTTAACGCGCAAGTCAGCGGTGGCAATCGGCGGCAAGATTGTTAAGGGGACTGCGAACCCGCTTCGACTCGTCAGGATGTATGTATTGACCACCCGACTCGACCCGCAACGCATAGCCATATCGTCCGACCATGCCGGTTTCGACATGAAGGCGGTGCTGGTCGAATGGATGCGGGCGCAGGGGCATGATGTGCAGGATCTGGGGCCGGATAACACGATTTCGGTCGATTATCCCGATTTTGGGTTCAAACTCGCCGAAGTCATCGCCTCGGGCGACGCGCGGTTTGGTGTGCTGGTGTGCGGATCGGGGATTGGCATTTCAATCGCAGCAAACCGCCACCCCGCCGTCCGCTGCGCACAGGTCAGCGAAAACCTGTCGGCCCGCCTTGCGCGCTCACATAATGATGCCAACGTCATTTCGTTTGGCGCGCGGTTGATCGGGCCGGATCAGGCGCGTGATTGCTTGTCCGCTTTCCTCGCCGAGCCTTTCCTCGGCGACCGCCACACCGCTCGCGTCGACAAACTCGGCCACCCCCATTTTGCAAAGGAACCCTCATGAGTACCAATCCAAACACGCTTTATGACGTGCAGCCGGACGGGTTTTTCACGCGCGGGCTGGCCGAAAGCGATCCGCAGGTGTTTTCGGGCCTGACCCGCGAGATCGACCGCGAGCGGCACCAGATCGAATTGATCGCGTCCGAGAATATCGTGTCGAAAGCGGTGCTCGAAGCGCAGGGCTCGGTCTTCACCAACAAATATGCTGAAGGCTATCCGGGCAAACGCTATTATCAGGGTTGCGCCCCGTCGGACGCAGTGGAGACGCTGGCAATCGAACGCGCCAAACAGCTGTTCAACTGTGGCTTTGCCAACGTCCAGCCGCATTCGGGCGCGCAAGCCAACGGTGCCGTGATGCTCGCACTGGTCAAGCCCGGCGACACGATCCTTGGCATGAGCCTCGACGCCGGTGGCCATCTGACCCACGGTGCGCGTGCCGCGATGTCGGGCAAATGGTTCAACGCCATTCAATATGGCGTCAACGCCGACGACCATCTGATCGACTTCGCTCAGGTCGAAGCCTTGGCCATCGAACACAAACCCAAAATCATCATCGCGGGCGGCAGCGCCTATCCGCGCCAGATCGATTTCGCTCGGTTCCGTGCGATTGCCGATACGGTCGGCGCGATCTTTTGGGTCGATATGGCACATTTTGCCGGACTGGTTGCGGCAGGCGTCCACCCCTCGCCTTTTCCGCACGCGCATGTGGCGACAACCACGACGCACAAAACGCTGCGCGGCCCACGCGGCGGCATGATCCTGACCAACGACGAAGCACTGGCCAAGAAGTTTAACTCGGCCGTGTTTCCGGGGCTTCAGGGTGGCCCGCTGATGCATGTCATCGCCGCCAAGGCCGTGGCGTTCGGCGAAGCGCTCCAACCCGATTTCAAACTCTACTCACAAGCTGTGTTGGACAATGCAAAAGCGCTGGCGTCGCGGCTTAACGAACGCGGCTGCAACCTCGTTTCGGGCGGGACCGACACGCATCTGGCGCTGGTCGACCTGACGCCGCTGGGCGTGACCGGCAAGGATGCTGACGAGGCGCTCGAGCGCGCAGCGATCACTTGCAACAAGAACGGCATTCCCAATGATCCACTGCCGCCGATGAAGACCAGCGGCATCCGCGTTGGATCGCCTGCGGGGACAACACGCGGCTTTGGCGTCAAGGAATTCCGCGACATTGCTGACATGATCGCTGATGTCCTCGACGGATTGCGACAGAAGGGCGAACATGGCGATCCTGAGGTGGAGGCGAACGTCCGCGTGCGTGTCCGGGCGCTGTGCGAACGCTTCCCGATATATCCGGAACTCTAGTTGCGCTGCCCCTTCTGCGCCCATGAAGACAGCCAGGTAAAGGACAGCCGCCCGACCGAAGACGGCGCGGCGATCCGGCGACGGCGGCAATGCGAAAGCTGCGGCGCACGCTTCACGACGTTTGAACGCATCCAGTTGCGTGAACTGACGATTCTTAAAAGCGAAGGGCGCAAGGAGCCGTTTGAGCGCGACAAACTCGCCCGCTCGGTCGCCATCGCCTGCCGAAAACGCCCGATCGAACAGGCGCGGATCGACCAGATGGTGTCGGGGATACAGCGCCAACTGGAAACGCTGGGCGATGCGGAGATCGAAGCCCAACAAATCGGTGCCTTTGTAATGGAAGGCCTCAAGGGTTTGGACTCAGTGGCCTATATCCGGTTTGCCAGCGTGTATAAGGACTTCACGGAGGCCAAGGATTTCGAGGAATTTGCGGGAAGCGTCGCCGAGTCCGCGCCCGACAAGCCATGACGTTCTGGGCATATATGCTCCGCTGTTCCGACGGGACTTATTATGTTGGACAAACGCAAGACGTCGAGACGCGATTGTGGCAGCACCAGACGGGTGTAATGCGGGGCTACACGTATAGTCGCCGACCGGTCGAGATGATCTGGTCCGAGGTGTTTGAAGAGCGCGCACAGGCAATGGAGGCCGAACGAGTTCTTAAAGGGTGGTCCAGGGTCAAGAAAGAGGCATTCCTTGCGGGCAACACCGAACGCTTCAAATTCTTTTCGCGCAAGCCGTCCGAAAGAAGGGCCCTCTCCGAGCGCGAGCGAGGAGTCCCTTCGAGCGTAAGCGAGAAGTATGGAGAAGAATGCCTCGCTGACGCTCGGCTGAGCACCTCGCTGACGCTCGGCGAAGCGCCTTTGCACGCTTTTCATACCCCCATCCTCATCCTCGTCCGCCCCCAACTTGGCGAGAATATCGGCAAGGCCGCGCGGGCCATGCTCAATTTCGGGATGACCCAATTGCGGCTGGTGGCCCCACGCGATGGCTGGCCCAATCCGAGTGCCGGTCCCGCTGCGTCGGGCGCAGACAGTGTTCTCGCCGATGCGCAGGTCTATGACAGCGTCGCCGACGCCACCGCCGATTGCGCGCATGTCTATGCGACTACGGTGCGCAAGCGCGGCGTCATCAAACCTGTGCTCACCCCCGAAGCCGCTGCGGCCGAAATGCGCACCGAATCCGGACGTGCCGCCATCCTGTTCGGTCCCGAACGCACGGGCCTCGAATCCGATGATGTCACGATTGCCCGCACGATCATCACGGTGCCGATCAATCCGAAATTCGGGTCGCTGAACCTTGCGCAGGCCGTGATGGTCGTGGCTTACGAATGGTCGAAGTCCCAGAGCCTTGCCCAACCACCGAAAGTGGACGACGAGCCGCCCGCGCCACAGGCCGAGCTCGATGGCCTGATCGGGCAGCTTGACGCGATGCTTGGAGCTGCCGGCTTTTACTTCCCGCCCGACAAAGTGCCGACGGTCATGCGCAATATCCGCTCGATCCTGACCAAGCCCGCATGGAATGCACAGGAAGTGCGCACGCTTCGCGGGGTGCTAACGGCCATCGAAAAGCCTCGACCAAAAACTTGACTTCGCCGCCACACCGGCTAACAACGCGCCTTCGCAATTGACCCCGCACTCCGGTGAAGCGGTGGTCCTGCCCTCCTTTTGGAGCAAGTAGCGCGGACCCGGAAGCAGTAAGACAACACGCAATTGAAGGATTACCAATGTCAAAGCGCATTAGTGCAAAGCACAAGCTCGACCGCCGCATGGGCGAGAATATCTGGGGCCGCCCCAAATCGCCCGTCAACAAGCGCGAATATGGTCCCGGCCAGCACGGCCAGCGCCGCAAGGGCAAGGTCAGCGACTATGGCCTTCAGCTGAAAGCCAAGCAGAAGCTGAAGGGCTATTACGGCGAAGTCACCGAAAAGCAGTTCAAGAAGCAGTATACCGAAGCCGCGCGGATGAAGGGCGATACGTCGCAGAACCTCATCGGACTGCTCGAACGGCGCCTCGACGCGATTGTCTATCGCGCCAAGTTTGCGCCGACTGTGTTCGCCGCGCGCCAGCTCGTCAGCCACGGCCACATCCGCGTCAACGGCATAAAGTGCAATATTGCCTCGCGCCGCTGCGATGTCGGCGATGAAATCTCGCTGGGCACCAAGGCGCAGGAAATGGCGCTGGTCATGGAAGCACAATCGCTGCCCGAGCGCGATATTCCCGAATATATCGGCATCGACGGCACCGCCAAGGCGACTTTCACACGCGTCCCCACGCTCGACGAAGTACCGTATCCAGTGAAGATGGAACCGAATCTGGTCGTCGAATTCTATTCGCGCTAATTGATCGGCGGCCCTTGCGCCGATGACGACCGTTTGCAAGACACGGGCGTTCCATTTTGGAGAATGCCCGTGTCCGCAAAATCACTCATCGCCTGCCTCCTTGCGACCTCCCTCGCTGCACCGGCGTTCGCCAAAACGGTTCCGACCGTCCCCGTCTCGACCCTGAAAGACGTCACCCGCACGTTATCATCCGATGCGTATGCGGGTCGCGCGCCGACGTCGCCGGAGGAAGCGAAGACGATTGCCTATATCGTCGCGCGGATGGCGAAGGCGGGGCTGAAACCCGGCAATGCGGGCAAATGGACGCAGGACGTTCCGATGGTCGAGATCAGTGCCGATCCGACGCCGATGAGCTTTGCCATCGCGGGCAAGGGACCGGTCTCGCTGGCCTACAAAACCGATATGGTGATCGGCACCAGCCGCGTCGTGCCGCGTGTTGACGTAAAGGACAGCGATGTCGTGTTCGTCGGTTACGGGATCAACGCGCCACAGCTGGGGTGGAATGACTATGCGGGGCTCGACGTGAAAGGGAAAACTGTCATCATCCTGATCAACGATCCCGATTACCAGACGCCGACGCTGACTGGCACATTCGGGGGTCGGGCGATGACCTATTACGGGCGCTGGACGTATAAATATGAGGAAGCAGCGCGACAGGGGGCGGCAGCAGCGATTATCGTCCACGAGACCGAACCGGCGGCTTACGGGTGGGACGTGGTCGTATCAAGCTGGGCGAAACCGCGTCTTGGGCTCGACGCGCCTGACAATCACATGGGGGATAGCGCGGCGATTGGCTGGATGACGAAGGATGCTGCGACGCGGCTGTTTGCGGGTACGGGGCAGAATTTCGATGCGATGAATGCAGCGGCTAAAGTGAAGGGGTTCAAGGCTGCGCCGCTGGGCATGACCATGACATTGGGCATGGACAACAAAATCCGGCGGCAAATGTCGAAGAATGTCATCGGCATCCTGCCCGGATATCAGCGCGCCAAAGAGTATGTGCTCTATTCGGCGCATTGGGATCATCTCGGGCGGTGCTTGGCGGTCAAGGGCGACGGGATTTGCAACGGCGCGGTGGACAATGCGAGCGGGACCGCGGGCCTGATCGCGCTGGCCGAAATGAATGGCAAAGCCGGGCGCGCGCCACGGAGCCAGATTTTCCTTGCAGTGACAGCTGAGGAATCGGGACTGCTGGGGTCAAAATATTATGCGGAGAACCCGATTTATCCACTGAGCCAAACCGTTGGTGGGGTCAATATGGACGGGTTGAACGTCGTTGGCGCGACCAAGGATGTTGTTGTTGTCGGTCCGGGCCTGTCCGAGCTTGATGACTATGTCACGCGCTGGACGACAAAGGGTAACCGTGTGATCGCGCCCGATCCCGATCCCGAGAAAGGCTATTACTACCGTTCCGACCATTTCAGCCTTGCGCGGCTGGGCGTCCCGATGATGTATGCGTCGGGCGGCGAAGACCTCGTCATGGGCGGCAAAGTGGCAGGCAAGGCGGCGGCGGATGACTATGTGGTGAACCGCTATCACAAGCCGCAGGATGAATATGACGCCGCGTGGAATTGGGACGGCGCGGTACAGGATTTGACCATGTATTATGGCATCGGTCGTGAACTGGCGTCGGGCACGAGCTGGCCGAACTGGGCACCGACGGCGGAATTTCGTGCGGTGCGCGATAAGGACAGGGCGGGGAAATAATGGCTGTCTTTCCCGCTGAATGGGCGCCGCATAGTGCGGTGTGGATCGGGTTTCCGAGCGCACCCGACCTATGGCTGGAGGATTTAGGACCCGCGCAGTCGCAAGTGGCGGCGTTTGCGCGGGCGGTGCGCGCGGGCGGCAAGGGCGAGGTGGTGCGGCTGGTCTGCGACAACGAGGCAGCGGCGGACCGGGCGGTTGCCTTGGCGGCGGGCGCGGAAATCCACATCGTTCCGTTTTTCGACATCTGGCTGCGTGATACCGGGCCGCTGGTGTTGAGTGACGGAACGGCGCTCGATTATCGCGGCAATGGCTGGGGCGGGAAATATCCCTCGCCGCTCGACGATGCGCTGGCGGGATTGCTGTGCGCCTCGGCGGACTTGCGGCATCACCCGCGCAGCATGATCCTTGAGGGTGGCGCGATAGACGTTGACGGCGCGGGGTTGCTGGTCACGACCGAGCAATGCCTGCTCAACCCGAACCGCAATCCGATGATGACGCGTGAGGACATCGAGGCGCAGCTGGAACTCGACCTTGGCGTGCAGCGGGTGTTGTGGCTCGGCGATGGCTTGGTCGGCGACCACACCGATGGCCATGTCGACAATCTGGCGCGGTTTGTGGCCCCTGGCGTGCTCGCGTTACCCGAGGCAGCGGGATCGGATGATCCGAATGCGGCGGTCTATGCCGATGCGTGGGCGCGGGCAAAGGCGTTTGGCGTGGAAGTGGTCCCCCTGCCCTCACCCGGCCGCATTGAAATCGACGGCGAAGTCGCGGCGGCGAGTTACATGAACTTCTACATTGGCAACGCGGCGGTGGTGGTGCCGACGCATGGCGTGCCCAATGATGACTTGGCAGTCAAAGCGATCGCCGCGCTATTCCCCGACCGCGAAGTTATCGGCCTGCCCACCGACCATATCCTCACCGGCGGCGGGAGTTTTCATTGCATCAGCCAGCAAGTGCCGCTGCTGTGATCGCATCTCCGAGCGGAGCGAGGAGCCCCGTCGAGCGAAGCGAGATTGATCGCGAAACGGGGTCTCGCTAACGCTCGACAATGCCCCTCGCTTCGCTCGGGGACACGGAGGCTTCAATGACCAACACCATCACCGTTGCCGCGATCCAGTGTGCGCTCCCCGGCCCGCTTGCGGCCAACATCGCCACGGTCGAGGCGCATGTCCGCGAGGCGGCGCAGCATGGCGCGAAGATCATCCTGCCGCCCGAGCTCTTTGAAGGGCCGTATTTCTGCAAGACTCAGGTGCTCGAGCCCTTCGCGACCGCCGCCCCTGTTGCCGAGCACCCCAGCGTCCTCGCGATGCAGGCGCTCGCGGCGGAACTTCAAGTCTACATCCCCACCAGCTTTTTCGAACGCGACGGGCAGCATTATTATAATTCGCTCGCGATGATCGACGATGCGGGCGACATTATGGGCGTCTATCGCAAGAGCCACATCCCCGACGGGCCGGGGTATAGCGAGAAATTCTATTTCCGCCCCGGCAACACCGGCTTCAAGGTTTGGGACACGAAATATGGCCGCGTCGGCATCGGCATCTGCTGGGACCAATGGTACCCCGAAACCGCGCGCGCGCTGATGCTGATGGGCGCGGACATCCTGATGTTCCCGACCGCCATCGGCGATGAGCCCGAGGCGGAGGATCTGGACACCAGCCGGTTGTGGCGGCGGGCGATGGTCGGGCATGCGGTGTCAAACGTGGTGCCAGTGGTGGCGAGCAACCGCATCGGCCGCGAAGGGGAGCAGACCTTCTACGGGCACAGCTTCATCACCAACGAACGCGGCGATTTCGTCGGGGAATTTGGTGCAGGCGAGAGCGGGGTCTTGGTGGCGACGTTCGACTTGGCGGAGTGCGCCAAGAACCGTGCGGCATTCGGGTTTTTCCGCGACCGACGGCCAGAGCTTTACGGGCGCTTGGTCGAGGATGTTTAAGTGACCCAGTCCATCGTCTCAAGAAGCGCTATAACAATAGTCGCTTTACCATTCGCGGTTTTCTACGGGCTTGCGGCTCTATTCTCGGTTGTTCTCTTGATGGCAAGTTTTATGGGCCTGCCCCCCTGCACAAATACGGTTTCTGGAGAAATCTGGCCGATCGCCCTGATCATGCTGCCACTTGTTTGCATCACCAGCAGCATAACGCTGTTTTTGATGGGGTGGCACGGTCGCAGGACGCCAATATTGATTGCGATTGCGCTGCCCATCGCGCTTGCTGGCACCGGTTACCTCACGCACTGGCTTGATGATGATGCTCAGCGCAATTGCAGGTTGGCTAACCCAAACTGGTCTCCTAGCGAAAAGCCCCGGTAGCCCTCCCTCTTGAGGGGGAGGGTTGGGTGGGGGTGGGCTGCACACGACACTTGAGTGCTGACGCGCGTCTTCGCGCGCTCCCCCTCCCCTACCCTCCCCGCCGGGGAGGGAGAAGGTTAGCGTAGGGACATAGCCCGCTCAAACACCGCTTCAAACATCTCCCGCGTCAAGCGTCCCGTGTTCTGGTTATACCGCGAGCTATGATAGCTATCGATCAGGATTTGCCCGCCCGGCATCCGGTGTTCGGCCAGATGCGCGAACCTCGCCTTGGGGAGCCGCCCGCCGAGAACTTTGACCGCGGACTGATGCGCGATCTGGCCGAGCGCGACGAACACGCGGGCGTTGGGCAAAGCCTCCACCGCGCGCTCCAGAAACGAGCGGCAGGTGCGGATTTCCTCCGGGGTCGGCTTGTTTTCGGGCGGCAGGCATTTGACGGCGTTGATGATGATCGCGCCTTTCAGCTTTACGCCATCGTCGATCTTCGCGTTGAACACGCCTCCGCTCAGGCCGAATTTGTGGAGCGTTTCATAGAGCAACGGCCCCGCCGCATCGCCGGTAAACGGCCGCCCCGTGCGGTTCGCGCCATGCTTGCCGGGCGCGAGACCGATGATGGCGAGCCACGCATCGGGATCGCCAAACGCGGGCACGGGGGCGTTATACCAAGGCGGAAACTCAGCGCGGCAATGCTCGCGGAAAGCAACAAGGCGCGGGCAGAGCAGGCAATCGCGATCCGGTTCGGTTTGCGGGATTGGGCTTTCGATGATCATCATCAGCGGTTAGGGCGAGCGCGTGGGCACGGCAACTTATCTCATTGGCATTGGCAGCAACCAGCGCACGCGCTGGGGATCGCCACGCGCCTTCGTTCAGCAGCTTTGTGCTCCTGCGAAAGCAGGAGCTCTGGCGTCCAAGGCTCCTGCTTTCGCAGGAGCACAAAGCTCAAAAATCCATACCAGCCGCCCCATCGGACCCGGCACCCGTGATTATGCCAATGCCGTCGTGATCATCGAGAGCAAGCACAAGCCCCACGCTATGCTCAAAAAACTCAAGAAAATCGAACGCGCATACGGCCGCCGCCCCGGTCGTCGCTGGGGGGATCGACCGCTTGATCTCGACATTATCGCGTGGAGCGGGGGTATCTGGGCATCGCCTGGCCTCACCATACCGCACGTCGAATTCCGCAAGCGCCGCTTTGTCCTCGCGCAGCTGTGCGAAATCACACCCAACTGGCGCGACCCCGTAACCCATCTGACTGCACGACAATTGCTCGCACGGCTTGACCAAAAGCGTCCCCGCGCATAGGGCGCACGCTTCCCACGCAATATGGGCTCGTAGCTCAGTTGGTAGAGCAACGGACTTTTAATCTGTAGGTCCCGGGTTCGAATCCCGGCGAGCCCACCATTGCGCAGGCGCGAAGACGAATTAGCGGCGCTAATTCGCAACGCACCAAGCACGGACGGCCAAAGCGAAGCATTTGGACCGACGGCGCGGCTTTGCCGCGACGCTTGCACTGCACCGCAACACCAGCTACCCGCCTCCCCGCGACAGGTCGACCCGAAAGGGCCGATAATAGGGAAGCCATTGCGAATATGGCGCTGTTCCCGCAACTGTGACCGGCGAGTTCCTTGTCCGTTACACCACTGGGCAACCGGGAAGGTGGACAAGGCGCAGCGACCCGGGAGCCAGGAGACCTGCCTGTCGCGGTCGGTCCTTTGTCCGTGCGGGAAGACGCGGGCGATCGGGGGAAACCTCGCGTGACGACATCATGTGTGTTGTTACGTTTGAGGAGAAATTTAAGTGACCCGTTTCAAAATTGCTGCCGCAGCGTTCGCGCTGCTGCCTGTGTCTGCGTTTGCAGCGCAGGATCGTCCACGAGATACGATCTGCCTGCCTTTGCGGGAGGACGAGGTGCATCCGACTTGCCTGACAGAAACGCCGACAATCGTAGTGACTGCCGTCGGCGTCGATCAACGACTAGATGAGTCGGGCCAAGCGATTACGCTCCTGACGCGCGAAGATTTAGAAACCCGCCAATCCACCTCCGTCGCCGACCTCCTTTCCACCACCCCCGGCATCACCGTCAGCCGCGCGGGCGGCCCCGGCCAGACGACCGCCGTTCGCATCCGCGGCGCAGAGGACAGCCAGACGCTCGTGCTGATTGACGGCGTCCGCGTCAACGATCCCGCTTCGCCCGGCGGCGCGTTCGATTTCGGCAATTTGCTGACCGGCAATATCGACCGGATCGAAGTGCTGCGCGGGCCGAATTCGGTGCCGTGGGGCAGCCAGGCCATCGGCGGCGTCGTTAATATCGTCACCGCGCCCGTCAACGGCGCAAATCTGCGCGCCGAATATGGTTATCGCAACAGCAAGCAGATCGTCGGTCAGGCGGGCGGCGCGTTCGGCATCGTCACCGCTTCGCTCGGCGGCGGCTATTTCGATGATGACGGCATTTCGGCCTACAAGAACGGTACCGAGCGCGACGGATATCGCCAATATGCCGGCAACGCGCGTGTCGGGGTCGCCTTCAGCGACACGGTCAGCCTCGATCTGCGCGGCTATTATGCCGACAGCAAAGTCCAGTTTGATGGCTTTCCGCCGCCGTTCTACAGCTTTGCCGACACCGCAGAGTTTTCAAAGACGCAACAAGCATTCGGCTATGCGGGGCTGAATGTCGCATTATTCGGCGGCGCGCTGAAAAACCGCATCGCCTTCACGCTGAGCGATACCGCGCGCGACAGCTTCGACCCTGCGTTCGGCACCGCCCCTTCGTTCATCGCGCGCGGTCGCGTTGAGCGCTTCGAATATCAGGGCGATGCCACGATCAGCGACGGCCTTCGCGCGGTGTTCGGTGTCGAGCGTGAAACATCGCGGTTCCGCGATGACGTCAGCCGTTATGGTACGGGCGTCACCAGCGGCTATCTCCAAGCCATCCTAAAGCCATTTGACGCGCTCACGCTGACCGGCGGCGTTCGCGTTGACGATCATAAAACCTATGGCACGCAAACGACGGTCAGCAGCAACGCGGCCTTGCGCCTTGGCAGCGGCACGATCATCCGCGCGAGCTATGGCGAGGGCTTCAAGGCGCCGACGCTCTATCAACTATTCAGCGATTACGGGAATGACACGCTGAAACCCGAGACCGCGCAAAGCTATGATGTTGGTATCGAACAATCACTGATCGACGGCACATTGAAAGCGGGCATCACAGCGTTTCGCCGCAACACGACCAACCAGATCGACTTCTTCGGATGCTTCGGCAGCACGAATCCACGGTGCGCGACACGGCCGTTCGGCTTTTACGACAACATCGCGCGGACCCGTGCCGAGGGAGTCGAGGCATTTCTGGAAATCCGTCCGACGTCAAACCTGACCGTCGCGGCCAACTACAGTCTGACTGACGCGACCAATCGTTTGACCGGCCAAGCGCTTCTGCGTCGCCCGAAAAACAGCATCAACGCGAGCATCGACTGGACGGCACGCGACTGGCTGAAGCTGGGCGCCAGTGTCCAGACGGTGAGTGACAGCGTCGATGGCTTTGGCGGCACAATCCGTCTCGACGGCTACACGCTTGCTGCAATCCGCGCCGCCGTTCCCATCGGCGACCATTTCGAACTTTACGGACGCGTCGAAAATCTGTTCGATGTGAAGTACGAGACGGTGTCCGGCTACGGCACTCTTGGCCGCAACGCGCATATCGGCGTGCGTGCGAAGTTCTAAACCGTTGAGCCATATTCAAATCGCGGCTACGAAACAAAAATGCAAAGGGAAGACGTGATGAGCAATGCCATGACAAAACAGGCAACGACGACGCTGCTGTGGTCCGCCATCCTCGGCTTGACGGCTGCGGTCGGCAGTTATGGCCTTGCCTGTGTCTTCCCGTTTGCGGCGCTGGCCGCACTGGCCGCGGTGACATTGCCAACCCGTCAAGCGCTTGGGCTGATCGCTGCCGTCTGGGCCGTGAACCAGATTGTCGGCTTCACGCTGCTCAGCTACCCGCATGATGCGCAGGCCTATGCGTGGGGCATTATTATCGGCGCAGCGGCAGTTGTTGCGTTTGGTGCCGCCAAATTTGCGGTTGGCAGTGACGCAAAGCTGGTTTCGGCTCGTTCAGTCGCAGCGATTGCCGTGTCGATTGTCGCCTATCAGGCCGTGATGTTTATTGGTGCCGCGGGCCTTGACGGCTTTGCCAGCTCGACACCCGAAATTGTCGCGACTGTCGCGCGTAACGACCTCTTCTGGTTTGCCGGTCTCGGTGCCCTGCGTCTTGCGCTTGGCACTGCACTGCCGAGGTGGTTCGGGTCCGCGCCGACGCCTCGCGCCGCGTGACATTGGAAACCGTCTCCAGCACACGGAGCCACCACGGCACGCAGGGCGTCTATCGCCACGCGTCGTCGAGTACGTCGACCGACATGACCTTTTCGGTATTCGTGCCCGATCATGCGCCGGGCGCGATCTTGCCCGTTGTCTGGTATCTCTCGGGGCTGACGTGCACCCATGCCAATGTCACTGAAAAGGGCGAATATCGCGCGGCCTGCGCCGAACATGGCCTGATCTTCGTCGCGCCGGATACGAGCCCGCGCGGCGAAGGCGTGCCCGATGACGATGGGTATGATTTCGGCCAAGGCGCGGGCTTTTATGTCGATGCCACGCAAGCGCCGTGGTCAACGCATTTCCGGATGCGGACTTATATAGAGACCGAACTTCCCGCGCTGATCGCCGCGAACTTTCCCGCCGATATGTCGCGCCAGGCAATTACCGGCCATTCGATGGGCGGGCACGGCGCGTTGACCATCGGCCTTCGCAATCCTGGACGGTTCAAAAGCATTTCGGCTTTCGCACCGATTGTCGCGCCGCTGCATTGCCCTTGGGGTGAAAAGGCGCTGACTGGCTATCTGGGTTCCGACCGCAAAACATGGCGCGAGTATGACGCTTGCGCGCTCATCGAAGACGGCGCGCGCGTGCCCGAGGTGCTGGTCGATCAGGGAGGTGCCGACAACTTCCTTGCTGAACAGCTCAAGCCGCACCTTCTCTCGCGTGCCTGCGACGATGCGGGGATCGACCTGACGCTGCGCATGGAAGCGGGCTATGACCACAGCTATTATTTCATATCGAGCTTCATGGCCGATCATTTGCGCTGGCATGCAGAACGGATGAAACGATGAGTCACGCCCAGCCCCTGATCGTCGGCATCGGCGGCACGATGACGAGCAACAGCTCGTCCGAACGCCTGATGCGCCACGTCCTTGCCCAATGCGAGGCGGCGGGCGCGGACACGTTGTGCTTCGACGGCATTGCGCTCGATTTACCCATGTACGGCTATGGCACGCCGCGCACTGACAAGGCGATCGCGCTCATCGACGGCCTGCGCCGTGCCGATGGCGTCGTCATTTCCTCACCGGGCTATCACGGCACGGTTTCAGGGTTGATCAAGAACGCACTCGATTATGTCGAGGACATGGCCAAGGATGATCGCCCTTATTTCGAGGCGCGTGCTGTCGGTCTGATTTCGGTGGCAGCCGGATGGCAAGCGACCGGGACAACGCTGGCAACGCTGCGCAGCATCGTCCACGCGCTGCGCGGCTGGCCAACGCCGATGGCGGTCACCGTCAATTCGGTGCAGCCGGTGTTTGCCGACGATGGCAGCGTGAGCGACGAGACACTCCTCAAACAGCTCGACATATTGGCGCAGCAGATCGTCGGCTTTACGCGAATGCGTGCGCTCGACGATCTGGCGCGGGTCGCGTCGACGCCCGAGCCCTGCGAATAGCAGGCTCAGGACTGCCGATCGAGCTTGACCTGCGGCGCAATCCATCCGACGCTGTTGTTATGACAATAAATTCAGCAGACCCGATGGCCATCTTTCGCGATGCCGTGACGCAATGGGAAAAAATGGCGAATGATTTCGGCGGCCAGTTCATGGGACGCCCCGAAACAGCGCAGGCCATGCACCAGGCGACAGGACTTGCGCTGAAGGCACAGCAGGGCGCGCATGAGGCGATGGCCAAGCTGCTGTCGGCGGCCAACATGCCAAGCAAAGCCGATGTCGAAGCCATTGGCGCGCGTCTGGCGGCGGTCGAGGCGTCGCTGGCGCGGATCGAAGCAGCACTTGCACTCCCCGGCGAGCGCGCCTCGGCACCGAAACCCAAACGGACGCGCACACCCGGCGCATGAGCGACACCGCCGATCCGCTCGACATCGCGCGCACCGAATTCGAGCGTGCCATGCAGCGCAACATCAAGGGGCTGGGCTATTTCAGTTCGCCCGATCCCGTGCTCGGTGCCAGCGCCAAAGACACGCTGATCGCGCGGGGCACGTTGCGGCTCTATCACTATCGCCCGGTTGTCGACGAAATTTACCGCGTCCCCGTCCTGCTCGTCATGGCGACGACAAACCGCGGTTATATTTTTGACATGGTGCCCGGGCAGAGCTTTGTCGAGTTCCTGCTGACACGCGGCTACGACGTCTTCATGATCGACTGGGAAGCGCCCGGCCCCGGTGAAAAGACACTGGCGATGGAGGATTATGTCCTCGATTTCATTCCCGCTTGTGTCGAGCGCGTCAAAGCCGAAAGCGGCCAGCCGGACCTCAGCGTCCTCGGTTATTGCTTTGGTGGTGTCCTCTCGCTGCTCTGGGCGTCGCTTCACCGCGATGCCGGCCTCAAAAATCTGATGACGTTTACGACGCCGATCAATTTCAAGGCGATGGAATCGTTTCAGGCGTGGTCCGACCAGCGCTTTTTCAATGTCGATCAGGTGGTCGAAACCTTCGGCAATTGTCCTGCGGAAATGCTCTACACCGCGTTCTCGATGCTCCGTCCGGGCGCGCAGGTCGCGGGCAATATCCGCCTGTGGGATAATATGTGGAACGACGAGTTCGTGAAATCTTACCGCATGTTTGATCGCTGGGCTGTCGACATGCTGCCGCTTGCCGGCGAATATTTCCGTCAGACAACCAAGCAACTCATGTGGAACAATGATCTGTACGAAAGGCGCATGACAGTTGGCGGCCGCGCGGTCGATCTGTCGGCGATCACCGAGCCATTCATGCACGTGACGGCAGAGCACGACCATATCGTCCCTGCCGCCGCATCGGCACCGCTTATCGACATGATCGGATCAACCGATAAGCAGGCCGTCGTGTTGAAAGGCGGTCATGTCAGTCTGGTCGCGGGTGCCAACGCCGTTCGCCGGTTGTGGCCGCAAATCGATGCTTGGCTGGGAGAAAAAAGCCTGTGAAGACGCTGACGATCAATGGCAGGACAATTGAAATACGCGCATTTGAACGTCGCGATGTTGTTGCGGTTGGACAGTTCGCCGCCGCGCTTCCCGCACACGACCTGCTGTTTCTCAGCCGCGATATTCAGCATGCACGCGTTATCGAAGCGTGGGCGCAATCCATTGCCGATGGCGAGATTGAGAGCCTGATTGCGCTCGATGGGAATAGCGTCGTCGCGACAACGGCCATTGTTCGGGATCCGCTGAGCTGGTCATCGCATGTCGCCGAGATACGGTTGCTGGTTGCGCCGTCGGTGCGCGGCCATGGGCTGGGTCGCTTGCTGCTCGACGGCAGCATAGCGCTGGCGGGTGAGCGCGGCGCGACAAAATTGATCGCGCGGATGACACCCGATCAGCGTGGGGCCATCGCATTGTTCGAGGAATCGGGCTTTCGCGGCGAAGCAATGCTGCGCGATCATGTTCGTGATCGCGACGGCAAAGTCTTTGATCTCGCGATCCTGGCACTGGACACGCGGCGCGCGCGTGATGCCAAAGCGTCATGGGGATTTGACACAG
>JANMPU010000052.1:0-47255 GCA_031369985.1 Sphingomonas sp. | reverse complement strand
CTGTGTCCGAGATGCGAGGTGTAGAAACCAGCGTTCTCGTCACCGCTCCACGCGACGTTCAAATGATTGATTTCGCCGTCGGGAAAGGCGTTGAGCGTGCTCACTGTGCCCGCAATTACTTCCTCAACCGAGCGCACCACGCCATAGGAGGAATAGATGGTGCAGTTCGCATCATAGGTTTCGTAAATCCGGCCAATTGCGCGATCAAGCCAGATCTCGTCAGTAATCCGGACAATGTAATCAACGATGTCGGTATATTGATCCTCGAATTCCTTCATCGGCTGCGTGCGTTTGGCACTGCTCGGTGGCGGTTCGGCACTGGCGCCTTGGCGGATGCGCGTGACCAGCGGACGCTCGGGCAGGGTGAAGGGCAACTCCAACATCGCCTCAGATCGTCCTGAAAAGATCAGAAAAGACTGTTTGAGAAGCCCCCGCCTGCGTCATGAAAGCGTATCCACTGGCTCCGCGCGCCCTGCATAGGGGATGTTGCGGCCGCCATAACGCCGGACCCGCAAATTGGCTTGTTCGCCATGCCCTGCAAACCCTTCGAGGGCACATAAGCGGCTGCAATATTCGCCGATCATCGTGCTCGCTTCATCGGTCAGGATGCGTTGATAGGTGTGAGTCTTGAGGAACTTTCCTACCCAAAGCCCGCCCGTGTAACGCCCCGCCTTTCGCGTTGGCAGCGTGTGATTGGTCCCGATGACTTTGTCACCATAAGCCACATTAGTGCGCGGGCCAAGGAACAGCGCACCATAGTTGACGAGCCGGTTCAGGAACCAGTCGGGATCGCGCGTCATGACCTGAATATGCTCGTTCGCAATGTGATCGCTGACTTGCGCCATTTCCTCTTCGTCGGCGCACAGGATGACTTCACCCCAATTTTCCCACGCGACGCGCGCAATTGGCGCGGTCGGTAGGATTTCGAGCAAGCGATCAACTTCGCGCATCGTCTCCTCGGCGAGTTTGCGCGAAGTGGTGATCAGGATTGCGGGCGAGTCCGGGCCGTGTTCGGCCTGTCCTAGCAAATCGGTCGCGCACATTTCGCCGTCGACCGTTTCGTCGGCAATGACCATCGTTTCGGTCGGTCCTGCAAACAAGTCGATCCCGACGCGGCCAAACAATTGCCGCTTGGCTTCTGCAACAAAGGCATTGCCGGGCCCCACCAGCATATCGACCGGCGCGATGCTCGCAGTGCCTAACGCCATTGCGCCCACGGCTTGAATCCCGCCAAGACAGTAGATCTCGTCGGCACCCGCCATTGCTTGCGCCGCCACGATGGCGGGGGCGAGTTTTCCTTCGAATGGCGGCGCGCAGGTGATCACCCGCGGCACGCCCGCGACTTTGGCCGTAATCACGCTCATATGCGCCGATGCGAGCAACGGATATTTCCCGCCGGGGACATAGCATCCCGCATTCTGCACCGGGATCGTCTTTTGCCCCAGCACGACGCCGGGCAGCGTTTCGACTTCGGTATCGGTGATTGTCGCGCGCTGGATTTGCGCGAAATTCTTTACCTGGGCTTGCGCGAATTCAATGTCGATAATGTCCTGTTTGTTCAGCGACCCGATGCACTGATCGATTTCCGCTTGCGTTAGGCGATAGCTTTCGCGGTCCATCCCATCGAATTTGATCGACAAATCACGCACCGCCGCGTCACCACGTGCTTCGATATCGGCTAGCGTAATCTCGACCGTCTCGCGCACTTTCGCGTCAATTGCTGCCTTTTGATCGGCCATCGCGCCGCGTTTCAGCCATTCTGCCATTCGTCAGTCCTTTGGGGTTGGGGCAGCGAAGACGTCGATGCCGAATTGGTTGAGTAGATCGGGGATATCTATCATCACCCAATTCTCGATCAGCAGGCCATTTTCTGCATGCCAGAAATCCATGACGCGCATGGTGATGGGCCGGTCGGTCGCCTTTATGCCCAGCCAGCCGTCGCCCCGGTGCGTCGCCGTGATGCTCGGCCAGCCCGTCGACGCGACGAACGCGCCGTCGGCAAAGCGGGCACGATGATTGCCGCCCACGCGGTTGGGGAAGGCTGTCAAGAACGGCGTCGCGTGCCCGCGTTCATAATCATCGAACCCGCGGAAGCTGCCGATGGGGGCGGGGCCATACCACCAGAATTGCTCGGCAAAAAAATCGCGCATGTTCATGGTTTTGAGCGAGCCGTCGAACTTCATCAGCCCGCCGATCATGCCCTCGACAATGCTTAGCGATGCCGCACCATCACCCTCGGGCCAGACTCCGCCACCGATCAACGGGCTGGGGGCCATGATGTCGGGCCCCATCGGCGTTGCGAGGGGCCACGCGCCCGCCTGAAGCATCAATGACGGCAGGTCGAGGATCAGGATGGTCTCCGCCACCACCCCCGCGTCCCATCGTTGGAAGCATCCAAAGCGCAGATAGGCCACGCGTCCAGTCGCAGGGATCCCAAACAGCGCAGCCATGAATCGCCCAAAAATGTGGCCGCTATGCGCCGTCCAGCTGCCGCCCTTAAAAGTCCCGCGCATCGCGATGTCGGCACGGACATCGGCATGCGGGAATGCGGTCCACAGCGGCGTCAGCAGCTCGTTCTGGACAAACGCTGTACCCGAACCCGCCTCAATCGGGCGGCACCCGTGGAGGACATGGTCATCGCGCAGTTTATGAAGCGCGCCCTCCGCGAAGATGCCGCGTGGATCGGCGTTGGCAGGAATATCTGATATCATCATCCAATATTGACTGCGAATGCAAAACACTGCAACCCATCATGTTATGAGTAGTGACACAATGAACGCAACGCGCTGGACGACCGCCGACATGGATGCGCGCGTGGTGCGCTACGCTGACCTCAAACCCTGCTTCAACGCCTTCATCGACACCCGGACACCGGGCAGCGAGGCCAAAGAGAATTTCACGATTATCGGTCCCGGCGTGTCCGAAAATCCCGACCAGCATGTCCACATCGCTGAACCGCACGGCTTCAATATCGGCGGCGCGCGGCAACCGCCAGGATGCGTCAATTCGCAACATAGCCACGACACAGCGGAAGTTTTCGTCGTTCATACTGGCACGTGGCGCTTCGACCTCGGCGAACATGGGCAGGACGCGCAAGTCATGCTGCATCCCGGCGACGTCATTTCGCTACCGACGGGTATGTTTCGCGGCTTTACCAATGTTGGGACCGGCGTTGGTTATCTCTTTGCGGTATTGGGCGGCGACGATCCGGGCCGCGTTTTATGGGCACCGGATGTTTTCGACATGGCAGCCAAGCATGGTCTCGTGTTGATGGAAAGTGGTCGACTGATCGATACTGTTGCCGGGCAAAATATACCCCATGGTGCGCATCCAATGCCACGGACGTCGTCCGCGCAAGTAGCGGCGCTTACGGTGCCAAGCCAAACCGATGCCGAAGCGTTAGTCGTCCGTGACGCGCGCGGCGCAGGCCCGATCATCGGACCGGGCGCGCCACTCGACTGGCCGCATTCTTTCACGCTTGACCGCATCGATGATCCAAACGACCGGAAAACCCCCAAAGGTCCCGAAGTCTTTTTCGTCCAAACGGGCACGCTTACTGTAACGTGGGACGGCGGATCGCTGATGCTGAACGAAGGCGACACGATGACGGTCCCGGTCGGAATCGAGCGGACACTTTCGGGAACCGGTGTCGTTTTCCGCGTCAGTCGCTAACCAGTCTTAGCGTTAAGCGGCAGCTTTCCACAGCCGCGACGTCGCCATTGCTGCGCCCTCGGCCAACGCATTGAGCTTTGCATAAACAATATCAGGATCCACCGCGCCGAACCCTGCAAAAGTCGAAAAACCACAGTCAGTGCCGCCAATGACACGCTCGCGCCCGACAATGCCAGCGAACCGCTCAATGCGTTCACAAACGACGCGTGGATGTTCGACGAAATTGGTCGTTGAATCGATAACGCCGGGGATCAGAATTTTGTCATCGGGAATGATATCAAGCATGTCAGCGAAATAGTTCCAGTCATGCTGATGGCGTGGGTTGCTGGTTTCGAACAGCAGTCCCGCCGGCTTGGCGTTCATGAGCGTCGGGAGGATAACACCCATTTCAACATCGTGGGTATGCGGCCCTTCATAATTGCCCCAGCAAACATGCATCCGCACGCGATCAGCGGGGACATTGCGCAGCGCGTGGTTCAGCACCTCTACGTGCATCCCGATCAACGTTAGATATTCCGCGTCGGGCCGCCCCTTATACATCATATGCCGCCCGAGCCCGAGGTCGGGGCTGTCGAGTTGCAGGATCAGTCCGGCGGCAACAATGGCCTCATATTCGGGCCGCATCGCCTCGCCCAGCGCTTCAAGATAGGCATCCTGCGTCGCGTAATGCTCATTAGGCTGGAACAGCGCAATGACGCCCGGCGAGGCGGCATTCATAAAGCCACCTGCGGGACGATGCTTCGCAAGTGCTGATGCCATATGCTTCAAATCATCGTCGAGCGGTGCCAGTGTCTTCGGCGCGACCGGCCCAACGCATTTTGGGCGGCGATAGGTTGGCGTGCCGCCGCTGCTGTTCTGGCGCGTCATAAAGCTGGGGAAGTCTTCGAGGTCTGCAGGCGGCGTGCGCGGGCTATCACCATCGAACCCAGTGATGCGATCCTTAATATAAGTCGCGTAGCTAATCTTTGACATTTCGCCATCGCTGACCAAATCAATGCCGACCGCGACCTGTCTGGCTACTGCATCATCAACGGCTGCACCGATAACGGCGTCGAACTGAGCAGCATCAACGGCGTCGCCGCGTTCTGCAGCAAAGACGAGGTCTGTTACCGCTTTGGAGCGTGGCAAGCTGCCAACATGGGTCGTCAAAATCCGGTCGGTCATTTCATTCCTTTTCGTCATTTCGATGGTTGGTTGTCGTCCAGCGCAAATGCGGCGCTTCACAAATATCTCCATCCAGCATGACGTCATACAGCAGGGCGGGGGTCATGCGCCGATCCGCGGCGTCCAGCGGCTGACCGCCAGCGTCGCTTCGCCACCGAAATCGCGGACGAGATGGCGGCTGTCATGATCCCAGCGCGCCGCGCTCAGGTGAAATCCAGCAACGTTTTTACCATCGAGCCGCAGCCGTAAGACGGCGAAAAGCACCGCGCCGTTATCGGCCGAACCAAAAGCGCGGATTACGAAGGCGCGGTTGCGCGGGCCATCGGCCTCAGTGACAACGGAGCTGCCTGCCGCCTCAACGTGGCGGGCCGCGTCGTCGGCAAGGTCGGCGTGATCGCTTGGCGCGAAAAACAAATCGCCCGCGCTCTGCGACAGGTCGGGATCAAACGGCACGCCCAAAAGCGATTCGCCGGTGTCAAAGACATCGCTGCCCAAGACCCAGAGCCGCGCGATCTGACCATCATAAAGGTCTGCGAAAATGGCACGCTGTTCCTCAAACACGGCGATGTGGTTTGGCGCCTCGATAACAAGTGCTTTGGTCGTCATTTCGAACGCGGCCAAGCGGAAGCGCTCGATGATTGCTTCGACACCATAGGTTTCGATGCCCATCCCCTCGAACCGGCAATTGTGGAGCAGTCCGGTCGCGGGGCGTCTGCCGCGCGCCAACGCATTAAGCGTGTCAAGCACGCTCATGTGCCCAATCCGCCGCTGACTTGGCGCAGCACAGCAAGCTCATCGAACACCGTCATATCTTCAATGATTGTGCCGCTGCGCACGCGGTAGTGCGACACAGCGGAAATCAGGACTTCGCGTCCCGTTGACGGGCCCCAGACCCCGCTCCCGTTGTGTTTGCCAGTCAACGCCCAGCGCAAGGCAACCGCGACATCGCCTTCAGGTAGCGGGCGCGCCGCGATATGTTCCTGGCGGTAGGAAACATCGTGCAGCGCCCCCTTTATTTGTGTCATGCACCCGATCCAATACCCCCGCCCATACCCGTGCCGGTTGGACGGCCAACGGACTTCGCACGTTGGCGACAAGGCCGCCGCTGCATCGCCGAACAAATCGTCGCGCCACGCCGCAACGAGCATTGCCGCAGGAACCGCGGCGGGATGATCGTGCGGAATCAGCACGTCGTCGCCCTCGCGTGTGCGTGCGATCCAATCTGCGCGCCATTGGTGCCGCGCGCTGTCCTGCGCCTGATCAGCGATAGCCTGCGCCTTTGCAACAGCCCAAGGATCGCCGCCAACCTGAAGCACGCCGCGCAAATTGTCGCGGACCAGCCATTCCTCGACAATCCTGTTTTCGCGGCACAGGCAATCGGCAATGGTCATCACGCCATTCGACACCATCGTCGCCGCGCCCAACAGCGGGTCATCGCCCATATGTGTCGAGCGGCTGACAATCCGGTGCGAGCTATACAGGCCATCCGCGCCGTCATCCGACCAGATCACATCTTCGCCAATCAATCGCCGGTCGGGTGTCGCGCCCAGTGTCGAGATTGTGTTCTGGACAACGGCTTCAACGCCAGTCACTGGTCCCGCCAGCGTATGGATCATGCAATCGGTGCTGTAATGACTGCGGCACAGGCCGACATTCTTCTGTTCCCAAATCCGATGTGTGCAGCGGATGATGTAATCGACGAAATCGCGATAAACGGGATCGTAACCGGGAAGCTCCTGCCGACGCGGCCCCTTGCTCAACATCTCTTCGAGCGTCCGCCCCATCGGCGACCGGACGTCGGGCAAATCGTCCCAACGCATCAGGCTTTCCGGTTCAGCGTTTCGGGCAGCGACAACCAAATCATCGCTGCGGCAACAAAACTGACTGAAGCAAGACACATGACCGGTGCCAAACCGAACGCTTCCGCCAGCGGCGCAGTGATCAGGGGTGCGGTCATGCTGATGATGCGGCCCCAGTTGAAAATTGACGCAGCGGTAGAGCGCAAATGCGGCGGGTAGAGTTCTGACAACCACGGCCCCCATGTTGCGCTCGATGACAACATCACGCCATAAGCGAAACCGGTGAGTTCGAGCAGCCCCGTTCCCATTGGCACGAACAAGTAAATGGGCACGATAATCGCGGCGACGACAAAGCCCCAAGCCGGGCCGCGCCGCCCGAAACTGTCGCTGACTCGCCCCCAAAGCAACGCCCCTGCAGCTGCTCCGATGAATTGCCACCCCAGCACGTCGCCGACAACGGTGTCGGGGATCATGCGAACTGTCTTTAGATAGGTTGTCGCCCAGCCGGTGAACGCCTGATAGGCGAAGAAATTAAGGCCAGTCATTGTCGCGAGCAGGATCGTCTGGCGGACCACACCCGGCGCAAATAATTCGGCAATCGGCAATTTTGCTTTCGCCACCGTCTGGCCGTCGGCGATGCCGTCCATGGGCACCATTTTTCGGTCATCGGGAATGAAGAGCGGCGCGAACAGCGCCAGCGCGACCGGAATCACACCAATCCACAGTAGCACCTTCCAGTCATATCCAGCGCGAAAGGCAGCCGCTGACAGGAATCCCAACGCCGAGACGGCTATGTTGTAGACAAAAAAGACGACCCCGGCGATTGTTCCGCGTATCTCACGCGCGAACATTCCCGAATAAATGCCAACTGCGATCGGAAACATCGATCCCATAAAAAAGCCGAGATAAGCCCGTTGAATAATCAGTTGCGTAAAATCGGCGACAATCAACGCCGCCAGAATGCCAGTGCCAAAACCGATCATCGAAATGCTTAGTGCGGTGCGTCGCCCGATCTTGTCGGCGACCTGTCCCATGACCACCGCGCCCACAATCGCGCCAATGGATTGCAACGTGTAAAGCGATCCCGATTGGGTTAGCGAGAGGTTGAGGCTGTCCTTGATGTAGGGACGCAATATATCGACTGTATTCCACGACCATGCGTAGCAAAAATAGGCGATAAGCAAAAAACCCAGCGCACCATAGCGTCGGGCCGGCGTCAGGTCGGCAGCATTGATCCATCCGAGTTGCAAATTCTGGGTGCTCAACGCCTTTTCTCCCTATTCCCGCTGAATGCAGGTCATTGCATCCGAATGCAAGATGGGGTCAACGCGGTTACGGCGCGACAACGGCTACTTCGTAACGATTAAGCGTCACAGTCGAAACGGTGCCGCCAGCAAGCAAGTCCCTCATGGGTGCTGGCAGGCGCGCGGTCTGCGCCATGCCGGTCGAGTTGATCGCGACATAGACGCGCCCTTTTGGACCAGGGCGTGTCATGAGGTCGATGCCAAGAAGCGGCCCCCAAAGGACCGAAGCGTCGTCATGCACTCGGGGTCAGTCGTGCGGATGCCCCCTCAATCAGTTTGCCCGCAAACGTGCGGACTTCGGGCGGGAGTTCAGGATCCTCAATCCGTTCCATTAGCATCGATACGGCCGCCTCGGTCATCCGGCGGACCGGCTGGCGAACTGTTGATAATTGATAGCTGGCCCACATCGCTGGCGCGACGCCGTCAAAGCCCACAATCGACAGGTCATGCGGCACGTTGATGCCGAACTGCGTCCGCGCGCAATCAATCGCACCAATCGCCATAAGGTCGTTGGCACAGATCATCGCATCGAGTTTTCGGTCGGTCATGTTCATCAAGGTGCGGAGTGCCGCGTCACCGCTTTCATAATCGAACGCGCCTTTGACGAGCAGCGCTTCACGCCCAAGTTCGTGTAGGCGTTGCTGGGCACCACGCACCCGTTCTTGGCTGACGTAGGAATCATCGGGTCCGGCCACGATGCCAAAGACGTTATGGCCCGCCGCCACAAGGCGCTCGACCAATTGCCGTTCGCCCTGCACGGAATCACAACATACGCTCGGCACGGGCTCGCCTTCACCAAATCGGTTGTAGAGTACGACAGGCACACCCCGCCGCGCGAAATCGCTTAACTGCGCTGCGGACAGCCGCGCCGCGACAATCGCACCATCAACGCGATAGCGCCAAACTTGATCAAGCATCGCATCGACATCACTTTCCGCCTGCAGCGCAAAAAGCAGGACGTGAATACCATGTTCGGAAAGCCGCCGGGTGATCTCGGCAAGGACTTCGGGATAGTATAGGTTGGTCAGATTTGAAATTAGTACAGCAACCAAATTGGATCGTTTGGTAATTAAGCCCGACGCCATCGCATTGGGATGATAACCAAGCTCTCGTGCTGCTGCGAGCACGCGCGCACGAGTCTTAGGCGCAATGCTAGAGCCCGGTCTGAAGCAACGCGACACGGCCGATTGAGAAACCCCCGCCCGTTGCGCGACATCATAGGATGTTGAGGGGCCGTTTCGCGTCATGACTGGCCGACCGCCATTTTCGAGTATTTTCTGCATAGCGCTTTGACTGCCAAGTCTAGGCGCAGAACTCCAGAGATTTCGTCAAACCCTACTTAAAGCAAACCTTCTTCCATCAACACCTGCGGGATTTGTTCGCGAAACGGGAAGAAGCCCTTGTTCGCCAGCGGCCAGAAGCGATTGTCCCAGCTCCGCCGGATTTGAGTAAAGGGGAGGTCGTCCGTTGAGAGCGCTTTAAGGGCCGATGCAATCGGACCAACTGGAGCATAGGCGGTCAAGATTTCGGTCGCCCCCGCCTTTTGCGCGGCCTCAGAAAGCATCGCCCCGTCAACATCATCAACAGTCACAATATCGCAATCATAAAATGTCGCTGCGCGTTTCGCCGCATCGGCGACCGCACCGGCCGTAAATTGCGCCGATGCTGCGCCAAAACTTTGCGCGACAAACGGACTCGCCACAATCGCGCGGATTGATCCGTCGGGCGCAAACAGGCTTTCCGGGTGCAGATCTTCGGGCGTGATCAGGAGCAGGGCAGGGCCATCTGATTGGCGATGGCTTTCGGCGGGCAAAACCGGCGCTTCGAGCGCAAAATCTTCAACAATCGCCGAGGCGTCGGTCGCGAGCCCCAACGGCCGCACGCGTCCGGCTGTATAGCGTTCGATGTTCCCCGGCGTCGCCAGATAGGTCTTACCCGACGTGTGCAAACCCGCAACCCAGCGCCATGACAGCGTGTTGCTTGCCGGATCGCCGTCGATCAGATGGCGCAGAAAGAAATCCGCGCCCAATGCCCAAGGCAGCCCCAGCGTGAAAATCCAGATCGACGCAAACCACATCCGCGCGTGATTGTGGAGATAGCCGGTTTCAGCCAGCTCGCGCGCCCAATCGTCAAAGCCAGCTATGCCCGTCTGCCCTGCCTCGGCGGCGACCAGCAGACTGGTGTCGATATCGGTCGCGATCAGCGCCGCTTCGTAACGCGACCAAACGGCGGGGCGCATCTCAAGCCACCCCTTCCAGTAAGTCCGCCACATCACTTCCTGCACAAATTTTTCGGCATCGGCGAAGCGGTGTTTGGCAAGGACGGCAGCGATAACATCGCGCTCGGTCACCAACCGATGCCGTAGGTAAGGAGACAACATCGACACATTCGTGTGCCGACCGGGGCCGCGGTCAAAATTACGGCTGACAGGATAATCGCGGCCTGCGCGCGATACAAAGGCATCGAGGCGACGCAACCCTTCGGCGCGCGTCGGTGTAAACGGCATTGTTTTTGTCATCGAAGGTGCGGGGTAAAGAGCGAAACTAACCAAAGTCATAACGAGCCCATTGCCTAATAATGTCGCAAGTAAATCGCAATCGATTGCTGAATATGGTAACGGCCGACGCGGCCGAAGCCACGCCGACCGGCGACCCATAGGGACTTGCAGGTGACGGCCGGGTCGCATCGAACAAACGCCAACGCCCGGACGTCGAGGATCGCCATTAGCGATTTCGCTTCGTTTCCTCTGTTAACAATTGTAAATCTGGCGGCCGACCCAATGACTCAAGACCTTAGCCCTCTTACGACCATCGGCGAACCCGCGGAAACGGGCCGTCTTGTCAAAGGTGTAAAGATCATGCGTATTGCCATTGCCGATGACGATTCGATGGTGCGCCAGCATATGCAGGCATTGTTGCACCGTCGCGGCTATGCCTGTTCGGCGTTCGGGTCGGGCGAGGAAATGGTCACCGCGTTGCAGCGGGACACCTTCGATCTGTTGATCGTCGACTGGAACATGCCGGGCATGTCGGGGCTCGATGTGCTGGCGTGGCTTGGCGAAAATGCGGTGGTTCGTCCCTCGGTCATCATGATGACAAATCGCGCCGACAAAGCGGACATCGTGCGCGGTCTTGATGCAGGTGCCGACGATTACATCGTGAAGCCAGAGGAAGACAAAATTATCCTCGCTCGCGTCGAGGCGCGTTTGCGTGACTGGAAAGCGGCGGATGCCGACTTGCGCATGGTGTCATTTGGCTCCTATATTTTCGACAAGCTTGAAAATTCGGTGCAGGTGTCGGGGGAACGTGTGGAACTGACCGCCAAGGAATTTGCGCTCGCTCGGGCCTTCTTCGAGAATAAGCATCGGCCGTTGTCGCGTGCTTACATTCTCGAAACGATCTGGAACAGTGTCGGTGATTTGCCGACGCGGACGCTTGACGTTCATGTGTCTCGGCTGCGCAACAAGCTGAAGCTGAAGCCCGAAAATGGCTTCCGACTGCATACGATTTTCGGCTTTGGCTATCGGCTGGAGAGCTTTGATGAAGCCGCTTGATTGGGGGCTCTTGGCTGTTGCGTTAATCGCGGTGCCGGCGCAGGCGCAAGTTCGACCGACAGAGACCGTTAAATACACTGTGCGTAATGGTGATACGCTGCTGGGGCTGACCGCAAAATATTTACAGGGAGCCGATGCGTTTGACCGCTTGGCGTCCGCCAATCGTTTACCAGACAATAACCGGATTTTCTCCGGTAATGTGCTGATCGTGCCAATTGCGATCATGCGCGCCGAGCCGCTCCAAGCAAAGATCGTCAGTTTCAAGGGCGGGACGTCGCTGGTGACGGGAGGGCGTCAAGTTCCTGCTTCGGTGGGCCTCACTATCCGTCCGGGGGATGTGTTGCAAACCGCCGTCGATGGCTTCGTGACGATCCAATTGTCCAACGGGTCGCGCATGACCTTGCCGACGCAGAGCCGTGTGCGGATCGTGCAGATGCGCCAGTTTCTGCTGACCAAGAGCACTGATTTCGACTTTGCGGTGGAAAAGGGGCGAACCGAAATTTCAGTGACGCCTGCAACCAGCTCTAACAATCTGTTCCGTCTGCGCACCCCCATTGCAGTGTCGGCAGTGCGCGGCACGAAATTCCGGATCGGCTATGAAAGTCAGAATGAACCGTCGCTAACCGAAGTGATTGAGGGCAAGGTTGCGGTCGATGGCGCAAATCCGGCGGCGGCGACATCGACGGTTCCCGCAGGCTTCGGGGCGGCGGCGAAAGTGACCGGCGATGTCGGCACTGAGGCGTTACTCCCCGCACCGGTGATAAGCGACGCAGCACGGTTGTGGCGCAGTCGCTTTCTCGATTTCGACGTGGCCCCCGTGGCAAGCGCGCGCGGCTATAAGTTGCAACTCGCGAAAGACGCCGATTTTCAGGACATGGTCGCCGAAACGCGCAGCGCGTCGACTACGTTGCGGTTGGCGGGGATCGACAACGGCACCTATTTTGCCCGCGCCATGGCCGTCGCACCGAGCGGTCTTGAGGGGCTTTCGCGAACTGTCCGTATCAACCGCGAACTCGCCCCTCTGATTGCGTCAGTATCGGCATCGGGCGGGCAACAACGCTTTACATGGGAAACCGACGGGCGTGGCGAACCCCTGTTCCGCCTCCAGCTTTTCCCGGGCATTATGAACGCCACGCCGGTCATCGACGAGATCGGCATCCCGGGCAGCGCGATGACCATCAACAGCCTTCCATCCGGCAATTACGTTTGGCGGGTAGGCATGCGGCGTGTGGTCGGGGGAACGATGCAAGAGATCTGGACCGATCCCGAAATGCTGCAAATCGGCTCAAAGACCAGCGACGCGGGACAATAGAATTTGCGACGCAACCGGCTGGTTTTTGAATGGATCGCGGTTGCGCTGTTCGGGATGCTGGTGGCCGGGGCGTCGGCCTGGTTCGGGCTGACGACAAAGCTTGACAATCTGATGCTCGATGTCGCGTCGCCGTTACGCGTTGCCCCGCCCGATGACCGCATCCTAATCGTCGAAATCGACAATGACACGCTGACAAAGCTCGGCAATTTCCCTTGGGCGCGCAGCGTGCATGCCCAATTCCTCAACCGCGCGAAGGCGGCGGGACCGCACGTTATCGCTTATGACATCCTCTTCCTCGAGCCGATGGATGCCGCCGACGACGCGGCGATGGCGAAAGCGGTGGGGCAGGGCGCGCCCACCTTCTTGCCCGTCCTCTATCAAGTCCCCGGTGAGAACGGCGCGAACGAGACGTTGACGCTGCCCATTGATCCCTTGCCAGCCGTTGCTGCGGGGCTCGGCGAAGTAAACCTGTTGTTCGATAGTGATGGCCTCGTTCGCCGTGCCCAGCTCCAGACCAATGCCGCTGGTCGCGCGCTGCCGCACCTGATGGAGCTGACTTATCGCGAAGTCATCGGCAAACCATCACCGGCGCACGCGCGGATACTGTCTCTTGCTAATGACGAATCGCTTTACGTGCCGATGGCGCATGTCGGCACGTTCCGCCGCTTGTCCTTCGCGTCGATCCTCGCGGGCGAAGTGCCGTCGGCCTTCATCAAAAACAAAATCCTCCTCGTCGGTGCGACGGCGGACGGCATGGGCGACCGTTATCCCGTCTCCGCGATGGCGGGGAGCTCAATGGCGGGGATCGAAATTCAGGCGAATTTGCTCAACGCCCTCATCCACGACCGCTTCGTTCAGCCCGTCGGGCGCAGCGCAGGACTGGCGTTCAGCATTCTCCCTGTCCTTGCGCTCATGCTCCTGTTCTGGCGGTTCAAACCTACCGTGAACCTCCTACTTTCGCTGGCCATGATTGCCATTGTCCTTGCCGCGACTGCCATCCTGCTGACAAGCAACGGCCTCTGGTTCGCGCCAGCCTCCGCCCTGCTTGGCATCGTACTCGTTTACCCGCTCTGGGGCTGGCGACGTCTCGCCGCGCTCAGTAGTTTCATCGGCAAACAGGCCCAGTTGCTTCGTCATGAGAACGAACTGGTCGGCCAGACAGCGGCCATAACCGGTCTCGACCGTCTGGGTCGTCAAACGGCCGACCTCGAAGGCGTCATTGGCCAAATTCGCACGCTGAAGCGCGAGCGCGAGGAAATGCTCGAATTCTTGTCGCATGACATGCGTGCGCCGCAATCGGCGATCCTGATGCTGCTGAGCGAGGATGATGCCCTCAACGCGGGCGGCAAAGCGCGCATTGCCGACAATGCGAAGAAAACGCTCCGCCTCGCCGATGATTTCGTCCAGCTTGCGCGGCTGAAAGCCATCGATCTCAAATTGGAGGACGTTGATATCGCCGCTGTCGCCAGCGAAGCCATCGACGCGTGTTGGCCGCAAGCAAATGCAAAAGGCATCAGCATCGTCGGCGATGGCCTCGAAAGTGAAGCCTTCGCCCGGGGCGACGCGGGTGCGCTGGTTCGCGCGCTCAGCAATCTCATCGACAATGCCGTAAAATATGGCCCGACCAACAGCGAAGTCAGGTGTGACATTGCCGTCCGCGCGCTCAATGTGGTGGTCACAGTGTCCGACCAAGGACCGGGTCTTCCCCCCGAACGGTCGAAAGATGTCTTCGCCCGCTTCGGTAGCCGCGGCGATACGGCGGAAAGCGGAAGCGGCCTCGGCCTCGCGTTCGTCCGTGCCGTCGTTCAGCGCCACGGCGGCGATATAGATTGCTCCAGCGCACCGGGTCAGGGAACGCGCTTCACAATCAGCCTGCCAATGGCTGATTTGGATTAGTTTGGCACCGCGGAGGCTCGCATCCGCGCCACCGCCGCGCGCGCCAACCGCAACGCATTTTCGTCGGACAACCCCGAACATTCAGTAACCTCGGCCTGCCCTTGATAAACCGGTCGCCCGGACCGCGCATCGGATATGATCAGGCTCAGCCGCTGGATGCGCTGCTTGCAGGTGCCAAGCATCGGCAGTTTTGCGTTGCCGCTGTTCAGGCTCCCGTCGCTTTCGAAACTCACGGTGAGCGGGCGCTCGCTGAACCCCGCATCGGCGCTGTAATCCGCCTTACCTTCGACGCGATAGCCTAGATCGCCCAGCGCGCTGCGCATTGCATTTTCCAACTGCGGCGACGGCGCGGTGATCGCGATCCTCGTACCCGCCGGCAAATCTGATTCAGGCAGCAACACACCATTGCCGATGGATCCGACGCAAGCACCAATTATGGGTAGAACGAGCAAGGGCAAAAATCGGACGGTCATATAAATGTCCAAGGTACTCCGTTCGCCCTGAGCTTGTCGTCCCGAAGGGGGTCGAAGATCAACGGCTGTCCTTCCCTTTATCCACTGCCAGAAAGAAAGGACAGGGCTTCGACAGACTCAGCCTAAACGGGATGGTTTGACGAAAGCACCTCTTGTAGGGCCACCCTCATGCGTTTCCTTATTGTGTCCGTGTCGTTGCTGGCGTCGAGTGCTGCGTTGGCACAGGCACGCGACGAAATCATCGTAACCGGACGCGGGCTCGACCGCCCCATTGGCGAGACCGCTTATGACAGCGTCGAAATCACGCGCGACCGCCTGACCACCGTTGCATCGGGCCGGATCGAGGATGCCTTACGCGACGTTGCTGGCTTTCAATCCTTCCGCCGGACAGACAGCCGCGCCGCCAACCCTACCAGCCAAGGCGCAACGCTGCGCGCGCTGGGCGGCAACGCGTCGAGCCGCGCGCTGGTGCTGCTCGACGGCGTGCCGCAAGCCGATCCGTTCACCGGTTACATCCCGTTTTCTGCACTTCGCCCCGAACGCTTGGCATCGGTGCGGGTCATGCGTGGCGGGGGCACAGGGGCTTTCGGTGCGGGGGCGGTCGCGGGGACAGTCGAACTCAACAGCGGTGGCCCGAACGATCTGGCACCGCTATCGGCGCAAGTCTTTGGCGGCAGCCGTGGTTCGTCTGAAATGGCCGGTGGGATCGCACAAAGGATCGGTGACGGCTTTGTCAGCCTGAACGCGGGCTGGGATCGTGGCGACGGTTATATCCTTATTCCCCCGGGCCAGCGCGGCCCTGCCGATATCCCCGCACGTTATGATGCGTGGAGCGCGGTCCTGCGCGGCGTCGCAGCAGTTGACGCACGCACCGAAGTTCAGGCGTCAGGCCTGATCTTCGATGATCGTCGTTTGCGCGGGCTTTCGGGAACCGCCTCGCGCAGCCAAGGTGCCGACGCCAGCATCAAACTGGTCGGGCGCGGTACGTGGGGATTTGAGGCGCTAGCCTATGTTCAAGCGCGGGGTTTTCGCTCGGGCTTCGTCGCTCTGTCTACTGACCGCGCGAGCGTCACGCCCACGCTTGATCAGTTCAACACGCCTTCCACAGGCTTGGGTGCAAAGGTTGAAATAAGGCCTCCGGTCGATGCCAACGCCAACCTCCGCGTCGGTGCCGACATCCGCCACGCCACGGGCACCACTAACGAATTCTTTCGTTACATCAGCGGCCAACCCACCCGCTTCCGCCGCGCGGGTGGCAAGACATTGACGGCCGGCCTGTTCGTCGAAGCGAGCCAGCGTTTCGGCTCGTTGACAGTCACAGGCGGCGCACGAATCGATCATTGGGCGATCCGGAGCGGAAGCCTTGCCGAAAGCGTCATCGGCACCGGCGCGCCGACGCTCGACCTCAAATTCAACGACCGATCCGGCGCACGACCAACGGCGCGCTTCGGAGCTGCATACGCATTATCCGAAGCACTCAATCTGCGTGCCGCCGCTTACAGCGGTTTTCGCGTCCCCACTCTCAATGAACTCTATCGCCCTTTCCGCGTCGGGGCGGACGCCACCGCAGCAAACGGCGTGTTGAAACTCGAACGGCTGACAGGAGTCGAAGGTGGCCTCAACTGGCAACGTGGATCGGCATCGCTGTCGCTGACCGGCTATTGGAACCGCCTCAACGACGCGATTGCCAATGTGACGCTTGGCAGCGGACCCGGCACCTTTCCGCAGGTCGGTTTCGTCACAGCGGGCGGTGTGTTTCGCCAGCGGTTGAATGTGGATGCGATTGATGTGCGCGGGATTGAAGCCAGCGCCGCAGTTAACATGGACGACTTCCGTCTTTCTGCCTCCTACGCCTTCGCCGATGCGCGTGTCCAATCAAGCGGTCCTGCCGCACCCCTGAACGGCAAACGCCCCGCGCAAACACCCTCGCATCAGGGTAGCGCGACCCTCGCCTACGCGCTGAAGGCCACTGTCAACGCCGCTTTGACCGTCCGCTATGCTGGTCCTCAATTCGAAGATGACTTAGCGCTCCGCCGCTTGCCATCCGCGCTCACTGTCGATGGCGTCGTATCAGTGCCGCTCGGCGCCAACTTCCGGCTTGTCGCCCGCGCCGAAAACCTGTTCGACGAAAAAGTGGTTTCGGGCGTCTCGGCTTCGGGCATAGAAGATGTGGGTACGCCGCGAACATTCTGGCTTGGCCTGGTGTTCGGACGCAGGGAGAATGCGCGTGAGTGAAATGATCGTTCCGGTGCCGGATTATTGGGCAGAGCGGGCAGGGCATGACCCCGCGCCTGACTATGCGCGGTCGATGAACGATCCCGATGCGTTTTGGCGTGATGCGGTAAAGCGGCTCGATTGGGTCACTGTGCCGACGAAGATGAATGAATCGAGTTTTGAAGAGGCTGATTTTGGCGTGCGTTGGTTTGCCGATGGGGTTCTAAACGTCTCGGTCAATTGTGTGGATCGGCATCTGGCGACGTCGGCCGATGATGTTGCACTGATCTGGGAACCCGATGAACCGTCGGACGCACCCAAATCCTACACCTATCGTGAGCTCCACCGCGAAATATGCAGGTTTGCCAATGCCTTAAAGGCAGTGGGGGCCAAGAAGGGTGACCGGATCACACTTTATCTGCCGATGATCCCCGAAGCCGCCTTCGCGATGCTCGCCTGTGCCCGGATTGGCGCGATCCACTCGGTCGTTTTTGGCGGTTTTTCGCCTGATGCACTTGCTGGCCGCATCATTGACTGCGACTCCAGCATTGTCGTCACCGCCGACGAAGGCCGTCGTGGCGGCAAGCGTGTTCCCCTCAAAGCCAATGTCGACAAGGCCGTGGAAATCGCTGGCTGTGTCCGCAAAGTCCTTGTCATCAAGGCAACTGGTGCCGACATCGTTATGCACGATGATCGCGATTTTTGGCTGGAGGCGATGGATGTTGAGGATGATTGCCCGCCCGAACCGATGAATGCAGAAGATCCGCTGTTCATCCTTTACACATCAGGATCGACCGGCAAACCCAAAGGCGTTGTGCACACGACAGGTGGTTATCTCCTGTGGGCGGCCATGACACACCAAAGCTGCTTTGATCACCAAAAGGGTGATATTTTCTGGTGCGCAGCTGATGTTGGCTGGGTTACCGGGCATAGTTACGTCGTCTATGGGCCGCTTGCTAACGGCGCGACGAGTTTGATGTTTGAAGGTGTGCCAAATTGGCCAACACCATCACGAATTTGGCAGATTATCGACCGTCACAATGTATCAACCCTGTTCACGGCGCCCACGGCATTGCGCGCGCTGATGCGCGAAGGGGACGGCTATGTAACGTCGACAAGCCGTGCTTCGCTTCGCCTTCTTGGTTCAGTGGGTGAGCCTATCAACCCGGAAGCGTGGCGATGGTATCATGATGTGGTGGGCGGCGGGCGATGCCCGATCATTGATATGTGGTGGCAGACAGAAACGGGCGCAGGGATGATTTCGCCGCGACCGGGTTCGACGCCACTGAAGCCGGGGTCGGCGACTTTTCCGTTGCCCGGGGTCGAGCCACAGATTGTCGATAATGACGGCCATGTGCTTGAAGGCGCTTCAGAAGGACCGCTGGTTATTGCACGTTCGTGGCCGGGACAAATGCGCACCGTTTGGGGCGATCATCGCCGGTTTTTTGAGACTTATTTCCAGACATTTCCCGGAAAGTATTTCACCGGAGACGGCGCGCGGCGCGATGCAGATGGTTATTATTGGATTACGGGACGGATTGATGATGTTATTAACGTTTCGGGCCATCGCATGGGCACGGCAGAGGTTGAAAGTGCACTTGTTTTGCATCCCAAAGTCGCCGAGGCTGCAGTCGTTGGTATGCCGCACGAGATCAAAGGGCAGGGAATATATGCCTATGTCACGCTGAACGCGAACGAAGCTGCCGAGCCCGATCTGGCGAAAGAACTCATCAAATGGGTTCGTCAAGAAATAGGACCGATTGCTGCGCCTGACGCGATCCAGTTTGCGCCTGCGTTGCCGAAGACTCGCTCGGGCAAGATCATGCGCCGTATCTTGCGCAAGATTGCCGAGGGCGATGTCAGCTCGCTAGGCGATACGTCAACGCTTGCCGATCCCGCGGTCGTCGACGATCTTGTCGCAAATCGCATCACGGCTGTTTAGCGGCGACCCAAGCCCAGCGCTCCAAGTGAGTTCTGGTCGAACTTTAACTTCAGCGTTAAATACGGCCCGCTGCGCGTGTAGCGCGTGTCGCTGTAATCGCGGTCGTTGAAGCCGACGACGTTGTAGCCAAGCGTGATGTAACTGTTTTCAAATGGCGACAGGCTGATCGACGGCCCGCCCGAATAGCTGATGGCTTTGCCGCCATTGCTTTCGCGCACGGTGCCGGCGATGCCGACATCTACGGTCTCGGAGAGATCAAAGCGGATGTCCGCGCCAACGACGTTCGACCAACCGGTCAAATCATCCGGACCGATCTTGTCGGCGACATAGCGCGTGCCCCAAAACGCCGACACTTCGCTGCGGCCGAGATAGCGGCCTTCGGATTTCGTAACCGGCGACCAATTGACGCTCAAGCTGTTGATCACGCGCTTTGAGCTTGCATTGCCATCGACCAGCAACGGCGCGCCGCCAATCGGGCCCGGAAGGCCTAGAACAGCACCGGTCACGCTGTCGCTGCGCAATTCGAGTTTGTCCAGGATCGACCACTGACTGTTATCGGGGCGGTGTGCCCAGCTGAGCGCGAGCGAGGTTGATTGCGTCGTTGGCGCGGCGTTGCCGTTGGCGCGGAACCAGCTGAACTGGCCGCCGAACGCGCGGCCCTCGCCGAGCTGGCGGAGTGCCGAAATTGTCATGCCATAACGGTCGCTGCGGTCACCGGCGCGGAATTCACCGCGACCGGCAAGGCTCCAGCGGTCGCCGCGATAGGTTGCCCCCATCGTGACCGCCGTGAAATCTTCGGCGAGTGTGCCTTCGGAGCCGAGGAAACCGCCTGATGCCACTGGCTGTTCAGGGTTCAGCACGCGGGTCGGATCGATGCCCTTCAAAGTCTTGTTGCCGTCGAGCGTGAAATCGAATGACCATTTCTTGCCAAGCGGCAGCGACTGCGACACGCCATAAGCCGCAAAGCTGCGCGGGCCATATTCGGCAATCGACTGTTGGTTGATGCTCGACACGATCCGTGCGCCATCCCACGGTTTGATGTCAAAGCCCACGCGTGCGGTGCGGGCGTCGATGTTTTCGCCCTTCGCGATCTCATAACCACCGACCAGCGCGATGTCGCGGGTCACGGCAAAGCGCGCGGTCGCACGGTGGCGGGCGGGCACATCAATGCTGGCGTCCTTGTTATTCAGTGCGAACTCCGTCTGCGCGTCGAGCTCAAGGCGATTGCCCATCAACCGCTTCGTCGCGCCAAGTTGCACAATCCTCGATTGCCCTTCGCGACCGTCGGCGAGACGGTCGTCCGCGAAAGTCAGGCCCGCGCGCAAGTCGATCGCTCTACTGCGATACTCAACGCGCGCTTGGCCAGCGCGACGCTGGGCAATGCTGCCCAGATAATCTTCCTGCCACGCGCTACCAATCAGCGACAGGGTGTCACTTACACGCAGGCGGCTGTCGATGCCGAACTTGCGTGTGCCGGTTTCCGACGCGTTGATCTGGCCGACGCCATAGCCGCGCTGTTGTTCGCGAGCATAGGCAAGAATGTCGAATTTCGGGCCATGATGCTCAGCTTCGATCAGCCACGCATTGGCTGCGCCGGGCGCGGTCGTGCCTGTCGGTGAATTGGCGCGAACGCTAGCATCGCTGCGCGCAAATTCGGCGCGGATTTCGGTTTGCGCATTGGGCGTATAGCGGACGTCAACACCGCCGACGTTGGTTTTCGTGGTGTCGGTCTCGTCGTGGATTACGCTGCTGCCCACGGTGAGCGTCTTTGCCTTGTTCGTCCATGTTGCGCGGCCGCCAGCGTTGGTGACGCGCTGCGCCACGCCATCGACTTCATAGTCGGCAACAATGACTTGCGGGTCGAGCAGCGACGAACGGCTGAGGACTGGCGCGCGGAACCGCAATGTGCCCGCAACATAATCTATGTCGTAATCGATGTGACGCGTCAGCGTTTTGGTTTCGATGATGCGTTCGGAACGAAGCCGGTCGCGAACCTCGATGGTGATCCGCTCGCTGTTGGGCAAGATGTCGCGCGCGCCGAGTTGATAGGGACCCGACAAACCGGTGCCCTGAATTTCCTCGCGGCGGTGGCGGTAGGGCGTATCGGCGGCGAATGCGGTCGCCGAGACTTGTTCGCTACGATATTGTGCTTTTACACCGTTAAAGCTGCGGACATAGCGCGTCAGTTGCGGTTCGATCATGCCGGTATCGAAATCACCGAACAGCGCGTAGAATTGCGGGCGCTCAAGGCGGACATAGAGTTTGCGCACTGATGCTGCATCGTAACGGCGCTCGCTGCGGTCGGCATAGATCGTGTAGTAGGCTTGCGGATCGATAACCCCGCCGAAACGGCTTTCATCGGCGTTCTTGTCGCTGTCATAGGCAAGCGTCAGCAGCCATTTGCCCTTGATCCGACCCTTTGCATAAAGCGCGAGGCGGGCATCAGTCATCCAATGTTCGCCGTCGGCACCGAGGCCTTCTAGGCGACCCTTCAGCGTGTTGAAGCCCACTGTGCCCGAGGCAAAGCCCACGACGGTCCAAGGGCGGTTACCGGGTTCGAGCCACGTTTCGATGCGCTGGTTGCGGGTGACCTGTCCGTCGCGGAAGGGCAGATTGAGCGTCAACGCGCCCGATGCCGTGGTCGGCTCCAGCTCGATATAGGCAATACCCTCTTCGCCCTCGACGCGCCACACGGGGCGGCCGCGCTCAAGGCCGGAAAGCTGGCGTGCGGCCAGCGCATCGGCTTCGACGGCGGGGTAATAAGGAGCGGGAACGGCAAAATCGCCGACCATGCCATGATGCACCGGTCGGCCATCGCGATCGGTCAGGCGCACCGCGATAACCGGGCGGGTGACACCATCGGCGACCAGCACCGATTTTTCGCGCACAAACGTCGCGTTCATCGCGTTGGCTGAGTAGTGAACGGTACGCTGAAGGCGTTCGACAACCACATCATTGCCGTCGCGGATTTCAGCCATGAAGTTCGTGTCGCGCTCGTTGAGGTCGAGCGAACGCCACAGGGTTACGGCAACGCTGCCGTCGCCATTTTTGCGCGTGCCGTCGAGGGTGAGCGGATTGACCGGCTTGCCGCCTGAATAAAGCGTGACGGTCTGAGCGGGCAGATGCTTGATCGCAACGCGGACAGCGCGAGTGCGTGGGTTATGGTCGGGCGCAGGGAACAACCACGCGATGCCGGGCGTCTGATCGGCAAACCAGTCGCGTTCGGCCCCCGCAGCGGCGGCTTCGCCGACGGGTTTTGCGCGTGCTGCGGCAGGTTTTGCCGAGAGCGCCGGGTTCACACCTGACTGCGCCCGGAAGTCAACGCGGACGAGTGCGCCACCTTGTCCTTCGACGAAGCGCGAAATGGCACTGCCGCCGCTGCGGGCATTGCGGACGCAATTGGCGGGCACCATGCTCGGCCCCAATGTCGACGGGTCCATCTGAACGACATGCGTGCCGGGCAGGACGCCTTCGAAATGATAACGACCGTCGGGATCGGTGACGGCATAGCTGCCGTCTTCGAGCATCACGCGGACTCCGCTTATGCCGTTCGCTTGTTCGGGATCGACTGCGCAGCCGCCATCCGTGACGCGCCCGATGATCGTCAGTCGGTCGGACAGGCCGTCGCGGGCAATGCGGACCATCGCGTCGGCAACGGCGCTTACGGTGCCACGGCTGTCACGGGCTTGGGCGCGGTTGAGCGTCTGACCGGGCTGCGCATCAGGGCGCACTTCGAGCAAGTAAGTGATCACGCCCGACGCGCGTACTGCGAGGGGCGGGACAATGATGGTTAGGTCGCGTCCACTATTACTAACCGTATAGATTGTAATATTCCCGTTATAACGAACCGAATTCGGTTTCAGACGCATGGTCTCGGGCAAACGATCGCTAACCGTAACAGAACCCGTCGCGCGCAAAGTGTCGCCGTTGGTAACCGTAATCCGATATTGCACTGCATCCCCAGGCACTGCCACTGCCGATGACGCAGACTTACGCAGCACCAGCGCCGCGCCCGGTTTGTCGATCGGAATATCGACGCGCACCGGTTGCGGATCAATCACGAGGAAGGGCTGGCCGTAGGACCCTGCGATCAACGTGTAAGGCAAACCATCAGGACGCAGCAATCCGGCCAGTTCGGCCGGTGTCGAAAGAGACGGCGCGGTGTACGGTGCGGGCGGTTCCACTACCAAGCGGTATCGACCGGGCCGGACGAATGGGAAGCGATAGTCGCCCGGCGGGAACGCATAACTGGTCCCGCTTGAATCGGTGACGGTTGAACCGGTGACCAGTGTAGACGGGAAGCGTGAGACGGCATCATCACCAAACACGACGGCGGGCTGTCCCGTTGTATCGTCGATCAATGTCACGCGAACGCCGGCGACCGGCGCACCGTCTCCGCTGTCGAAAACAATGCCGAACGGATCAATGAGCACTTCTATGGGCGCGCTGGCAATGATTGACCCGTCCGCTGCGCGCGTGGTGGCGAGGTTCAAATTGTCGCCGGGGCGCAGCGAAAGCTGGCAATCGCCTTGAACTGGAGTTGGAGGAACCGCAACGGTTCGCACAACGCCAACAAACAGGCCAGTATTGGCGCCGGTCTCTTGCAGCATCAGGGTTTCGCTGTCGCCGGCAGGCGTCGTGAGCGTCACTATCAATGTATCAATGGCGTCGCTGCGCACATTGTCCGCCGATGACGTGATGCCAATCACCAACGGCTCACCGGCGCGGATGCGGGTTGTCGCTTCGACACTAGCCGGATCGCGTGCTGTGTTGGCGAAAGCGCCTTCGAGTGTGACGGGAATATCACCGCCCGTGCCGCGACACACTGTCTCTGGAACGGGCAACAGGGTTGCGCCGGGGTCATTCGAGATTTGGAAAGTCGATAGCGAAAGCGTTGTCAGAGGCCGTTCTACGGGAATTTCAACGCGGTTCGATTGGCGCACGACGGTTGTGGTGCCGACGTCCCACTGCAAATTCGCGGTATTTGTGACGGTTTGGGCGTAAACCGGCGCGACCGCGGATAAGACCAGCGCGGCGCAGGAGGCGATTATCGCTCTAAGTTGGTTAACGCCACGAAACATTGGTTTTGATGCTTTTGGGGATGACAATTTGTTTGATCACGAGCCATCGCGGCTCAGGTCGCTGCCAAACGGCGTTCCTGCTTTTCACAAAGCAGGAACGCCGCGAGCAGACACACGCCCAAAAATCCCCCGATTTTAGGCGTATGGCGCATCAGAGAATGGTCGCCCGGAAGACAACGCCGAGGCTGCTACCAGCGGCAATGTTGTTGAGCGCGCCAGAAGAGACGTTTTGTCCTGCGATTGACGAACTGCCGACAACGCCGTCCGCGTTACATACGCCGCCTGTTACAGTAGCATTGACCCGAACACTGCCTGTGACGGGAAGCAGCGTCGCCGCAACAGGGTCAGTCAGTGAAACGCCCACGGCGGGTTGGCCGCCAGCAGCGTTGGCAATCACGATGCAATATTCGACGGTCGCGCCCGGGATCATCTTCGCGTTTCCGGCATTGCCACTAGCGATGGTGTTGATCGGATCTTCGATGACTCGAACGGCTTTCGTAACCGTCAAACTCGCAGTGCCGACGGTATAGTCGTCTCGTGCCACGCCAAAACCGTCACTTGCCGTATTAAGGGCGTCGTAGGCTGTGTCCGCGAGCACTGTATCAACAGCGGCCGTATTTGCACCCGCGGTTGCAGTTGCAATTGCGCCCTGGCCAACAGCACCGCCAATCCGAGCCTGACCGGTGAGCGTGACCCCCGCAACCGCGCCATTCGCGAGCGCCGCTGGGATGTTGGCCACCGCAAATACTGTGCGTGACGTATCTTCGAGCACTTCGTCAAGGAAGGTAATGACGGTCGTGTCGGTCAACGGTTCATAAGTGCCGTTGCCGTTGGTATCGGCATAAAGCGTCGGCGCGGTCACATCGAACGTATCCGTCCCACCGTGGATCGCTGTGCCACCCGCAAGTTGGGTTAGCGCGAGGCCGAAGTCCATGGTCGAATTTGACGAGTTTGTGACCGTGAAAGTCGTCACAGCGGCCGATTGGCCGGGCGCAACCAGTGTTGTCGCGATCGGCGCGGTTTCAACAACCTGAAACACGACCTTACGGTCAACCAAGAATGTGGTTGGCGTGTTCGACACGGTTGGTTGAACTGTACTGCCGACCGAATAGCTGACGGTCGCGGTGTTTGAAATCGTATCGCCTGCATTCGTTCCCACGGCAAAAGCTGCCGTGGCCCCAAATGCCGACACTGCGATGCAACTGGCCCCCGCCAGCAGCTTCATGGTCCTGATCATAACTTTTGTCTCTCTTCTACTAATCTACCCGGCACCTGTTCCCACCCGTCGGCACCAAAAACGGGGTTGCGGCTAACGAACGACGCCGCGAAAGCTCAGTTTTCCTGCTGCACCGACCGGGATCGGCGTTTTCATTGCCCATCGGACGTGCGTGACGTCTTCGGGATAGGCCGAACGGACAGTGCCATCAGCCTTGCGAACCTTGAGCGCGGCCAACTGACCCCAGCTTTTGCCGCCATCGGCGGACACAGTTGCGACGTTATCGGCTGCGCCTTGATAGGCAACGGCACCGGGCAAGGGATTGGTCACAACAAAGTCTGTCGCAGGCTTTGCGCCTTGGTTCTTGTAGGCAAGTACGAAAACGAGCCTGTCACCCGGAACAACCGTGCGCGGTTCTTCGAGAACCAAACGGGTTTTGCCATCCGATTCCTTCACCATTTTCTCGACGAAAACGCTGCTTGTCAGTGAAACCTCATTCCCAGCTTGTGCTGCGAAGGGTGCAAGCATGGCAAAAAGCGCAATAAGGAGTTTCATGGGGGATTTCCTTTCCACGATTAATTAGTTGATACGAACTTTGAAAGTAACCGTTCGGGTTTGTCCGCCGGAGACGGTACCAAAGCGCACGGTGACTCGATTTGAGGCGAACTCACCGGCGTCGGCGTCGGCGGCGTCGGAGATCGCGACGGCTTGCGACGTGATGGTGCCGGGCACATAGGTTGTGCTGGTGGGAATTGGGTCGCCCGCCGAAAGATTGTTGAGCGAACCCGACCCCGTTACTGTCGCCACGAGCGTATAAGTAATGACTGAACCCGGCAGCGCTTTCGTGCCACCGAACGGATCCAGAACCACGGCACTTTTCGCAAACGTCACGGTCGCGGCATTGACGATATAAAAGCCATCATCACGACCGACGGCGGTCGTGGTGCCGACAACGGCATCGCCGCCGCCCTGACCCTGGCCCGCAAAGAACGTTCCGGCTGGACCGCTGCCCGTCAAGGCAGTTGCGGTAAGGTCTGTTTGGCCGCGCTGACCGTCGGTCGCACCGCCGGGAATGGTCGAAAGCACGAAGATCTTGACCGACGCATCAGGTGCGAGCACTGGATCGTTTCCGCCGACCGTATAAACTGTGTCGAGCCCGGCGTCATAAACGCCGTTTCCATTGCTATCGATGACCAGTGACGTCGTCGCCGGGTCGAAGGCATCTCCGCCAATGGCGTTGATCGGCGACAGGCGAAATGCTTCGCTCCCGTTGCCCGTGTTGGTCACGGTGAAGCTCAAAATCTGGTTGGTCGCACCCGGCAAGGTGGCGACGTCGCCGGGATCAGCCGTCACCACCGTGACGTCGAGGATTTCGTCAACGCGGATGTCGACTTGATTCGACGGCACGTTGACGGTCGACCCTAGCGGATCGGTATAGCTTGCTGTCGCGGTATTGCTGATGGTCGTGCCGGCCGTCGTCCCAACGGCGTGCGCAGGCTCAGCAAAGACGATCGTCGCACTCGCAATAACGAGCGGCGTGATGCGCGCGAGCTGAACGCCCAATATTGACCAGTTGGCCCCCGAAAACATGATAGTCCCCAAACAAAAACAATTTCGATGGGGCACTTATGGAGCCGGAGTAACCAATAATTCGTTAACGCTGGGCCGGCAAAATGACGTCAGCTATTTCAGGGGTTTTCCGAGAGGATTTGGGGGTTTGCTATCAATTGTAACCCACTTGTAAATGGTTAAGGCCGGGGCGCGGAAATCCGCCATTCTGACGTCAATTTGCGACGAATTTAACTGATGGATGCAGCGTTGCGCTGCCTTGACAGGGTAGGGGTCGTCGCCTAACAGCCGCGCCTCACGCTTTAATGCGGGTGTAGCTCAGTTGGTTAGAGCGCCGGCCTGTCACGCCGGAGGTCGCGGGTTCGAGCCCCGTCACTCGCGCCATTTCCCTACTTCCATCCAGCGAAGAAGGGGACGCAGCGGAACAATCCACACTGTCCCAGCCGCTGCAAAGAAAAGCGCTTGAAGCGCCCAGTGCAGTGTCAGGACGTGCGGCGTGACCATCAGCACGGTAAGCGACCAGACAAGAATCAGTAGTAGTATCAGCAGCATGCCGACGGGTTTGCGCCAGCTCGGCTGTTCTAAGGGCGCTGGCATCGACTTAAATCCTTCACGTAGAGTGTTTTGTCGGTGAGGACCGCATCAAGCGGAACATCCCAAGGTTGCGCATCGATGGCATTAACCCGCTGAAAATCCCAAGCAAGGCCGATGCGCAATGCCGACGGATGCGCCGCCAGAAAGCGATCATAATGACCGCCACCTTGACCGATACGGTTGAAATCAGCGTCAAATGCCACGAGCGGGATGATGATGAGGTCGGGGCTGGCCTCTGGTGAGTGGGCATCGGGCTGCTCACCGCCCCATGATGCGCGAACGAGCGGATCACCGGCCGACCAATAGCGAAACTGCATTGCCGCATTGGTAGCGGTTAAGCATGGTAGCGCTGCGGGACAGTTAAAGGCGTCGACAATTGGGGCCGGGTCAGGTTCGCCACCCATCGGTCGATAGAAGCCAACAACTTCAGCTTTCAACTGCGAAATCAATTCGGCGCTCGTAATAAAAACATTGCTCTTTGAATGTGATAAACGCCGTTTCCGCATTTCACTGCGAAGTTTATCAAGTGCGGTTGGCGGGACCGCCATGATCGTTTGCTCCGAATATCCTCTGACGCCAGTAACGTCAGGTGGGGACCATATACGCAGGCCAGAGCCTGAACAGGGACAGTCCCCTAGGAAGAATAATCGCCTCAGGGATGTTCAACGAACTCGTGTCGGACAGTACCCGCCGACCCCTATTTAGGGACGATCAGCCTGTTCGGCAACGGCTTCGATGCGTTCGGCCAATGCGGTGAGTGCGGTGGCAATGCGCGGATCGGGCGCGGCTTGGGTAATGCCACCAGCATTTTCAGCGATTTCGTCTGCTAGGAGTAGCGCGGCGAACAACAATTGCCGTGCTTCGTTGACGTCACCCACGGCGGCGCGGGCTTCGGCAGCTTTGCGGTCAACATGCGCAGCAATCGTGCGAAGATGATCTTCGCCGCCGTCACGGCAAACGATACTATATTGGCGACCACCGACGACGAGCTCGACTTCGGCCATCAGCGACGCCCTCCGGCCTGCGAAATCACTGATTCAAGGCTGGCAAGCGCTGCCTGAGTCCGTGTCCGCAACGCTTGATAGCGCGAGTCGTCGGCTGCGGGGGCAGGTTTGCGCTGCGCCGCTGCCTCAATGCGGGCAAGCGCGCGGTCGATACGCGCAATGGCTTGAAGCGACGAATCTTCAGTCATGACAAACGCATAGCATGCAAGTTGGCGACGGCAACAGGCGACACGTCATTGACGGCTGCGTGCCCCCGCGACAAATGGGCGCTTCATCGCGATCGCTCGCGAATCACTGACCCTTGGGAACCCATCATGACCATCGCGCCGGAACGCCTTGCCAATGCCATCCGCGCGCTGTCGATGGATGCGGTTGAGGCAGCGAATTCGGGGCATCCCGGCATGCCGATGGGGATGGCCGATGTTGTGACCGTTCTGTATTCCAAATTCTTGAAGTTTGACCCGAAAGCACCGAAATGGGAGGATCGAGACCGGTTTGTGCTGTCGGCGGGGCATGGGTCGATGCTTGCTTACTCGACGCTCTACCTGAGCGGCTATGCGCGGCCAACCATCGACGACATCCGCAACTTTCGCCAGCTTGGCAGCCCTTGCGCGGGACATCCCGAGAATTTCGAGCTCGAAGGGGTTGAGTGCACAACCGGGCCGCTGGGGCAGGGGCTGGCGATGGCAGTGGGCATGGCCATTGCCGAGCGGCATTTGAACGCCGAGTTTGGCGACGAACTTGTTGATCATCACACATATGTCGTGGCGGGCGACGGGTGCCTGATGGAAGGCATCAACCATGAAGCGATTGGGCTTGCCGGGCATTTGAGGCTGGGGCGGCTGGTCGTGTTCTGGGACGATAACAAGATCACGATTGATGGCGCGACGACGCTGTCGACGAGCGAGGATATTGCCGCGCGGCACCGCGCTTGTGGGTGGCATGTTGAAGCGTGTGACGGTCATAATTTCAGTGATATAGAACGTGCTATTAAGGCATCATTGGAAGATAATCGTCCATCGCTAATTGCCTGTCGAACGCTGATCGGCAAGGGCGCGCCGAACAAGCAAGGGACCAAAGCGCCGCATGGCAGTCCGCTTGGCAAGGATGAAGTTGCCGCGACGCGGGTGGCAATTGATTGGCCCTATACGCCGTTCGACGTGCCCGAGGATGTTCTCACCGCGTGGCGTGCAACCGGCGAGCGTGGGGCTGAGGCGCATAGCGCTTGGCATGCTCAGTTGAAGGATTCTGCGAAGGCAAAGGCTTTCAGCGCGCGGATGGAAGCGCAGCCTGCTGGTGACTGGCTGCAAACGCACCTCGAAAGCCTGATCGCAGCGCCGCAGAAAGTGGCGACGCGGAAGGCATCCGAAATGGCGTTGACGGCGGCGACAGTGGCGATTCCGGCGATGCTGGGTGGGTCAGCCGACCTGACCGGCTCAAACTTCACCAAAACCGCCTCGACCGATGTGCTGGACGCGAGCGACTATGGCGGTCGCTACGTCAATTACGGTATCCGCGAATTCGGCATGGCGGCGGCGATGAACGGGATGGCGTTGCATGGGGGGATTATCCCCTATGGCGGCACGTTCCTCATCTTTTCGGATTACTGCCGCGCGGCGATCCGCTTGTCAGCGCTGCAAAATGCCCGTGTTGCCTACGTGATGACGCATGATTCGATTGGCGTGGGCGAGGATGGGCCGACGCATCAACCGATTGAGCAGGTCATGTCGCTGCGCCTGATCCCCAATCTCGACGTTTACCGCCCGTGTGACACGATTGAGACGGCGGAATGCTGGGCGTTGGCGATTGGGCGAACGGATGGCCCGTCATTGCTGGCGCTATCACGGCAGAATTTGCCGCAATTGCGGACCGATATCAACGAGAATTGGTCAGCAAAGGGAGCGTATCGCCTGCGTGCTGCCAATGCAGCGCGGCGCGTGATCCTGATCGCGACGGGTTCGGAAGTTTCGCTTGCGGTTTCGGTGGCGGACCGCCTCGAAGAACATGGCATTGGCGCGGACGTTGTTTCGATGCCGAGCTGGGAGCGCTTTGACGCGCAGGATGCGGCCTATCGTGCCAACGTGTTGCCGCATGGTCCCTTGCGCGTATCGATTGAAGCGGGTTCGACTATGGGTTGGGAACGCTATGTCGGTGGCGGTCTGCGTTTTGGGATCGACCGGTTCGGCGCATCGGCCCCGATTGATGCGCTTTACGAATATTTCGGCCTGACTGCCAATGCGATTACCCCGAAAATCCTCGAAGAATTGAAGAAGGACTGACCAATGGCTGTGAAAGTTGCGATCAATGGATTTGGGCGTATCGGTCGCTTGGTGGCGCGGGCGATATTGGAGCGGCCCGATTGCGGGCTGGAGCTCGTTGCGATCAACGATCTGGCCGATGCCAAATCGAACGCGATGCTGTTCAAGCGTGACAGCGTCCACGGCGCGTATCCGGGAACAGTAACCGCCGATGGCAATGACATCATCATTGACGGCAAGCGCATTCATGTGACTGCCGAACGCGATCCCGCAAACTTGCCACATGCTGCAAATAATGTAGACATCGCACTCGAATGTACTGGATTTTTTACGGATCGCGAGTCAGCGCAGAAGCATCTCGATGCGGGTGCCAAGCGCGTGCTGATCTCGGCCCCGGCGAAGGGCGTTGACCTGACGGTGGTTTACGGTGTGAACCATGACAAGCTCAAGCCTGAGCATACCATCGTGTCAAATGCGAGCTGCACGACCAACTGCCTCGCGCCGGTCGCGAAGGTATTGAACGATGCCATCGGCATTGAACGCGGCCTGATGACAACGATCCACGCCTACACCAATGACCAGAAGATCCTCGACCAAATCCACCCCGATATGCGGCGAGCACGGGCGGCGGGCATGTCGATCATTCCGACGACGACCGGGGCCGCTCGTGCCGTGGGCGAGGTACTGCCCGAACTGAAGGGTAAGCTGGATGGTTCGGCAGTCCGCGTGCCAACCCCGAACGTGTCGCTGGTTGACCTGACCTTCACGCCGTCGCGCGACACGACGAAAGATGAAGTCAACGCGATTTTGAAGGCGGCTTCGGAAACGGGGCCGCTCGCAGGCATTCTTGATTATACCGAAGAACCGCTTGTTTCGATTGATCTTAATCATAACGCAGCGTCCTCGACGGTCGACAGCCTCGAGACCGCAGTGATCGACGGCAAGCTGGTCCGCGTGGTCAGCTGGTATGACAATGAATGGGGCTTTTCGAACCGCATGCTCGACACTGCAGCGGCCATCGGGAAGCTGATCTAATCCGCCTACCCTCAACTTGTCGAAGGGTTGCTCTTTCTTCGGGCTTTGAAGAAAAAGAAGGGCGAGGCTTCGACAAGTTCAGCCCTAACGGAGTCTTTTGAATGGTGCGTTCCTTCAAGACGCTCGACGATATGGGTGATATCACCGGCGAGCGTGTGCTCGTCCGTGAAGACCTAAACGTGCCGATGGCCGACGGGCGGGTGAGCGATGACACGCGATTGCGCGCGACCATAGCGACGGTCACCGAACTGGCCGATAAAGGCGCTGTGGTGCTCATCCTGGCGCATTTCGGGCGTCCGACGGGTCCAAGTGCCAAGTTATCGTTGGGGCAGCTCGTCGGGTCTTATAGCGCTGTTTTGGGTCGTCCGGTGCATTTCGTCGATTGGGAAGGCGATGTCGCTTCGGTCGCGGCGTTGAAAGACGGTGACATTGCGGTTCTAGAAAACACCCGCTTTTTCGACGGTGAAGAGGCGAATGATCCGGCAGTCGTCGCGCGGTTTGCGGCGCTGGGTGATCTCTACGTCAACGACGCCTTTTCGGCGGCGCATCGGGCGCATGCTTCGACTGAGGGGCTGGCGCATGTTTTGCCTGCCTATGCGGGGCGGGCGATGGAGGCCGAGCTAACCGCGCTGGAGAAGGCGCTGGGTAATCCCGAGCATCCTGTGGCGGCGGTTGTTGGCGGTGCGAAGGTTTCAACCAAGCTCGATGTGCTGCGGCATTTGGTGACCAAGGTTGATCATCTTATTATCGGCGGGGGCATGGCGAATACCTTTCTTGCCGCGCGCGGGATCGATGTTGGCAAGTCGCTGTGCGAGCATGATCTGGTACACACAGCCAATGAAATTTTTGATGCAGCAGACGCGGCAGGATGCACGATCCACCTGCCCTATGACGTCGTGACGTCACGCGAATTTCGCGCAAATCCGCCAACGCGCACCGTGAACGTGCATGAAGTGGCGGCGGACGAGATGATTTTGGATATTGGTCCGGCAGCCGTTGAGGCGCTGGCGGATGTTCTCAAAAATTGCCGGACGCTGGTGTGGAATGGTCCGCTGGGGGCGTTTGAGACGCCGCCCTTCGATATAGCGACTGTTGCACTTGCCAACACCGCAGCGGCGCTGACGAAGGACGGCAGCTTGATTTCGGTTGCGGGAGGGGGCGATACGGTTGCGGCGCTTAATCAGGCTGGTTGTGCGGATGATTTCACCTTCGTCTCGACGGCGGGCGGTGCGTTTCTTGAGTGGATGGAAGGGCGCACATTGCCGGGCGTGGCGGCGCTCTCGCGCTGATCTAGTGTCCCTTATTGGCACATCTCAGGCACGAATGGTGAACGGTAGATTAATAGAACTTGGTATTTGCCGCTGAAAGGCGTATCATCAGAGTCGTCAGAGGGAGAGACATCCCTCGGGTCGCCGCGTCCATATTCACTTTGAATCAGGGAATCGGCATCATGAAACTCAAATCTCTATTGTTTGCAGCAGGTGCTGCACTTACTTCTTTCACGACACCGGCGATGGCCGCTACGTTCGTGCTGGGCGACGTTTTTGCAGCTGTCGGTAGCGGACTGGTCCGCCAATACAGCAATGCGGGCGTGTTGAAAGATACGCTGAATACTGGCCAGGGTGGTTTTACCACCGGCATGGCTTTTGACACGGCCGGAAATTTGTTCGTAACGAATTTTTCGGCTGGCAATGTCACAAAGTTCAACAGTTCGGGTGTGATCATCCCGCCAAATCCGTTCATCTCGCCAGGCGCTGGTGTAGAATCGTTGGTGTTCAATGCCACCGGCAATCTGCTGGCGGCTCACGGCGGTCAGACCAAGCGTTACTCCGCGGCTGGTGCATTGCTGCAGACCTATAACAATACGGCCGACTGGATCGACCTCGCGGGTGACCAGTCAACTTTGTTCTATACCACCGAAGGTTTGACGGTCGACAAGTTCAATATCTCGACGAACGCGCTGATTGGTAACTTTGCAAATATCGGCGCGAATGGCGGCACAAATGCCTTTGCGCTCCGCATCCTCGGGAACGGAAATGTGATCGTTGCGGGTAATACGAGGATTTTGGAGTATAACGCGGCGGGGGGCTTCCTCGGCTTTTACGACGTGACGGGTGTTGATGGCTTTTTTGCCCTCAACCTCGACTCGACCAACAATACATTCTGGTCGGGGAGCATAAATAATCAGAACCTGTATCGCTTCACGCTGGGCAATTATGGTGCCAACGTATCGACGCAGACGATTTCGGCGGGCGGAGAGCTGTTCGGTGTAGCGGTGTTCGGCGAACGGACGGTTGCCGTTCCTGTGCCGGAGCCAGGCACTTGGGCGATGATGATCGCCGGGTTCGGGATTGTCGGGGGACTTGCGCGCAGCCGTCGTCGTCGGGCGAGCGCCGCGCTCGTCTAAACGATTGCACGCACGAAATGGGGAGGGTCGGCATGTCCGGCTCTCCCTTTTTCTTTACCCTCATCTGCATTGCGGCGCAGCATCGGCTTCGTTAAGCGCATTCTCAACACATTCGTATGCATTGGGGAACCCACATGACACCGACCGTCCGCGCGATCCTGAACAATTATGAGTCCGACAATCCCGGGGTGAAGGGCAATCTTGCGCGCATCCTGATGCAGGGCAAGCTCGGTGGGACGGGCAAGCTCGTGATCCTGCCCGTCGATCAGGGGTTTGAACATGGCCCCGCGCGGTCGTTTTCGGTCAATCCAGACGCGTACGACCCGCATTACCATTATCAGATTGCGATTGATGCAGGACTTTCGGCCTATGCCGCACCGCTGGGGATGATCGAAGCGGGGGCCGCGACCTTTGCCGGACAAATCCCGACGATCCTGAAGGTCAATTCATCGAACAGCTGGGCGGGAACAGCCAATCAGGCGACAACCGGCGGTGTCGATGATGCGCTGCGCCTTGGTTGTGCGGCAATCGGCTTTACGATCTATCCGGGCAGCGACGATTGCTTTGAATTGATGGAAGAAATCAAGGAAATGTCCGCCGAAGCCAAGTCGGTTGGCATTGCGACGGTGATCTGGAGCTATCCGCGCGGCGGGGCATTGCCGAAATCGGGTGAACTCGCGCTCGATGTCGGGGCTTATGCGGCGCACATGGCGGCGCTGCTCGGTGCGCACATCATTAAGGTCAAACTGCCGAGCGACCATATTGAACAGGCCGACGCGAAAAAGGCCTATGAAGGCTTTGACGGCAGCACGCAGGCTAAGCGCGTCGCGCATGTCGTGCAGGCGTGCTTCAACGGGCGGCGGATCGTGGTGTTCTCCGGCGGCGCGGCCAAGGGCGCCGACGCGGTCTATCAGGACGCGCGCGACATTCGCGATGGCGGGGGGAATGGTTCGATCATCGGGCGCAATACCTTCCAGCGGCCACGCGCGGATGCGCTGGCGATGCTCGAAAAGCTGGTGCGGATTTATAAGGGTGAGGAGTGAGTTTCACGCCTACTCAATCGGGGGTAGCTAAGGGTGCATTAGCAGGCTTGCTGATAACGGCGGTTGCTTTTTTCTGGCCGTTAATCCCCCATGTTGGGACGGCCACCGATGAACGCCTCAGCATTTGGCTGGCATGTGCCCTCCTGACGGCGTTCTGGGTGCTGATTGGTGTGGGGCGGCTAGCGCAGCACCGCTTCCGATCTGTCAAAGATATTAATGCCGGGGGCTTGCCAAAAAATAGCGAGCGGGCAGCCGAGCTTCAGGCCATCCTCCAAAACACGCTCGAGCAAGCGTTTCTTGCCATTCTTGCCTCTGGTGCCTGGCTCTGGCTTGGCCCGCCTGATCGGTCTGGCGTCATTATTATATGCACGGCACTTTTTAGTTTTGGTCGCTTGCTGTTTTTCGTCGGGTATGCGCGCGGCGCATCAGCGAGAGCGCTGGGCTTCGCGCTGACCTTCTATCCGACGGTTGCGCTATTTCTTGCAACATTGCCGCATGCTGTGGTTCAGTTTGTTCGGCTTTGATTGCAGCCAGTCTTACGGGAACGATATGGATCTGATTGTGGACGAAGACCTCCCCCCTCTCGATGCATCGTTCGGCGAGCGGTTCGCCCGCGAACGCCGTCCGGCGTGTCAACTTTATCTTATTTCGCCGCCGGCCATCGACGCCAGCTTCATCGACCGCCTGACCCGGGCCGTCACCGCTGGCCCCGTCGCGGCGTTTCAGCTTCGCCTGAAGGGCATTGACGACCACGCCATTGCCGCGCTCGCCGAGCCGCTCCAGCGCGTCTGTGCGGACAATGACGTGGCGTTTATCGTCAATGACAGCATCGGGCTGGCCAAGCGGCTGGGCGCGGACGGCGTGCATCTGGGGCAGTCCGACGGCGATCCGAGGCAGGCTCGCGAAATCCTGGGACGCGAGGCGCAGATCGGGGTGACGTGCCACGACAGCCGCCACCTCGCGATGGAAGCGGGCGAGGCGGGGGCGGATTATGTCGCGTTCGGGGCCTTTTATCCGACGACCACTAAGCCGAGCGAATACCGCCCTGATCCAGCGATTTTGACCTGGTGGCAGACGCTGTTTGGTGCACCTTGCGTCGCCATCGGGGGCATCACGGCGGACAATGCGCGACCACTGGTCGAGGCGGGGGCGGATTTCATCGCCGTGTGCAATGCCGTCTGGGGCGGCGACGAAGCGGCGGCGGTGAAGGCTTTCACGGCGGTCCTTGCTCCCTAAGCCGTCACCCGCTATCGGCGCGGCTGCTCTTTCAATCGGTAGGCAGTCATGAAAATCAACGCGGTCGAAATCCGTCCCGGTAACATCCTTGAATATGAAGGCGGCATCTGGCGGGCGGTGAAAATCCAGCATACGCAGCCGGGCAAGGGCGGTGCCTATATGCAGGTCGAGCTGAAAAACCTGCGCGATGGGCGAAAGAACAATGTGCGTTTCCGTTCGGCTGAAACGGTCGAGAAAGTGCGGCTGGAACAGCGCGATTTTCAGTTTTTGTTTGCCGATGGCGACGTGCTGACTTTCATGAACAAGGAAACCTATGATCAGGTGACCCTACCGCGCGATTTGCTCGGCGATGCAGCGGCGTTCCTTCAGGACGGCATGGATGTCGTCATGGAAATGCACGACGACGAAGCGTTATCGGTCGCGCTGCCGGATACAATCGAGGCATTGATCGTCGAGGCAGATGCCGTGGTGAAGGGCCAGACGGCGTCGTCTTCCTATAAACCTGCCGTGCTTGAGAACGGCGTTCGCGTCATGGTCCCGCCGCACATTGGTGCGGGCACGCGGATTGTCGTCGATGTGTATGAGCAGACTTATGTGAAGCGGGCGGAAGGCTGAGCGTAGGAGGCAAGCCGCGCTTGCTGGTTGCCCCATACGCCAGCCCGGGCGGCGGGTTTCTCCGTCCGACGACGCGGGCTTTGCCCGTGGCGGGCCGTTGGAAGATTCTTTTAGGCACGCAAATGCGCGCACCCACCCCCAGCCCCTCCCGCACGCGGTAGGGGGGAGATTTAGTTGATGGTTTCCCATTCCGGCCTGATGACGATCATGGATCGTGCCGTGCGCAAGGCGGCACCGCGGTTGCGTCGTGATTTCAACGAAGTGCAGCAGTTACAGGTTTCACGCAAAGGGCCGGCTGATTTCGTATCGATGGCGGACAAGCGCGCCGAGGATGCGATTTACAACGAGCTGAACAAGGCACGGCCCGACTGGGCTTTGCTGATGGAGGAATCGGGCGAGATTCCGGGCGATCCGTCAAAGCCGCGCTGGATAGTCGATCCGCTCGATGGCACCACGAACTTCCTGCACGGCATTCCGCATTTCGCGATCTCGATTGCGGTCGAAGAACCGATGCCGAACGGCAAGCGCGAGATTACGTCGGCGCTGACCTATCAACCGCTGACCGACGAGGCATTCTGGGCGGAGAAGGGGCGGGGGGCATGGCTGACCGACCGGCGTTTACGGGTTTCGGCGCGGACCGATTTGTCGGAATCGTTGATCGCGACGGGGATACCGTTTCTGGGTCATGGAGATTTTGCCCAGTGGAGCCGCATTTTCGGAGCGGTGGCGCCGGAAGTGGCGGGAATCCGGCGCTTTGGCTCAGCGGCGCTCGACCTCGCGTGGGTTGCGGCGGGCCGCTATGATGGCTTCTGGGAAAGCCATTTGCAGCCGTGGGACGTCGCGGCTGGCATGCTTTTGGTGCGCGAAGCGGGTGGTTTCGTGACTGATTTCCGCGGTGGCGACCGGTCGATGGAGCGCAACGAATTCCTTGCCGCGAGTGATGGGCTCCACTCGCGGCTGCACAAGCTGGTTGCTGGGGCGTTGCGCTAGTCAAAAACGGTGTTTGCTGCGCTTGCGAAGGGTGTTGGGCTGGCCTAAGGCGCCGATGAACGGGGCGGTTGATCGCGCTCGTCAAGGAGTCGTATTATGGCGTCATCCGCCGCCGGATATCTGCCGATCTTGCTGTTTCTGGGCATCGCGCTGTTCATATCGAGTGCATTTGTCTTCCTGCCAATGATCGCGCAGCGCTTTACGGGTGCGTATAACCCGTCGCCCGAGAAGCTCAGCGAATATGAATGCGGCTTTCCGGCGTTCGAGGATAGCCGGTCGCAGTTCGATGTTCGGTTTTACCTCGTGGCGATCCTGTTCATCATTTTCGATCTGGAAGCGGCGTTCCTGTTTCCGTGGGCCGTGTCGCTGCACGGCATCGGCGTGGTCGGCTGGGCCGCGATGATGATCTTCCTGCTCGAACTGATCCTCGGCTATATTTATGCTTGGAAAAAGGGAGCACTCGAATGGGAGTAGAACTCGCCCGTGCGCCCGGTTCGATCATCCAGAATGACGGGTTTTTCAACGATTTGAACGGCGAACTAACTGACAAGGGTTTCCTCGTCGCATCGACCGAGGACTTGTTCCATTGGGCGCGCACGGGTTCGCTGTGGTGGATGACGTTCGGGCTGGCTTGCTGCGCGGTCGAGATGATCCATGTGAACATGCCGCGTTATGACCTCGAACGTTTCGGCGTTGCTCCGCGCGCATCACCGCGCCAGTCGGACGTGATGATTGTGGCGGGAACGCTATGCAACAAGATGGCCCCGGCACTGCGCAAGGTTTACGACCAGATGTCCGATCCGAAATATGTGATCTCGATGGGATCATGCGCAAACGGCGGCGGCTATTATCATTATAGTTACAGCGTCGTGCGCGGGTGCGACCGGATCGTGCCGGTTGATATCTATGTGCCTGGATGCCCGCCGACCGCAGAAGCGTTGCTTTACGGCATCATGCAGCTTCAGCGGAAAATCCGGCGTAGCGGGACGATCGAACGCTGATGCATTGCGCCCCCGCCTATGCGTCCAACAAGGGCATGATTGCCGCCGCGAAGAAGGCGTGTGGCAAGGCTGTGCTCGATGCGGTCGATCTGGTCGGCGAAGTGACGTTGACGGTGAAACGCGACGCCATTGTCGAAGTGTTGACGGCGTTGCGCGATGAGTGCGGCTATCAGCAATTGATGGAAATTGCCGGCGTTGATTATCCTGAACGTCCCGAGCGGTTCGAAGTCGTCTATCATTTGCTGTCGTTGACAAAGAACCATCGCATCCGTGTAAAGGTGCTAACCGATGAGGTTCAGCCCGTGCCATCAGTCACTGGCCTGTGGCCGGTTGCGGGCTGGCTCGAGCGTGAAGTGTTCGACATGTATGGCGTGCTGTTCTCGGGCAATGCCGACCTCCGCCGTATCCTCACCGACTATGGCTTTCGCGGCCATCCGCAGCGCAAGGATTTCCCGCTGACCGGCTATGTCGAGCTGCGCTATTCCGAAGAAGCAAAGCGCGTCGTTTATGAGCCGGTGAAGCTGGCGCAGGATTTCAGATCGTTCGATTTCATGAGCCCATGGGAAGGGGCGGAATATATCCTCCCCGGTGACGAGAAATATGTCGCGCCCGCACCGCCGCCTGCGCCACCTGCAGCTAAGCCTGCGCCCGTGGCTGCCGAAAAGCCGAAGAGCGTGCGTAAAAAGAAGGGTGAAATCTGATGGAAACCCTCGAACAACTGACCGCCGAGACCGACGCCGAAAAGCCGACCCCCGGCGATGTTGAAATCCAGAATTACACGATCAATTTCGGGCCACAGCATCCTGCGGCGCACGGCGTGTTGCGCCTTGTCATGGAGCTTGATGGTGAAATCGTCGAGCGATGCGACCCGCATGTCGGATTGCTACATCGCGGAACCGAGAAGCTGATAGAGTATAAAACGTACCTTCAGGCACTGCCCTATTTCGACCGGCTCGATTACTGCTCGCCGCTTTGCATGGAGCACTCTTATGTGCTCGCGATCGAGAAATTGCTTGATCTCGACGTGCCGTTGCGCGCGCAGTATCTTCGGGTGTTTTTCGCCGAATTGACGCGCATTTCCAATCACATGCTCAATCTGGGTTCGCATGTGATGGACGTTGGCGCGATGACGCCAAACCTGTGGATGTTCGAAGTCCGCGAAGACTGCATGAACTTTTTCGAACGTGCATCGGGCGCGCGGATGCACAGTGCCTATTTCCGGCCAGGCGGCGTGCATCAGGATGTGCCGCTGAAATTGCTCACCGACATCGCCGACTGGCTCGATACGCGCCTGCCGCGCCTGTTCGAGGATGCGATTTCGCTGGTCGCGGACAATCGCATTTTCAAACAGCGCAATGTCGATATTGGCGTGGTGACGAAGGACGATGCCGTGCGCTGGGGCTTTTCGGGGCCGATGATCCGCGGGTCGGGCATCGCATGGGACCTGCGCAAGTCGCAGCCTTATGATGTTTATGCGAAGATGGATTTCGACGTGCCGGTGGGCACGCGCGGCGATTGCTATGACCGGTTCATGGTCCGCGTCGAGGAAGTGCGGCAATCGGTGCGCATCATGAAGCAATGCCTGCAGGAGATGCCCGAAGGCCCGATCGCCAGCGACGACCGCAAAGTCGTGCCGCCCAAGCGCGCCGAAATGAAGCGATCGATGGAAGCGCTGATCCACCATTTCAAACTCTATACCGAAGGGTTCCATGTGCCCGCCGGGGAGGTTTATGTCGCGACCGAAAGCCCCAAGGGCGAATTTGGCGTTTATCTGGTCAGCGACGGGTCCAACAAACCCTATCGCTGCAAGATCCGTCCGACTGCCTTTTCACATTTGCAGGCGATGGACTTCATGCTGAAAGGCCACATGCTCGCGGACGCGACCGCCGTGCTCGGCGCGATGGATATCGTGTTCGGGGAGTGTGACCGATGAGTGGGTCTTACCAACTTGCTATGCGCCCGGTCACCTATGGCGACATGCTAATCTTTTTGATCGGGGTAGGCGTAGGGGTTTTCTTATTTGTCAAATACGGTGTCCGCCAAAAAAGATATCTAAATGGCTCAATTTATTTTGCAATATCGGTTTTTGCGGGAGCGTATTTTTCAAGTTTGAACTACAGACTATTTCGTCAGGGTGAAGAAGAACAATCAGCCTCACCGATCAGAAACGCAATAACGGTTGCGAAGCATGAATTGAGAGACAGTTTGCCCAGTCTCTCGGATGCTGAATTTGTTGAGTTAAGCGACCAAAGATCGGCTGTGACTAAGGATCAGACGGGTCAGGCTATAAAATTGATAATGAGTCAGATCAAAGGGCCGAACGGCATAGTCTATAAGATCGACGCAACCTCCGATCTCGACGAGGCTCCAGAAGGCACGAAAGGATCAATCGCGTTTGAAGGTATATCAGATCGGCATCGGACTACAGTGTTCTGTGATTTTGATAAGGGTATCGCGATAGCCGATGTTCAGAAAGCCTGCGCGACACAGGTTGGGCAATTGTTCAAAATAGACATATTGCGATAAGACATTTTCAATGGCTGATACCCCCCACATCCCCGACGAAGCCGAAACCCGCGCGCCTTCCTCGTCATTGCGAGCGGAGCGAAGTAATCCATGTTGCCGCGCCACCGCCGCTGGATTGCCGCGTCGCTACGCTCCTCGCAATGACGGAGGGTGGCATGGCTGACGCGGCAAGCATTCCGAACGAGCAGGAAACCCGCGCGCGCTGGGGCAAGTTCACCTGGACGAAAGCCAACGCCGCGACTGCGAAGGACATCATCGCGCGCTATCCGCCGGGGCGGCAGCAATCGGCGGTGATGCCGCTGCTCGATCTCGCCCAGCGGCAGGTGGGGGCGGAAACGAACACGCAAGGCTGGCTGCCCGTGCCGGTCATAGAATTTGTCGCCGCCCAACTCGGCATGCCCTTCATGCGCGCCTATGAAGTCGTCAGCTTCTACACGATGTATAATATGGCCCCGGTCGGCCGCTATCATGTGCAGGTGTGCGGGACGACGCCGTGCATGTTGCGCGGGAGCGACGATGTGCTTGCCGCCTGCGCGAACCGGGGGATGGCGAAGGGGCGGACGACGGCGGACGGCCTGTTCACGCTGACCGAAGTCGAATGTCTGGGCGCCTGCGCCAATGCGCCGATGGTGCAGATCAACGATGATAATTTCGAAGACCTGACCTATGACAGCATGGAAGCCATCCTGAGCGCTCTTGCCGAAGGACGGCCCGTAACGCCGGGGCCGCAAATTGCGCGACAGGTGAGCTGCCCCGAAGGCGGGCCAACGACTTTACTGGAGACAACAGGTGCTCGCTGATCACGACCGGATATTCACGAACCTTTATGGTTTTCAGCCGTGGAATCTGTCGTCTGCGGTCAAACGCGGCGATTGGGATGGGACGAAGGCGCTAATGGCGCTGGGTCAGGACGGCATTATCGACGCGGTCAAGGCGTCGGGTCTGCGCGGGCGCGGCGGAGCGGGGTTCCCGACGGGGATGAAGTGGAGCTTCATGCCGAAGGAGCCGACCGAGGGCCGCCCGAACTTTCTTGTCATCAACGCCGACGAATCCGAACCCGGCAGTTGCAAGGATCGCGAGATCATCCGCCACGATCCACACAAGCTGATCGAAGGCGCGCTGATCGCCGGTTATGCGATGCGCGCGCGGGCGGCGTACATCTATATCCGCGGCGAATATATTCGTGAAGCCGAAGTAATGTTTGCGGCTGTGGCAGAGGCTTATGCCAAGGGCTTCATCGGCAAGAATGCCTGTAAATCGGGCTATGATTTCGACGTGTTCGTGCACCGTGGCGCGGGTGCGTATATCTGCGGCGAAGAAACCGCGATGCTGGAATCGCTCGAGGGTAAGAAAGGCCAGCCACGCCTGAAGCCACCATTCCCGGCGGGTGCGGGGCTTTATGGCTGCCCGACGACAGTCAACAATGTCGAGAGCATTGCGGTGGTCCCCACAATACTGCGGCGTGGCGCGGCGTGGTTTGCGGGCATCGGTAATCCCAAGAATGAAGGGACAAAACTGTTCCAGATTTCGGGTCATGTGAACAAGCCCTGCGTCGTCGAGGACGCCATGGGCATCCCGTTCCGCGAGCTGATCGACAAGCATTGCGGGGGAGTGCGCGGCGGGTGGGACAATCTGCTCGCGGTCATTCCCGGCGGGTCATCGGTGCCACTGGTGCCCGCCGCGCAGATCATGGACGCGCCGATGGACTTCGACGGATTGAAAGCCGTCGGCTCGGGTTTGGGAACCGCTGCGGTTATCGTGATGGACAAGTCGACCGACATTGTCCGCGCGATTTCGCGGCTGTCATATTTCTACAAGCATGAAAGCTGCGGACAGTGCACCCCCTGCCGTGAAGGCACTGGCTGGATGTGGCGCATGATGGAGCGACTGCGGACGGGAGATGCCGACATCAGTGAGATCGACCTGCTTCAGGAAGTGACCAAGCAGGTTGAAGGGCACACCATCTGTGCGTTGGGCGATGCAGCGGCGTGGCCGATCCAAGGGTTGATCAAGCATTTCCGTCCGGAGATCGAGCGACGGATCAACGAACGCGCGGGTGGCGAAATGCTGGAGGCGGCGGAGTGAAGCCTCTTTTAGGAATTGTTCTGTTGCTCTGCACTGAACCTGCTTTTGCTCAGCGTGAAACCGAGTCTGAAAACCTTTTTCAAATTCCAAAAAGGGCAGTTATCTCCGATGAACTGAGGTACTCAGTTGCTGACCGAGGCCGAGTGGCTATGGCGCAATTTGCACGCTGCGTGGTTGATCGGCGATTGGGTCAAGTTCAACGAGTTCTGAGCATGTCGGTTGATTCGCAGCATGATCAATACGATAAGCAGCTCAACAGCCTCGCCACTGATCAGTGTCTTGGCAACGGCCAACTTACATTCAACTCTAGTCTATTTAGAGGGGCGCTGTTCGGCGAGTTGTTTCGTCGTCGCGTTGCAGCGGAGCGCGAAGGTCAAAAGTGGGGACCTGTTATCGCTCCGATCGATTTGACTGCACCGCTTGCTGCCGATGCAACGACCCGTTTCAAAATTGAACTTGCTTTACAATTGTTTGCGAACTGCATCATCAGGCGGGATCGTCTGGCAGCGAGCGATATCGTTTTATTGCCAATTGCAAGCAAAGCGCAAAGCGAAGCCTATACTAAACTAAGTCCGATTTTGGGATCCTGCTTGCCGAATGGCCAACAGGTCAAGTTCACTAAACCAGCCCTCGAGGGCGTTCTCGCGGAGGCGTTGTACCGCTCACCCATGGTTCCAACCGTCGCAGGTGCCAAATAATGCCTAAACTTACCGTCGATGGCGTCGAAATCGAAGTGCCTGCCGGGGCGACCGTCCTTCAGGCCTGTGAACTCGCGGGCAAGGAAATCCCGCGTTTTTGCTATCATGAACGGCTGAGCATCGCGGGCAATTGCCGCATGTGCCTCGTCGAGGTTGCCCCCGGGCCGCCGAAGCCGCAGGCGTCGTGCGCGCTGCCCGCTGCCGAGGGGCAAATGATCCGCACTGACAGCGCGATGGTGAAGAAGGCGCGCGAGGGAGTGATGGAGTTTCTTCTCATCAACCATCCGCTCGATTGCCCGATTTGCGATCAGGGCGGCGAGTGCGATTTGCAAGACCAATCGGTCGCTTACGGCAAAGGCATCAGCCGCTACGACGAGAACAAGCGCGCGGTGACCGAGAAATATATGGGGCCGATCGTCAAGACGGTGATGACGCGCTGCATCCAGTGCACGCGCTGTATCCGCTTTGCCGAGGAAGTCGCGGGCGTCGAGGACATCGGCGCCATCGGGCGCGGTGAATCGATGCAGATTACCACCTATCTGGAACATGCGATCCAGTCCGAATTATCGGGGAATGTCGTCGATCTGTGCCCTGTGGGAGCGTTGACGAGCAAGCCCTATGCGTTCGAAGCGCGGCCGTGGGAGTTGAAAAAGACGTCTGCCATCGACGTGATGGACGCGGTGGGGACAAACATCCGGCTCGATTCACGTGGGCGGCAAGTGCTGCGCGCGCTGCCGCGGATCAACGAGGACGTGAACGAGGAATGGGCGTCGGATAAAACGCGCCATGCCGTTGATGGCCTTGTAAGGAAGCGGCTCGACCGTCCGTTCTTGCGGCGGAATGGCAAGCTGGAAGCGGCGACATGGGACGAGGCCTTTGCGGCGATCAAGGCGGTCGATGCCGGGTCGAGCGTGGCGGCAATTGCGGGCGATCTGGTCGACTGCGAAACCATGTATGCGGCAAAGCATTTGGTTCGTTCGATGGGCAGCGATTTGCTCGAGGGGCGGCAAACGGGGCTGAAATACGATGTTTCTTCGCTGAGCGTGGTGAATTTCAATACGACCATTGCGGGGATCGAACGTGCCGATGTGGTTCTTCTGATCGGCACGAATTTACGCTGGGAAGCGCCGTTGGTCAACACGCGGGTGCGCAAGGCGATCAAGCGCGGGGCGAAGGTTTTCGCCATCGGGCCTGAAGTTGACCTTACTTATAAGGTGCATTGGCTTGGAAGCGAGCTTGGCATTTTGTCGCGCTTGCCCAAAGCATTGATTGATGTGCTTGCGGCGGCCGAGCGGCCTGCGATCATCGTTGGCGGCGGGGCGCTGGCCGTTGAAGGAGTCCACGGCACGGCTCTGGCGATTGCCGAGAAGTATAATTTAGTCCGGGATGACTGGAACGGTTTCAACGTCCTTCACATGGCAGCGGCGCGAATGGGCGGATTGATGATCGGTTATGCGCAGCCGAACGGGATCACGGCGCTGCACGGAACCAAATTGGTGTTCGCGCTTGGCGCGGACGAGGTTGACTGGTCGACGTTCAAGGCGTCGTTTAAGGTCTACATTGGCCATCATGGTGACAAGGGCGCGGCGGCGGCGGATGTTGTCCTGCCGGGTGCAAGCTATGCGGAGAAGCCGGGCACGTATGTGAACCTCGAAGGTCGCGTGCAGCGTGGTGAGCGCGCCGTGTTCCCGCCCGGCGATGCGCGCGAGGACTGGACGATCTTGCGCGCCCTGTCCGATGTGCTGGGCCATACGCTGCCATTCGACACTTATGACGCTCTACGTGCGGCAATGTTTGTTGAAGTGCCAGCGCTGGCGAGCGAGGGATTGGCAGATTATGGCTGGAATCCCCCGAAACTGCCGAAGTCGCCCAAGGCCGAAATGGCGGGCTATCCGATCAAGGATTTCTACCTGACCAACGCGATTTGCCGCGCAAGCCCCACGATGCAGCAATGTTCGGCGGAGATTTTGCACGGCGCGGACATGCTGGAGGCGGCGGAATGACTGCTTGGTTCCAATCACAAATGGGCTTCGGCGCGGGGTGGTTCGTGGCGAACACGATCCTGATTCTCCTCATCGCCCTTCCGCTGATGCTGGCCGTTGCGATGATCATTTATGCGGACCGGAAAATCTGGGCGGCGATGGCGCTGCGCAAGGGGCCGAATGTCGTCGGGCCGTTCGGGTTGCTGCAATCGTTCGCAGACGGGCTGAAGGTTTTCCTGCAGGAGACAATTTTGCCGTCAAGCGCGGACAAGGGGCTGTTCCTGCTCGCGCCGATCATCACCTTTACCGTCGCGCTAATCGTCTGGGCGGTGGTGCCGTTCGGGCCGGGGATGGTGCTGTCCGACATCAATGTCGGGCTGCTCTATATTCTCGCGGCGTCGTCGCTCGGCGTTTACGGGGTGATGATGGCGGGCTGGGCGTCGAACTCGAAATATCCCTTTTATTCGGCCCTGCGCGCGGCGGCGCAGATGGTCAGCTATGAAGTCAGCATCGGCTTCGTCATCATCTGCGTCGTGCTATATTCGGGCAGCTTCAATCTGACCGCGATCGTGCTTGCGCAGAAGGG
>JANMPU010000044.1:0-2464 GCA_031369985.1 Sphingomonas sp. | reverse complement strand
AGGATGCGGGGGCGGTCGCGACCATGCCGCTCGGCGCGCCAATCGGATCGGGGCTGGGTATTCAGAACCGCGTGATGATCCGGCTGATCGTCGAGGGGGCAAAAGTGCCGGTGCTGGTCGATGCCGGTGTCGGCACGGCGTCGGATGCGGCGGTGGCAATGGAACTCGGCTGTGACGGCGTCCTGATGAACACCGCCATCGCCGAAGCCAAAGACCCGATCCTGATGGCGCACGCGATGAAGCTGTCGGTCGAAAGCGGCCGCATGGCCTATCGTGCCGGGCGGATGGGATTGCGGCGGTATGCAGACCCGAGTTCGCCCTTGGCGGGGTTAATCTAGGGTTGACGTAAAAGCGCCAAAAAACCGGCCCTAACTTCACAAACTTCATAGGGTTGGCGTATTCCATGTGAAGTTAAGCGCGCCATGCCGAGCATGATTTTGCGGACGGCAGTCTCGACAGTTTGAAAAAGCCAACGCGAGTGTTGCACATTTCGAGCGCTGTAAGACAGAGGGAGCGATCTACCGCGCTCTTAGCCCACTGATTGTCGCTCCCGGCGCAATCCGTTCCACGTCGGTTTTAAGGTGGAGTAGCTTCACGCCCTTTTGCTTCAACGCCCGGTCAAGCGCAGGCGCGAAGTCCTTGGTCAGCTCAACCGTTTCCGCCCACGCCCCATAAGCCCGCGCGAGCGCTGCGAAGTCGGGATTGACGAGTGTTGTTCCGCTGACCCGCGCCGGATATTCGCGTTCCTGGTGCATGCGGATCGTGCCGTAAGCGCCATTGTCGACAATAATCACCAGCATGTCCGCGCCATATTGCATCGCGGTTGCCAGCTCTTGTCCATTCATCATGAAATCGCCGTCGCCCGCCAACGCCACGACTTTGCGATCCGGGTGACGCAGGCTTGCGGCAACGGCGGCGGGCACTCCGTAGCCCATTGCCCCTGCCGTCGGGGCAAGCTGGCACACTGGCCCGCCATAGCGCCAGTAGCGATGCCACCAGCCGCTGAAATTCCCTGCGCCGTTGCAAATGAAGGTGTCAGCAGGGAGCCGCTCACGCATTGCCGCCACGCAGAGGCCGAGGTCAAGTTTGGTATCAAACGGTGCGGGCGTTGACCACGCCAGCCATTCCTTATGCGCCTCTCGCCCGTCCTTGAATGGGATGACATCGTCGGTCCACAGCGCCGCCATTTCGGCAAATTCATGCGGATAGGCACAGATCGGCAGGTCCGCCCGATAAACGCGGTTCAGCTCGGTCGGGTCGGGGTGGACGTGCACCAGTATCTGGTCGGGATGGTCGGGCGTAATCAGCGTGTAACCGTCCGTCGTCGCCTCGCCCAATCGCGCGCCGACGCACAGGATGACGTCCGAATTCTTGATGCGCTCGACCAGTTTCGGATTGGGGCCATAGCCGAGATTGCCCGCCCAGACCGGCGAGGCATTATCAATCGCATCCTGCCGCCGGAATGCGCCCGCCACAGGTATCCCGAGCCGTCCCGCAAAAATGCTGAAATAATGCGCGCAGCCGATATCCCATCCACCGCCGCCAACAATGGCGATGGGGGCGACCGCATCCTTGAGCAGCGCGAACACCGCTTCCATTGCTGCACCGTCGGGGTCTTGTTCGGGCGGGTTCAGGCGCGGACGGTCAAGCGCTTCGACGACATCGCACAGCATATCCTCGGGCAGGGCAAGCACGACGGGGCCGGGGCGGCCGGACATCGCGACGGCATAGGCCCGCGCGACATATTCGGGGATGCGCCGCGCATCGTCGATCCGGCTCGCCCATTTGCAAAGCGGCGAAAACATTGTGGTGAAATCGAGTTCCTGAAACCCCTCGCGGTCGCGCATCCCGCGGTCGACATCGCCGATGAAGAGGATCATCGGCTGGCTGTCTTGCATCGCCACATGAACGCCGATGCTGGCATTGGTCGCCCCCGGCCCGCGCGTGACAAACGCCACGCCCGGCCGCCCGGTCATCGTCCCATCGGCACAGGCCATGAAGGCAACGCCGCCTTCCTGCCGACACACGACCGTCTGAATGGCTGGCACATCATGCAGCGCGTCGAGCACCGCAAGGAAACTTTCCCCCGGCACGGTGAAAATGCGGTCACATCCCTGAAGGACAAGTTGGTCGACGAGGACGCGGCCGCCGGTGCGTTGGTTGGTCATGGCACAGCTCGCATCAATGGACCGGAGACAAAGCCAGTGATGACCGTCTCGACGGCAGAACGGTTTTCCAGCATCCCGTGCCCGGTCGCCGGTATTGTCGTCACAGCGGAACGAAACTGCGCGGCATAAGCCGCTGCGTTGCTTTCGGGGAGATAATCACACGCCCCACGGACGACGAGCGTTGGCACGGCTGCGGTGCTCACCGGCTTGAACGCCAGTTTTTCGACCTGTTTCAGGATCAGGCGATTGGCGTAAAGATTGCCCCCGCCCGACAGTGCCGGCGGCGATACCGTCGC
>JANMPU010000024.1:0-9559 GCA_031369985.1 Sphingomonas sp. | reverse complement strand
GAGGATTTCATCCCCTGATGCCCCATCGCGATGCCGTCGGTCACGGTGATTGTGTTGAACCGGCGCGGCATACCCCCGCCTGCTTCAACGCCCTTGCGACAAACATCAGCTTGCGCATCCAGTGTTGTGTTGCACGGTGCCGAGTCATTCCCCGCGCTGGCCACCGCAACGAAAGGCCGCGCAATCTCTTCCTCGGTCAGGCCCATTGCATAATAATAGCTACGGTGCGGGGCGCGCTCTGGCCCCACCGATACGTGGCGCGATGGCAATTTTGATTTGTCGAACCGGTTCATGCGTTGCCCCTCCGGCTGATCAGTTGCCATCTGCTTACGCAGACGGAGCGGTTCGTTCCAGCAGGAAAATATCCCACGCCGCAATGAAGAGCGCAGCAATCAGCGGCCCGACGATAAAGCCATTCACGCCCATCGCGCTAATTCCGCCCAATGTAGAGATCAAGACAACATAATCGGGCATCCGGGTGTCCTTGCCCACAAGAATCGGGCGTAGGACATTGTCGACCATGCCAATCACGAAAACCCCGCAGCCGGTCAGCACCGCGCCCTGCCACGTCTGCCCCGTTGCGAAAAGATAGACAGCCACCGGCACCCACACGAGGCCGGTGCCAATCGCGGGGAGCAGCGACAGAAAGCCCATGACGACGCCCCAAAGCAACGGCGCTTGGATGCCGATAAACCAGAACACGATGCCGCCGATGCATCCCTGCACAATCGCGACAACAATGCTGCCCTTGATCGTTGCGCGAACGACCGTTGCGAATTTCTCGAACAAGTCCCGCCGCATCGTTGCAGCAAGCGGCATCCGCTCGCCAATCTTTCGCTGCAACACATTCCCGTCACGTAGAAGGAAGAACGTCAGATAGAGCATGATGCCTAGCGAAATGACAAAGTTAAATGCCCCTTGTCCGAAACTCACCGCCTGCGCCGCTGCAATCCGCGCGCCGCTGGTCGCCACACTTTCGAGCTTTTTCTGGAGTGCCGCGGTATCGCCCCACCCCGCGCGGTCCAGCGCGTTGTTCACCGATGGCGGCAACCCAGCATAAAGGTCATTCAATATCTTCCCGATATCGATCTGACGTGACTGGAGACTCGCATATGTCGACAATGCTTGTTCGATCAGCAGCGACCCGATCATGATCGACGGGATGATTACAATCCCTATAATTACAAGCAACGTGATCACCGCAACCAGGCTCCGCATATCCGGAAAAACAGCCATCAATCGCCGGTTGAGCGGCCAAAACACGATTGCCGTCACTACGCCCCACAGAATCGCCCCGTAAAATGGCGCAACAATCCACGCCATCGCCAGCGACGCGATGACCAAAAAGCCGATAAAGGCACGATGTTCGAGCGTTGAAATCGGTTCGTCTTTCACTATTGGCCCAGCGTCTTAGCGCATTTTTCGATGACCGGAAGCAGGATGCGCGCCATCCGCGCCACACCCGCCGCATCACCAATCAAATCCTGCCGCACTTCGATGCCCAGATAAGGTGTGTCGGTCCCCTCACCATGCCGATTCATCGTCGCGTTCAGATCTTTGCCTGAATAGGGGAGTTGGTCCCCGACGTTCAGGCCCGCTTGTTCAAGCAGCGGGATGGCGATTCGGGCTGCGCGGTTGTCCTCACGATACAGAATGCCTACTTCCCATGGACGTTGTTCGGTAGGGCATGACGAGAGCACCGGTGTAAAACTATGCATTGAAACCAATAGATTAGGACGCATTATTGAAATCAGTTCGCCCAGCTTCGAATGATAAGGCCGCCAATATGCATCGATCCGCGCTTGCCGGTCGCCCTGATTGCCGGGGATAACCACGCCGTCGCTAAGTGTGGGGATCAATTCCGTCGAATCTTCCTCACGGTTCAGGTCAATCACGAGCCGCGACGCGGTTGCCAAATATGCGGGGAGAGCCAACGCCTCGGCCAAAGCTCCCGCGCCAATATCCCAAGCGATATGCGTTTCGAGTAGCGCCGGATCGATGCCAACATCAATATCGTCGGGCACATGATTCGACGCATGATCGACAACAACCAGCACATCCTCCCGTCCCTCAATGAACCGCCACGGACTCACCGCAACCGCCCATACATCGTCCACCAGTCCTGATGCGTATGCTCGCGGATGTTGAAGGCATGTTCGGCGGCAATCTCGGCACCTTCGTAAATTGCGAAACAGCTAGCTCCCGAGCCAGACATTCGCACAATCAACGGGTTTGTAGCGCGCAACACCTTCAGAACATCTGCGATAACCGGACACAGGCTGATTGCGGGGCTTTCCAGATCATTCCTCCCGCCCAACATGATGTCGCGCGCACTGCCCGTCGGCATCGGCCCACGATCAACCCCGTCCCAATTCGAAAAAACTGGCCCTGTCGCAAGCGGCACCATCGGATTCACCAAAACGCAGCTCAAACCGGAAACATCATTTTCCAAAGGCGTAAGCTCGGTCCCGGTGCCAGTTCCGATAACAGGAACGCTGGCCAAACAGGCCGGAACATCTGCCCCCAAGGCTGCCGCCAAATCAACCCGATCCCCTCCGCCCAATAACCGGAGCATCGCTGCGGCATCAGCTGATCCGCCGCCAAGCCCGGCCGCGACGGGCAGATATTTGGCAAGATCAACTCGGATTGGCGGCAACACACCGTCTCCAACCAGTCGCGCCGCCCGCGTCACCAGATTGTCCTCACTTGGCCCAGCTTGTCCGCTGAACAAGCCATGTTCTTTCAAAACATAGCTTTTTGCGGGCTCGACCGAAATCCGATCTCCATCGTCCAAAAACGCAAAAAGCGTCTCCAATTCATGATAACCATCATCACGGCGTCGCCGGACATGCAGCGCAAGGTTGATTTTGGCATAGGCAGTTTCGGTCGGCATGCCTCAGCGTCGGCCCGCCAGCTTTGCATCGAGCCGTTTCACCGCCTCGACATCTGCGTGAAGGAGCGCCGCCGTCCAAGCATAGCGCGCCTCAATTCGCCGTCCCGCTGCCCAATAGGCATCGCCGAGGTGCTCGCCAATTTCCGCTTGTGCCTGATCAAGTCGCACGGCGCGTTCGAGGAGCGGTATGGCCTCAGCATAAGACCCGCGCCGGTAATGCGCCCAGCCCAACGAATCGACAATCGCTGCGTCGTCAGGACGGAGCAGCACAGCCTTACTGATCAGCGACAAGCCGCGATCAACATTGCCGCCATTGGTGATGAGGCCATAGCCTAATTCATTCAGGATCGCGGGCTCTTCAGGCGCAAGTTTCAGCGCCTGTTCAAGGAGCGGCATTGCCTTCGCCCAGGCGCCCGCATTGTCGTATGCGTTCGCGGTCGCGAAAATGAGCGGCCACTCGGCCTTGTCGCCCGCCTTTGTCAGCGCTGCTTGATACGCAATGGCTGCTGCCGGGAAGTTTCCCCGACGCATTTCAATATCACCAATCCGCGCCCGGTCATTGGGCGAGTTGGCAGCCCGATTTTCGGCTTCTGACAGGGCCACTTCTGGTTTGTCGACGCCAATCAATTGATCAATGCGAAACGACGCGGCATCATCGCCATAGACTGGATCAGCAAGCAAGCTATCGGCAATGACCAGCGCCATCGCATGCCGCTTGCGTGCCGCCAACGCACCCGCCACCATCAATCGAATGCGCGCATTATCGGGATCGGCAAACTCGGCAGTCCGGGCAACCGTGAGGGCAGACCGCGGGCTCCCTTCAACGATCAAATCGCCTGCAATCCGCGCCAACAGGAAGGCGGTACCATCGAGCGGCGAAACCACCGCCAACGCTGGTTTCCCGTTCTTCGCGATGAACGCCCGTGCACGGGTGGCCGCACCATCATCGGCAATAATCAAGTCAACTGCGCGCTGTCGCTGCCCCAATTGGGCCAGTCGCGCAGCCGCTGCCAAACGCAGCGACCCTGCCCGATAGGGCTCGAGCGTCCACATGCCTTTGATATTGGCCACTGCTTCATCGACACCGCCAGATGCCAATGCGATCAACGCTTCATTTTCTAGCAGATAGGCATTGCGAGTCCCGTCAGCCGACTTCGCGCTGCGCACCGCCGATTGCGTCCGCGATGCCATATCAACCCAGCGCGCGAGCATCGGGGCCATAAACCCCAATCCCGGTTCGGCACCCAGCGCGTCAAGCCGCTTGCGCGCCGCGCCCCAATCGCGCATTTTGAGCGTGCCAATAAACAGGACGAGATGCGCATCGGGCGGAATGTCACCCGCTTTGTCGAGCGATTGGGCCGCACGGAATGCTAGCGCATAATTCCCCGCCTCAACGGACTCCCGATAAGCACGAAACGCCACCGTCACATTCTCCGGCGCGCCGGTCAGTGCCGCCGAATAGCTTTCCACTGCAACGGCAGACTGATCGACTGAATCCGCTGCCCGCGCTCTGACGTAATGTCCCAAGGCCGATACGTCGGATCGCCGAGCATCCGCCGCGACAGGCATCGCCAGCAGCGCCAATGAGCTACATATTCGGATAATTCGGGCCACCGCCGCCCTCCGGCACCACCCAATTGATGTTCTGCGTCGGGTCCTTGATGTCGCAGGTTTTGCAATGGACGCAGTTCTGGGCGTTGATCTGGAGCTTTGGATCACCTTCCTCGCGCCCCACAATCTCGTACACCCCCGCAGGACAGTAACGCTGTTCTGGGTTGTCATACAGCGGCAGGTTGACGGTAATCGGCACTGCAGGGTCTTTCAACTGCAGGTGGACCGGTTGGTCCTCGGCATGATTAGTGTTCGAAATGAACACCGAAGACAGCTTGTCGAAGGTCAGCACGCCATCGGGCTTTGGATAGTCAATTGGCTTGACCAAATCCTTGCGCCACAAGCTCTTATGGTCGGCGTGATGCTTCATCGTGATCGGCAAACCGATTTTCAGCATGCGCATCCACATATCGGCGCCCGCGAGCACTGTACCCACAACATTGCCATATTTGGCAACACATGGTTCCGCGTTCTTCACCAGTTTCAATTCAGTCGCGATCCAGCTGTCATTGACGGCGGGCTGATAGGTCGAAAGTTCGTCGCTCGTCCGATCCTCTGCAATCGCCGCCGCTGCTGCTTCCGCTGCCAGCATCCCGGATTTCATCGCGGTGTGGCTGCCCTTGATACGCGGCACATTCACAAAACCCGCACTGCATCCTATCAGAGCACCACCGGGAAACGCCAGTTTCGGCACTGATTGCCACCCACCTTCGTTGATCGCCCGCGCGCCGTAAGAAACACGCCGCGCCCCTTTCAGGATTGCCGCAATTTCGGGGTGGGTTTTCCAGCGCTGGAATTCATCGAATGGAGAGAGGTAAGGGTTTTTATAATCAAGCGCGACGACGAAACCGAGCGCGACCTGATTATTCGCCTGATGATAAAGGAACCCCCCGCCCCAAGCGTCGGACAATGGCCAACCCTGCGTATGAATGACGCGCCCCGGAGCATGGTTCGCAGGATCAATATCCCACAGCTCTTTTAGCCCAATGCCATAGACTTGCGGCTCACAGTTTGCTTCAAGATCGAACTTTGTCTTGAGCTGCTTCGTCAAATGCCCGCGCGCGCCCTCAGCGAAGAAGGTATATTTCGCGTGAAGCTCGAGACCCGGCTGATAATCGCTCTTATGCGAACCATCGCGCGCAATGCCCATATCGCCCGTTGCGACACCCTTCACCGAACCGTCTTCGTTGAACAGCACCTCAGCGGCGGCGAAGCCCGGGAAAATCTCGACGCCCAGCCCCTCGGCCTGCTCCGCCAACCAGCGGCACAAATTGCCGAGGCTCCCTGTGTAAGTTCCCTTGTTATTCATAAATGCGGGCATCATCAGATGCGGCAGGGCGGTTTTCTTCTGCGCACTTAACGCCCAATGCTGATTGTCTACCACCGGCACTTCGGCCATCGGGCACCCCATCGTCCGCCATTCGGGCAACAGTTCGTCCAAAGCCTTCGGATCGACGACCGCACCCGACAATATGTGCGCACCAACTTCGGATCCTTTTTCAAGGATACAGACCGACAATTCGGCATTGACCTGTTTGAGCCGGATTGCCGCAGCAAGGCCCGCCGGCCCCGCCCCCACAATCACGACATCATAGGGCATTGCTTCACGTTCAGTCATCGTTTGCATCCTTGGCCGCGCTTCGCCGTGCGCGGGTAACGGGTTATCCCTTGCATCTCTCGCGATGATTGACCCGAACGTCAATAACGCGCTTTGCATCTCAGGTGGGGCAAGCTCAGACATTGACGGCAAACGACGCCGCATCCAGCTATTTACGGTGGTGGGCAGACACGGGTGTGGATTGCGTCGTCGACGATGAGCCGTTCGATTGGCTAGGCGCAGCAAAACCCGCGAAAACGGCCGTCACGAGGCTCAGCGAGGCGCCAAAGCCACAACTTCAAACGCTTGAAACACTGGTCGACCATCTGATGACTGGCAACATCCCCGACGCTGGCCCATCGAACCGCCGCCTTCGTTCCGTCGGCGACTCTAAGAGTGATCTTATGATCCTTGTCGATTTCCCCGACAGCACGGACCTCGATGCGGGCCTCCCCCTTGCCGATCCAATCTTCGACAAGATGCTTGAAGCCATCGGTCGCACACGCGAAACGACCTACATCGCTTTTCTCTGCCCCGGACGCCCGCTGACCGGTCGCATCGCGAACGATAGTCTCGAGCCGCTCGCCGAACTTGCCCGCCGCCACATCTCGCTTGTTGGCCCTAAACAGCTCTGGCTGATCGGGACTGCGGCCAGTCGTGCGATCCTTGGGATCGACGATGCGAAGGCACGCGGAAGTTTACATCATGTTAACCATGACGGCACCACTATGGATGCAATCGCAACGGCGCACCCGCGCATGTTTGACGGGTCGAAATCCCGGAAAGCAGCCGCCTGGGCCGAAATGCAAAGACTGAATTTGAGGGAAGACTCGTGAAAACCAAAGCCATTCTCGCCATTTTGGCGTTTTCCACGGCCAGCCTACCGGCGATTGCGACTGCCGATAATGCCCCGAAAACGGTCGCCGCGACGCCTCTTCCCACACAACTCGGGCCCAATGCCCGCGCGCTGTATCGTGACATCTTTGCCAGTATCGACGCCACCAAATGGAGCGATGCCTCGGCGAAACTCGCGGCCATGGACGAAGGACCGCTGCACCCGCTTGCCCGCGCCGTGATTTACACTGCCAAGGGTTCGCCGAAAGTCGAAGCCTCTGATCTCGTCGCGCTCGCAATACGGGCGTCCGATCTGCCGCAATCGCAATCGCTCGTTCGTCTCGCCGGTGCGCGTGGCGCGGAAACAGTGCCTTTACTCCCCGAAGTGCGTGAACTGACATGGCTCGGTTCCTCACCCCGCCGTGGCCGCACGGCGACAACCGGCGGCGATCCCGTCGCCAGCAGTCTCGGCTCGCAAATTCTGCCGCTGATCAAGGATGACCGCGCCGTTGAAGCCGAAGCGCTGATCATTGCCAACGAAGACCGCCTAACCGCCGACGCAAAAACCGAATGGCAACAACGCGTTGCCTGGTCTTACTTCCTGACTGGCAACGACGCCGCAGCCCGCGCCTTGGCGACTAAAGCGCAGGCTGGATATGGCGATTGGGCCGCAATGGGCGACTGGGTCGTTGGCCTGTCGGCATGGCGTCAAAAGGATTGGGGTGGTGCATCGGCAGCGTTCGCCTCCGTCGCACGCCGCCACTCCGATGCTGAAATGATTGCCGCCGGTCATTATTGGGCCGCCCGCGCCGACATGGTCGCCAAACAACCTGAACGTATACAGCCACATCTCCGCAATGCAGCTCGTCTCGAGGAAACCTTTTACGGGATGCTTGCGCAAGCCGCGATGGGCCTCGCGCCCACCAAGGATGACGACGGCAGCGGCGCGATCCGCAAAGTCGCCGAACGCCCCAATGTCCGCGCCGCCCTTGCACTCGCCGAAATCGGCCAGATCGACCGCGCCGATGAATTGATCCGTTGGCAGGCGCGCATCGGCGTTCCTGCCGAACATGCGACGCTTACCGCCATAGCAGGCAAACTCAGCCTGCCCTCAACGCAGCTTTACCTCGCGCACAATGGCCCGCGCGGCGCACGCACCACGATTGAAGGGCGCTATCCAGCCCCCGCCAATTGGTCACCAGAAGGCGGATGGCGCGTGGATCGGGCGCTGGTCTTTGCGCACACGCTTCAGGAATCGAATTTCCGGACCAACGTTACCAGCGCCGCCGGTGCGCGTGGGCTCATGCAAGTCCGCCCCGGCACGGCGGGCGATATCGCGCGAAGCCGGGGTCAAACCGTTGGTTCGCTGTCGAACCCGTCAACCAATATGGAATACGGCCAGAGCTATATTGAATATCTGCGCGATTTGACCGCGACCGGCGGCCTGCTGCCCAAGGTCATCATGGCCTATAATGCCGGCCCTTCGCCGCTTGAGCGCTGGAATGCGCGCGGTGACGACATCAATCGCGACCCGCTAATGTATATCGAGAGCGTCCCTTATTGGGAGACGCGCGGTTACGTCACCATCGTTCTGCGCAACTATTGGATGTATCAGCAGCAGGCGGGCCAAAGAACCGACAGCCGTTTTGCGCTCGTCCAAGGGCTGTGGCCACGCTTCCCCGGCCTCTCGGGTGCCAACTCAGTGCGGGCCTCGCGTTGATCGACGAAGCCGCTGAGTTTCAACCGGTCAGGATCGCTGTCCTGACCGTCTCGGACACACGCACCGCCGCTGATGATCGCTCGGGCGACAAACTGGTCGAATTGCTCGAAGGCACAGGCCACATTCTTGCAGATCGTGGGATTGTCCATGACGATACAGACTCGCTGATCGCCTGCCTCCACCGCTGGGTCGATGATCGCAGCATCGATTGCATCATTACGACCGGCGGCACCGGCGTCACCGGTCGCGACGTAACTCCCGAAGCACTCGCCCGAATGGGCGGCAAGGACATCCCCGGTTTCGGCGAACTCTTCCGCTGGCTGTCCTACCAGAAGATCGGCACCTCAACCGTGCAGTCGCGCGCCTGCGCCATCGTCACGCGGGGCACATATATTTTTGCGCTTCCCGGATCGACCGGCGCTGTCACGGACGGATGGAACGACATTTTGGCAAGTCAGCTCGACAGCCGCCACCGCCCCTGCAATTTTGTCGAACTCATGCCGCGTCTCATGGAGCGTTAGCTCTTTGGCGGCGGGTTTTCCTGAAAAAATGTCTTTAGATTACCCAATGTAACAGACCACCAGTCGACCACATCGGCAAAATTGGCGCTGGTTAAGCCGCCCGCCGTCGTCACATCATAGTCAGCGACAAATGCGCCTTTGTCACTGATATAAGCCTGGCTGAAGCGTTTTTTGCTGTTCCATTTATTGGCCAGTTCAAATGTGTTGGCCCCGTCCTTTTCGAAGGAAATCCTGAATAGCAGTGAGTCGCAATTTTTGTTGTCTTTGCAGCCATAAAAATAGATGTCAAAGTCATACCCGGACGCGCTGCTCGAGACCTTCGGATCGCCTTCGCTGTCCTTGTCCAGCTTTGCCTTGTAACCGGTTTGCTGAAGCGCTGCGAC
>JANMPU010000020.1:0-62770 GCA_031369985.1 Sphingomonas sp. | reverse complement strand
ATTGTCGGCGAGCGTCGCAATGACACCGCCGTGCAAATTGCCGCGCGCGTTGCAATGCGCGGCGGTGATCCAAACGCCCAGCTGAAGACCTTTTTCATCGCGCTTGACCCACAGCGGCTCCCACGGATCGGTGACCGGGCTGCGGCGAAAGTGCGGCTCGAAGCCGGGAGGCGGGGCTTGGTCAGTCACGCGCTGCAACCGTTCGCACCGCATCGTCGAGCCATGCTGCGGGCGCATCGTCGAATGCGTAAACCCGGGTGTCGATCATCGCCGGGTCGAAATGACCGTGAGTGCACAGCGGCAGCAGCGCTTCGGCCTGTGCCCGGACGTTCGCGCGCCCGGTGCGGAAAGTAATGCCCTTATGATAAAGCTCGATCAACGGCAGGCCGGTCAGCGGACGGAGATGGATACTTACGCTGGTGAACAGCCCCTCGGGTTCAGTCGCACGCAGTGCCTGAACCAGCGTATCGGCTTGGCCGTCAGCATCGACGACAATTTCATAGGCTTCGGTCAGCTCGCAGGGCCGTGCAATTGTGTTCGCGCCATATTTTGCGGCCTCGGCGAGTCGCCGAGGATCGTGATCGACATAATCGACGCGGCCCGCGCCCATCGCGACCGCAATCCCGGCGGCATAGATCCCGATGACCGAGGCAAGTCCGCCCATAACGAGAACCGACGCGCCCGGTCGTTCGCGCAACTGCGGTCCGACAGCGCGCCAGGCATCGAGCGCCATATCAGCGGCACCGATCAGCGCGACCGGGTCCGCACCCGTCGGGAGTGGAACGAGCATGGCATCGGCGTAAGGGACGCGCACCAGATCAGCCGCTGCACAGCCAAAATCACCGTCGCGGTTCATTCCGTATCCCGCGCCGAAGGGCACTGACTGGCAACGTCCGGTAAAGCCCCGTCGGCAGTTGCGGCACGTGCCGCACGAGATTTGCGAGGGTACGATAACATGCTGGCCAGGCGTCACGGATCGCACGAGATCGCCCACGTCCACCACCTCGCCGATCATTTCATGACCAATCGGCTCGCCCTCACGCATGGGTGCAACGCCGCGCACAAAGCCAACATCGAGGTCGCAGCGCCCAAGAACGAGCGGGCGCACAATTGCGTCAAGGCCGGTTCTGATTGTCGCGTCGGCAACATCGCGCCACTCGACAAGACCCTGGCAAACGAAGGTGAGTTGCCGCATCACCTTGCCACACTGTTATCAACGACGAGGGGCACGTCGAAATAAGTAACGGTCGGTTGAGCACCATAAGTGGCCATTACGCGCGCCCGCCATGCATCGCTGAACCACGCTTGAGCCGAAGCACGGTCGCGAAACAAGTAAAGCCCCCCGAAGTCCGCTTGCCCGATCGTGAAATATTTGCGTATGAGGCCGGGAACGGCTTCGTAGGTTGACACTGACCGTGCCATACCCGCCTCGACCGTCGCACGCGGCAAACCCGCAGGCGTTGGCACGGAAACGGAGACCGCAACTTGGACCGATGGCGCGACCATCAGGGGCGTTTGAGCTGTGGACAGGCTGGGTAGCAGCAGAGCAGCTGCTGCGACGATGAGGGCAAAGCGCATGAATAGTCTCCTTCACCTGCAATATTGCGCCGGATCGATTTTTATGTAAGTCGCTACGGTGCAAAGCAGCTTTGCGTTTTGCGGAAAGGTAACGCTGGACTCTTCCGATCTTGAATGGCTTCGTGCTGTGGCTGAACGCGGGTCGCTCAGTGCAGCAGCCAAGGCGCGCGGGGTCTCAGTATCGACCGCCAGCAGACGGCTTAACGCGCTTGAAGCTGTTCTTGGCATTCGTTTACTCGAACGCAGTGCCAGAGGTGTCCGCTTAACCGGTGACGGGCGACGCATCGCCTCGCTCGCCCAGCCCGCGCTTGACGCCATTGCGGCGATTGCCAGAGCCGCAACCGCTTTGAAACAGGACGGAGAGCGCAAGACTGTTCGCGTCAGCGCGACCGAGTTCGTTGTATCCGAGGTATTAGCACCACATATTGCGGTCCTGCAGTCGGCAGCACCCAATGTCACGCTAGAACTGATCGGCGAAGCTGCCGTCGTTAGTTTGGCCGAACGCGATGCCGACATTGCCGTTCGAATGACACGACCACAGGGAAACAGTCTGTTTGCAAGAGCACTACCGCCGATAGAGTTACGGGCGTTCGCTGCGCCAAGCGTTGTAGAACGCTTGAAGCTAGACGCGCCATATTCTCTCCCCGTTCTCACTTACGACGACAGCTATGGTCGCCTGCAAGAACATGAATGGATCGATCACTTCGCGCGGGCGACTGAGATCGTCTTGCGGACCAGCAGCACTCGCGCGCTCATACAGGCGGCGGTTGCGGGGGTCGGCGCGGCATTGCTCCCTGCATCCTTTGCCCGCAGCGCCGGATTAATTGAGCTTGTGGACATGACAAAGCCTTTCCAGCGGACCCCGTGGATTACGGTACACCAAGATCTTCGCCGATTGCCGCACATCCGTGCGACCACGAACTGGATAGCAAAGTCATTTAGACACAGCCAAAACTAAACCATTCCGCTTGGGTCCAACGGCTATATTAGCAAACAAGCCAGCCCTTTGCCGTCGGGGTCGAATTCCCAAAGATCTGCCGTTCATTCATGCAGTTTGACGGATTTAGTTTTCGATCTGCTTCGGCTTCGTCGGACCAAGACAGCTTTAACAATGACTAACTTTCACGGCCGCTACATTTCTTGACTTGGGTTAATGCCTTTGCGGTCGCGACGGCGCATTCGAGCAGTGCTTGTCGCGGGCGGCGAGTTGAGACTCCCAAAGAAAAAGCCAATGGAAAAGACTGCATCATCCCCAAAATATTCAAAAGCGGTATTCTCTGAGCTTGAGCTGACGGTCATCGCCTTAGCTCACCAACGCCGAGAGTATGATGACCGGGCATCGTCGACCGTACGGTCTGGGTTTACGAATTACATTAAAAACTTAATCGGCAACCCTCGACCGCAGCGGCTCGCAAACGAACAGCTTGAGAGCCTTCGCCGTCTTGTGAGCGAGTTGCGCTTTCGATCAAACGGTCCGCACTCTGATACGGTTAGCTTTTTTCTTGAGAACGGCTACGACCTCAAGACCTTGGAAACCCTCCGTAGGGAAGTACCGTTTGCAATATGCATCAAGGCCGAGCGAGATGCGGCATCGTCCAGACGACGTCCATTTTGACATAAGCCGCAGCTTAACATCCCAAGGGACGGTGCACCATGGTGTCCACTTCCTAATCTGGGCGGGGAAGAGGCAGCCGCGTCGTGCGTCTCCGAGCCCGTGCCAGCGCCTCGGGGGTCACGCCAAGGAAGCCAGCGATGAGATATTGCGGAACCCGTCGCGCGACAGACGGACGCGCTGCAACAAAATGTCTGTATCGCTCATCAAGGCTCTTTGTCATCAGGTTTGCCGTCCTCCGCTGCGAACCGGTCAAAGCCTGCTCGACCATCATGCGCGCAAAACGCTCCATACCGTGGTTGGTATTGAAAGCGCTGTAAACGGCCGCCCGCGGGATCATCAGGATCTCGCATGATGTCAACGCCTGAATGTACTGATCGGTGGGAAACTGGCCGACAAAGCTGGCCACGTCGGTGTATACTGATTTCTCCTCGAAAAACTGCCCGGTCCGTTCGTCGCCGTTGGCTTCATCGAGGTAATAATATCGGATAAGCCCCTCATGAACGAACATGATATGTTCAACCGGCTGTCCGGCGATAATTAGATGCTCAAGTTTTTCGGGGCGCCGCAATTCCGACAACCGCGCGAGTTCGGCCATGACGGCACCGTCGTGAGCTAACGGACGAATGGTCCGATTGAAGAAAGTGAGAAATGCGGCGAATGCCGGATGATCGACGTCCATTATGTCCTCTTTGGATTGGTGTTACCCTTTAAAATACTGCTCAGACGACCGTCATGGTCAGTCGCGGAGCCGATCAAGGCCGATACGGAGGGCTTTCAACGCTGGTAGCAGCACTGAGATGTTTTGAAGATCAACGATGGCCGCTATCTTTGGCCACACAGGAGACAAAGCATCAAGGCAAAGGTCGCGCATGTGGCGGCCTGCGGGCGTCAGTGAAACGCGCTTACCACGCCCGTCCCGTGGATCTGGCAGTACGGCAACCAGAGCGGCCCGCTCCATGCGCGCGATTGTGCTGGTGATGGTCGGTCGGGTGACTTGGAACGCACGCGCAAGGTCTGCCGGTGATGCGTCGGCAATTCCAAGTCGCACAAAATGGTTCAGGATCGTGAACTGCGCCTGTGTAATGCCTCCGGGCAATACGCCCGCAAGCATCGTCGAACTTAGCTGGCTGATAATGCCGATATCATTGAATATTTCGAACACCATCTTGTTAAGGCCATCGGCCGCAAATGCGTGCTGCTCATCGCCCCCGTGCAGATTGGCTGCCATGCAATTCTCCGAAGGTTAGATATCAAACTTGTTTGTTAGGTATCAAACTTTTTTACGGCGTCAAATCGAATTTTCTTCAGGGCCACCAGCAGACGTCTTGTTCTGCCCAAGTCTCGCCTAGATCAGGTGCGTCCGAAGCGGCCATCTTGGATTGGGCGGAACGTGAGAACCGCGACCGAGACGCGCGAGCATCTGTAATCGTTCATCCGCACGCACACCAAACACCGTCGTCGCTCGCACAAAAAATGAGGACATTCCAGGATACTCTTGAATCGCCTGACTCATCGGGCGCATCGACAAATCGAGCAATGTCGCACGCAGCGCCGCACGGAAGTAACGACGTCTTGCATCCAGTTGGTTCCCCCGCGCGTTTCCAGCTGTCGTTATCCAGGCGATCGCTGGCAGCGATCCATAAACGCCTGGAACATCGTGGAGGCTCGATTTAAACGCTGCATTGGCTGGATCGTTAAGGGAATCGCGAGTTACGACATGACCACCAATAGCATGAGTGCGATCATTTAGATACAAGCTGACTCCCCAAATATATCGCCCTCTTCATTTGTATCTGGCCCAACCTTGTCGAGGAACGGGATCAACGGCCAGCCGACTTACGCGATGATTCCACATTACCCGGAATGTTCAAATTGTAAGGCAGACCAGCGTTGTGATTGTAAGACCATAGGTCTATTCCGCCACACCGCACGTTAGAATTATGAGCATTCGCGGCTTGTCAAAGGTCAAGCTGGAGCAGCCCTGCATCGCGTCACGACCAATTTGCAGAGTGTAAATTGCTTTTGATTTTTTGCCGCGTGCAGTCACGATGATTTCGCCCGGATCCGCGTCAGCATCGGAAATATCGCTTGTGTCACCATAGTCGCTAGTCCGGGTGACGATGCTGTCCAGTCGGAGTGGACCTACAGCGAATACACGCGACAAATTCAAGGACCGCGCCGGGCGACCGATGTCAAAGGCAATCATAGCTTGCCGTGACTTTCCAGAAAACTGCCCGTCATGTGTCTTTGCCAAAATCGACCCAGCAGCCGCAGTGGCCAAATTTTCCTGCCTCGTCAGATCCCACTGGATGAACAGTTCCTGCCCATCAAGATTTGCTGTCGTGCCAACAGCGCCGCTGCGCTGATTGATCATCGGCAATGCGAAGCTGCGTTCGCCCGCTTGCGCTGCCCGCAGCTGGATTGTAACAATATCCTGCGGAGCCGACATCGGCCCTAGGGCGCCATGAAAGTCTGCTGCAATCGCACGATCAAACCATGCCACTCGGCCACGGCTATTCTGGCCTGCAATAGCATACGACATTGATGCCGTGCGGCCCTTGACCACGACCGGCCCAACCTTAGCCTGAGCTCCAAACAGTCCACCTTTTGCGCCAAAACGCTGGGCCGCATCCGGATTCAGGATCAGGGCTGCTGGTCCGCCGGACATAAAACGCAATCTTGCAGAATGGCTGCCCACAGTCATGTTGACGAGCAAGTCAGGGCCAATCATGAGCGTGCTGACGCTAGCAGCGGATATTGCAGAGCGGCCCAATGTAACTGTGAGCAAGACGGCTGCCGTCAGAGTAATGCTTAGGTTTTTTGTCATCGTTTTTCCGTTCAGCATAGACATAATCTCTATTAGGTGTCCGCAGATACGCGGCCGCGCAATTTGCTCACTGTATCAAGCGCAACCGCGTCTGGAAAATCGGCTCTAGATTAGATGAGTCCGAAGCGGCCACCTTGGACTGGGCAAAACCTGAGAAGCGCGGCCGAGACGCGCTAGCATCTGCACTCGTTCATCCGCGCGCACACCACACACCGTCGCCACCCGACTAAAAAACGAGGACATTTCAGGATACTCTTGAATCGCCTGACTCATCGGGTGCATCGACAAATCGAGCAGTGTCGCACGGAGTGCCGCGCGGAGGTAACGACGTCCTGCATCCAGTTGATTCACACGCGCGTTTCCCGCTGTCGTTATCCAGGCGATCGCTGGCAGCGATCCATAAATGCTTGGGACATCGTCAAGGCTAGATTTGAACGCTGCGCTGGTTGGATCGCCAAGGGTATTGCGAGTGACGATACCAGCGGCGGACATAGCCTCGATTGCGGGACCACCGATTGCAATCCCGTCCGGCGAGTCAACAATTTCACGCGCGCCGATCCGCATAAGATTCACGGATTCCATCCATGTACGCGGCAACGTCATCTCGGTCGTCATTGCGCCGATGACGATCGCCCGCAGCTTATCGACTAGCGCTGCACCGCTGCTCGCCGAAACTCCCTCTTGCCGAATCGCAGTGAGCTGGCCCTGTGTCGGCGACAACGGCTCATATATCTGTCGGTTGGTGTGTCGGGCAGTGATGGCAGCGAAGAGCGGATCGCGCGTGATGCCTGCATCGGCCATGAAAGCAAGCTGTGCAACTGGCCTCCCGTCAAGGCGTGGCTGGGGCTCACCTTCGGGAAATGGGTAAATTTCCAAGCGACTGCCGCGCGCAGTTGCGGCAATGCCCGCAAGTTCAATGAAGGTTCCAAACCCGATAACAATCTGGCGATCAAACGGGTCGGTTTCCGGAAGCCTGCGGTCCAGGTCACAGGCTATCAATGCTTCGTTGGTCCCGACGAGCTTAATCAGCCAAGGCTGTCGATTGTGTGGATTGGGAGCAAGGATTGCATGGCGGAACGCATCGAGGCGGATGTCCACAGGACGTGCACCATCCAGCATCCATGCCGAACGCGCAGATTCATCAGACCGACGAACGCGCCACCACCCGGCGCCGACGGCGATCAAACCAATCCCGCCAAATCCTGCCAGCGCACTGCGTCGGTTCAAAACCGTCCTCCAATAATTTGCTTACCGTTCATCGTCCGAACATTGGACCTGCGCCTGCCAAACATGCCGGGGGGAGGGGCAGCTCAGCAAGCGCAGGTCAGCCGGGTGCGACCCGCGGCTAGAAGCGGAAGAGAATGCCCACGCCGCCGACAAATTGGCTGCGCGACCCCTCGCCCGTCACTCCGGTCAGGCGACCCTTCACAATCGGGCTTTTGGCCGCGTCGCCGACGAGATAGCTGTAATTGCCGTTGGCAACGATGCCCCAACGCTTGTTGAACTGGTAACCGATCATCAGGCCCGAGCTAACGTCCTTGATGCCAGCGCCCGGCTTGAAGGCAGCAAGGCCAGAAGCCGTCGCCTCAAGCGGGGTGACGCCGAAATAGGTTTGCATATATTTGTCATTGGCATAGGTCAGGCTGTTGTCGACATCGACGAAGACCTTGCGCGAGCGAACCAGTGCATATGAGATGCGACCGGTCGCCTCAAAACCTTTAGCGCCTCCCAATGCGGTCGCTTCGATCCGGAATTGCCCACGGCCAGCTTCGTTGCCACCCAGCTTCAGCCCAATGAAGCCACCTGCCTCAACCTGAAACGGAATTTTGGTCAATGCGCGAATCGGGCTGCCAACGCTCCCGACCGTGTTGTCACGTGGCAATTTGAAGGCGACAGCGGGGCCACCGTAAATGGCACCGCCGCCAAATCCGGATAGGGCGCTCAAGACATCCAGCCGGGCAGATGTGCCCCGGACTTCAAGGGTTACACTGCGGTACTTGAGGTCCGCCGAAATGAAAGGAATGACCTGATAGGTCTTTGCCCCTTCATACTCCGGTGCAGCCCCTGGTCCTGCCGAGATGAATCCTGACCAATTTCCTTCAGGCGTTTCATCCGATGACATTTCATCCGTTGATTGCGCCAGTGCCTGGCTGCTCGCCAATGCGCAACAAATGGCGACAAACGTGAATTTTCTCATGGCGATATTCCTCCTTCAATAGTGATCCGTGGCAGCCGAAGGTGATGCGATTCACGTCCCTGCGGCTGATACCGGTGGCCTATTGGTCGGGATTCGCGGGGTGCACATTGATCGGGGTTAAGATCGTCCAGACCCAAACTTTGGCGATAAACGGAACTCACTTCGGATGGCGCGATCTTAACCCCGATCAATGTGCCCGCGGACGTTTTGAAGCATCGCGGTCTCAACCTCGCGCTGTTGCGCCAAACAAATAGGGGATTAAAACAATGCAGTACAACGACATGTCGCGCGTACCGGGGCGATACGCCGCGGGTTTTCTCATCATACAATACGTGCTGATGCTGACAGCCTACCTGATCCTCTCGACGACGATCGACTGGCCGGTAAGCCTCGACGACCCGGCAGCGATCGCCCTGCCGCGGCTGCTCGAATTCTGGACACCGATCCAAACTGGCTATCTTTGCTACCTGACCGTCGGCTTGCTTTTCATCCCAGCCACCATTGCCCTCAACGCGCGGCTGGGCCTTGTCGGACCGCTCGCCGCAACCACGCTTGCGCTCGCAGTCTTTTCGGCTGTCGCAAAGTCGATTGGCATAACGCGCTGGCTTTTCGCCATGCCGATCCTCGCTAAAGCCTATGGCGCTCCTGGTGCCGACACGGCGACGATTGGCGTCCTCTTCGAAATGCTCAACGAATATGCTGGAGGGATTGGCGAGATCCTCGGCGTTGGCTTGGTGAGCGGCCTCTGGACATTAGTCATCGGCGGCGTGATTTTCGGGCACCAAGGGCGCTTCACAAAGTTGCTCGGTGGCTTCGTCTTCGTGACGGGACTGATGCTGCTTGCGACTGTTCCAGCAGGATTTGGGGTTGAGTCGATTTTTGGCATTCCAATGGATGGGTTGCTGACCGTCAACGGAATCGTCTGGCAGGCCGGTCTACTTTTTATCGGTATCTGGTCGCTAACCCAGCCTCGCCGAGCCTGAGCACAGAATGGATGGGAATGCATGATGAACGACAACACTCAGGCCAAGATTGCAACACATGTCGTGCTCGGTGCCGGTCCGCTAGGCCGGGCGACAGCAACGGCACTCGCCAAGGCTGGCAAAAGCGTGGTGCTCGTCAATCGCTCCGGCAAGCTAAACTGCATTCCGCAGCAAACACGGCTCATTGCTGGAAACCTTGACGACCCGCGTGGGTTGGCGTCGGTGCTCCCAGATGTTGGAAGCGTCTACTTTTGTGTCCAGCCGCTCTATCATCGCTGGCCACAAGAGTTCCCGGCGCTTCAGGCGTCGGCGATTGCGATCGCTGAAGCGCTCGGGGCAAAACTCATCGTTGCCGAGAATCTCTACGGTTATGGGCCCGTAGCCGAACCTATGGTAGAAGACATGCCGCTGCGGCCGAATACGCGGAAGGGAATCGTCCGCGCCGCGATGCATGATGCATTAATGGAGGTGCATCGCACCGGCGCGGTGCAGGTTGCAGTTGCGCGCGGTTCCGATTTCTTTGGGCCTTTCGTGGATGGATCAGTCGCTGGCGCGCGCGCGATCAAGTCCATAATCAGGGGCAGGGCGGTCAACTATACTGGCGATCTAGACATGCCGCACAGCTATACCTTCGTCGAGGACTTCGGTCGTGTGTTGGCGACTTTGGGCATCGATCATCGCGCGATTGGACAGGTTTGGCACGTGCCAAATGCAGACACTGTATCGAGCCGGGATTTCTTCGAGACTGCATTCCGAATTGCGGGCAAAAAGCCCAAATTGGCGAAGATGAGCTCTGCACAGATGAAGATGCTGGGTCTGTTCATTCCGCCAATGCGCGAGATGGTTGAAATGACCTATCAGTTCGAACGGCCGTTTGTCGTCAACGACGCCAAGTTCAAACACGTTTTTGGCGATATCGCAACACCGCTCCAAGACTCGCTCATGCGCTCAGTCCAATGGGCAAAATCTCAAGGCTGGCACAGATGAATCCCGACCGACGTTCAGGGCAGGGAGCCACGCAGATCGGTTCCGTGCTCAGCCTCGCAGCATTCTTGTCGGTCTTCGTCTGGGCATATTTTCAAGGGTGATCCCACATTGCGTCCGACGCCAACAGACAGTCCAGTTTCGTATTGCAACTATAATGACAATGGCTAAGTTGGATGCTGCGGATCGCTATTGTGCGGATCGAGCGTGGACGAGTAACGTAATGCGTCGGTTCGCAGCAACAATTTTGATTGTCACATTGGGGGCATGCAGTCCGAAGCCTGCACCGCAAGAAGCGAAGACCATCGACGTAAGTGTCGCGCTCGTGCAATCGACGCCCGACCTCCAGCGCATTCGCGGCGCTGGAACGGTAAGGCTCCGACAAGAGACACTATTGGCTTTCACAAGCGCAGGACGCATCGCGCGCATTGAGGTCGTTGGCGGCGAGCGCGTCAGCAAAGGCCAGCTACTCGCCGTTCTAGACACAACAACGGTCAATGCGCAGCTGAGCGTCGCGAACGCTGAACAAGTGCGTGCGGGTGCCGAGTTGCAACGCTCGAAACAGCTCTATGCTCAAGGGTGGGTGACCAAGCCTCGGTTAGACAATGCCCAAGCAACTTTTGATACAGCTGTCGCAAATACGCGCGCGCGGCGCTTTGCATCCGACACATCGCGGATCGTTGCGCCGAGTGCGGGTATCATCCTCGCGCGATCCGCCGAGCCGACACAAGTCGTCAACGAAGGAACACCGGTCTTGACGCTCGGCGAAGAAGCGCGGGGGTATGTGCTGCGCATTCCGGTGCCTGACCGGGAGGCAGCCAATCTGGCAGTCGGATCAGCCGCAACGGTTCGCATCGCATCGCTCAACGACTTGATCATCACGGGGCAGGTTGTCCAGATTGGCGGTCGCGCGGATCAGGGCACGGGGACGTTTGAAGTCGAGATCGCCTTGCCCAAGATCGAAGGGTTGCGCTCCGGCCAGATCGGCAGCGCGGAAATCACGTCGCGCGACCAGTCGAAATCGACCTTGCTGCTGCCCCCAGCAGCGCTATTTGCGCCCCGCGCCGGCGAGGGATTTGTCTATGTCCTGCCAAAGGGCGCCGACATTGTTTCGCTCCGCAAAGTCAAGATTGCTGATGCCCGCGACGGCGGCGTGCGCCTGCTATCGGGGCTGGCACCGGGCGAATGGGTTGTGGTGTCGGGCATCGACAGGTTACGGGATAAACAGCGTGTCCGGGCGCAGCGGCGGACCGAATGAACATTGCAGCGGCGGCAGTTCGCTACTGGCAGTTCACACTCGTTGCCTGCCTTTTGGCGGCACTGCTCGGGATTCAGGCATTCCTGTCGATTCCGCGCTCTGTCGATCCCCAAGTCCCGTTTGCCGCATCGATCGTCACCGCTGTCCTTCCCGGTGCCGACGCCGCCACCGTTGAAGAGACTGTTGCCAAGCCTATCGAAGACGTTCTCCAAGGACTCGACAATGTCCGCGAAGTGCGATCGATCAGCAGCAGTGGACTTGCCGTTGTCAGTGTCGAATTTCTTCACGGCACGAACCCTGAACTTTCGCTCGACCGGGCCATAAGGGACGTCACTGCTATCCGGAGACAACTGCCGGCGGGTATCGCGCGCCTTGATTTCAGGCGACCCCGACCGACCGAGGCCGCGGTTCTTCAGCTTGCGCTCGTCAGCGAAGGCGCATCCTGGCGCCGGATGGAGAAATACGCGTCAGACATTCGCGAAAAGCTGAATGTCGTCGCCGGTGTCCGCGCGACGACCCTGTTCGGCCTCGCCTCGCCCGAAGTGCGTGTTGCCGTGGATCCGGCGAGGCTATCAGAGGCGGGGCTGCCCGCCGTCGCCATCTCATCGGCAATCGCGGCCGGCGGAGTCGAAGTCCCGACAGGATCGGTCCAATCGGGATCACGCCGATTTAATGTTGATGGCGGCGGCGCCTATCGCGCGCTGGGCGCGATCAAAGCTGTACCGCTGAGAGTTGGTGGCGGGCAGATTCTTCGCGTGGGCGATGTGGCCGAGGTTGGCTGGGCGGAGAGCGAACATCTCAATCTGACGCGATACAACGGCAAGCGCGCCGTCTTCATCGCCATCAAGCAGAAAGACGGCGTGTCCGCAGATGTGTTGCAGGGTAGTTTGATCAAGGCCGTCGACCAACTGCGGACAAGTCTGCCGCCCGACATGAAACTTGAGATTGGCTTTGATCAGAGCCGCGATATCGAGCGTCGACTTTCCGAGCTTGCGCGCGACTTTGCCATCGCACTGGCTCTCGTCCTGATCACGCTGCTGCCTCTCGGACTGCGTGCTTCGCTCGTCGTGATGGTTTCGATCCCCTTATCGCTGGCGATGGGCGTGTTCATGCTATCGCTATTTGGCTTTACGCTCAATCAGATCAGCATTGCCGGATTCATCATTTCGCTCGGCTTGCTCGTCGATGATTCGATTGTCGTAACTGAAAATATCGAGCGACATTTGCGCGATGGCGACGATCCTGCGACCGCTGCCGTCAGCGGGACACGTGAGATCAGCGCGGCGGTTCTCGGATCAACCGGTGTCTTGCTGTTCGCCTTTCTACCCCTCGCCTTCCTACCCGAAGGCTCGGGCGATTTCGTCCGCGGCCTTCCGGTAGCGGTGCTGGTGACCGTAGCAAGCTCGCTCCTAGTGTCGTTGACCGTCATTCCGTTTCTCGCGAGCCGCCTTTTGAAGCGCGAACCCAGTGCTGACGGCAACCGCTTCCTGCAGATCGTCACGCGGGGGATCGAGACATTTTATCAGCCGCTGCTCCACCGCGCACTCGACAATCCGCGCAAGACATTGTGGGGAACACTGATAGCCTGCGTGGCCGTGTTTGCGACAATCCCGTTGATTGGGTTTAGTTTGTTTCCAACGACGGACGCACCCTATTTCATGGTGCGGGTCGAAGCACCCGAGGGCAGCAGCATTGCCGAGACCGATCGCGTTGTTCGCGCAGTTTCCGCGGAGCTCGCCGAAGAGCCCGCGATTATCGCGCGTATGGACAATGTCGGGAAAGGCAATCCACAGATATTCTATAACAACATCCCGCGCGAAGATGACGCCCGGTACGGCGAAATCTTTGTCACGCTACGCGAATGGTCGACGCGCGAGAGTCCGTTGCTTATCCAGCGCCTTCGCAAAAATCTGGCGCGTTTCCCTGACGCGCGAGTCACGGTCGTCCAGTTTGAACAAGGCCCCCCAGTTGAATCGCCGATTGCGATCCGTGTGCAAGGCCCCGAGCTGGCGGTTCTCAAATCGCTTTCGGCTCAAGTTGCCGCTATCATGGCATCAACCGCGGGGCTGCGCGATGTCGATGATCCACTCGCGGTCGACCGTGTTGACCTCGATCTTGGCGTTGATCAAGACAAGGCAAGCCTCCTCAACGTCCCCCCTGATGCGATCCGGCGGACGGTGCGGATTGCGCTCAGCGGTGACCGGGCGGGCAACTTTCGCGATGCCGAGGGCGACACCTACCCGGTTACGGTTCGGCTGCCGCTCGACCGGAGCCAGCCGGTATCGGCGCTTGCCAATATTTATGTGCCGAGCCAATCGGGGCAAATCATTCCCCTGTCGCAGGTTGCCACTCCCGAACTCAAATCGGTGCCTGCGCAAATCAGGCGCTATCGTTTGCAGCGCTATACGACTGTGACCAGTTTCAACGAGCTCGGCTATTTGACGTCAAATCTGAACAATCAAGTGGTCAGCGCGATAGAAAAGATCAAATTTCCGCCCGGCTATACATGGGAGCAGGGCGGCGCTGCCGAGGTTGCCGCGCGCAACACGTCGGGATTGGGCGGCATTATCCTGCTGGCCGTATTTGGCATTTTCGGTGTGCTCGTCGCCGAATTCGGACGGTTCCGCGAGGTCCTCGTCGTCGCTGGCGTCATCCCGCTCGGGCTCGTCGGCGGGTTGCTCGCCCTCCTTGTGACCGGAAATTCTCTTTCGTTTCTCGCTGTGATCGGTTTCGTCGCGCTTATCGGGATCGAGATCAAGAACTCGATCCTGCTGGTCGACTTTACAACGCAGCTCCGAGACCGTGGCTTAGACCTTCGTGAAGCAATTGAGAAAGCTGGCGAGATACGGTTTCTTCCGGTTCTCCTGACATCGGTGACCGCGATTGGCGGCTTGCTGCCGCTCGCCCTTTCCGGTGTGCCATTGTACGCGCCCCTTGCGTGGGTCATCATCGGCGGGTTGGTTTCGTCGACGCTGCTCAGCCGGATCGTGACGCCGGTCATGTACCTGATCGTCGCACGCACCGGACACTTGCCAACCGCAGCTAACAGCGAAGCGGAATAAGGCGTGGTCACATTTTGTCTGACGCTCTGAGCCCGCCGATCTGCTGACGGCTCAACTTGGGTCTTAAAGCAACCCAATTGGTCACCACGTGGCAGTTGACTGCTATTGTCCGGGGGAAAGATCAGCCCCTTTCCGGCGCGAGCCAGCAAATAGCATCTGTCCCGCTACCGTCAACATTCCAGTCACCGAACCGGCTGACCGGACTCCCTAACCACTTCCGTTCGTTCACGCGCGTTGTATCGGGTACCCCCAAAACGTCCCCTAACATGGGCCCCTCAGTATGTCCGCATGCCCGCCGAGCATCGGGAACATTCGACGGACAATTAGGCAGCCGCGATTCTACTTTCTTCGGACCGGCGAGGCCACGAGATCGGCCACAGCTACGCTCACGAGGGCAAGAGCGGCTTAAGTCTGGAAGGGCGCGATGCGATTAGGCAATCAACTCTCGCGAAATGAGATACACAGCAAATCCAGAAGGGGCTCTTAGCCAGGCCAAACGATCAACTTGCCGATACAGGTGTGTATTGCTTAGCTTCGAATCATCGGTTACGCTACTCGATAATATCTGGGAGGACGGGCAAGATGGCTAGGTTGAGGAACTGGAAAGCAGGGCTGTTGGGCTCGGTGCTGGCGGGTGTCAGTTTCATATCCATCGACGCGCGAGCACAAACGTCACCAGTGTCAGGCGATTCGGCGGGCAGAGAGAGTTCGATGGACGATATCGTCGTCACGGCTCAGCGTCGCGAGGAACGCCTCCTCGATGTGCCGATCTCGATATCGCTTTTTACCGGCGAAGACATTGCCAAGCGGGGCGTTTCAAACCTGAGTGATTTGCAGGCTTCGGTGCCGGGACTGCGTATCGTGGACGTCGGGCCGGGATCGCAACGGATTCAGCTGCGCGGAATCTCGCAATATCTCGGACTGCCCACGGTGGGCAATTATATCGACGAGTTCTCGATCAATACCGAGGGCGCATCAGGAACAGCCGAGGTACGCCTGCTCGATATCGAGCGCGTCGAGGTTTTGCGCGGTCCCCAGCCGGCACTTTACGGCGAAGGCTCAATGGGCGGCACGATCCGCTATGTGACGGCCTCACCGCGCCTTAACGAATTCAGCGGAAGCGTGCTTGGAGAGGTCAGCACGGTAGCGAACGGTAAGACCGGCTACCGCGGCGAGGCAGTGATCAACGTCCCTATCGTCACCGACACCGCCGGATTTCGGCTCGCAGCAGCCCATGAGCGCTTGCCCGGCTGGACCGATGGTGTGCTTGGGCGCAATCTCAACGATCAGGAGGTCACCACCATTCGCGGGCGACTGCTCGTGACGCCCACGCCTGCGCTCAGCATCTCGCTGCTCGGGCTTTACAACAATTCCGGACAGAATGTGAAGAGCTACTCGCTTGCAAACCGCACGACGGGGCAGACCGTTCCTTCTATTTCGACGCAACGATACTACCTCAGCAACCTCGTTGTGAGCTATGATTTTGGACCGGTAACGCTGTTGAGCTCGACGGGGTATCTCGACCAGAAGAGCCGCAGCGTCGATGACTCGGTCAACTTCTACAACACCCTTTTTGGCGCACCTTTGCTTGCGAATGCGATCACCGACAGCGGCGGCACGTTCAAACGGTGGGCGCAGGAGGTGCGGCTGAGCTCGAACGGATCGGGGCCACTTCGTTATCTTGTAGGGGCGAGCTATTCCGATGCAAAATCGACAGGCGCGGTTGCCGCGACCGGGCTGTCGTTGCCCGGCGGTCCGCCCGCGGGTGCATTAGGGGTGGTGTTCAATCAGGGCAGCACTAGCCAATCGCGCGTGCTGGCCGCTTTTGGCAGCATTAGCTATGATCTCACGGCCGGGCTGACCGTGGATCTTGGAGGCCGCTATTTCCGGGACAAGCGCACCGTCACCGGCGGGATAACCTTCACAGGAATTGCAATTCCGCCATCGTCGCTTGGTGACTCTGGGACCTTCGACAGTTTCAATCCGCGGATCAACGTGTCGCTCAAGACCGGGAAAACAGGTGTTATCTATGTGAACGCCGCCAAAGGATTTCGGAGTGGTGGGTTCAATTTAAACGCCAATCCGGCTGTCCCTCGGACCTTCGGGTCAGAAAAACTCTGGAGCTATGAACTCGGGACACGCCAGAGCGTGCTTGACGGAAAATTGCTTTTCGAAGCGGCCATCTATTACAACGACTATAAGAACATCCAGGCCACGATCGTGACACCCGGGACTGGTGTCGCGCTTCCGGGCACGCGCAATGCGGGAGAGGCTCGCGGCCCCGGTTTCGACCTGAGTTTCACGGCCCGACCGGACCGGAATTTTTCGTTTTCCGGCACGTTGGGCTGGTCAAAGGTTGAGTATAAAACCCTGTCCACCGACCGCTTCCCCGGCGATCCGCTCGACCTTGTACCCGAATGGACCTGGTCGGCATCGGTCGATTACACGCCGCGCCTGAACGACCGCATCGGACTGCTTTTTCATGCTGACGCAGGGTTTACAGACGCCGCGCAAATCACGCTGCGAAACCTTGTCGCGCTCGGCTTCGCGCCAGCCGAATTTTCTGAATCGCGCGCGGTCGTTAACTTGCGTGCTGGCGTGACCCTTGCCAAGTTCGACATCTATGCTTTTGCGAACAATGTCCTTGACGAGAACCGGATCGTGAATCCGAGCTTCGGTGCCTTTTTCGAGGAAACGCGGACCCGTCCGCGCACCTTTGGTGTCGGCGTGAGGGGGCGGTTCTGAGCCTGGTCATGCAAAAATGACCAGATCGGCGGGGGCGGAAAGCGCCCGGGCTCTTATGGCTTCGACGCTCGTCTGGGACAATCACGCCTGCATGCCGCTCCGGCCCGGTGACGACCGGTTTCTTCCGCAACTGGAGCGCGCGCAGTCAAGTGGCGTGTCGGTCGTCACGCTAAACATAGGATTTGGCGAACAGGATCCGGCGCAACATCTCGAGGTTCTTGCTTGGTTTCGCCACTGGCTGTCGGCCCGGCCCGAACAGTATCTGCTGGTTCGCTCGACGGCCGATCTCGAACACGCGCGCATGAGCGGGCGGTTGGGTGTGCTGTTCGACATCGAAGGTATGCGGGCAATCGGCGATCAATTAGACCTGATCCAACGGTATCGTGACTTGGGCGTCGGCTGGATGCTGCTCGCTTACAATCGCCGGAACCTGGTTGGATCGGGCTGCCTAGATACGCCCGATGAAGGTCTGACCGCCTTCGGACGCGATGTCATCGCCGAGATGAACCGGGTAGGCATGATACTGTGCCTCTCGCACACCGGCGAACGGACCGCGCGTGAAGCGATGGACATTTCGGTCCGGCCGCCGATCTTTTCGCATTCGAACTGCCGGGCTGTGTACGAGCACCCACGCAACATCTCCGATCTGTTGATCCGGACCTGTGCGGCTCGCGGTGGCGTGATGGGAATCAATGGAATCGGCGACTTTCTGGGGCCTGCAGGAACACCCCTCGTTCCGGCCCTGCTCGCTCACATCGACCATGTCGTTCAGATGGTCGGTCCGGACCACGTCGGGCTGGCGCTCGACTATGTCTACGATCAAGACGAACTGCGCGACTATATGAAGACAATGCCCGCGCTGTTCCCCGACGGATTGCCCGACGATCTGCCCTTGGTCCCCCCCGAGGCGTTTGGCGACATCGTCGAAGGACTGATCGGCCTTGGCTATGGTGACGAAGCGATCCGCGCCGTGCTGGGCGGGTCATGGCGGCGTGTCGCTGCCGAAAACTGGGACGAGGTGTTGCTCAGATCGGGATGAACCCGGTGAGGATGCTGTCGTATAGCGGCGCAAGCATGCGTCGACGCTCGCGCGTTTCGCGGATGCCGAGCGCATAATATCCGACCTGGTGGAAGTAGACGATCCTCGCCCGGATCATCGCCTCTTCGTCATCCTGTCCCGCATCGAGGAACACCCGGCGAAGGGTGGCAATGCGGTCCTCATCCGACGCGCGGACCTGTTCGGCAACCTTTGGGTCGATCCCGCCCCATTGCCTGATCGCGGCATCGAGCGCCGGGTCGAAGTCGCGTTCCTCGATGAACATGCGGACCATTCGGCGATAGCGTTCTTGCGGGGTTCCGGCCCGTTCGAGTGCCAGCAGAAAAGCACGCGTGTTGCTGTTGCGCCAGTCTGCAATCAGGTGGTCCAGCAAATCCTGACGGTTGCGAAACCGCCAGTAGAACCCACCGCGCGTGACATTCAAACGTTGCGCGAGGCTATTGATCTGGACGGCAGCCACGCCGCCCTCGATAAGCATGGTTCTGGCAGCGGCGATCCAGTCTGCTTCGAGCGGAGTCGGCTGTTCCTCCGCGACATCAGTATCTGGTGACAGGGCTCCTTTTTTCGGCATGCCTATTTCTGAACGATTGGCGCTCGATGGGCAACAGAGCGATCAAGAAAGTCCCGGACGATAGGGACCACGATATCGGGTCGATGGGCGACTTCATGGCCGTATCCGGGAATTTCGACAACTTCCCATCCTGCCTGTTCCAGCTGCGGGCCGCTGTGCCGAATGATGCTCGCAATCGGGACATCGACTCCCGATTCGACGAGGTCGCCTTGTGCCCCGAAATAGCTCAGCCTAGGTATGGTGACCGCTTCTACGGCGGCGCGTTCCGGGTGCTCCACGATGCTTCGATAGAAAGTCCCCCATTGGGCATATTGGGCATCGTTGCGGAGGACAACCCGCTGCGCGGGCTCGATACAGCCGAGCTTGCGGTCGGTGGCCTCGATCAACGGCTGGACCGGCCCATCCAACGGCGGCCAGCCGCCGATCACGAGCGCCTGCAACCGATCGGTTCGGGCGGCGAGTTGCAAGCCGACTGCCCCGCTCCATGAATAGCCCCAGTAGATAAAGCGGTCGAAACCCGCAGTATCCGCCACGGAAAGGAGGTCGGCAACCGCGCGGTCGGCAGTTAGCGCTTCGGGAGAAATGTCGACGCTGCGACCGATGCCGGGATAATCGATACGCAAGACTTTGTATCTGTCGGTCAGACGGTCGAGATAACCGTCGAGAATGGCAGTGCTTTCGGCGCCGAAAATCTCTATGTGGGAAGCCATCAGAGGCAGTCCGATCATCAGCGGAATGCCTTCACCGTCGAGCTCGAAATAGATGCCGGTTGCATGGTCGATGGGCATGTTTGTCTCCCTCAGGCGGTAGGCGCGTGACGTGCCCGCGCTTCCTCGATCCAGGCCTCGATCAAATCCTCGAGGACAGGCAGGGTTACCGCGCCTGCCGTCATCACGGCCTCGTGAAAGGCACGGTGAGAAAAGTCTTTGCCCAACTGCTGCTCGGCACGGGCGCGCAAGCCACGCATCTTCAGGTTTCCGATCTGATAGCCAAGCGCCTGGCCCGGCATTGCTGCATAGCGATCGACCTCCGCTGCGATCGTCACCGCATCGAGAGACAATCGGTCGTTCAGGTAAGCAATCGCCTTCTCACGGCTCCAGTCATACCAGTGGATACCGGTATCTACGACCAGCCGCGCGGCACGCCACATTTCCATCTCAAGTCGGCCGAACTGCGCTGACGGCCCCGAGTAAAGGCCCATCTCATCGGCCAGGCCTTCGCAGTACAGCGCCCAACCTTCGATGCAGGCGGTATATTTGACGGCCCCGAACCGTCGGAACGCGGGCAAGTGGTCGAGTTCCTGAAGAAGCGCGATGTGCATCAGATGTCCTGGCCATGCCTCGTGTACCGCGAGCGCCGCATGGATGTGGTTCGGACATTTTGCCGGAAGCCCGCTCACCCAGAACAGCCCCGGTGTCGATCCGTCGGCGGCTCCGGGTTGTGCATAGGCCGGCGGGAGCGTTGCCGAGGCCGCAGCCGGGATACTCTGAACACCGTAGGTCGCGCGCGGGATACGACCGAACCAGGTCGGGATCATACCATCGATCCGCTTGCACAGGCTCTGCATCGACTGGAGCAAGGCATCCGCAGAGGACGCCTGAAAAGCAGGATCGCTCAAAAGCCGGGCGCGATATTGATTTAACTCTGTGCCGTCGCCTACAGCAACGGCCGCAAGCGCTGCCTCCAGCCGCTCGACCTCGCGAAGCCCCAGCGCGTGCACCTCCTCCGGAGACATTTCGGTCGTCGTGAAATATCGCACCATTGCCCGGTAGAACGCGCCGCCGCCGGGAGACTTCACGCACGACAGACTGTCGCGAGCGCCAACACCCAGCGGACCCTCCAAGGCGTTTGCGTATTCGCGGAGCGCCGGAATCAGTTCATTCATGATGATTGCTGTTGCCTTTTCTGCCGCCGCTGCAACCTGTCCTTCGAGAGCCATCGGTGTTCGCAGAAATGGTCCGAACCAGGGCGACTGGGCACCATCGGTAACGCTTGCAGCGCGGCGCGCTCCCGCAGCGGCGGCGGCGCGCACCGACACGGGGTAACGATATCCTCGCTCGAATCCGGCCAGCAGATTTGCCGTAAGCGCTGTGACATAAGCAGGAAGCGTCGCCAACCGTCGGACATAGCGCTGCGCGTCCTCGACCGTGGCAAGGCCGGATGAATTCGCGAAAAATGCCGTGTTGAACTCCGGACCGCCAGGCAGGAGCCATGGACGCAAGTGCAACTCGACATCGAAAAGCTCGCGCGCGGCGCTCAGCTCCCGGTCAAGCAGCCGATAGGTGGCAAGCGACTGCCCGTGCAGACCTGCTGTATCGACCAGTTGCAACCGGGCGTGAAGCACGGACGTCCGATCCACGCGCCTTCTGTAGTCGGCTTGGGACTCGCGGAACGGGGTGTCACTACCGTGCGCCTGACCCGCCAGAATCGGCGCGAAAGGCGTTTCTTCGCATTCGAAGGTCCAATAGTCTTCGGCAATTCGATCAAGAGTCTCCATCATTGCGCACCTTTTGACCGTTGCCATCGCCTGCTCCTGTCTGACCACGAAAGTACAAAGTTTAACGCTGCCGATCATCAAAAGCTCGCCCGATCAGTGGATAGGAGAGGCTGCATTGACAATACAAGTATGTATTCTAGAAATCGAATGATTGTGGAGGAGCGTTTATGTCGAACGGGTTGCTCGCATTTCTCAGTCTCGACTACGCAGGCCTGATCCTCGCAATGCCGCTGCTCGCTGTTAGTCTCTGGCTGCTCCTGCGTCACCGGTGGCATAGAGCGGCGAAAGGGGCAGGGGCACAACTCAAAACGGGGCGACGTTGGCCAGGGGTTTTGCTCCTCATTGCCAGTGGCCTGCTGGCCGGCGGATCGATCAAGCATCTCAGTGACGTCGCGCAGGCTTGGCGTGATTTCCCTCCTCCCGGCCGCTTCGTCACCGTCGATGGAACGTCCATCCATGTGCTGGCGCAAGGACCGAAAGGCCCGCGCCCGACTCTGGTTTGGTTCGCTGGTGGGCATGTGCCCGGATTGGCGATCGACCATTTGCACCGGCGCGTGCGCGGCAACTTTCGCTCTGTCCTCATTGATCGCCCCGGAACGGGCTGGAGCGGTTCAGGCAAGTTTCCGCGCAGCACGGCCCGCGAAGCCCAAGAAATGTGGGCCGCGCTCGATGCTGCAGGGGAAAAAGGACCATTCGTCCTGATCGGCCATTCCTTTGGAGGCTTGCTGGCGGCGAACATGGCTCGCAACCATCCCGAACGGGTTAAATCGCTGGTCCTGCTGGATGCAACGCCGCCCGACACGATCATCTACGGGCCGAAGCTCGGCGGCCTCGCCAAGATGCGTAGCGATGCATTGTGGGGCGGGGTCTTTGCGCTGGTCGGCCTCGATTATCAAAAGATTGCCGGAGACGCTCCGACCGGTGCTGACAAGCTCGACAGGATCGTCGCGCGCGAACTGGGTCAAAGCTATGCCGCATCCAAGGCGTTAGGCCGCTCTCCAGCTTATGCCCTTACATCCTACTCGATCTACAGCGAGCTCTCTCCGGTGGGACTTGCCGACGTGGCCTGGGACACAGTGGTCTATGATGGCGAGCTGAGCCCGATGCCGGTCTTTCTGATGGCACCGCGCGACCTTTTGGAGTTCGGCAAGCTCCCCGAAGCTGCAAACGCCAAGCAACGGGAAGCCGCGCGCATGGCGCGCTTTTTTGCCAGCACACGCGAGCGCTATCTGGCTTCATCCACCAACGCCCAGCGCATCTACGCACCAGCGGGGACCGGGCACAATTTCCCCTATGAAGCGCCGGACTCGGTGGTCGCCACTGTAATGCGCGCCGCAGCTCAGTGATCGCGCGTGATATCCTGCTCGGGTTTGCGGTTGCAGCGGCGACCACCGCAGCATCACCGTCGCAGGCCCAGTCCATGTCACAGGCTCAATCACTGCCAGCTTGGGAGAACGCAAACCGCCTACCGCGCACCTTTGGTTGGACTGCGGTCGACATCGAAAACACCTACCGGGTGGCACTTGAGAGTAAGCGCGCTGAAATCCAAGCAATCGCGACCAACACGGAGGTGCCAACTTTTGCAAACACTATAGCCGCACTCGACCGCAGCGGCGACGATCTGACCCGCGCACAAGCGATTCTAACGATCTACGCGACCACCAAATCCAACGCCGCGATCTCGGCGGCTGCGGCGCGCATTACAGCACTTCGGCAAGCGCTCGAGGATGAGATCGCACAGAACCGGCGCTTGTTCGACCGTGTCGACGCCGTCTTTCGCGCTTTGCCCGCGTCGGCCTTGGACGAAGAGGCAAGGCAGCTGACGACAGTCACCCGCGCCGCTCTCGTCCGTCAGGGTGCGTTGCTCGACGCCGCCAGCAAGACGCGCCTTACGTCCGTCAACGCCCAGCTTGCGGTGCTGCAACAGCGCTTTGCTCAGAATCTTGCACGCGACGAGGCCACGCTTTTCGTCGAAGTGACCGATGAGGCGCAACTCGCGGGCATGCCCGAGGCCGACAAGGCAGTGGCGCGGGCAGCCGCAGTCGAGCGCGGAACGGACGATCGATGGGTCATCCGCAACACAAGGCCTGCCGTCTGGTCGGTCGCGAAATATGCACAGGACCGTTTGTTGCGCGAGAAGGTTTGGCAAATGTGGATGAGCCGCGGCGATCTGCGCGGCGATACAGACAACCGGCCCGTCACCCGCGACATCTTGCGGCTTCGGGGCGAGCAGGCCCGTCTGTTGGGTCACCCGAATTTTGCCGTTCGCGCCTTCGACGGGCGGATGGTTGCGGGCCCCAAGGCTGCGCTCCAGCTTTTGATGCGAACTTGGAAACCGGTTTACGAGGCCACCTGGCTGCGTCTTGCGGAAATGCAGAAGATCGCCGATCGCGACAAGAACGGTACCATCCGCAACTCAGACTGGCTGTATTACGGCGAGCAGCTGCGGCGACAGCGCTTTGCTTTCGACAGCAAGACCATTCAGCCCTATTTTCAGATACCCAAGCTGCTGGAAAGTATGATGTGGGCCGCCGAACGGACCCATGGCTTTACATTTGAGAAAATCGGCGATGCCGATGTCGTTAGTCCGGATATCGAAGTCTTTAGGGTCCGTCGTCGAGGCCATGTGCTCGGCGTTCTCTACGTCGATCTTTACCGGCGCGACGGCAAGCTGCGCGGATCCTGGGCCTCGCAATATCAGGTGGCGCGAGCGGGCTCCGCGCTGCCGATCGTTTCGTTGCATTCGAATGCCGAGCATTCGCTGGACGGGCGGCCGGCTGTCGTGGACTACGAGGTCGCAAACGTTGTCTTCCATGAATTCGGCCATGTCCTCCACACGCTGAGTTCCACTGCAAGGTTTGCCGGCACGGGTAGCACGGCGGGCCCTTGGGATTTTGTGGAAACGCCCTCGCTCTTGAACGAACGGTGGCTACTTGAGCCCGAGGTGCTGAGCCGGGTTGCGCGTCACCGCGACACCGGTTTGCCAATGCCTGCACAGTTGGCCGACAAGCTTCGGCAGGTCGTAAAGTTCGACCGGGTGTTTAGCGTAAACCTCGATTATCTCGCGACCGCGATTGTGGACTTGCGGCTCCACCTGCTGGCCGACGGGCGCGACGTCGACGTCGCATTTGAGGAGGCGAAAGTGTTGAAAGAGATCGGGCTGCCGGATGCCATCGATCCGACCTTGCGAGCTCTGCATGCCTCGCACACCTTTTCGCCGACATATGCAGCAGGGGTATACACCTATTTGTGGTCGGACATGTTGGCCGCAGATTTGGGTGAGGCGTTTCAGTCGGCACCGGGGGGCCTTTTCGACCGCAAGGTCGCGAACCGCTACTATGACACCATCCTTTCGCAAGGGGCAAAACGCCCGGCGGCAGACATGTTTCGATCGTTTCGTGGTCGCGATCCTGATCCCGGCGCGCTGTTTCGGCGCTTCGGCCTGCAGACCAAGTGATGACCAATCCCGCCACGGACCGTGAGGCAGCAGATAGGTTGCCATCCGCACGTTGGGCCTGGTTCGGCCTGATCGCCCTCACGCTTGTCGCATTCATGTATAATTTGTCGCGGCAAGTCATCGTTCTTGTGACCGAGCCCCTGAAGCGCGAACTGCTGCTGTCCGACACTCAGATCGGCGTTCTGAATGGCTTTGCCTTGTCGCTGGTTGCTGCGCTTGCAGTGTTCCCGCTCGGCTGGCTGACAGACCGGGCCGACCGTCGTCTGCTGCTTGCCGGGTGTATAGCGATATGGTGCGTCGGCACGATCGGCTTCGGCTTGGCGCATGATTTCACGTCTCTGTTTGGCTTCGCCATGGGTATTGCGGTGCTGGAGGCAATTCTTGGTCCGATCACATATTCGATTATCCCCGACCTATTCCCGCGTCAGCGGTGGGTTTCGGTCAATTATGTGTTTTACGTGCTGAACGTCTTGGGTGTGTCGATAGGCCTGACGGCGGCCGGCTTGCTGTTATCTACCGCAGACGCCAGCCGCCCGGCGCTGCCCGTCGAATTCGCGGATTTGGCGTCGTGGCGGATCGCGATGCAGATGGTTGCGGCGACAGCCCCGCTGGCTATCCTACTGGTGCTACTCCTGCGGATGCGTCCTCACGCACTGCCTACCTCGGGTCATAGCGCATTGGCGACCTCGTTACTCGCTTACTTCCGCACCCATGCCCGCGCCCTCGTCGGGGTTTTTTTCGGTTTTGGGATTATTTACTCGGCGAACGGCGTGCTCATGGTCTGGCTGCCGCCCGCACTGACGCGCGTCTTCGATGTGCCGCCAAGCGACGTCGGCGTGAAACTGGGGCTGATATTATCGGCATCGGCGCTCGCTGGCGTCGCGATCTCGGCGTTCTGGGTACGACGCCTGCGACCCAGTAAAGGGGAGCTTGCGCCGATGGTGGTCGCGCAAGGAAGCACCGTCCTCGCGTGCGCTGCGACCGTTGGGCTGGCGCTGGCACCGACGCCTGATCTGGTCTACGCGGCCGCGGCTTTGAAGACAATTTTCGTAACCGCGTGTCTGTCGCTTTCGCCAGCAATATTGCAGCTCATCGCGCCGTCGCACATGCGGGGGCGCGTCATCGCCCTTGGCGGCTTGGTTGCTATTCTGTTTATGACGCTCAGCCCTGCGCTTGTGGGGTTGGTCTCGGATTATCTCCTTCCTGCGCCCAAAGACCTCATGTTGGCAGCGGCGACGGTCAGTGTGCCGTGCTTCGTCGTGGGCTTCCTGCTTCTGAGATTTGGCGCGAGCAGGCTTTCCGATGTCTTCGCCGCAGCACGCGAGTAGGGGAGTGCAACTGGCGACCGGGAGCTCCCGTCATGCAAGCGCACTTTTTGTGGTGACATGGAGGGGAGATCGGTCGAAGGCGAGAAACGCGGGGTCCGCCACCGTGTCGAACGGGTCGGATTGACCCGTGACGCTTCGGGCGATCAACGCGCCGATCGCGGGGGCAAGCTTAAAACCGTGGCCGCTGCATCCGTTCGCGACGAAAAACCCCGACAAAGCGGTCGCGCCGACGACGGGGTGAACATCGCTCGTGTTGATTGTATAAAGGCCGCTATAGCCCAACACGTCGCGGATATTGAGGCCAGGCAAACGGTGCACAAGCGCGTGAAGCTTGGTTGCTGCGAACATGTCGTCAATCGTCTTATCGAAATGCTCGGGGTCTGGAATTGCCTCTTGTTCGTCGCTTTCAAGGATCGAGCCTATAAGGATCTGTCGACTGCCGATCTGCTCGCGGAAGTAGATTCCGCTGGTCAAGTCTGCACAAATCGGCACTTGTCCGCGGTATTCGGGGGGGCAATCGACGTGCACGATTTGAATGCGCGTCGGTACCAATGGCCATCGGTTCAGCCCCAGCTCTTTCAATAGGTCATTGCACCAGGGGCCAGATGCATTGATCACTATTCCGGCATGGATTTCTTCCCCTGAATCAAGGCGTACGCCAACGGCTCGGTCACCTTCTGTCAGAACTTGCGTCACCTTTGCCTTGAACCGCACGACACCTTCACGGCGCACGGCGTGAAGCAAATCGGCCGCCGCTGCCATCGGATCCATGTATCCTGCGTCTGGTTCCAGGAGGTGAACACCTCCACCAGCGCAGTCGTGGCCTTGACCTGTTTCTAGATCGGGTGAGCGGATACATCGACTCATCAGTGGGAACAGGTTTCGAAGGCTGTCGTCATCAAGAACTTCGGCAGCGACACTCAGGTCGTTCAATCGACTGGCTTCACGCTCTGCCCAGTCGCGCCCCAAAGCGGAAAACCAAAGGTTGCCCTGTCTGTGGTAAACTGCGGCCGGGTCACTCAGTCCAAGGAACTCGGACCAATTCCGATATGCCGCGACGCCGTCCCGGGCGAGCAGCACCATGTCGTCGTGCGTGTAACGGAAGCGGCATACGGCCGACGAATCCCCGGTCGACCCTTCACCGATGCCAGCCCCTTTGTCGAGGACAATCACTTTCAACCTTGAGCGACGCAGTATTTGATGGGCGATGCTCAAACCGATAATCCCCGCCCCGACAATCACGACATCGGCGCTTTTCGCCATGGAGTATCCTCTTACTTGGATTGATCCGCTCAACTCATCAGTCTTATCAGCTCACCCAACAGCGATCTGGCGGCTGAAATCCACGAGAATGTTTCTGCCGACTGGCGACTGCTTCCTTCATGCCGCCGGTCTCGCCTCGCGGTGTCCAAGAGCAACGCCACTTAAGCTTTTGCGGTGTCAACTCAGCCCGGTCGTGCGCCACATTTCAGATCCCGTGAGATTACTTTCGACATCGGTCGCACGCCAGTTGGCCGTCGTCAATACAACCCTGTATTTTAGAAGGTGGGCTGGAGTCTCAACGCCGAAGTCAATGGGCGAGCCGATCATCGAGCTCGATCGCGCTGCCGCTTGCCTCTACTGGTATATACGGTGACGGTCAGGGCTCAGCGTCGAAACTTGAACAGCAGAAACCTGCGCGGTGCGTCGTAGATTGCACCTATCGCCAAACATTTCTTTTGTTCGAGATTGGAGTTTGAGTTCTCCAAACTTGCCGTCCGTTGGTGTGCCTTAAACCAGTCGCCGGAGGGCTCGCGGACTGATATCGCGCGTGTATGACTAGTCCATTCAGTGCAACGATAGAAAGCCTTGCGGCCCGCCAGCTTCCATCTTGGTTCGACGACGCGAAGTTCGGCATTTTCATCCATTGGGGGCTATATTCGATACCCGCATTTGCGCCGCTTGGTCCAAACCCAGACCCGATGGCGTCCGATATGATGCGCTCAAACCGTTATGCAGAATGGTATGAAAACACCTTGAAATTCGGCGATTCCGAAACAGCTTCTTTCCACCGCGCTCATTATGGCGCAGCGCCTTACAGCGACTTTGCGATGCCGTTCGAAGCTGCGGCGGCCAATCTGCCTGTGGCAGCCTGGGCAAGTGTCTTTCGCGACAGTGGCGCGCGCTATGTCACGCTCGTGACCAAACATCACGACGGCCATCTTCTGTGGCCGAGCCGACATCAAAATCCACACCGCGCGGATTGGCAAAGTCGCACCGATGTCGTTGCCGACGTTGCTTCGGCGGTGCGCGCCGCCGGATTGCGATTTGGCACCTATTATTCCGGCGGACTCGACTGGACGTTCAACCCAGATCGCGTCGATAATCTTGCTGCGATGTTCACCTCAATGCCGCATAATGATGCGTATGACCGCTATTGCCGTGATCACTATCTTGAGCTGATCGAACGCTATCAACCCGACTATTTGTGGAATGACATCGGCTATCCGACCGAGGCGTCGATGCTCGAGGTTTGCGCAGCTCATTATAATGCCAACCCTGACGGGCTGGTCAACGACCGCTGGCTTGCTGCGCGTGACTTGCTCAAGGGCGGTGATGATGATCGTGCAGCGCGAATGAAGGCGATGTTTGGGTATCTGAAGCAACACCGTGTTCCGCCCCCTGCGCATTATGATGTGATCACACCTGAATATGCGCCACAGGCGACAGCATTTGAGAAGAAATGGGAAGCGACGCGCGGTATTGGGTCAAGCTTTGGCTACAATCGGCAGGAGGCCGATGCCGACCTGATGAGCGCAGATGCGATTCTGCAGCAGCTTGTCGATTGCGTCGCCCATGGCGGCAATCTTCTTCTCAACGTCGGTCCGCGCGGCGATGGAACGCTGTGCCCCATGCAGGTAAAACGATTGCAGGAAGTCGGCGCGTGGCTGACGATCAATGGCGAGGCCATTTATGGAACCCGGGCTTGGACGGTGACGGCGGCACGGGCCGCTGACGGACGCGATGTCCGCTTCACGATGCGGGGAAGCCATGTTTACGCGATTGTGCTTGATGGCGGCATAAAGTCTCTCTTGTTCGAAGACGCCGCGCCGCTGACTGGTTCGCACTGGAGGCCCTTATCCGGTTCGAGCGCAAATGGTCCGACAGTTTATTGCCTGAATTAAAACGGCAGTTGTCGCTAACATTCCGGTCGTTCAGCTGAGATGCATCGTTCATTCAAACCTGCCGTGCGTTCACCTGGCGCCTTGACATCAAGCATGACCGAACTTGCATCACGCCTCCTCCTCTCCGCTGGTCAAAGCAATCCGAAGCGCAGCTGTGACAGCGCAGAACAAGGCAGCCGCCACGGCACCCGCAGCGACCGCTCTTTCAGTGTGCTTGAACTAACATGCTTGATCGGGAGTGAAGACGCGGGGGCTGACCTGACGCAACATCTCGAACCGATCGATATTCCGTGACCAGAAAACCCTCTGCAGCCAGCGACAAGGCAATCCTTCGGTAGTGAAGCTGGCTTCAAACTCACCTCTGCCATGTGCCGCGACCCGGTTGTTGACGATAGCCATTGTTCCTGGAACCACCTCAATCGCCACGGCCTGCGCTACAAGCTTGGCCTCGAATTCTGCCAACGCCATCTGGCCCGAACGATCGGGCGCCGTCGTCATGTCACCATAAAAGGCAAACGCGAAATCGCGGACGCCGTGTGTGCATCTCACGACCGGAGCGCGGACGCTGGTTTCCGAGAAGGACGCTCGCCAGCGTTCTGGCACCTTAAGTGCGACGTCTTGCTGAAGACGTTCTTGAGTGTCAGGCGTCGCAGCATCATAGGCGGCGCGAGCATCAGCTACCATCGTCGGCGGATTGCCAATTGGGTCGGCCGACACCCCGACCAACACCAGACCGTCGGGACAAATGCCAAGGGCCTGACGGCGCAGGGCGGCATTTTCGATGTGCAGGCCAAGCTCGCGCCTCGACCCATTGCCTGTATGCCGATCAGCATCCTCCAGCGTCGGCGACAAGTTGTTGACCACCCCGTGTCCCTCCTCATGGATACCATAGGGCTCACCGAGGTAGGCGGCCGCACCGAGCGCAAGCGCTTCGCTGATACGATCTGCCTTTTCCGGATAGGCAATCATCGGATCGCGCAGGCCGGTCTTGATCGTCCAATCATAGGGCACGTTTGTAATCACCGCTGCTGCCGGGCCAGTACCACTACCCATCGCGTCGAGTGCAGCAAGGATGCGTATTGGCATCGCCTGTATCCACAAGGCGCGAGCGATAGCGATGGCGGGATACACCGGAATCTCGGAACCCCAGGCGAAGGTTTTTAGGATGCTACGCGCCGCCGAGCATTCGTTGGCGTTGAGAGTGAAGGTTTCGATAGAAGAATATATGCTTGTCATGTGCCGTCTCCTGTTTGAGGCGGCTCTCCGACTAGGCATGTTCGAGAGGCTGATGATCCCGCCCAGAGCCGAAGAAAGTTCGTTACTCAGGAAGCACTGGCGCAGTCAGCGGGATCAGGGGTGGGCGAGCTCCTATTCGTTTTCCAAGCAACCCAAAAACCCGGAGAGATTAAATCCCGCCCAGAAAAACGGGTGACTGAACGGAGTGTCCGGCGATCCGGACAGACGAGAAGCCGCGGCGAGCTCGTCTGTCGACAGCCCAAGCCGGGTTAGCGCTTCGCGTGCTTCTGTCCGTGGCCTCGACAGCTGCAGTGGACCGCTCTGCAACGAGTTGCGTGAGGGTGTCGAGTGACTTCCCTCCATCGCCGCCAGTAAGCGTCGCTTTTAGCAAACCTTCAATGACGTCAAGCTGATCGCGCAGCATCATCAAGGCACGACCGCAAACAGCTAAAGCGCTAACGGATTTGGACCGGGCGCACTAAGCATGAATAGTGGGGCACGCTCGCCGAACCGCCTATGAATCCCCTTGTTGACACTGGTTTCTGTCAGCAAAGCGTCACGCGCGGCAGGAAACAGACTTGCAAAGAGAGTGTCCATCGCTGCCGCAAATTCAATCGCCTGATCCTTGAATGGACCATGGGACATCAAGTCAACCAGGATGGCGGCCCGAACGGTCGAAGCAGGATGGCTAGATTGCTCGTTGAGCCAATATTGCACGGCATCTTCCCAAGGGAGCCAATCACTGCGCTTGGCGACACAATAAAGCGCTCGGTCAAGCAATTCGAAGGCCTTGGCTGCAATATAGGCGCCCCAAAACCCCATGATCGGCGTTCCGAACTCCTCCATCGACTCATCGCAGGCCGTCCGCAGGCCGTAGGCGTCTGCTTCAATCTCCTGACTGCGCTGCCGCGCCATCTCCGTGACACCGTCCGCCTCACTGACGACCTGGTGGACAACACCTTCATGATGTGCCCTAGCAAGGTGCCCATATTCGTGACCCATCACGAATATCTCGAAGGCGTCACAGAGGGTAAGGGCGAGGCGATGCGCCGCCGGCGGGATCACCCAGACCGGAAGGACGCGGATCCAGCCATCGCGCATATAGGTATCGACCAGGGCAGCGAACCATCGAACTGCTTCTGGTGCGTGACGTTCAGGGTCTTGCGCCCTGTTGAGGTCGAACTCAGTAGAATCCTGATCGCTCTCATCGAGAACCGATATTACGGACGCAACAACCTTTGCTAGCATATGCGCAAGGACGCGGATCTCGTCGTCAAAAAGGATCGCGGTCTCGCCGTTGGTCGGCAGCCACAGCGCACGTGCATTGATCAAACCAGTCGGTAACGTCCCCAACAGGGGCTGGCGATCAAGCTTGTCGCCGCGCCGCGCCGAAAGACGATCAACTTTTATCCAAAGCTGGCGCATGGCCCCATAGGCATAGGGGTCCTGAAGCAGAGACGGTGAGGATTTGGCCATCGGGAACTCATCTGATGGGCGCAAGATATTCTCGGTGGCTCTTGCGAAGTTCAGATCCCGCCCATCATATTTTCGCTGAAGGTCCTGCGTGAAGGTGACGGCGTTCGCCGGATCAAGCTGACGCAAGAGCCAAGGCGCATCGCTATAGGCAGTAGCCTGCATTGCCTCGATCTGCGCAGCCAGCCTTGGAGGAGCCGCAACACCGGCGCGACCTTTAAACGCGACCACAGTCTTTTCTGACGATTCGCTCATTCACAACTCCGAAAGCGTTCCGAAATTATGGCGGTTCCGCCTCGAGCCGTCGAGGCCAAAGCTTAGCAGCGATTTCTTGCCAACCGTCATTAGCTTTTGATCGACCGTCGGCTTCGCGTTCATGTGCGATGGCTTCACGGTAGGCTATGATAACTCTATCGAGATTACGGCACCCATAATCATAAGAGCCTCCTTCAGCGGAATCCGGCCCCTCGGTTGATAATTGCGCATACCAATTTGATAGATCGCGATACTCCGCCTCGAAGTTGGGCGATCTGCCGTCACCAACGCTATCGCGCAACGCGCGCATGCGCGCCGCAGCAATGGGATGTGTGGTCGGCTGACCGAGCCTCCTTTCCAACAGGCCGGCCATCATCATTATGTTGAAACCATAGGCGGCGGCAAACTGACGGAAAGCTGGACGGAGCGCGTCGAGCACGAACCTGTCCGCTTCGAGTTCCTGATCGCGGCGTCGATCAGCGGCTCTGCTCTTCATTTCAAGATTCGTCGGACCGACACTTCGAGTCTCGCAATGACCAAGTGCAGCATGCCCGATCTCGTGCATAAGCAAGAACTGCGTCCCGGTCGCAAGCCCGACGAAGCAGCCTTTTGCATCGGCTTCGGTGAGGACCGAGCCGAGGCGTGGCAGCGAGACGCCATCCCGAACATGATACACTAGCGGAAGGAAGCTTGCGTAAAGGACATGGTGCGCATCCTCAGGGCTCAGCCCGTCATGAGCCTCCAGCCACGTCCCAGCACGTGCCCCAACGTGAATCCATTCCTGAAAATAAGCCAGGGCTCGCAGAAGGCCCAAGCCGATGAGGATGTGAGGACGTCCTCCCACCAAAAGGACGCAGGCGTTGCAAAGGTCGCTCGACAGCACGAAGCGCGGTACACTGAATAGCTGACTGCGGAAGATTTCGGTCCAGCCAAATTGGGCATGGGCAAGCAGCGTTTCGAGCTGCTGACCTGCTGCAAAATCGCCGGTGCGGTGATGAAATTCGAATGATAGGGCGGCGCGCATCTCAGCTACGGCTTGAGCTTGAGCGCCGTCCGGAGCTTCAAGCGCAAATCGCGCAAGCGCTCGATCCAGATCCGCAGCAGAAAGTCCGACGTCCATCGCTCATCTCTGTCAAGAATGAAGGATTTTTACTACGAACTTATTGTGAAAAGCAGAAATTCTGGTGACTATAATCGACAAGGAGGAAGCGATGGCACCCGCAACGACAGAAGTGTTACCGGAGCTCGCGAAGAAGCTGCGTATTCTCTACGCATATACCGGTCTCAAGCAGGCGACACTTGCTAAGAGGCTCAATCGGGCGGAGAGTACCGTACACGAGTGGGTTCATGGCACTGACCTCAAGGCCCCCGAACTGGTTTCCGCCGAAGGGCGTGAGCGGCTTGCGAAGGTTCTCGTCGATACGCTCGGTACGATCAGTATCGAGCGGGCCCGCACGCTTTGGCTGGGAGGCTTTGACGAGTTCGCAAAGGTGTTCGTCGCAAGCACTGAGGAAACCTTCCTTGAGTTGTTATCGTCTGTCGAGCGAACGCCCGCTCTCAGTTTCCTCCCCGACGGCATCAGCGATCTGCAACTTGTGAATTTCGGGCAACCCGACAACCCAAGCGGGCCGCAAATTGCGAAGGTGGGTGACGAGTTTGCGCTTAGGGTATCAGCCAAGCCTGGTGCTTATGTTGTCTTGATCGTCGAATCGGTAGTCGGGCGACATTTGGGCATTCCTCGGCCCGGCTTGGAAGGCAGGATTCCTCACAAAGGCTTGCTTCGGCTTCCAGACGATGGCTGCTGGCGGTTCGATCCGCCAGGCGGTCTCCATCGGTTTATTCTGTTCATCTTCGACCGAGATGTACCGCCGTCTATCGCATATATGGAAGACATACTCCGTCCGCTTGGGCCCGACGATATAAGGTTGTTGGTCAATGACATAAAGGACAAGTCCGTGACGCGCTCTTGGTCATGGGACATTTTATCCATCAATGTGCGCTCTCAGTCATGAGTGTCGAGCTCGTGCAGTTTGACCCATTCAGATTGGGTCAACTAATGGGACCCACGGCTAGGTCGGAAAACGATGAAAGTTAGCTCTGAGCAGGCAAAGTGTCTTCAATTGTGGTAGTCGAGCAACGAAAATAGGACTAAACTAAAGCATCTAGCGTCGCTCTAGAAAGGAAAAGTCATAGGATGGCCTACGTAAGCACAGAAGAAGAGCTTGGGGAAGCGCTGAGGAACGGCGAGAGCTCAATCATTATCGAAGGCGATCTTGCTAATAAGGTCATTCGAATTAGAGCTGCCGGCGAGGTTGCCTGGCTGGTTGCTATCGGAGCCATTGGTATCGTTGTTATGTCGATTCTGCTCGCCGCACCGACGGGCGGTGCGGCCGGGGCAGGATTAGTCGCCGCTCCTGCAGCAATAGGAATCCTCGGCACCGCTGCCACTACTACAGCGGTAGGTATTGCGGTGGCAGCAGGTGGAGTCGCAGCACTGAATAAGCTCCGAGGATACAAAGAGGTCGCGCGCGATGGAGCGAGTCTTCACTTGGAGCGGTTGTGATATTTGTCAGACCGGCTAGTCATCGTCGCGTGTGATAGACTGAGTTCATTGAGTTGGCATTCATCGCCAACATTGCGGACATTCCGCGCCCTTTATTGACATCATGAAACCCGCCATTCGTTCGGCCAAGTTCTCGCGAGCAATTTGAATCAACGACCTGCAAACTCTATCGAATTTAAATGCAATCAATTGGCGGTTATCTGGTCCTCCGTGACGGCTAATGGATTTAAGTCGGCCTCATGCTGCATCCTAACGGCGGCGGGGCTTTATGTTACGGATTATGCAACGAAACTGACGCTGCGCCGTCATAACCGTGGGGCAGGGGCACAGCCGTTCAATTCTAATGAGAGCCCACTGCATGCGCATCACAATGACTCTTGCACTCATGCTTTCCTCGGCTGCGACCCTTCCGGCTCTTGCGCAATCGGTCCCTGTTGCGAATTATGATGCGGATGAAACGATCATCGTGACTGCGCAAAAGCGCGAGGAAAAGCAGGTCGATGTGCCAATTACGTTGAGCGCGGTTTCTGGTGAACGGATGCGCACGCTGGGGATCTCCGACCTCGACGAACTCGCCTTCTTCGTCCCCGGCCTCAACATTCAGGAGCAGAGCGCGAACAATCCAGGCATTGTCATTCGCGGCATCACCTCGGACAGCGGTTCGGCACAACAGGCTCCGCGTGTGACCTTATATTATAATGGCGTCGACATCAGCCGGTCGCGCGGGTCGTATCAGGACATTTATGACGTCGAGCGGATCGAAGTCGTCAAAGGGCCTCAGGCAACGCTTTTCGGCACAGCATCTGCCGTTGGTGCGATCAGCATCATTTCCGCACGACCCAAGCAGGGCTTTTCGGGTGAGCTGACGGGCGGTTTCGGCAATTTCAACCAGCGGCTGCTTAGCGGGCACCTCAACCTCGGCAATGACCGGATCGCCGGTCGCATCGCTTTCGCGTTCAAAAAGCGCGATGGCTATGTAAACAACCTTGCGCTGGGACAGGATGACCTGAATGGTCAAGACCAGCTTGGCATTCGTGCCTCCCTTCGCTTCACGCCGAGCGACGACATCAGCGCCGACCTGATCCTGACCTATGACCGTCAGCGCAATCCCGGTACTGCGTTTGTTTCGAAGGCGCTCCCGACGGCATCGGGGCCAGGCAATCCATTCGGCAATGCCTTCCTGAGCGGTTCGCCACTATCAGCCGCAGTACTGGGCCTGCCAAAGCTTGGACTTGAGCGCGATGTTTACGATGCCAATTATACCGTTAATTGGCGGTTCGCCGACGACTGGGCGGTGACAATGGTCAACGGCTATCGCAAATTCGACTCGTTCGAGGTGTTCGATGCCGATGGATCGGCAGCCTGGTACCTTGAATTTTCAGAGCTCGCGAAGGGTGATCAATTCAACCACGAAACGCGCCTTGCCTATACCAGTGACAAATTCCGCGGGTCGTTCGGATGGAATTTTTTCCACGAAAACAGCATCCAGAATGTGCCCTTTTCAACGAATGAGCGCGTCTATCTTGCATGTGCAACCAGCACACCCACAACGCGTGCGCAGTGCGTCGCACCGAACGGCACCGTGCCGGCGCAAGCCGCAACGCCAGTGCCCTACACCTCAGTATTCGAAAATTCAGGCCGTAACCAAAGCTATTCGGTCTTTGCCGATGGGACTTGGATTCCGACCCCGCGCTTAGAGATCACTGGCGGTGTGCGTTTCCTCGTCGAAAAGCGCAATTCGGGCTTCTTTGCACGCGTGCCGCGGTCCGCACTCACCGGCGGCGCATCGCTGATCCCCGGACAAGTTGATACGCGCGGGCAAACCTTCCGTACTGAGGATAGCTTCGAATCTGTTCTCCCGCGCCTCAACCTGCTTTACCGCATTTCGAACAGCATCAATGCTTATGCCACGATATCAAAGGGGCGGCGGTCGGCGACCGTGCAACTAGGTGCGGCGTCAACCGTGAACGGCCCGATTGCCAATTTCACGCCGGTCGCCGCTGAAAATGTTTGGAATTATGAAGTCGGTCTGAAAGGGTCGTCGGGAATTTTCTCGGGCTCGATCGGCGCCTACTACCTGACCTATGACAATTTTCAGGTGAGCGTGATCCAGCCCAACGGCACCACGCGCACCGAGAGTGCCGGGACCGCAACCAATAAGGGGGTCGAAGCCGAAATCAGCGTTCGCCCGTTCCGTTGGTTCAACGCCTTCGGCAATATCGGCTACATCGATGGCGGGATCGACAACACCGCATCAATTGCTGCCAATTTCCGCGGCGCAAAATTCCGATTGCAGCCTGAAGTGCAAGCGTCGGGCGGGTTCACTATTGATGCCGACATCGGCGGCGGGTTCCGCGTATTTGCAACACCCACCGTTACTTATCGCAGCCGTTTCTTTTTCGAAATCCCCAACAATCCGTTGATTGCACAAGGTCCGGTTACGCTCGCCAACATCCGCGCGGGCGTTGGGTTCGGCGAACGATTTGAACTGGCGGCTTTTGCACGCAATGTGTTCGATACGAACTATCTGCTTGACGCGGGCAACACGGGCGGTGCGTTCGGCATCCCGAGCTTCATCCCCGCAGAGCCGCGTCTTTATGGCGTGCAGGTTTCGGCAAAATTCTAGTCCCGCTGGAATCTACCAACACGCGATGGGATCGTGTGCGTGTCGCATGAACGTCATCAACTGAACCTAGGGGCTGCACCAGAAAATCAAAAAAGGGGGTTTGTATCATGCGTCGTTTGTCATTGGTCACTGTGTCATGTCTAACGGCACTTTCTGCGCCGGTTTATGCGCAAGAGACAACGGCATCGCTTCGCGGCTCGATTGCAAATGATGCTGGTGCGCCCGTCGCGAATGCAGTGATGACACTTGTTCACCAGCCATCAGGCACCCGAAGCGAAGGCGTAACCGATGCGGGCGGCAGCTTTTCAATTCAAGGTTTGCGCGTCGGTGGCCCCTATCAGATCACGATTTCAGCAACTGGGTTTCAGACCAAGGTCATTACCGAAATTTTTGCGACATTGGGCGAGCCATTTGTCATCAATACAACGCTTGCCCCGGAAAGCGCAAACGGGGAGATTGTCGTAACGGCACAGCGCGCAGGGGCAACGAGCCTGACCACTGGTCCCCAAACGTTGCTGAACCGTGACAAGATTCAGGATATTACTTCCAACTCGCGCGATGTACGCGATCTTGTCCGGCGTGATCCGCTGGCATCGTTCGATCCAAATCCCCGGGGTCGCGCCATTTCACTGGCCGGATCAAACCCTCGCACCAACCGGTTCACAATTGACGGTGTTGGCGTTGGCGACAGCTTTGGGCTCAATACTGGTGGCTTGCCATCGGCACGCGGGATTGTTGTAATCGATGCGATTGATCAGCTCACGGTACGCACGGCGTCATCGGACATCAGCGAAGGTGAACAGCAGGGTGGATCGATTAACGTCGTTTTGCGGTCGGGTAACAATGATTTTACTGGTTCGATTCTTGGCATCATCGGTGGTGACTCGCTTCAGAGCAACAAGTCATTCAACGGCATTCGTGTGTCAGGCATACCTGTCACACCGACAACGGACCGTCTTATCGTCAATCCGAAGTTCCGCACCTATGGCGGGTTCCTCTCCGGTCCGATCATTAAGGACAAGCTCTTCTTCGCTGTGGCATATGAGTATCTGACCGAAAGTCAGGTCAACACGACGGGCATCGCCGGCGAAGGGTTTGCAACCGAGCTGCCTTTTGTTTCGCGTACCAAAGTCGACCAAGTTCGACAGATCCTGCAATCACGCTACAGTTTTAATGCACTCGACGTGCCGCGTGTGTTGCCGGAAAAAGATCGAAAGGCATCGGCGCGGATCGACTGGAACATCGCTCCGGGCCAGCGGCTTTCCCTAACCTATATCTATCACAAGAATGAAGTGCCGCGCGATGTTGGCAACATCGTTTCCGCAACGACACCTCAGGTTGGTTTGCAATCGCAATGGTATCTGCTGGGCGAAAAGACACAAGCCTATACCGGGCAGCTCAATTCGACGTGGTCAAACGCCTTTTCGACTCAGCTGCGGGTCACGCACAGAGACTATCAACGCGCACAGGCGCCCTATGCTGGGCTGACGTTTCCCGATTTCAACATTTGCCTCGATGATCTATCGGGCGGACCATCGAACTTGACTTGTAACGCGGCGGCGGGCGTCAGCCCCAGTGGACTGGTTGCTGCAGGGCCAGACCAGTTCCGCCATTCCAATTCGCTCGCCGTCAAGAATACCAACGTGTCGCTCACCGCACGCGTTGCGCTTGACCGGAACGAGGTCAAGCTGCTGGCCGAAGGTGCCAAGGTTTCCGTGAATAACCTTTTCGTGCCGTCAACACGGGGCCGATATTATTTCGACTCGATTGCCGATTTGCAGGCTGGGCGAGCCAACCAGCTGACCTATGCCAACGCGTTGACCGGTAACCCGGGTGATGCTGCCGCGATATTTAACTATTGGAAATTCGCCTTCGGCATTCAGAGCACTTATCAGGCGAGTGCTGATCTGACCCTGATTGCAGGGCTGCGATATGATTGGCTGCGCTCTGATAAACCGGTCAACAATGCGCGATTTTCGGATGCTTACGGTTTTACCAACCAAAATATGCCGAAGGACGGCGTGCTTCAGCCGCGCTTTGGGCTCGACTGGAAAGCAGGCGGTGGCTTCCGTGTGTCGGCGGGGGGCGGCCTGTTTTCGGGTGGGACGCCTGATGTCTGGATCGCGAATAGTTTTTCGAACGACGGGACGCGGCAGAACAGTGTTCTCATTCGGCGTACAGCGACCGGGTTCGTGGATGCTAACCTGACGGGAACTGCAGCAAACATATCGAACGCTCTTGGGACCGCTGCACTCGACAATGTGTCGGGCACGAGCGTGCCAAGCACCGTTCAGCAATATCTGGCGGGTGTTGGTGCACCACCTGCTGCGGCTGTCGGAGCACTTGACCCCAACTTTCAACTGTCATCGGTTTGGAAGGCAAATCTTCTGCTCGGCTGGAAGCGTGATGGCTGGGATATCGGCCTGACGGCGCTTGCAACCCGGACCAACCGGACGTTCAATGCAATAGATCTGCGGACCGCCGCCATCGGCACTCTCCCTGATGGGCGCCCACGCTATAATCCAACGGTGGGCGCAAACTGGGACATTGTATTGCGTAATACAAATCAGGGCCGGGCATTTATTTTGGGCGTGTCAGTTACAAAGCAACTGGGTAGCCATATTGACATTGGTGCCAGTTACACATGGTCGGATGTGAAGGATGTCGGCTCCTACACCGGCTTTACACCCACTGAGCTCTATGGCGTGCCAACCGTCAATGCCAATGCACCCGCGTACGGTCGGTCGCGGTTCGAGACTCGCCATAATGCGAAATTGGATATTGGCTACAAGAGCAATTTGTTTGGCGACAATGAGTTCCGCATCAACTTATTCGGCGAAGTCCGTTCGGGCCTGCCGTTCAGCTATACGATGAACGACACAACGCCGGGGCGCTCATCTGTGTTCGGTACGATCGGTGGTGGCGCACGCAACCTGTTGTTTGTGCCTGATTTTGCCCAAGCGGCGACGCTTGATGGCGTCGGCGGACGGCCTCGGGTGGGTGCGGTGGAGTTTGCCGATCAAGCGGCGCTGGACGGCTTTCGCGGTATCGTTGACGCAACACAGCTGAAGCGCTTCTACGGTCGGATTGCACCGCGCAATCTCGGCAAGAGCCCAACCTATACAAAACTTGATCTACATGTTTCGCAGCAGGTCCCCTTCATTTTCGGGAAGTTCCGGGTTTTCGCTGATATTGAAAATGTGCTTAATCTGCTCAACCGGGATTGGAATACCTATAAGGTATTTTCAGAATCAGTACCGATTATCAATGTCAGTTGTGTCGCGCAGGGTGCCAATCCGTGTGGTCGCTATCTATACGCAACGCCTAACAATCAGAGTGCAACGCTGTTTCAAAGCGCGTCGCTGTGGCAAATTCGGCTGGGAGCCAAATTTGAGTTTTAGCGTTTTCGTGTGATCGTCCAAGTTGGATTTGGCCGCGAGTGGATTAGCAGCGCTCGGGCATGAACAGCCGGTAAGCGGTCGTTCGGTTTTCGCCAACTTTCCGGTCATTCAGACATGGCCTTGGTCACGTCCAAAGCGGCGGTTTGTTCAGCTTTCACCCCAGCGGCCGAAAGGTCGAGGATGCCGGACAGGTGACTTGCGCGGTTATGCCGAGAAGAAAAGCCACTCAGTTCATGACAGGGGTCGAAGCACGAAAGCTCCTACAAAACATCCCGTCAGTGTATCGATCGACTCAGGTAGGTCAGCCTCGCTGGCTCCCAGCTTCATCCAGTCGCCCATGCCACCCTCGATCATGCCATAGCCGATAGCAGCGGCCATCGCTGGTCGCATCGCGATAAGTTCGCCACGCGCAACGCCTGCTTTGTAAAGGACGGCGATGACGTCGATGATTTTGGCCCCGGGGCCCTGGCCACCTGAACTCACCAGATCGCGCGTCTGCATATACAGCGGCATCGACTGGCGAACGGCGGCGGCATGCGTCATCAAGGCCGCAACCATCGCTCGGAATCTTCTTTCGGGGTCCTGCTCAGTTTCCCAGCTCGTCAAAAGTGCGTGTACGAACCCCGCCTCCATCGCCTCATGCAAGGCGGCAAGCAGCGCAAGCTTGTGGGGAAACGCCCGGTAGACCGATCCAACGGCGACGCCGGCCCGCGCGGCGATTTGGGCCATCGTCGTTTTGGCGAAGCCCGCCGATGCGAACAGCGTCTCTCCCGCCGCCATTATCGCTAAGCGTTTGCCATCTGGGTCGAGCGCGCGGGCCGGTTTCATGGGCGCAGTTAAGCGCAAAAGTTTGAACTTCCAACCTTGACATCATTTGAGTGAACATTATTCATTCTATCTGTGCGACTCTGAAAGGGCGGTGGCTATGCCAACAATGAGAACGAGAGCGATCATTGCGGCAGTGCTTCTCACCATGCCACCGACCGCCAGCACCTTTGCGAAAGAGCCCGACCCCATGCCGAGTGCAGAGACAAGCGGGACGAACCGTGCCTTTTCCTACGATGTAACCACGACCGCCTCACCCGATCGGGTTTGGGCGCTCTGGACCGACGTCTCGACATGGAAAACGTGGGACAAGGGATTGAAAGATGCCGAGCTTGCCGGGCCGATGCGGCTCGGCTCCAGCGGCACGATCATCTCGCTGTCAGGCTCGACCGCCGCGTTCGAAGTCACCGAGTTCGATCCCGGGTCTTCCTACACGTTCGTCACAAACCTGCCACTCGCCAAGCTGACGATCCGGCGGTCGATCGTCGGCACGGCACCGACGCGCTTTCGTCATGAGGTTTCGTTCTCGGGCGCGGCGGCTGCCATGTTTGCCATGGCATTGGGGCCTGGCTTTCGCGCGGCCCTGCCGCCGACCATGCGCGAGATTGCAGCGCTTGCGGAGACCGATGCGTCGCGCGCGCCATGAAGCGTCGCGACCTTCTGATAGCGAGCTTCGCATTGCCGATCGCCGCCTGCGAGCGTCGGGCAATTCCGTCCTCAAGGGGAGCGAGAATGACTCAAATGGATTTTCTATTGCCGACGCGGCACATCGATTCCGACCACCCCGCTGTGATCAGCGCCATGCGCACGGCAGTCGGGGCGGCAGTCGATCCGCGCGAAAAGGCCATCAAGGTGTTCGCGTTCGTCCGGGCAATTCCGTTCGGCTTTGCATCTGGTTTCTGGGACAACAAGGCGTCCGACGTGCTTCGCGCCGGGCGCGGATATTGCAACACGAAGTCGACCCTGTTCATTGCGCTGTTGCGGGCCGCTGGCATCGCTGCGCGCCAGCAGTTCGTCGAGATCGATGCCGCTGTGCTGCACGGAATTCTCGATCCCGGCACGGCCATGGTCGATCATAGCTATGTCGAGGTGCTGCTCGATGGCCGTTGGGTGGCAACCGACGCCTATATCGTCGATCCGCCATTGTTCGCCGCAGCCCAGCGCCGCTTGTCCGCCGAGAACCGCCTGCTTGGCTATTCCTCGCACGCGACGGGCAGCAACGATTGGGACGGCGTTTCTCCAAGTTTCTCGCAATACAACATGCTCGATCCACGGCCCATCGGCACGAAGCGCTGGGGCGTATTTGCCGATGTGGGCGACTTCTATGCGCGCGTCCCGGACACGCACAATCGTCTCAACCCGATCTTGCGGGCCGGCGTCGGGCTGCTGACCGGATCGGCAAACAACCGAGCATCGGTCCTGCGGCAGACGGCGATCTAGCGTAAAGGCGCGGCAGCACTAATTTGAGAGCGCATTATTTGTAAGGAAGTTGCACGGTAAGGTGGGCACGGCGCGAACCTTAGCCCCGATCGTCGACCGGGTTTCCATGTCTGGAAGTCGGGAATTCCGGAACGGCGGGTTTTCTTACCCGATGCGGCATAGCGAACATCGCACCGAGTATGAGTTCTAGCAACGGTGGGCCCAATTCCGAAACTTCGCGCTAGCCCGCCCCGATCCAACATGCAGCCCGAGCCTACCAAGGCTAAATAGCCGACGCCGCGCCACTTTACGCTATATTTACGACGGCATATTTTGGACAATCACTACGGCATACGCCATCATGCGACCATTCGGGCGGACGCCAAAGATAGGCGAGCTTTTCCTGCCAACCCTCTGCCGTATCCATGCGCGCCTTGAGCTGCTTGAGCCCCACAAATTGCGCGGTCAGCGGATTGTAGTTATAGGTTGGCTTAACGAGGCCCGGATTGGGCGTCTCGCCCACCTCAGCATAGGTGCCAAACAGCCGGTCCCACACGATCAGCACCTGGCTGTAGTTCCGGTCGATATATTGCGGCTGATTAGCGTGGTGAACCCTATGGATCATAGGAGTTGCCAGCCAGCGATCGAGCCAGCCAAGTCGCCCAACCCAGCTTGCATGGTTCCAGATGCCGAAGACATTCTTCACCACACTCACGGCGATGAACACGACCGGCGGAACGCCTAGCAACGCTGCGACAGAATCGAACAGCGGACGCGGCAAGCCGTCGAGGAAGAATCCGCGCGCAGCGGTGGAATGGTTGAACTCGTTTGATGAGTGGTGGATCGCGTGAAACGCCCACAGCAGCCCTACCCGGTGGCCGAGGCGATGCTCCCAGTAATAGCTTAGATCATGGACGACGAAGGCAATCGGGATGACAGCAAGCAGCGGCAGTCCTTCGATCAGCCGCAGGTTGTCATAGACCATAACGTATATCGCGATCGGTATTACGATGCTCATCAACAGCTTCAACACGCTCGACAACAGGTTGAGCCCGATCGAAGAGAGCGCGTCCTTGTTGTTGTAATCGGGATTGCTGCGGATCGCCCAGAGCCGCTCGGTAATAACGCTCCCAAAATAGGCCCCCGCCAACACCCAGATTGCCGAGGGGCCACCAAAGAAGTCGATCGCTGCTGATAGGCTCTCCATAGTGAGCTAAGCTATCAGCGGCGCGAGATTGGTCAACGTCCTAAATAGGCTCCATTGCTGAATGTCGGCTGGCAACCTCGCTAATCTACTTGCCGTCACTCGGCGACTGGCCGAGGTCCAGATGACGCGGACTTTCAAATCAACGTCCGATCTCGGCAAGCGAACAATCCAATCGGAACAACCTTTTGTTGGCGTGAGCCGACCTACCCAATCATGGCCAACCTTGCGGCAGACGCCGCCAACAAAGCTGCCGCTCAGAGCGCAATAATGCCCGTCTGATAGCTGCAATTCATTCAGGGCCTTGCCGGATCAATATCGGACGAAGACCAGTGGATGTGCGCGATGCGCCACTGCCCGTTGACGCGGTGCAGCAGCATCGTTTCAACTGACCGGCTGTTGATCGCGCGGTTGCGATAGGTGCCGGTCACGGTTTCAACGCTCATCACCCATGCCATATCTCCCGCTTCGCCCTGCGTCCGGCTGACTAGCGTGCGCGGCACGGCGGCGCTGAAGGCGGCGTCTGCAGCGAGATGATGGCTGGCATATTCGGCGCGGCTGCTTTCGACGCCGCCGGACTCGAAGATGATGACGTCCTCTGCGAGGAGCGCAAGCGCGGCGGCGCTGTTGCCGCTCGTCAGCGCCGCATGAAACGCGGTCACTGTGCCGACTGGCGTCACGCTGTCTGCCGGCGCTGCATGTTCTGCCGGTGGCGGTGTCTGCGGCGCGTCATGCGCACCGGGGTGCGCAGCGGTCAGGCTAAGGCCGATGGCGGCCATGCCGATCAGCCTTGCCGCTCGTTGTCCTGCTGTCAGAAGCGGCTTCCCTTTGATCATCATGTCTAGCCTCCCAGAAGAACTCTATTGCGACATCACCATTGGTGCCATCGTGCCCAGCACGGCAACCAGTCCAGTTACGCTGACCGCCAGTACAAACTCCCCTGCCAGACTTCGGCGCAGGGCTGAAAGCGCGGTTTTGGCATCAGCCATCGCTCCATCTACCCCAACGGCAAGGCTTCGTGTCACGCGGGCATTGTGCGCGCCAAAGGCCAGCATGCCGCCGACCAAAGTCACCTTTGAGGCGAGCAGCAGACCATAGGGCGTCGTGAGCACCTCCGCGCTGTTTTCCAACCCAAAGATCAACTGACTGTTGATCAACCCAGTCAGCGCGACAGTTGCGACTAGCCCGATGCCCCATGGCGCAAAGCCGTGCATGACAGCGAGGAGTGGCTGCGGAGGAACGTCGTAGGGCTGCCGATGCGCCTTTAGGGTCAAATGCAAGAACCAGCAGATCGCGCCGAGCCACAGGCCCGCGCTCAGCAGGTGAACGCCATTGTTGAGCCGGTGGAACAGGCCCAGCCCACCCTCGGTCGCAGCGGCATGGCCGCTCCAACCCAGCGTCATCAGCGCGCCAGCAAAGCATAGTGCAGCGATGGGCAAGGCGGCGTTGGTCTGTTGCCGAACCAGCAGCGCGCACAAACCGGTGATGAGCAGTGCGACGCGCAATAGGAATGCCCACCCCATGTCGGTGCCGACAATCATCGCCTCGGTCATGGCCCAGTCGAGCGCAGAGATCGGCACACCCATCATCGCGGCGATCGAAACCAGCATCAGGGTCAGCGACAGCAATGGTGCCGCAATTGCTGCCGCGATCAACGGGACATTGCCCTGGCCTTGTTGCACCCAATTCAATCCGCGCAGCCCGACCAGCCAATATGCGGTCCGGCCAAACAGGCCGAGTAACATGGCATAGTGCAGAAAGCGCAAAGCTGGTTCGGCGATGGCCCCCACGCAGACGTCAGCTGACGATGAAGTTGACGGTGCCGTTCATGCGGTGGCCGTCGGCACCGGCGGCCTGCCAGCGGACCTCATAGGTGCCCGCACGGAGCGGCTGGCGCAGGGTCAGCGTCATCGTGCGGTTGTCGTTGCTCCACGCCGTGGTGAAGTTACGGATCACCATCGGGCTGTGATTTTCCATGCCGGGCATGGCGGTCATGACGATGCTGGCGGCAGCGGTTGGCGGCAGCAGGGCCTCGCTGAAGGTCAGCGTGACGGCGCGCGGCCGGGCAACGGTCGTGCCCTGCGCCGGGGTTGAGGCGACGACGCGGGCGTGCGCAAGCGCAATGGATGGAGACGCGAGCGACGCCGCGACCATGGCGGCTGCGGCAAAAGCGGATGCGATCTTCATGGGGATTTCCTTCACTTCAAAACCAGAAACGGATGCCGACGACATAGTTGGTGACGCTAGGGTCTTCGCCGCGCGCACGGGCATAATCGGCGCTGCCGCCGACACGCCAGCTTTGCTCGACGCCGATATAGGGCGCGAATTCGCGGATAATTTCGTAGCGCAGCCGCACACCGACTTCGACCGTGTCGATGCCCGCCCCGATGCCGAGGCCACGGACATCTTGCGCTGCCAGGTTCACTTCCGCGCGCGGCTGCAGGATCAGGCGCTGCGTGATGCGCTGGTCCAGTTCGCCTTCGATACGCGCGGTGATATCGCCGCGATGCGACACAAACAACGCTGCATCGACCTCAAACATATAAGGTGCAAGACCTTGAATGCCGATTACCGCATATGTTGTCTCTGGTCCGGCAAGATCCTGCCGCACGCCTACCTGCACATCCCAGAACGGCGCGATGGCGCGTGAATACAGCGCCTGGACTTCAGCGTGTTCGATGGCTCCGCCGAATGTGCCTTCGCCCTCGCTCTTGAACCACAAGCGGCTGGTTGGGCCGCCATAGTAGCCTTGGAAATCCCAAAGATACCCGTCGGATCCCTCACGCACCTGGGTCTCGAACCGGTCACCTTGAAACCAAAAGACCGCAAAATCACCATGCGAGCGCTGCGCCTCATCACGCGATGCCCGCATCGCTTCCGCACCCCAGATCGCATCAGCGGCGCGCGGCGGTCCGCTCCCGGCTTCAGCCGGTGGAAGCGTTTCCATGGTCGGACCGGGAGAGACGACTGCCTCACCCATCTCGCCGTGATCCATGGTGCTGTGATCCATGCCAGCCATCGGCTCAGCTGGTGGAGCCGGAGGAGCGGGCATCGCATGCCCGGCGTGCGGATCGACAGGCGCAGGCGCTGGCACCGGAGCAGGCATGGGGGTGGCATGCCCGGAATGCTGCGCCATTATTGGCGTGGCGAATATTGCGCTGCTCAGCAACGCCGCGGAAAGAACCGACCGCACGCTCACGCCGCGCCGCCCGGACCAACGACGGTCACCGTCTGCATCATGCCGCCGTGCATGTGATACATCAAATGGCAGTGAAATGCCCAGTCGCCTGGCTCGTTCGCAGTCAGATCGAACTGCGCACTCGCGCCGGGTTGCACCATCATGACAGTCTTGCGCGGCTGGTGCGCCGCATTCTCGCCATTGACCAGCTCGAAAAACATGCCGTGCAGATGGATGGGGTGCGCCATCATCGTGTTGTTGACCAGCTTAACCCGCACCCGCTCATTCCAGGCGAAACGGATCGGCACATCGCTGACGGCCGAATACATCCGCCCGTCGAACGACCACATATAGCGCCCCATATTGCCAGTCAGGTGCAGCTCGAGCAGCCGCGACGGTTCGCGCGTGTCACGATTGGGCTCAAGCGCGGCCAGCATCCGATAATTGAGAACGCGGTGCGGCACATCGCGCAGGCCAAGTCCCGGATCGCCCATTTTATCAACTGGTGCCATCGACACCATGTCGACACCCGGACCGATAGCAACGTCAGGTGGCAACAGCGTGGTGTCACGCATGCTCATGCCGTCCATGCTCATGCCGCCCATCGCCATTCCGGCCATCGCGCCATCAGCGGGTGCTGCCGGTGTGACCGGCGCCGCATGTCCCATAGTAGCGTGATCCATCTCACCAGCGGTGGCAGCTGCGCCGCCCGCCGTAGCGCCATCGGCCAGCGCGCCATGGTTCATTGCACCATGGTCCATGCCACCCGAGCCGTGATCCATGCCCATATCGCCCATGGTCAGCAACGGCGGATCGCGCAGAGCTGGCACGGTCGCGCGCGCACCGGGGCGGCTCGCCAGCATTGCCAGCGCCATGCCCGAACGGTCCATCGATTCACCGACGATCGCGTAAGCCTCGGCATTGCCCGGCGTGACGATCACGTCATAGGTTTCTGCCGTGCCAATCTGGAACTCATCAACCTCCACCGGGCGGACATTTTGGCCGTCAGCGGCGATGATCGTCATCGGCAGGCCCGGGATACGCACGTTGAAAAAGCTCTGCGCCGACCCATTGATCACACGCAGCCGCACCCGCTCGCCAGCGCGAAACAGATATTCCAGCCCCTCGGTCGGCCCGCGCCCATTAGCCAAGAACGTGTAAGTCGGCGCGCCGATATCCATGATGTCAGTCGGCATCATCCGCATCTCGGCCCACATCCGCCGCTCTTCGCCCGACATCGGATATTGGTCAGTCCATGTGCTGAGCTGGCGGTTGAAATACCCCTCACCCGTGCGCAAACGGCTCATGATGAAGTGCGGGTCGAGCACGGTATAGTCGCTGAGCAGCAAGATATAGTCGCGGTCATACTGAGCCGGCTCGGCGCCGGCCGGATCGATAATCAGCGGGCCATAATGCCCAGACTGCTCCTGCAAGCCCGAGTGGCTGTGATACCAGTAGGTGCCCGACTGCCTGACCGGAAACTCATACGCGAAAGTCTGGCGCGGATAGATGCCGGGAAAGCTGATGCCCGGCACGCCGTCCATTTGAAAAGGCACCAGCAGGCCATGCCAGTGAATTGATGTATCACTATCCAGGGTGTTAGTGACGTTGAACCGGACATCCTGCCCCTCGCGCAGGCGAATCAGCGGACCCGGCACGCTGCCATTGACCGCGATGCCGGGGCCGCGCCGCCCTTCGACGATGCGGTGGCCGCTACCGACTATCAGGTCGATGACCTCGCCGCTGAGCTCGCCAAAGCCCGCCGGAATGCGCGGGCCGCCGCGTCCGTGCGACCCGCCATGGACACTATGCCCCTGCGCCCAGGTAGGCATGGCGGCGACGGCCGCGCCTGCGCCGAGGCTGCCAAGGAGGGTTCTGCGGGAAACGATGCGCATTGTTATCTTGCCTTCTGTTCGCAACCCTCATACTATACCCCCCTATTGTATTACAAGCGGGAGTTGCAGAGTATGGCCAAAGACCGGACGGCAATCCTCAACCGCCTGAAACGGATTGAGGGGCAAGTGCGCGGCGTCGCCCAGATGGTCGCCGACGGCCGCTATTGCATCGACATCCTGCACCAAGTGCAAGCGGTGAAAGCCGCTCTTGCCAAGGCGGAAAGCGAGATCCTGCGCGATCATGCCGCCTGCTGCGTGTCTGAGGCCATTGCTTCCGGCGATGCAGGTGAACAGCGCGCCAAGTTCAGCGAGCTCATCGACCTGTTTGACAAGGTTAAACGGTGAGCAAGGCCGCCATCCTTTACCGAATGGTGATGGAGAAGCATGTCTGTCCCTACGGCATCCAGGCCAAATATCTCCTCGAGCGTGAGGGCTTTACCGTCGATGATCGCTGGCTGACGACACGTGAAGCGACCGATGCGTTCAAGGCTAAGTATGGCGTAAAGACGACACCGCAGACATTCATCGAAGGGGAGCGGATCGGCGGCTATGACGATTTGCGCCGACATCTCGGTAAGGCAGTCAAAGACCCGACCGCTGTCAGCTATGTGCCGGTGATCGCCATTTTTGCGATGGCCGCGCTGATGGCGCTCAGCGTCAACTGGATGATGACGGGTGCGCTCCTGTCTCTACGCACGGCAGAAATGTTCGTCGCCATTGCGATGTGCCTGCTCGCGGTCCCGAAACTGCAAAATGTCGATGCGTTCGCCACGATGTTTCTTGGCTATGACCTGCTCGCCCGGCGCTGGCCGCCTTATGCCAGCATCTATCCGTTCGTCGAAGGTCTGGCTGGCGTTCTGATGCTCGGCCATATCGCCAACTGGCTGTCGATACCCATCGCGCTATTCATCGGCGGTATCGGCGCGGTGTCGGTGTTTTATGCCGTCTATGTCCAAAAGCGCGACATCAAATGCGCCTGTGTCGGTGGTGGTTCGAACGTGCCACTCGGGTTCGTCTCCTTCACCGAGAATGTCATGATGGTCGGTATGGCGTTGTGGATGCTGACGAAGCTCTAAATGCCTTTGCGGCCAGTGACGTCGCCAATCCTGATATGAACCAGACGCACATTGACTGAAAATTGAAGGCTCGCTCATGTTCGCCATTCTCGCCAACCGCACCTATCGGCACTTGCTCGCCGCGCAGGTCATCGCGCTGGTCGGGACCGGGCTGGCGACCGTGGCGCTTGGCCTGCTTGCCTATGACATAGCGGGCGCGAATGCTGGCGCTGTGCTCGGCACCGCGCTGGCGATCAAGATGGTCGCCTATATCGGCATCGGCCCGGTGGTCGGCGCCTTCGCTGACCGGTTGCCGCGCCGCGCCTTTCTGGTCGCGATGGATTTGGTCCGCGCGGGAGTCGCGCTGTTTCTGCCCTTCGTGAGCGAAATTTGGCAGGTCTGTGTGCTGATTTTCTTGCTACAATCGGCCTCAGCGGCGTTTACGCCTACCTTTCAGGCGACGATCCCTGACATCCTCCCCGATGAAGCAGAGTATACGCGCGCCTTGTCGCTCTCCCGGCTGGCCTATGACCTGGAAACGCTGCTCAGTCCGATGCTGGCGGCCGCCTTGCTCAGCGTGATCAGTTTTCACTGGCTGTTTGGCGGCACAGTGATCGGCTTTATCGGTTCGGCGCTGCTGGTGCTGTCGGTGATGCTGCCACGCTCACCCGCCAAGCCGCGCGAAGATGGGATTTACGCGCGCACCACCCGCGGGCTGCGGATATACCTCAAGACACCGCGCCTGCGCGGACTGCTGGCGATCAATCTGACGGCGGCGGCGGCGAGCGCGATGGTCATCGTTAACACCGTCGTGATCGTGCGCGGACCGTTCGGGTTTGGCCAACGCGAAGTGGCGCTGACGCTGGCGGCCTATGGCGGCGGCTCGATGCTTGCAGCCCTGGCGCTGCCGCGCTTGCTCGACCAGGTTGCGGGGCGGAGCGTGATGATTGGCGGCGCGATAGTTTTGACAATTGCGCTGGCCGTGCTGGGACTGACGTCGGAAGGCATGACGGCAGACTATTGGCCGGTGCTGCTGGCTAGCTGGTTCCTGATGGGCATGGCTTATGCAGCTGCACTGACGCCATCTGGGCTATTGCTTCGCCGTTCAGCGCAGGCGGAGGACCGGCCCGCCGTGTTTGCCGCGCAATTTGCCCTGAGCCATGTCTGCTGGCTGATCGCTTATCCCGTCGCCGGCCAGATCGGCGCGGTGTTCGGACAGCAAGCGGCTTTCGCAGTGCTTGCGGGATTGGCTACTTTGGGCGTTATAGCGACACTCTGGCTGTGGCCCGCGCAAGACCCTAAGGTGCTGGCGCATGATCATCCCGAGCTCCCCGATGGGCATCCGCACAAGCTGGCCCACGCCGAGGCTGACCGGGTGCATGCGCATGATTATCTGATTGATGATTTGCACACCGCTTGGCCCCGGTAATGCGAAATGACAGCTGGTTGAAGGTCATGTCGATTAGTTGTCGATGTGCGTCACCGTCCAACTATCGGTGCTAGCGAACAGTCAATGCGCCGCTTGCCCATCTGGCGCGCGCAATGCGTCGGCGGGGCAGCGGTGGAAGATGCGGGCGACGCCGCGATAGTTGCGCGTGGTAAGCCGGTCGGGGGTTCGTTCTTCGACGGTGAGGCGGCGCATTTCATTGGGCAAAGCGCGGTCGGCGAAGGGCATGTGGCTGTGCGTATAGGCGATGGCATTGCCCTCATCGCGCCACAGGCCGACGGCGGTCGGGCCGTTGCTGGGCAATGTGACTTCGACATAGTAGCCGTCGGCTAGGAACACCCAGGCTGGACCAGCCGCGCAATTGCGCGTTTCGCCGAGCGACCAGACGCCGGGCATGTACGCCGGTTCAGGCGCCGGGGTGGCAGGTGCAGGTGCAGGTGCAGGTTGCATGACAGCGGTGGTCATGGCGATCAGCGAAAATAAGATGTTCATTTCGAATTCCTCCCCATTCACGTAAATCAAGCGTGTATCTCTGGACTGTCATTGCAGGTGGCGCGTTCGGTCTGGATGGTGGCGTGGGCGACGCCGAACTGGTCGTGCAACATGGCCACCGCTGCAAGCCGGACCGCCTCGCCATCCGCGCCGTCTGCCAACGTCAAATGCACGGTCAGGCTGCGGTCATCGCCTGCGACCGACCATAGATGCAGGTCATGCAAGCCAGCGACGCCGGGCACCGCTTCAAGCGCCTGCCGGACAGCGCCAAGATCGACCCCGCGCGGCACCCCTTGCAGCAATATGTGTGTCGTATCGCGGAGCAGCACCCAAGTGCGCGGCAGCACCCACAGGCCGATGCCGATTGCCACCAACGGATCGACCCATTGCCAGCCGGTGGCCATAATGACGAGCGCACCAATGATGACGCCGATCGAGCCGAGCATGTCGGCCCAGACCTCGAGATAGGCACCCTTGATGTTGAGGCTGTCCTCCTTACCGCCTGCTAGCAAGCGCATGGCGATGAGGTTGACGACGAGACCCGCCCCGGCGACAAGCAGCATGCCCAGCGACCGGACGTCGGTTGGTTCGAAAAAGCGCCGCACACCCTCCACCAGCACATAGCCCGCGACGATGAACAGCAGTACGGCGTTGAAGGTCGCTGCCAGCACCTCGAAACGGCGATAGCCATAGGTGCGCCGGTCGTCCGCCGGACGCTGACCGATCTTCACCGCGGCCAGCGCAATAGCGAGTGCGGCGACATCGGTGAACATGTGCCCAGCATCGGACAGCAAGGCGAGGCTGTTGAACCACCATGCCCCGATAACCTCAACAATCAGAAAGCCGGTAGTCAGCGCAAGCGCAACGGCCAGTCGCGTGATCGTCGCACCAGCGCCATGATTATGGCCTGCATGACCGCCACCTTGTTCGTCATGATCATGGTCAGGCATGCGCTGGTTCCCCAATTTGATCTGGCCCGGCTGTTTGCGCGTCCGTCTGCGCTGCCGACTTCCGGTGCACCCAGCGGTAAAGCGCCGGCAGCACGATGAGCGTCAGGATGGTGGACGAGATGATCCCACCGATCACCGCGGTGGCGAGCGGGCGCTGCACCTCTGACCCAGCGCCGACATTGAATGCCATCGGCACAAAGCCGAGTGACGCGACTAGGGCGGTCATCATCACCGGTCGCAGGCGGGTGAGCGCGCCTTCGCGGATGGCGGGGTCGAGCGCCATGCCGTTTTCGCGCAGATCGCGGATGAAGCTGAGCATTACCACGCCGTTGAGCACTGCCACCCCCGACAGTGCGATGAAACCAATGCCCGCCGAGATGGACAGAGGTATGCCGCGCAGCGCGAGCGCTATGACGCCGCCGGTGAGCGCGAGGGGCACGCCCGAAAACACGATGGCAGAATCGCGCACTGACCGGAACAGCGTGAACAGCAGCCCGAAGATCAGCAGCAATGCCAGCGGCACCACCAGTTGCAGCCGCGAGGTTGCGGACTGGAGCTGTTCGAAGGTGCCGCCATATTCGACATAATAGCCCGATGGCAGCTCGACATCGGCATCGATCCGTTGCCGCAATTCGGCAACGAAAGAGCCAAGGTCCCGGCCGCGCACATTGGCCGTGATGACCGCGCGGCGGCGACCATTTTCGCGGCTGACCTGATTGGGTCCGGCGGCCAGCGCAATCTCGGCAACCTCGCTCAATGGCACGAACCCGGCACCGTCTTCGCCCGGCCCATCGCCGCCTGGAACAGCAATCGGCAGGCGGCCCAGCGCGTCGATATCCGTGCGCAAGGCTTCGGGCAGGCGCACGACCACGGCAAAGCGACGGTCGCCTTCGAAGATTTCGCCAGCTTGCCGCCCGCCAGTTGCGGTGGCCACCGCGTCCTGCACATCGCTCATCGCAATGCCATAGCGCGCCAGCATGTCGCGGCGCGGCGTCACCGACAGCACGGGCAGGCCAGTGACCTGCTCGAGCTTGACGTCGGCAGCGCCCGGGATGCCCTCGGCAATTTCGGTGATCGCTTCCCCGCTTTCGAGCAGCTGATCGAGATCGTCGCCAAACAGCTTGATCGCGACATCGGCGCGAACGCCCGCGATCAGCTCGTTCATTCGCATCTGCACCGGCTGGGTGAATTCGTAATTATTGCCGGGGAACGCCTGCACGGCGGCGTTCAATTCAGCGACAAGCTCGTCGCGGCTTTTGCGCGGGTCGGGCCACTGATCGCGCGGACGCAGCATGATGAATGTGTCGGCCACCGATGGCGGCATGGGATCGGTGGCGACGTCAGCGGTGCCGATCTTCGAGAACACTCGTTCAACCTCCGGAAACTGGCGGATACGCGCCTCGAGCCCAGTCTGCATCTGCACCGCCTGCGTCAGACTGGTCCCCGGAATACGCAGCGCGTGCATGGCGATGTCGCCTTCGTCGAGATTGGGGATAAACTCGGAGCCGAGCCGTGTGGCCAAGAGGCCGCTCGCCATTACCAGCAGCAGCGCACCCGCAACGATGATCTTGCCGCGCGGGATCGCCCAGCCGAGCAGTGGGGCATAAGCGCGGTTGAGCCAGCCCATCACCCGGCTTTCCTTCTCCTCCACCTTGCCGGTGACGAACATGGCAATGGCAGCCGGAACAAAGGTGAGCGAGAGGATCAATGCAGCCGTCAGCGCCAGCATGACGGTGATCGCCATCGGGTGGAATGTCTTGCCCTCAATCCCGCTGAGCGCGAGGATCGGCAGATAGACGACGGTGATGATAATGACCCCGAACACGCCAGGCCGGATCACCTCGGCGCTGGCGCTGGCGACAACGCCAAAGCGTTCGTCGCGGTCGAGTAGACGGCCGAACCGATGCTGCGCCTCACCTAGCCGCCTCAGGCAATTCTCGACGATGATCACCGCACCATCGACGATCAACCCGAAATCGAGCGCGCCCAAGCTCATCAGATTGGCGGACACTCGGCCCTGGACCATGCCGGTCAGCGTCATCAGCATGGAAATGGGGATCACCGCCGCAGTGATCAGCGCGGCGCGGATGTTGCCGAGCAGCACGAACAGGATGACGATGACAAGCAGCGCGCCTTCGGCCAGATTCTTGGTGACCGTCTCGATGGTGCGGTCGACCAGTTCGGTGCGATCGTAAAGCGGGTGGGCGATGACGCCGGCGGGGAGCGCGGCAGTGGCGACACGCAATTGCTCCGCCGCCGCCACTGACACCACGCGCGGGTTTTCGCCGATCAGCATCTGGACGGTGCCGAGGACGATTTCATTGCCGTTCTCTGTCGCAGCGCCGGTGCGCAGTTCGGACCCGATCGTCACATCGGCGATGTCAGCGACCCGGATCGGCACGCCGCCGCGCGTGGCGACGATGATCTGCGAAAGATCAGTCTCGTTCGCTGCCTGCCCTGGCACGCGGATCAATATCTGTTCGCCGCCGCGCTCGACATAGCCTGCACCGCGATTGCCATTGTTGCGCTCAAGCGCTTCGACCACATCGGTCAGCGACAGGCGCAAAGCCGCAAGCTGATCAGGGTTGGGCGTCACATGATATTGCCGGGCGTAACCACCCACAGCGTTGACTTCGGCGATACCCGGCACGGCGCGCATCAGGGGGCGCACGACCCAGTCGTTGAGCGTGCGCAGATCCTCGGGCGTGTAGCGGCTGCCATCGGGTTTGCGCGCATTCGGGCGCGGCTCGACCGAATACATGAAAATCTCGCCAAGCCCGGTCGATGTCGGCCCCATGGCGGGTTCGATGCCGGGCGGCAGTTGTGCCTTTGCCGCCTGAATACGTTCGTTGACCAGCTGCCGGGCGAAATAGATGTCGGTGCCGTCATCGAATACCACCGTCACTTGGCTAAGACCATAACGCGAGATTGAACGCGTATAATCGAGCCCGGGTATTCCCGCCATCGCGGTCTCGATGGGATAGGTTATGCGCTGTTCGCTTTCGAGCGGCGAATAGCCCTCGGCCTCGGTGTTGATCTGCACTTGGACATTGGTGATATCTGGCACGGCGTCGATGGGCACGCGCGTCGCGCTCCATGCGCCGAGCGCGATCAGCCCGGCGACGAGGGCCAGCACCAGCCATCGCTGGCGGATACTGAAGCCGATGATATTGGCGAGCATTTTATGTTCTCCGCTCAGTGATCATGGGTCGCGCCGGACTTTTCGACGTCCGAGCGAACAAGGAATGACCCACGCGTCACATAGGGCGTGCCCGGGGCAATCCCTGACAGCACCTCGGTCCATTCGGGCGTCCGCCGCCCCAGCCGCAGCATCCGAACCTCGTAATCCTCACCATAGTTGGCATAGACGACGGTGAAATCACGAAACGGCTGCAAAGCCTCGGTGCGGACCGCGAGCGGCACCTGCATCGCATTGATCGTCACCATCCCGCGTAGCGCCATCCCCGGGCGATAACGCCCGTCCCGGTTGGCAAGGCTGGCGCGCATCAGCGCGGTGCCGGCCTCCCGATTGCCCTCCGGCAGATAGTCGGATAGCGTCGCTTCGCCGACCGGCTGGCCATCGAGCGTCTGGATGGTGACCCGCTGCCCCGGCCGGATCGAGCCCAGATCGCGCGGAAAGATGTTGAACTCGACTGTCGTCGCCGCCGGATCGGTGATCACATAGAGCGCGCGATCGTTGGTTACGTCACCGGGGTTGCCATTGCGTTCGGCGATGACCCCGGATGCCGTCGAATAAACTGGATAGGTTTGCAGGCTCTCGCTCGATTCGATCCGCGCCAGCAATTCGCCGCGCCGCACCCGGTCACCGACCGCGCGAGTCACGCTGACGATACGCCCGGGGAACTGCCCGCGAATTTCCGAGCGCGCAGTGGTAGCGAGCGCTACCGTACCATAAAGTTCACGCTCTTCGCCAATGGTCGCGGGACCAGCACGGGCAATCTCTATGCCGCCCGCGCGCGCGGCCTCGGCGGTGATGCGGGTCAGGCCTTCGGGGCTGGCATAGGTCCAGCGATGCCGCCGGCCGCCCTCGACCGCGATGACCTCAACATTAAAGCTATGCGGTTCGGTGACCACGCCCAAGCCGAGCAGATAGGTGCGTTGCGGGGTGAAAGCAAAACGGTTCACCTCGCCGCCCAGCCGCCGCAGAACCACGGTCAAATTGACGCTGGCCGGATCAACCGGCTCGCCGCCGCGCGTTGGAAATACGCGGAACTGCGGCTCGACTCCGTCTTCAAAGATGGTCATTTCGACCGCGAAATCACCGTCACTGAGAAGGCGGCCGCCATTGGGGCCCTCAGCGGGTTCTTCACTGCCGCCCTCAGCATGGCCCGCTTCGCCGGCGTCCGAACCGCCAAACAGGCTGCATCCGCCCAGCGACACCAGCAACATGGCAGCTGCCGCAACGTTCAAAATGGTCTTGGTCATGGCAAGGTCTCCAACGACTGCTGCGCATCAAAGCGTCCGGTCAGCCGGTCAATTTCAGTGAGCAGGTCGCGATATTCGGTGACGGCGGCGAGCCAATCGGCCTGCGTCGCGATGATCGCGTCGGCGGCGTCCTGGACATTTTGGAAGTTGAAGCCGCCGCGATTATACCCCTCACGCACCTGTGCCAGCGTGCGAGTATTCAGCGGGTAAACTTCGGCAACCAGCCGCGAAGCGCGCAGCCGCGCCGCTTCGGCATTGGCGATCAAATTGGTCAGCCGCCGCAGCCGGATTTGTCGCTCGGCATCGGCCTGTGCCTCGATCCGACGCCGTTCGGCTTCGGCCCGCGCGATGTTGCCTTCGTTGCGGTCATAGCGGCCAAGCGGAATAGTTATCCCGCCGACCAGCGCCACATCATTGGTGCCGCGCAGATAGCGGGCCCCGGCGGTCCACGTGTAATCCTGCGTCGCCCGCGTCCGTTCATAGGCGATGGCGGCGCGGGCGCGCTCTAGCTCGGCTTCAGCCAGCACACTGTCCGCAGCAGCCAGGCCAGAGCCATCGGGAGCAATGGCGAGCAGTTCGCCTTGTGGTTGCAGGTCACTCACATCGCCGCCCCAATAGGAGGCAAGCAGGATTAGCGCCGCCTGCCTGCGGCCGCGCACCTGTTCGATGTCCAGCTCAGCCTCGAGCACGCGGCGATTGGCGGCGGTCTCGACGAACAAGGGATCGCGATAGCCGCGCACCCGCCGGATTGCCTCAGTCCTGAGCCCGCGTTCGATGTCGAGCCGCCCGGTCGCGATCTGCAACTGGGCATCGGCAATCAAAACGTCGATAAAGGCACGCTGAACATTGGCAGCGATGGCCAGACGGTTGACGCCGCCAACCGCTTCAGCAACCCCGATGTCGCGTTCGGCGAGCGCAACGCGCGCCTGTCGCCGCCCGCCACGCTCAATGGTCTGGCTATATTTGCCGGTGATTTCCGCCTGCCCTAGAACTGAATAGGGACCGGTGCCGACGGCGTTCTCAGCCTCGACCGTTATGGTCGGATTGGGCCGCACCCCCGCCTGATTGCGTGCAGCGCGCGCAGCATCAACCGCAGCAGCGTCGGCGGCGGTTTGTGGCGTCGCGGCCAGCGCGCGCGCCACCGCCTGTTCAAGCGTGATCGGCTCAGCCAGCGCGGGCGCGCTGGCGGCCAACAGAGCGGCGGTCAGCGTGACCCCGCGAAAAATTCTGTGCATGAAAAATCCTGATCATCCTGCCGGGAAGTTTGGGCGAGCGCATGGGCGCACCCCGGACGGGAGTGATCAGGCAGAGGGGGGTTCGAGCAGCGGGTCGCCCGCCCGTGATGGCAGCGCCGTGTAGCGAGCGGGGGTCACCGCAGCGGCGTCGCAACCCATCGGCTCGATCCGCAGCGTATCGTCGCCCACCCAGGCGTTGGGGCAATGATGATGCGCAAGGCTGTCTTCGCCTTGTTCTTCTTGCCCGTTATCCTGATGGCCACCCGCGTCGTCATGATTGTGCACGACATGAACGGCACCGGCATCGCTGGCAGTCGCCGCGTGCACTGGCTCAGCCGAATGCATTGCGGCACCCAGCACCGCAAAGATCAAAGCAAAAAAGATGAGAGCCCGCGTCACTGCGTCAGCGCGTATCACGCCGGTCCGACGTCGGCAACGCTGCATCGATTTGAGCCAGCTTTGCTGCAAGGTCTGGTGGTAGCGGCATGGCTCTGAACGGGTTGACGCGGGCCCGGCCATGATTGCCATTTGGCAAGCGGCCAGTGGCATTGCCGATCGGCGCCAGCGCAAGTCGCAACAGCTGGCCGCCAACTTCACGCCAGTCGCGCAGGTGCCATGCATAACCGAGCATCGCGATGTGGCTGCTGATATGCGGTCCGGCATAGGGCTGAGAGAGGATGTGACGCGCCTTGAGTGCGGTCCACGCACTGGCGTGGTCGCCGAGGGCCCGTGCGGCATGACAGCTTTTCTGCTCATCCCAGATAATGTGATAGATGGCCAGCCGTCCCGCCAATCCGCGCCAGCGCCGTTGCCGGTGCCGATAGAAAAGCTGAGCGAACAGGGTCACGAACGGCGTCAGGATGCCAGCGTCGATATCAACGGTATCGCGATAGAAAGTGCCGCCTTCGCCATCCGGCTCGACACTGATCCAGTGGTCCCAGCGGCGGATCAGGCGGCTATAGCCATTATCACGCAACCGGCGCGGCCACTCAGCAGCATCGGCCAGATGCAGGCTCGGTACGATCCATTGTTTGCCCAGTGGCAACACACCAAACAGCCAAAGTGCGGCCGGCACCGGCAAGTCCTCGGTGAACTGCTCCGGCCAGGCACTGGCATCGACCGGTGTAAATCGGATCAGCGGCCACGCAATATGCCGCAGCAAGTCGGGCGTCTGCACAGCGCGCCAAACTGCGGCGGGCGGCAGAGCGATGGTGGTAGCGATGTCGACTTTCATGCCGGCATGCCCGCGCGGTCAGTCGCACCGACACTTGAGCAAAATCTGTCTGTCATCTAGCCGAAACCCCTTGGCAATCCTCGAGTCGGCACTCTATCTACACCCTGTAGCAACTACAGGGTCAAGCCCAAGGGGGTGGCGAATGAAAATTGGCGAGCTGGCGGCCGTAACCGCGACCAAGGTCGAGACGGTGCGCTATTACGAAAAGATCGGCTTGTTGCCGCCGCCCGCGCGGACTTCGGCCAACTATCGCGCCTATGGTAGCTGCCATCTCGCTCGCCTGTCCTTTATTCGCCGAGCCCGCGATCTGGGCTTTACGCTGGAGGCCATCCGGGAACTGCTTACGCTTTCGGATGACAAAACGCAGCCATGTGATGCCGTCGATACCATCGCTCGCGTCCATCTCACAGACATCGAAAGAAAGATCGGCGACCTGATGGCAATGCGTTCGGAACTCAGGCGCGTGCTGGCGGCGTGCAGCCACGGGACAGTCGGCGACTGTATGATCATCGAGACGCTTGCCCCCCGCATAACGGCTAAATCTCAGTCCGCTCTGCCAGAGTGATCGCATCGTCGATGTCGACACCCAGATAGCGCACGGTGTTCTCGATGTTGGAATGGCCCAAGAGGATCTGCACGGCGCGCAGATTGCCCGTTGCCTTGTAGATCAGCGATGCCTTCGTTCGCCGCATCGAATGCGTCCCATACTCGCTGACATTGAGCCCGACCGCACCAACCCATTCATCGACCAGCCGCGCATATTGGCGCGTGCTGAGGTGGCCCATATAATTGACCCGGCTCGGGAAGATGAAATCTTCAACGGTGCCACCCCGACGCGTGAGCCAAGTCAACAGCGTTTGACGTGCCTCGGTCATCAATTCGAATTGCACCGGCCGTTTCGTCTTTTGCTGCATAACGGTCGCGCGATTTCGGATCGCTCCGCCAGCAACAATGTCCCCGATTTTCATTTTGACGATGTCGCAGCCACGCAATTTGCTGTCGATTGCCAGGTCGAAAAGCGCTCGGTCGCGCAATCGTCGATGCTCATCCAGAAAGAAGCGGATCGCCCAAACATCGCGCGGTTTGAGCGGCCGTTTCGCGCCGACCATGTTACCGGCGTTCCAAGGACGACGCCCATGTGCGCCCGGATCAAGGTCAGATACTCCCATCTTGCGTCTCCCACGAAGCCGATTGGCCAAATAGGATACTAAGAACGATTGATTTTCGGCTGGTTAGGAAAAGGCGCATCTCACCCGAGTTCGAGCACGGCGCGTGGATGATTTCTCACGCCAAGGTTAACGATCAACGGCGACCGCCAACAATGCAGCCGTTGAATGATCGAAAACTCGACCCTGTAAGCTGCCATCGGTTCATCGGTTACTGAGGGCGTCGATGGAAGCTGATCCCTGCCTATTCACCAAGCCGGATCTTGATACCCGCGTTCGCGACAAACCCATCGAGCGGTGCCCACGCGTCGATCGTCCGCCGACCGTCGATCGTCGGCGTCGGGCGGACCAGTCGGGAATACCGGGTCTGGCGCGCGTCGAGGATGTTCTCGAGGTTGAGGAACAGGCTGAGCGCGCCAAACTTCAGCTCGCCCGACAGGCCGACCTGGACGAACGGGCGGCCGACAGTGCGGAATGGATTATCTTCGAGCCGCTGCTTGCCGGTGTAAAATGCCTCGATCCCGATCCGGCCCTTGTCTTCTACTTCCCAGATCGCGACCGCGCCGAACGTATTGCGCGGCGTGCGCGCGACGCTTTGGCGTCCGCCCGACGGAGCGGGTTCGGTGGCGTCGACCACCACATAGCTCGCACTCACCACAAGTTCACGCCAGCGGTGCCGGACGAGCAGCTCGAAGCCGCGCGTGCGCGTCTGACCGGGGTCGTTGACGAGGCGCACGCCCGCGCCACCGGTCGCGGGCACAAGCGTCGCCGCATTATCGACGCGCGATCCGAACACAGAAGCGTTCACTTCGGTGCGCCCGAAGCTGCGGCCGACATCGATCGAGGCGGTGTTGGCGGTCTCGGCCTTGAGGCCAGACAGCGGCGCGAGCCGCGCCAGCCCCGCCGACTCGATCTCATCGACGAACGGCGTCGGTGCGAAGAACCCGCGCCCGACCGAGCCGCGCACCGTCCAGCCCTCGGGTTTGTAGAGCACCGATAGCCGGGGACTAAGGAACGTACCGTAGCGGTCGTGAACATCGAGCCGCGCGCTGCCCGCGATCGTTACGACCTCGCCGATGTTCTGCTCGACCTGCGCGAATACGCCGGGCACCGTATAGCGAAAGTCGAACGCCGCGAATTGGGGCGAGCGGAACCGGTCCGACTGGATCGCCGCGCCCACCGCCCAGCTCGTGGCGTCCCCACCGCCCGCAATCGATGCCTCTCCAAACAGCGTCGACCGGCGCTCGTCCTGCCGCGTCGCGCCATAGGTGCGACGCGCGGACTGGCTCGTCGCCGAGGCGCGGAGGTGCAACCTGCCGACGCCTTCGATCGGCCATTCGCCGACCA
>JANMPU010000062.1:0-11540 GCA_031369985.1 Sphingomonas sp. | reverse complement strand
CCATGCAATAAAGCATCGGGATCGACAGCAGTGTATTCGTTCGGCTGAACATCATTGCCGTCGTTGCCGCCTTTGCTTTCGTGTCAGCATCGGCTTCGACCAGGCCCAGCGCCTTTTTCTGGTTCGGCCAGATCACGAACCACACATTGAACGCCATGATCAGGCCCAGCCACATGCCAAGGCCGATCATCCGGTATCCCTGCTGAAACGTCAGCGCTTCAATCAGATATTGTTGCGGCGGATGCGCGGCGATGACGAGACCCATGACGACCGTTGCAAGCGCCGCCCAGCGGAACCAGAACAGTGCCGCCGGCGCGATATATTTCGACACGCCCGGTTTCAATTCGGCGGGGACAGTCGGCATCGTCGGGATTTGCACGAAGTTGAAATAGTAAAGCAGCCCGATCCACATGATGCCAAACAGCGTGTGGAGGAAGCGGAACAGCGCGTTCACATAGACCGGCGTATCAGTGCCGCCGTGGAAAACAAAGATCACGATGACCAGCAGGGTGAATGCCAGCAGCAAGACTGACCCGAGATTTCCGAAAAACTTTGCCATGGCGACGCCCCTGAACGATTGATCTCTCCCGCTTAGCAGCCCATTTACGACCTGTCACCCAATGGAGCGCCTATCATGACCGAACCGACGCTGGACGAAATGCGTGTCATGCTGGCGTGCGAATTGCCTGCGCATGCCGCATTCGATGGCTGGACGGCCGAGGCGTTGGCGTTGGCGTCGGAGGCAACGGGGATTGACCCCGCAGTCGCGACCCTCGCTTTCCCCGGTGGCGCGGTCGATATGATCGATGCGTGGTTTGCGCAGGTTGATGCCGCGATGCTGGCAAAGCTGACGCCCGAAGCCCTTGGCGCGATGAAAATCCGTGCACGGATTGCGGCGCTGGTTGAGGCGCGCATCGACATTTTGGCGGATGACATTGAGGCATTGCGCCGTGCGCTCGCAGTTTTAGCGCTGCCGCAAAACCTGCCGCGCGCTGCCCGGCTCAACTGGCGTGCGACGGATGCGATGTGGCACGCAGCGGGCGACACGGCGACCGACCTCAATCATTATTCGAAGCGCGGCATACTGGGCGGGGTTTATGCGGCCACAATCATGGCGATGCTCGACGACCAAAGCGAAGGCTATGCCGACACCCGGGCATTTCTGTCGCGCCGCATCGACGGCATCATGCGCTTCGAAAAATTCAAAGGCCGCTTCACCCACAGCGCGCCCGAGCGGCTAAGTCTCGCTCGGTTTTTGGGAAGGTTGCGCTACCCGGCGGTGTAGGGCCGAACTGACCGCCGCGACCGCAGCGCCGCCCCCGCCAATCCGAACCCGAACAGCATCGACAACCATGTCGCAGGTTCAGGGATCGGCGAAATCGCGAGCAACGAATTTTCCGGAGCGAAGTCAGAGATGGCAGCCACGCCCGCCCCGCCATTGCGCGGCCAGATGTTCCAGCCATATTGGACGGCGGTCCACCCCGTCGTGGGGAGCAGCGAGATCGGCACGACTGCGGTAAAACTATTGCCGTTGATCGTCACCGCGCCTGCCGCGAGCGCCGTTGCACCAACCGATCCGGTGCCGTTTTTCTGCACAGTCACGGTCTGGTTGAACCGCACATTGCCCTGCCCAATCGCGGCAAAAGGCGCGTTGACGCCAGTGCCCGTGTTGACACCAATCACATAACGCCCGGCGAGGGCGGGGTTAATCACGCCCGCAAATGTCGCGCCCAGCGTAAAGGCCGATGTGGCATTGTCATACGTCACCGAAAAGCTCGTGACATCAAGGTCGGCATCCTGCGTACCGACAAAGCCCGCGAGGAAATCACCCGTTGCGTCGACAACCGTAACCGCGTGGGCAGGCGTACTGGCCCCGGCGAGCAAGAGGGCAGCAAACCCGATTTTGGTGAAAACACGCATCGCATGATCCCTTCGATAAAGCGGCGCGACGCGATGAATGTGTGACAGCGGCGGCCTGACGACTCGGAAACGCGTAACCAAGGCATTAACGATAGCATAAAAGAGTGGCGGGCATAACTTGTTATTGATAATCGCTCGCAATGACTTTGGCCGATGCCCCCTTTGCCCAAGAAGCGACGATCCGCGCGATCAATTGGGCGGACTTGTCCGAACGTGATGCGCGGCGCTTACGCGAGCTCGGCTTTGACGAAGGCGTTGCGGTCGAACTGTTGCATGGCAAAGGCGTTTTTGTCGCCGATCCGATTGCCGTGCGCATCGGGCGGATGACGGTTGCGATCCGCCGTGCCCATGCCACCGCAATCCACGTGGATATCATCGCATGAATATCGAAACCACCATCATTGCGACCGAAAGCCCGCTGGTGGCGCTGGTCGGCAATCCCAATGCGGGCAAGTCCGCTCTGTTCAACGCGCTGACCGGCGCGCGGCAAAAGGTCGGCAATTATCCCGGCGTCACGGTGGAGCGGCATGCCGGTCGGCTGGTGCTCGACGATGGCCGCCCCATTGAACTGCTCGACTTGCCCGGCACCTATAGCCTCACGCCCTCCAGCCCTGACGAGCGCGTCACGCGCGACACTGTGCTCGGCCAGCAAGCGGGTGAGCGGCACCCCGCGGCGCTGATCGTGGTTGTCGATGCGTCGAACCTCGACAATCATTTGCGCTTTGTGATGGAGCTTATTGCGCTGGGGCGGCCGGTCGTGGTCGCGCTCAACATGGTTGATCTGGCGGAGCGCGACGGCCTCACCATTGACATCCCCGCGCTCGCGCAAACGCTTGGCGTGCCCGTAATCCCGACCGTGGCCGTGCGGCGGCGGGGCCTCACAGAGCTAAAGGCCGCCGTTGATCAGGTCATGCGCAATCCCGTGTCCGCGCCGCACACTGACCTCCCCGAACCCACGCTTGCCGAGCGCCAACGCCACGCCCGCCGCATTGCCCAAAGCGTGACCACCGAAAACGGCACCGGACGGCATATCACTGAAGCCATCGACCGCGTTGTCCTGCATCCTGTCGCGGGCTGGGTGATTTTCATCGCGCTCATGTTCGCGATGTTTCAGGCGGTCTTCACGCTCGCCAGCGTCCCCGCCGACCTGATTGATGGCGCCATTGTCGGACTCCAGGACGCCGTAAAGGCCGCAATGCCCGACACGATATTGCGCTCACTCATCACGGACGGCATCATCGCGGGCGTCGGCGCAGTCGTCGTTTTCCTGCCGCAGATTGTCATCCTGTTCGCGTTCATCCTCCTGCTCGAAGCCACCGGCTACATGGTCCGCGCCGCGTTCCTGATGGATTGGCTGATGTCGAAAGTCGGTCTGTCTGGCCGTGCCTTCATTCCGCTTCTGTCGAGCTTTGCCTGCGCGATCCCCGGCATCATGGCGACGCGGACGATTGATGATCCGAAGGACCGGCTGACGACGATCCTCATCGCGCCCTTGATGACCTGTTCGGCGCGATTGCCGGTTTATGCTGTGATTATCGCCGCATTCATCCCGCCAACGTCCATCGGTCCGGGAATTGGTTTGCAGGGTCTGGTGATGTTCGCCCTTTATGTCGCCGGGATCGTTGGCGCCCTCCTCGCCGCGTTCCTCCTGCGTCGCACGGTGACAAAGGGCGCGGCGCCCGGCTTCATGATGGAAATGCCCAAATATCAGCTGCCGGTGCTGCGCGATCTCGTCATCGGCCTTTGGCAGCGCGCTTGGGCTTTCCTGAAGCGCGCGGGCACGATCATTGCGCTCACCACCATTGTCCTGTGGGCATTGCTCAGCTTCCCGCGCGCCACCAACCCCGCCGACCAGATCAACCAGTCGATTGCCGGGCGGATCGCCACCGGTCTCGCCGTCGTCGTCAAGCCCATTGGGTTCGACCGCGATATCGCACTCGCGCTCATTCCCGCCATGGCTGCGCGTGAAGTTGCGGTCTCCGCGCTTGCCACCGTCAATGCCATCGACGCCGCGGACGAGGACGCCCAAGCCCAATCACTGGCCCAGCGCCTGCGCACCAAATGGAGCCTCGCCACCGCGCTTGCTTTCCTCGCCTGGTTCGTCTTCGCGCCGCAGTGCATCTCGACCATCGCGGTCGTCCGCCGCGAAACCAACGGCTGGAAATGGCCCGGCTTCATGCTGTTGTATCTGTTCACCTTGGCCTATATCGCAGCCGGGACAACATATTGGGTGGCAGTCGCCGCCGGTCTTTAAGGGAGAGAGCCGTGGCAGGCAGCGTTAACAAAGTCATTCTCGTCGGCAATCTGGGCAAAGACCCCGAAGTGCGCAGCTTCGCGAACGGCGGCAAGGTGTGCAATTTCAGCATCGCGACGGGCGAGACGTGGAAAGACAAAAACACCGGCGAAAAGCGCGAGAAGACCGACTGGCACAACGTCGCGATCTTCAATGAAAACCTCGTCCGCGTGGCCGAAAACTACCTGAAAAAAGGCTCGAAGGTTTATATCGAAGGCAGCTTGCAGACCCGCAAATGGCAGGACCAGTCCGGCGCGGACAAATACACCACCGAAGTCGTTCTGCAGAATTACAACGGGACTTTGGTGCTGCTGGATAGAGCCGAAGGCGGCGGAGGCCAGCGCGGCGGCGGGGGCGGCTATAATCAGGATGACGGCGGCTATGGCGGCGGCGGTGGTGCATCGCGGGGCGGCGGCGCGACAAGGCCGAGCGCGTTTGACTCGGATTTGGATGACGATGTGCCGTTTTGAGGGAAACCTTGACGTGCCATCTATAACGCCATATTTGTAACTACATCGATGGAATGGGCGTGGGATTCTGAAAAGGCGAAAGCCAATTGGGAAAAGCACCGAGTTTCGTTCGAGACGGCGACGTTGGTGTTCGACGACCCCATGTTGCTCAGCGAACCCGATCCGCATCCGGACGGGGATCGTTGGCGCGTGATTGGTCGCGTTGTGCATCAAACGCTGTTCGTCGTTCACACCGTCGTCGATGATGATGGCCTCGCGCGCATCGTCAGTGCGCGAAGGGCAACTGCAAGTGAGAGAAAACGATATGACGCTGGTTATTCATAAACCCAAAATGACGCCGGAGATCATGGCCGAGCTTGAGGTATTGGCCGCGCTCCCCGACGAAACCATCGACCTCTCGGACATGCCCGAAGTCACCGACTGGTCAGGCTGGACACGCGGCAAATTCTATCGCCCCATTAAAAAGCAAGTGACGTTGCGGGTTGATGCCGACCTGATCGAATGGTTCAAAACCAGACAAGGCGGCGCGCGCGGCTATCAGACGGCGATCAATGCGGCGCTGCGCAAGTTTGTGGTGGAGGAAGAGGGGAAGGGGTGAGAGGTTGCCGTTATTCCCCTTCATGCCGACCAATCATTCCTCGCAATTTGAGTATGGCAGACTGCCCGAATTGGTGCTGAGATGGGGAACATGGAACATAAGCGCTCCGAAACCTTGAACACTCTTCTCGCTATATTCGAGATACGGGACAAGGGTGAACTGGCTGCGCATATAAAACACGCTGCAATCACAAAAAGCGATCTAGCCAACTTAATTTTGGCCTGCCAATGCGAAACGATCAGCCTATGTCACTTCCCGATATTTCGGCATCACCACCCAAAACACCTCGCACTCACCGACGAGAATTTGAAGGCTCTCGCGAGCAATGGTGTAGGTAAATTCTCACCCAATGCTCAGAAAACAGTGAATAAAATCTCACAAATGTTTGAACAGCGGCGACTGCTCAATGCACACATGTTCTGGCCACCTCATTTGTTGGGTCACTGGCATTTGTTCTATTTTGATCAGCGTGACACGTCTGACACAGATAATCATTGGGACGATGGCGAGCATATTCATCTAATGAACATGCTCACTCACCCTCAGCTCGATCCGAACGAACTGTTGAGAACAATTTCGGCCGAAGAGCGCCCCAAATTGGGCGGTGGTTTCCACATTCGCTGGATTGATGAAAGCCGCAAAAGGATTCAAGCGAGATAGCTATTCTGATATACTTCCGGCCATTTGCTCCGCAACAACCCCCTGTCCTGCACTGCCACCCCATGCTAGCCGAGTCGCAACGCAGGCTCTTTGACAATCAACGGACTCTATGTCCGTGCATCTGAAGCCCTCCCCCTCGAGGGGGAGGGTTGGGTGGGGGTGGACTGCGCGCGACAGTTGAGGGCTGACGCGCGTCTTCGCGCGCTCCCCCGCCCCGACCCTCCCCGCTGGGGAGGGAGGATTGTTGGTGAACCCCCTTCCCCATCGCCCGGAACTCCCCACATGCCCGCTTGTTGGCACATCTATGCCAAAGGAACCCCTTGTGCCCATGCGCTTGCTCTTGTTGATCCCCGCTCTACTCGTCACCACGCCAGCCTTCGCGCAACCGGCCGCACCGCCGTCTGCCCCACCCACACAGTCCCGCGACCGCCTCACGCTCGGCCTCGCGGTCGCGGTGTCGCCGTCTTATGACGGGTCGGACAATTACAAGCTCAGCCCTGGCGGTCTGGTCCAAGGGCAGGTCTCGGGCTTCAGTTTTGCCGCGCGCGGGACCAATTTATACGTTGATCTGCTCCGCGAAGCGCCGCGCAGCAAGATCGACATCGTTGCCGGCCCCGTTGTCCAGCTCCGCCTTGAACGCAACGGCACTATCCGCGACCGCCAAGTCGCCGCGCTCGGCAAAATCAAGCCTGCGCTCGAACTCGGCGGCTATGTCGGCATTGGCCGGTCGGGCGTGATCAATCCGTTCGACAAGCTGTCGTTCGACATCAGCTACCGCGCCGACGTGTCCGGGATCCATAACAGCGCGCTGATCTCGCCGACGATCAGTTATGTCACCCCGTTATCACGCCGCACGCTGGCCTTGCTTGCCGTGTCCGCCGAACATGTCGGCCGCAAATATGGCCAGACCTATTTCGATGTGCCTACGACCGCGAATGCCAGCGGCCTCGCGCCCTATGGCATCACCCGCGCGGGCTGGAAAAACGTCGGCGGCAACGTCCTGCTTGTTCAATCACTAGGGCCCGACATCCGAAAGGGCTGGAGCGTCTTTGCGTTCGGCGGTTATTCCAAACTCCTCGGCCAATATGCCCGTAGCCCCATCGTCCGCGATGCCGGGTCGGCGGACCAGTTTATCGGCTTTGCAGGACTGGCGTATAGTTTTTGATGCTCGATCCTCCCGCAAATCTTCGCTTTGCGGTTCGTAATTCGCGACTTCGAATCTTCAATTCCAACAGACGTCAGGAAGAAAAATAGCCATACCACAGGATCATCAACACGATCCGGGGTGCAAAGCCCGAATGGCTGACGGTCGCAAGAACAATTGCAATCATGGTGGCGACCATTCCCGTCGCGCTGGCGAGCATCAGTGGCGAGATGGATAAGCTAGTCAGAGCGGCGGGCACGGCCATTCCAACCGCCCAACCAAGTCCGGCAACTACAAATGCAGCACGTCGCGCCCAAGGTGACATCGGTGTTGCTACACTCAGACTCAACAGTCCGCGCGCCTCGCTCCGTCCGGCGTGCGCCGACAGGGCAAAGATGAGGATGATCAGTGCCGCCGGGCTACCGATGTGGCGGTAATCGCCGACGATACCAGCGATGGCCGCGGCCCCTGCCAGCAACTTGAATAATCTGCCCGATCCAATCAATTGCATCTCGGCAAGGACCAACTTGAGCCACGGCAGCGCTGCGCGCCGCGCTGGCGACGCACCGGCAATGACAGCAGGCGGCGGGCCAGCACTTAGCAATGCGGCGATCCTCTCGTGCGCCCGGATACGCTTGGTTGTCGTGTGCTGACGATAGATCAAGCCCGACAGCGCAGCCAAAGCAATCGCAATCATCGCCCACAACCCGCGTGAAGCGAGATAGCCCTCGGCCATGATGCCCGCCATCGCATCGAGCGAAACCCGCCCCGGTTTCACCTCGACGCCGCCAATCGAGAAATCATTGTTGGTAGACGCAACACCGCCAACGAGTGGACGGGTAATGCCCGGAAAATCATACATGTTTGTCCGAAGGCTCGACCCTTGCCCGTCAGCGGCCGCAAGCATCGCAATCGACAGAACCCACAGCACGAAATAGACAAAGTCGCCCAGCCCACGCCGGAACCACGGCAGCGCGTCGAACAGCACACGAATCGCTGCAAGTCCCATTAGTGCCGGTGCGGCAACAACCCAAAGGGCAAAGCTAATCTGCCAAAGGTTGAGTGGCCCGCTGACCATCAACCAGCCAAGGAACCATCCGGCAATGGTCAGCGCCGCGAGCATCGCAAAGAGTATTGAAACGTCCGCCCCGAAACGCCCAAGCATAATCGCGACGCGCGATCCCGCTGTGACTTCCTCGATCTGCCACGCTTGTCGCCGGTTGGTGTTCGACCTTAGATAGATATAGCCAATCGGCAGCAACAAAGTGGAAACAACGATTCCCAGCCAGACGCCCAGAACGGGCGATGTCAAGATCGGCAGATGGTCGCCAATTGCAATGGCAATCCCTTTGCCGTCCTCGTCGGAAATCATGAACCGCGCACCGACGGGCGCGACGAGCAGCAGCAGCCAGAGCCCCCAGCTGCGGCGATAGCGCAATAGGCTGGTGCCGAGCGATGACCGCAGGATCACGACGCCGTTCATCCAGCGCTGACCTGTCCGTCCGCCACGCGCAGCACTTGCACGGCGCGCGGCGCAAGTTTGTCGGCAAGGTGGGTTGTCATAACCACAACGGCGTTGCGCGCACGTTCGAGAATGATGGCGCTCACTTTGTCGGCGGTTTCACCATCCAGTTCGGCCGTGGGCTCATCAAGCGCAAGCAGGCGGGGCTCGCCGAGCATCGCTTGCGCAAAGATCAGGCGTCGCCGCATCCCACCGGAAAAAGTGGCAATCCGGTTATTAATGTCTGCGTGAAGCCCGATGGCATCGGTGATCGCGCCAAACTGCGCATCCGCAGCCTTTGCATCGAGCCCCTTCAGTGACGCCATATGCAAAGCAAATTCACGTGCCGTCAGGTCTTCGGGTAGGTCAACCGCCTGCGGCGCATAGCCGAGGACAAGACGCATCGCCGACCGCGCGCCCGGAAGCGCTTGGCTATCCCACTGGATGGTTCCGCTATTGGGCTTTTCGGCCGTTGCCAACAGGCGGAGCAATGTGGATTTCCCGGCCCCGCTAGGTCCCACGAGCAGAGTCAGGCCAACGGGAAAATCATGAGTCACGCCGTCGAGCACTGTTTTGCGGCGATAAGATTTACGAATATCGTTCAGTGTCAGCATCATGGCAGGTGTGTTATTGAAATAATACAGATGGCGCAAGACCTACTTTTTTAGCTTGGGATTGTTCGCGCGAGCGCCTATCCTTCGGGCATTCCCCGGGGAGCCAAGTGGCTGAGAGGTGCGCGTCACGTCGCACGACCCGCTGAACCTGATCCTGTTAACGCAGGCGTAGGGAGGGAGCGGTTTGGATTTCCGCGCTCGTCCTCCGCCATTTATGAAAGAGCGCACATGGCCGATTATTCCGCACCCGTTTCCCCGATTTCTGGCCCGAAAGTGACGACCGGTCCAATCCGGGGCAGCCGCAAAATCCATGTCGGTCCCTTGAAAGTCGCCATGCGCGCCATCGACCTCGAGCCATCGTCGGGCGAGCCGCCGCTCAATGTCTATGACACCAGCGGCCCCTACACCGATGTAGCCGCTACCATCGACATATCGAAGGGCCTTCCCGAACTCCGCGCCGACTGGATTCGCGCGCGCGGCGATGTTGAAGAAGTGCTGCAACGTGAAGTCCGGCCCGAAGACAATGGCCAACTCGGCCCCGACAGATCAGGCGGTGTCGATCCCTTCCCCAACGTCCGCAAGACTGTCCTGCGCGCCAAAGCCGGAGCCAACGTCAGCCAGATGCACTATGCGCGCAAAGGCATCATCACACCCGAAATGGAATATGTCGCGACCCGCGAAAACCTTGGCCGTGCGCAACTCGAGGAAGCCGCAGCCCGCGACGGCGAAGACTGGGGCGCCGAAATCCCTGATTATGTCACGCCCGAATTTGTCCGCAGCGAAGTCGCTCGCGGCCGCGCGATCATCCCCAACAACATCAACCATCCCGAATCCGAACCGATGGCCATCGGCCGCAATTTCCTCGTCAAGATCAATGCCAATATCGGCAACTCGGCGGTCGCGTCCGACGTGGCGAGCGAAGTCGACAAGATGGTCTGGAGCATTCGCTGGGGCGCGGACACCGTCATGGACTTGTCGACCGGTCGCAACATCCACGACACGCGCGAATGGATCGTCCGTAATTCGCCTGTCCCCATCGGCACGGTGCCGATCTATCAGGCGCTCGAAAAAGTCGGCGGCGTCGCCGAAGACCTGACGTGGGAAATCTTCCGCGATACCCTCATCGAACAAGCCGAACAGGGCGTCGATTATTTCACGATCCACGCCGGCGTCCGCCTCGCTTACGTGCCCCTCGCCGCGAAGCGCGTCACCGGCATCGTGTCGCGCGGCGGCAGCATCATGGCGAAATGGTGCCTGTTCCACCACAAGGAGAGCTTTCTCTACGACCATTTCGAAGACATCTGCGACATCATGAAGGCCTATGACATTGCCTTCAGCCTCGGCGACGGTCTGCGCCCCGGCAGCATCGCCGACGCCAATGACGAAGCGCAATTCGCCGAACTCTACACGCTCGGCGAACTGACCAAGATCGCGTGGAAGCACGATATTCAGGTCATGATCGAAGGGCCGGGCCACGTCCCCATGCACAAGATCAAGGTCAACATGGAAAAGCAGCTCGAAAGCTGCGGCGAAGCGCCGTTCTACACATTGGGGCCGCTCACCACCGACATCGCGCCGGGTTACGACCATATCACCAGCGGCATTGGTGCGGCGATGATCGGCTGGTTCGGCTGCGCAATGCTTTGTTATGTAACGCCCAAGGAGCATCTCGGCCTGCCCGACCGCGACGACGTGAAAGTCGGCGTCGTCACCTACAAACTCGCGGCCCACGCCGCGGACCTGGCGAAAGGCCATCCGGCCGCGCAAATGCGCGACGACGCCCTGTCACGCGCCCGCTTCGAATTCCGCTGGCGCGACCAGTTCAACTTGTCGTTGGACCCCGACACGGCCGAGCAATATCATGACCAGACGCTCCCCGCAGAAGGCGCCAAAACCGCGCATTTCTGCAGCATGTGCGGGCCAAAGTTCTGCTCGATGAAAATTTCGCAGGAAGTGCGCGAATTTGCGAAATTGCAGAATCAGGGCAGCGAGGGATTCATCGCCGCGGCAGACGCCGAAGCGGGCATGGCCGAGATGAGCAAGGTTTATGACGAGACCGGGCGGGAACTGTACATGGGGGCTGGGGATCGGGAACGAGATTGAGGGACCTCGGAATTGCGCTCCACTACCCCTCTCCCTCAAGGGGAGAGGGCGACTCGCCAACGGCGAGCGACGAGAGGGTTCTTGCTCATCTCAAACTAGGGTCAGGACTCATTGATCACAACCAGAAGATGACGGTTGCGGCGATGCAGATTGCTGACATGAAGGCGTGGGCGCAGCGGTCATAGCGGGTGTGGATGCGCCGCCAGTCCTTGATTTTGGCGAATAGGTTCTCGACCA
>JANMPU010000077.1:0-61908 GCA_031369985.1 Sphingomonas sp. | reverse complement strand
GTCGTCGCGTCGGCTGCCGGCTGCAGATGGGCGGCTCGGACCAGTGGGGTAACATTGTCAACGGTATCGAACTCAACCGGCGGATCGACGGGCGCGATGTCTATGGCGTGACAACCCCGCTGATCACCACTGCTGACGGCGGCAAGATGGGCAAGACGGCCAAGGGCGCGGTCTGGCTCAACGAAGATCAATTGCCGCATTATGATTATTGGCAATTCTGGCGGAACACGGATGACCGTGATGTGGGCAGGTTCCTGCGCCTGTTCACCGATTTGCCAATTGACGAGATTGCGCGGCTTGAGGCGCTGGAAGGGGCAGAGATCAACAGCGCGAAGGTTGCGCTGGCCAATGCCGCAACAGCGCTTTGTCGGGGTGAAGCCGCTGCCGCTGCCGCTGCGGAAACAGCACGCCTTACCTTCGTTACCAAAATAGCGAGTGATGGATTACCCACAATCACGACGGTCGACGGAACGATTGATATTATCAGCGCGAACACTTCATTTGGTTTCGCGAACTCAAGAGGCGAGGCTAAAAAGCGCATTCAAGAAGGTGCGGTCTGGGTAAATGACGAACGGATAACTGATATTCACTACGTCATTCATGTCGGCACAGAACCTGTGCGATTCAGACAAGGCTCGAAAAAACACGGCCTCATCATTCGGTAAGCGCGTGTTTAACCGCGCTTGTTGACGCAAAGCGCGCACTTGGCGCGGCATTTTGCTTGTATGACAGCCACAGCAATCGACCTGACGACGCATTTGCTCGACACAGAGCGGCGCAAGCGTGACCGCGAATCAGTCGCGCTCGACACGTTGATGTGCAACCGCGAAGGGCACACTTTTGCGGCGCAAGTGCTCAACCTCTCGAATGGCGGACTGATGGCAGTGACCGAGGCAGCGCTGTGTGAGCGTGATCCGGTGCGGATTGATTTGCCGACGATCGGGTGGCTACGCGCGACGGTCGTTTGGGTGCTGGGCGACCGGGTGGGCATCCAGTTCCGCGATCCGATTGATCCGGACGAGCTGGCGGTTTTTTGTAAGTTGTTCGCTTAACCCGACCGGATTAGGCCCGCCGCCGCGTCACGCTCGAACAGATAAAGCGCCACTCTTGCCGCTTGTCCGCGTGGTCCATCAAGGCCGCCGTCACGATCCACCAGCAAGCGCGCGTCATCATGCGCGACGGGCACAAGTTCGGTTACCTGTTCGGCGGTGGCGAGGCGGAAGCGTTCTTCGCCCGATTGCTTGGTGCCCAGCACCTCGCCGCCGCCACGCAGGCGCAAATCCTCTTCGGCGATACGAAAGCCGTCATTGGTTTCGCGCATCAGAGCGAGGCGCGCGCGGGCGGTTTCGCTAAGAGTGCCGCCACGAAGGAGCAGGCAAACCGACTTTTCCGCGCCGCGTCCCACCCTGCCCCGCAGCTGGTGGAGCTGGGCGAGACCGAAGCGTTCAGCCTCTTCAACGACGATCAACGACGCATTGGGCACGTCAACGCCCACTTCGATGACAGTGGTTGCGACCAGCACTTTCAGCGCACCGCCCGCAAAGGCTTCCATTACAGCGTCTTTCTCCGGCCCCTTCATGCGACCGTGGACAAGGCCGACAGTATCACCAAAACGTAGCTTGAGCGAAGCGGCCCGCGCTTCGGCCGCCGCCCGATCAACCATTTCATTTTCTTCGACCAGCGGACAGACCCAGAAGGCTTGTTTGCCCGATGCGATGTGGCGTTCAAGGCCAGTGACGACTTCATCAATCCGGTCGAGCGAGATCACTCGCGTTTCGACTGGCGTGCGACCAGGCGGCATTTCGTCAATACGGCTGACATCCATTTCGCCATAGTTGGTCAGTGTCAGGGTGCGCGGTATTGGCGTTGCAGTCATTGCCAGTAGATGCGGTGGCGTATCGGCTTTGCTTGTTAGGAGCAGGCGTTGCGACACACCGAATCGATGCTGCTCATCAATCACCGCGAGTCCGAGGCGTTTGTAGGTCACTGCTTCCTGAAAAATCGCGTGCGTGCCGATGAGGACGTCGATGCTGCCGTCGGCGAGGCCCATCAGGGTGGCTTCGCGCACCCTGCCCTTGTCGCGACCGGTGAGGATGGCGATGCGGATATCGACCCCGGCAAGAAGGCGCGAGAGGCTGTCATAATGCTGGCGCGCCAGGATTTCGGTGGGGGCAAGCAACGCGCCCTGTGCCCCCGCTTCTACCGCGACCAGCAAGGCGTGGAGCGCGACCATCGTCTTGCCCGACCCGACGTCTCCCTGAAGCAAACGGACCATGGGCGTTGGTTGCGCCATGTCGCCTTCGATCTCGCCAATTGTTCTGCGCTGTGCGCCCGTGAGGTCATAAGGAAGACGGAGCGCATCGCGGAGCCGCCCGTCACCAATCAGCGGCACTCCGCGCCTCCGCCGCGATGACGCTCGGACAAGCATAAGCGCGAGCTGGTTTGCGAAAATTTCGTCATAAGCTAGGCGGTCGCGGGCTTTCGGGTCTTCGGGCGCGTGGTGGATGGTCTCCGCCGCCTCGCGCCAGGACGGCCATTCGCGGTGAGCAAGCAGGCCGGGCTCGATCCATTCCTCAAGCGTGGGCGCACGAGCAATCGCTTGCTCTGCCAATTGCGCCAATCGCCTCGCGGTCAGCCCTTCGGACAGGGGATAGATGGCTTCCTTCAAAATCACCGGATCCCCGGGGTCGAGAATTTGGTCGGGGTGCACCATTTGCCGCTCTTGCCCGTAAAGTTCGAGCTTGCCGGTTACGAGCTTGGGTTCGTTCAAAGGCAGGAGTTTCTTCGCATAGCCGCCGTTGCTGCCGAAGAATGTGAGACTCAGATAATCGCCAGCACTGTCGATGGCCTGAATGCGCAAGGGTCCGCGCACGCCGCCCTGCTTATACTGTACGGGCGTGACGACAACGCCGATTTGCGTGCCGGGGATTGCATCGTCGAGCCGATCCACGCGGGTGCGGATCACTGATCCACTGGGCAAATGGAAGAGGACGTCAACCACGCGCAACAGGCCCAAACGCCCCAGCGGCTTGGCCAAAGCAGCGCCGACGCCCTTCAACGCCTCGATTTCGGCGAATAGCGGATTGAGAAGGTCGGGTCGCATGGTTAGGGGACCTATAGCGCAGTCGGCAGGCAGATGAATGCCCGTCGACCATTTGGTATTGGAGAAAGTGATTTGGACCGCGAAACCCGCCTGAAACGACTGCGCTTTCGCAGCTGGCATCGCGGCACCAAGGAAGCCGATCTGATGGTCGGTGGCTTTTATGACCGATATGCCGCCGGTTGGAACGATGCCGAGCTCGCTTGGTATGAAAGCCTGATGGACGAAGAGGACGTCGATATCATGGCGTGGGCGATTGGCAGCGTCCCGCCTCCGCCGCGCATTGCCGGGTCAATGATAACGGCGATGCAGCGGCTCGATTACATCCCGATTTCAGAATGACCGACATATCGAAGATCAGATTAGCGGAGGCGCCACTCACGCTTGCGGGCGTGCCCGACGGATTTTTGCCGTTGTTGATGGCGGACTTGTCGCGTGCGGCGGACAAACGCGCCGTGCTGATTGCCGCCGATGATGCTGCAATGCGCGCAGTGACCGATGCGGTGGCGTGGTTTGCGCCTGAGATTGAGATTCTCGGTTTTCCCGCTTGGGATTGCTTGCCTTATGACCGTGCTTCGCCGTCGTTGCGGGCGACGTCGGAGCGTATGGCGACGCTGGCGGCATTGCAGGCGAAAGCGACTAAGCCGCAATTGCTTGTGACGACGGTCAATGCTGTGACGCAGCGGACGTTGACGCCGTTCCGCCTCCGTGCGCTGACCGCACGATTGGCTCCGGGTGAACGGATTGACCGCGATGCGCTTGCGGCCTTGCTCAGCGCGAATGGCTATGTGCGGACCGAAACAGTCGCCGATGCCGGTGATTTCGCCGTCCGAGGCAGCCTCGTTGATCTGTTCCCCGCAGGCCTTCCCCACGCGCTTCGCCTCGACTTCTTTGGTGACGAGATTGAAAGCGTGCGCAGCTTCGATCCTGCGGATCAGCGGACCATCGCCAAGGTCGACAGCTTCACTCTTCTACCTGCGTCCGAAGCGCTGCTTGATGAGGCTTCGATCAAGCGTTTCCGCACGCGTTATCGCGAGCAATTCGGCGCAACCGCGACGGGGGATCCGCTTTATCAGGCAATCAGCGAAGGGCGTCGCCTGTCGGGAATGGATCACTGGTTGCCGCTCGTCGAGGAGCGGCTAGCGACGTTGTTCGATCATTTGGACGACAGCGACATCGTCATCCGCGATGCCGGGAGCAGCGGTGCGGCTGATGCGCGGTTCGAAGCGATTACCGATTATCACGCCAACCGCGTACGCGCCGCGTCGGCTGATCCGGGGAGCTATCGGCCACTTGCGCCCGAAGCGCTCTATCTGGTGCGCGAAGATTGGGACGCCGCAATTGATGCACGTCCGATCCACCAGACGACGGGGTTTCAAGAGCCTGAGTCGGCGAAAGTCATCAACTTCGCCATCGAAGGTCCGCGCGATTTCGGGGCAGAACGCAGCCGGTCCGAAAATGTTTATGACGCGCTTGCCGATCACGCCCGCGTGCTCGGCAAAAAGGGGCTGATTCTCGCCAGTTATTCCACCGGATCGCGGCAACGGCTGTCGGGGCTGCTGACTGATCACGGCGTTGACCGGCAAGGGATGGCCGAAAGCTGGCAGGAAGCACAGGGCATTGCCGCGACCGGAGCTGTAGCCCTCGCTGTCGTCCCGCTCGATCATGGTTTCACTGCCCCCGCCGTTGCGGTCGTCACGGAACAGGACCTCCTCGGCGACCGGCTTGTCCGTCGTGCAAAGCGAAAAAAGAGCGCCGACGCCTTCCTCTCCGAGCTCGCAACGCTCAGCGTGGGTGATCTGGTCGTCCACCGCGACCACGGCATCGGGCGCTATGAGGGGTTGACTTCGATTCCTGTGGGCAAAAGCCCGCATGATTGCGTCGCGCTGACCTATGCGGGCGGCGACAAGTTGTTTGTGCCGGTCGAAAATCTCGACGTCCTGTCGCGCTATGGCTCCGAAAGCGATGGCGTTGCGCTAGACCGGCTCGGCGGCGAAGCATGGCAGCGGCGCAAGAGCCGGATGAAGGAGCGCATCCGCGAAATCGCGGGTGAACTAATCGCGGTTGCTGCCGAACGCGCGCTGCGCCCCGCCGACGTCATAGAGCGCGACGGCAGCTTCAACGAATTTGTTGACCGCTTCCCCTATCAAGAAACCGAAGATCAAGACCGTGCGATTGAGGAAGTTCTTGGCGACTTGTCGAGCGGCACGCCAATGGACCGGCTCGTTTGCGGTGACGTGGGCTTTGGCAAGACTGAAGTCGCGTTACGCGCAACATTTATCGCGGCGATGGCGGGGCATCAGGTTGCGCTCATTTGCCCCACAACGCTGCTCGCGCGTCAGCATCACCGGACCTTTGTCGAGCGGTTCCATGGCTTCCCGTTGAACATCGGACGCCTGTCGCGGCTTGTTCCCGTTGCCGAAGCCAAAACGACCAAAGAAGGCATGGCCGATGGGCGCATCGACATCGTCATCGGCACGCACGCGCTGCTGACCAAAGGGCTGGAATTCAAGCGGTTAGGTCTCGTTATTGTCGATGAAGAACAAAGGTTTGGCGTGACGCACAAGGAACGGCTGAAAGCGCTTAAGACGGACGTCCATATGCTTACGCTGACCGCAACGCCGATCCCGCGCACGCTACAAATGGCGATGTCGGGCCTGCGCGAATTGTCAGTGATCCAGACGCCGCCGGTGGATCGCCTCGCGGTGCGCACTTATGTGATGCCGTGGGATCCGGTCGTCCTGCGCGAGGCGCTGTTGCGCGAACATTATCGCGGCGGGCAGAGTTTCTTCGTGACCCCGCGCATTGCCGATTTGCCCGATATTGAAGAATTTCTGCGCAAGGAAGTTCCCGAAGTTCGCATGGTGACGGCGCACGGGCAAATGTCGCCGACCGAAGTCGAGGAACGCATGTCGGCCTTCTATGACCGCAAATATGATGTGTTGCTGTCGACCACGATTGTGGAATCGGGCCTCGATATTCCGAGCGCAAACACACTGATTATCCACCGCGCGGATCGCTTTGGCCTAGCGCAACTCTATCAGTTGCGCGGGCGTGTTGGCCGGTCGAAGACACGGGCTTATGCTTACCTGACGACTGCGACAGGGCGGACGATGACCGATGGCGCCGAGCGGCGGCTGAAAGTGCTGTCGGACCTCGATAGCCTTGGTGCAGGGTTCCAACTGGCGAGCCATGATCTCGACATTCGCGGCGCCGGCAATCTGCTGGGTGACGAGCAATCGGGGCATATCAAGGAAGTCGGTTTCGAACTGTATCAATCGATGCTCGAGGAAGCGATCATGGAAGCGAAAGCGGGCGGTCTCGTCGCCGAACGCGCGTCCGATTTTTCACCGCAGATTACGATTGATGCACCGATCCTGATCCCCGACGATTATGTCCCCGATCTCGATTTGCGCATGAGCTTGTATCGGCGGATCAACGACTTGAGCGATGCAGGGGCCATTGAAGCCTTCGCCGCCGAAATGATCGACCGATTCGGATTGCTCCCCGAACCGACCGAGAATTTGCTGACCCTGATGGGTATCAAACTCAACGCCCGCGCCGCGCGGATCGCTAAGATCGACGTGGGGCCAAAGGGTGCGCTGGTCAGTTTCTGGAACGACAATTTCCCCAATGTCGAAGGGTTGCTGGGTTATGTCGAGCGATTGAAAGGTATCGCCAAACTGCGCCCCGACATGAAATTGAGCATCGCGCGCGAATGGGATGGACCGAAAGCGCGACTCAACGGTGCCCTGCAATTGTCAAAGGGGCTGGCAAAGCTGGTTCCGGCGGACTGAGTGCGATAGAGTATCGCGATGCAATCAATCACCGACATCCTTGAAGAGTATGAATTTCTTGACGCCGACGACCGCTATCGGTTGCTCATCGATCTGGGGCGGCAGTTGGAGCCAATGCCCGACGCCTTGAAGACCGACAGCACCTTGGTGCGCGGTTGTTCGGCCAGTGTTTGGGTTTACCCGACCAAGCGCGACGATGGGCGGCTGCATTTCATGGCCGATTCCAATGCGGCGATCACCAAGGGAATCATCGCGCTCGTGCTGGCGACGGTGCAAGACCGCAGCGCTGACGAGATTGCGACCACAAATATCGAATCGGAGTTGGACCCGTTTGCGCTGAAGGCACAGCTGAGTTCGAACCGGACGCAGGGCATTCCCAATATGATATTATTGATCCGTTCCACGGCCGAACGAATGCTGGTGTGAATTCTACCGATGTGGCGAAAATTACTTCCTCTTTCGCTGATCGCGGCAGCACCGGCGGACAGCCTGACGATCGGCGGTATCGCGTTTCCGCAATCAGACTTCCTCGATGCACGTGCCATATTTAACGAAACTGGTGGACCGGTCGTCCTCGCCACTTTCACACCAGCGGGCACACAGAAATTGGCGCGCATCACCAAGGCGAATGTCGGCAAACCCCTGCCCCTTGCTATTGGCGCGCGCGTGTTGATGAAGCCTATCGTGCGCGAACCGATTCTGGGCGGGACGATCCAGATATCGGGAATCGCCAGCGTCGAAGAAGCGCGCGCGCTCGCAAAAATAATTTCGGGAAAAGAGCCACTTCCCGAAAGTCTCGACGAGTAACCTAGCGCGCCTGATCGACCGCAACGCGCCGTTCTTCGGCCGTCCTCAAAACCTCCCATGCTGCCTGAATAGCGCGGAAATGTTCGGCGGCCTTGGTATCATCGGGCTTGATGTCGGGGTGATTCGCTTTTGCCAGTCGCCGCCATGCCGCCCGCGCATCCTCAAATGTTGCATAAGATTCGCATTCGAGCACAGTCAACGCCCGCATTTCGTCACGCGACCTAGTGCCATCACCCGCCGCGCCCCAGCCATAGTGCGATGCAGCCGTATAGGCCGATGCCGTCCGCCCCATTTCAGCTTCGCGTGCAGCGGCTTCCTCTGCATCCAGTCCTTCGAAATAGTTATAGCCGCGATTATATTCGGCCGCATGCTGTTCGCAGAAATACCAGCGATCAGGGGAATTTGGCGATTTGGGCGCGGGGCACTTGCCAGGTTCGTCGCAGTTATAGCGGTCGCAAATGCGCACCTGCGTCGCTTCGGATGCGCTGCCATAGCCCCGCCAACGCGGAAAACCCCAATCGAGTGAGCGTGATGATGGTCGAGACATGCGTGCGGTTTAACGCGCGGCGACTATTCTGGCCAGCAAGGATAATTTATTTTGGAATACGATATGCAACGCGCTGACTCTGGCCGGTGCAACCCAAACCGCCGTTCGGACGAAAGCTCTGTTGATAACGAAACCGCGCCGCACCCTTGTTTGTGGCCGGACCGAAAATCAGCGGCGGATACGCAATCGTTGTCCGAATGCCGACTGGTTTGCCCAAGCTGTCGATATCAAACTCCGTAACGGCAAAGCCCGAAAACCCCCACTGCATCGCTTCACGGGGAAAATCCGCATCAGACATAGATCCGCCCGTCATAACCGGCTTGGCATCCACCAGCGCACATTGGCTTTCTGTAAGGCCAGTTTTCTCAAATGCCGCGCGCGCCGCATCGACATTGCCCGCAGCGGCATTCATTGACGCAATCCTGATCAACGCGCCGACTTTGACCGGGTCATTGTCCGCCAACCCCGGAAATGCGACGATCCGGTCTAGTGCGTCGCGCGCGCTCACCACATCTTTCGTTCGACGCGCGACGTCCGCTTTTACCAGCAACAGCGCCGGACCCGCCTGACGATCATTGGCCAGCGTCGTATCCGCCAGCGCGCTGTTCAACAGCGCCAATTTACCCTTGGATGCCTGCGCATAAGTTAGTTTCGACTGCACCATGAAGGATCCGGCAGTGAGTAGGACCGCAGCTTTTACGGCAGGCGGTGCCGCGTTGGCCATCACCAAACGCTGCACCGTCGTTGCAGCGTCGATCATTTCCGGTCCTGATGCCATCGGATTGTCAGAAATGGCAAACAAGACTGGTAATTGTTCGAGCGACTCTGCCCCCGACGCGCGTCGGCGCGCCAGCAATTCGGTTCGTGCTTGATCGATCCAAGCAGCATAGGGTCGGCTGCCGGGATCGAACGGTTTCAATCCCTTTTCGCGCATCCACGCTTGCAACGGCGCGTCAAGCAACTGTCTCGTGTCAAGCGACGAAATCGATTTCGTGCACCGCAGTTCAATCCGCGTGCTGGCCCGGAACAAGGCAGGGATTTTCGCCAGCATTTCCGGCGACCAAGACCAGCTGCGCACGGCATCGGCAAAGCTGAGCGCTGTCACCGGGTTGGTGGCATAGACGGTATTTGCCGTGCCTACGGTGCCATCGGAACCAATCGTGAAATTGACGATTGCCATATCGTTCGGGTTGATATTGGGCGTTCCGCCACAAGTTGGTGGATCACCTGCCGCCGCGATCAATGGCGCATCAAAGCGCCCTGCCCCTGTATAGGCTAGATATTCTCGTGCCTTGTCCTGCTTGTTCATCAACATGGAAACAATGGCGAGGTCTGAACGAGCCTGCAAATCGCGAAAATCAACTTTAAGCGTCATGCCCCCGAGCATCTCCGTCGATTTGAGCATATCCGAATACGCTTCCGGGAAGCGCTTCAGGTTCATCAACACCCGGCCACGAAGCGTTAGCAATGAAGCCGTCGTGTTTTTATCGTCAACCGTGACTGCCGCTAACGCAGAATTAGCCGCCTTCAACGCCGCCGTGCCGTCGGAAAACATCGTCGTTCGCGCAATCCCCGACTGGGCACGGATGGCATCCGCGCCCGTCGTCTTCCCTTGGGCCATCATGCGATAAAGTTCGGCGGCGCCCGAATGATCAAGTTGGTACTCAAGGAGTTGCGCCAAATCCAGCTGTGCGCCCAAACGATCCTCAGCGAAATTGGCATTGTCCAAAGGCAATTCGGCCAATCCCGCGCGAAGAGCGGCCTGCGCATCGTTAAACTGGTAAAGAGCAAGATGCGTTGAGCCGAGACGCAAGCGAACCAGCGCCAAGCTGCTCCGGTTCTTTCCACTGGCCAAAAGGCGCGCTTCGAGTGCTTTGTAAGCAGCCAATGCGCCAGCGTGGTCTTTCGCATTAAACAGCGTCGAGGCCGCATCAAAGGCTTGTTGCACTGTTTGGGTCGCGGGTTGCGCCAATGGAATCGCTGGCGATGCCGCCGCCGCAAGCAAAAGGACCACATTTGAAAACATTGCTGCCCACCTCGTTCCGAAACCGAAACGTAGGACAAAGAATTTTAATGCGCCAGAGGGTCTGTAAGCCGGGTTCTGTCCTCACCTTTCGGCGATGTGCGACCATTCCTCTACGAATGCCGTTGCCGACATTCTCTAGCAACCAACCCGAACGACAGAAGCGAGCCGCTCCATTCGCCGTCCCTATTCGGTCTTGCTCCCGGTGGGGTTTGCCGTGCCGATCCTGTTACCAGTATCGCGGTGCGCTCTTACCGCACCGTTTCGCCCTTACCGCGCCGAAGTGCGGCGGTTTGTTTTCTGTGGCACTTTCCCTCGAATTACTCCGGCCGGAAGTTATCCGGCACCGTTGCTCTGTGGAGCCCGGACTTTCCTCGCGCGTTTCCGCCCGCGGTCGCCCAACCCTCTGGCTAACGTACCCTAGTCGTCGCCGGTTGGTTTGGGAAGTAGTAAGCCCAAGAGGATCGAGCGGCACTCGCCATCAATCGTCCCGTCGATGAGTTCCGGACGGAAACGCCGCTGGAACGCAACGGTCGCAGCCAATGGGTCGGCAATGTCATAACCGAAACGGTTGAGCGCAAGCAGGAACCCGGCGTCGGACCAATGCGGGTCCATCAAATTCTTGGTGGGGCGTGGGAGAGCAAGGCGGAGCTTGGCAAGACGACTCCAAGGAAACAGCTCGCCCGGATCCTGTTTGCGCGCCGGAGCAATATCCGAATGACCGACAACATTACCGCGCGTGATGCCATAGCGTTTGAGGATATCACTGACTAGCGGGATAAGCGCGTCAATCTGCGCATCGGGAAAGGGGCGATAGCCAATCTCATGTCCCGGATTGACGATTTCGATGCCAATGCTGTGCGAGTTAAGGCTGTCAATCCCGCGCCAATGCGATCTGCCGGCGTGCCAAGCTCGTTTTTCCTCGGGCACCATGCGGACGATTTGACCATCTTCAGCCAAAAGATAGTGACACGAAACCTTCGCCACTGGATCAGCTAGGCGCTCAATCGCGCTCGCTGCGTCGGCCATGCCGGTATAATGCAGCACAAGGATCGTTATGGCTGCGTCACGTTCATCGAAATTGGGGGACAGATGGTCGATCATTGGCCCTCGCTCTTGCTCAGTTAATCCGCCATAGCCAGCAACGGAGGTGTGGCCAAGCGCTTCCGCTCAGGCAACGCGGCGTTCGGCAGAAATGCGCGCTGGTTGAGGGAGGTAAAGACCGCGTAAACTGGTGTCCGCAGCGAATTTCATGGTTTGGCCGATCACCGTTTCGCCAGCACCGAGCATCAACACGCCGTCTGGGGCAAGGGCCTGATGCAAACGATCAAACACGGCTCGGCGCACAGTGGGCGCGAAATACATGAGGACATTGCGGCACAGGATCACGTCAAACTGCCCAGGCGGCGGATCAAGCAAGCTGTGCGATGAAAAGCGGATCATTCGGCGTAACCGCGCATCGACGACCCATTCCTCGCCATCCTGTTGAAACCAGCGGAGCATCGTGCGGACGGGAAGCCCGCGCTGGATTTCAAATTGCGAGTAACGTCCGCGGCGGGCACGGGCAACGGCGGTGTCACTAACATCGGTGGCGGCAATGTCGATTGTCCACCGTGCCCAATGCGCTTCGGCATCGCGGATCATCATTGCGAGTGAATAGGCTTCTTGGCCAGTGGAGCAGCCTGCCGACCATATGCGGAGTTTTTTGCTTTCGCTGCGCGCTTTGCGAACCCGATCAAACGCTGCACCGCCAAGCAATTCATAAACAGCGGGATCGCGGAAAAAGGAGGTTTCGTTGTTGAGCAGCGCCTCGACAACCCGCGTTCCGAGCTGATCATCCTTGGTCGAAACGAGGCGGGCGACAAGGGCATCAATCCCTCCCAAACCAAGTTCACGCGCTAACGGCTTAAGTGCGGTTTCAACGCGCCATTGGCGACCTGCAACCAGTTGCTGACCGGTCCGCGCCTCAAGCAAGCCACCGAGAATGCGAATTGCCGCGAGATTTTGCGCGCTCATGCCGAACCCCGGTCGGCGACATAGGCTGCTAGCTTCGCCGGGGCAGCAACGAGGCTGGCGATCCCGGCGCGCGCGACACAGCCGGGCATGCCCCAGACTGCGGAAGATTGGCTGTCCTGCACAATCACTGTCCCGCCCGCTTTCACAACGGCAGCAGCACCGTTTTCACCGTCACGGCCCATCCCGCTGAGGATGATGGCGAGTGCGCCATCGCCGTAAATTTCGGCCACCGACGACAGCATGGGATCGACCGAGGGGCAGCAACGTGAGAGTGCGATTTCGTCTAGAAGTGTGACTTGCACAGCCGAGCCAATACGGCGCAGGCCCAGATGACGATCACCGGGCGCAACAATAACTTCACCGAATTTCAAAGACATCCCCTCCACGGCGACATGGGCAATGCGGTCAGACATTGTCGCAATCTGGTCGGCAAAGAACGCCATGAAACTGGGTGGCAGGTGCTGGGTGATCAGAATCGGCGCGGTGAAATCTGCTGGTAGCGCAGCGAAGAAGGATGTGAGGGCATGCAAACCGCCGGTTGATGATCCAACAGCGACACAAGCCAGCGGCGTATCAAGCGCAGAGCGCAGCAATTGCGGAGCGCGAACTTCGGGTCCAGTGTTTGAAATAGCCTTGCCAAGCCGAAGCATCTTTTCGATCAGAACATCGCCAAACTGTCGTCCGAGCAATCCCATTTCGGGCTTGGCCAGCGTGTCTGCCGCGCCTTGCGCAAGCGCTTCAATCGTGGCGCGCGCGCCATCGCCCGCGAGCGTGGAGACAATCAGGATGCGCGCGCCGCCGCTTGCTTCAATCAGCGCGGGCAAAGCCGACAAGCCATCGAGCCCTGGCATCTGAATATCGAGCAGCACAATATCGACGTCGATTTCGGCGAGTTGCTCGATCGCGCGCCTTGCGCCATCATGCGCGGCAACGACTTCAAATTCAGGGGCTTCCGACACAAGTCGCGATAAAGCCGCTCGAGCCACTGCCGAATCGTCAACAATCAGCACCCGAATCGGCGATGTGTCATTTACGAAAGCACGAGCAAGGCGAGTTGTGGTGGACACTCGGGCGTTGCTTTACGCGACGCCGACAATCTGGAGCTTGCTGGCGAGCGTCTCGCGGTCGAACGGCTTCATGATGTATTCGTCGGCCCCGGCATCAAGCGCGGCGCGAATGTGCGCCTGTCCATTTTCGGTGGTGCAGAAAACAATTTTGGGCTTGTCGCCGCCGCGTTCGGTGAGCGCGCGGAGGAACTCCATCCCGCTCATAACTGGCATGTTCCAATCGAGCAGGACAACGTCGGGACGCGATTTAGCGCAGGCATCAAGCGCAGCTCTACCGTCTTCGGCTTCAGAAACACTGAATTCCAGCGCTTCGAGAATATGACGGGCAACTTTGCGGATGACTTTTGAATCGTCCACAATCAGGCAAGTTCTTAACATTACGCGACACCTTTTTGCGCCGGACCAGCGGCCACGTCACAATACTTGGGAATGATGATTTCCCAGTTAACGGGTCATGCGGCTTCGGCGAGCGGTCCGGCGACAAGCCGTGCGGGATCAACCAGCACTGCAAAGCCGTGCGGCGTGTCAACGGTACCTTTGGCCACGCCGGTCCAATGATCACCCACTGGACCTTCAAAATTAATGACGTCGCCAATCGGTGCGACGACCTCTGCAATCGAATCCACACGAAGGGCATAGCGATGACCAGCTTTATCGATCACAATCGCCCGGTTGCCGGTCACTTTCGCACGCAAACCAACCGCAGCGGCGGCATCGACAACTGTTAAAACCCGGCTGCGCACCGCCGCCACACCGATGATATGATCGGGTGCCAAGGGCACACGAACGATCTGCCACAGATCGACAACGGCTTCCACGTCGGCGGCATCAATGGCGATTTGTTGTCCGCCAATGGTGGCGACAAGGACAAGTGCGGTCATGCCCGCCGCCTTTGTTTCGTCGATATTGGGGCGGTGCGCGGCCACGCAATCAACGCGACGGGAGTGCCGTCAATCATCACAAATCCCTCGACAATTCCGTCATTCACAACCGCAATTTCGGGCAAGGGCGCAAGGTCGTGAACGCTCTGCACGGGATAGGCGACTGTGCTTTCGCCGCTACCCAGCCGAAGAAGCGCTACTGGCCCTGATTTTGGCAAATCGCCGTCGACGACAGCCAGCACAAGATCATCGGCAAGCGCGACATAGGCGTGCGCACCGTGTGTCACAAAATCATCGGCATCAACATCGTCAATGTGCGCGACCTGCAATGTCCGAACAGCGCGGCGCTGACCGTCCAACCCAACAAAAAGCAATAATGAAGCAGCTTTTTCAGAAACCGGTTCAACCGCGCCAACCGCGCTGTGACGCCGTTCGCTTTCAATCCCCGCGCGGGCTGCAATTCCGGCGGGGTCCAACACCAACACGGGAACACCGCTGTCGGGTAATGATTGGCCGGCGTAGGTTCCGATGGCGGCAACGTGCGGCGCTGTTGGCCGAACTACAAGTTCCTCATGATCGCGGACAAGCGCAACGCCCAGTGCAAAGCGGTTGCCGCCCGGAGGATCAACAACCACCAGATGCAACAGCGGTTCGTCACGCAAACCCAAAATTGCGGCGAGCGAAACGACTGACAGCATGCGTCCGCGCACGACGGCGACATGCCCGCCACCAATGGCCTCCACCCGAACTGAATCCGACTTGACCGACACAATTTCGTGGATCGCAGCGCGTGGTATAGCAAAGTGCTGCCCGCCCGATTCAACGAGGAGAGCGTTCATGATGCTCAGCGTCAGCGGCGCGCGCAGCGTGATAGACAATCCGCGCCCGGGCCGGTTTTCCAACCCAATGGCCCCGCCCAGTCGCTCCACATTGGCACGCACAACATCCATGCCGACACCGCGCCCGGAAATCTCGGTGACCGTCTCAGCCGTGGACAAGCCCGGCGCGAACATCAGATTTAGCGCAGCATCGGGCGAAAGCGCCGATGCCTTCGTCGCGCTAATGATATTTGCTTTAATCGCCTTTTGAACCAGTTTTTCTACATCAATGCCGCGGCCATCATCGGCAACCGTAATCGATACCTGATTACCCGACTGGCGTGCCGTCACGGTCAAAACACCGCTGCCGGTTTTCCCCGTAAGCAAACGATCGTCCGCAGCTTCAATCCCGTGGTCAATCGCATTACGAACGATGTGGGTTAGCGGATCGCGGATCGCTTCGATCATTTCACGGTCAATCTCGACATCGCTCCCTTCGATGCGCAACTGCACCGATTTGCCGACCGCATTGGCAGTGTCACGCACTAGGCGGGGGAGCAACGCGAACAAGCGTTCAATCGGCTGCATGCGCGTGCGGGCAATTGTCTCGCGCACATCACTGATCGCTACTGACAAGCGGTCAAACGCAGAAATCATCCCGTTGTCCGCTTCTCGCTCGCGCATCATCCGCGCCAGTTCATTGCGGGCAAGGACCAAGTCAGAAACCTGCGTCATCGCCGTTTCAAGAACGTCTACCGCAACGCGAACATTGCGGGCCTGCGTTGCAGCGACGCGGTCGCTCGGGCTAGCGATTGCTTGCGCGGCCCAAATCGCTGCAATCATTGCCATGTCGCTTTCGACATCGGGCACCGACATTTTAGACTCAAGTGCGTCACTCAACAGGGCAATGTGGTCAATTACGGCGAGCAATGCACTAACCAAACCTGCGTCGATTGATTTTTGTCCGTCGCGAACTTCGCTCAAAACAGTCTCGGCGGCATGGGCCAGCGCACCGATGCGCGGCAGATCGAGGAAACCACAGCTCCCTTTGACGGTGTGAACAAAACGGAAAATTTCGTCGAGTTGCGATTTGTCGGCGGGATTGGCCTCCCACGCCAAAAGCGCGCCGCTGATATTTTCCAGCGTATCGCGCGTTTCCGTCACAAATTCGCCGATCAATTCGTCCACGCGTCGCTCCACCGAGGTCTGCATCCTCCATGCGACAATATTGGTTAAGGACGCGTTAGGCGCGTTTGAGCGTGGCCCCGAATACAAAGACATTGGGATCGGGCTCGAGCACTTGCGAATGCCCTCCACTTTCGGTGGCGAGCAGATGCACCAACCACGCGGCAGCGGCGCGCGGGGTCAAGCTGTCTTCGGCCGCCTCACCATTCAACGCTGTCCGGAGTTCGGCGTCGAGTACGAGCCGCGCACCTTCGGCGCGGACAACAATTTCGGTCGTACCGTCCTTAATTTCTGCACCAATATCCAATTGACCACCACGCACCAGCGAGTCGCTCGCCATCAAGACGAGATTGAGTAAAACCTTGATTGCCGTTTTCGACAGCGATGACTCTTCGACCATCCACCCAATCTGGATCCGTTCATTGTCGCCAAGCAGCCCGTCAATCGCCGCCTTTGCTTCGCGAGAGTCAACCACATCGCCAAAGCCGCCGGCCGCCCCGAATGCCAATCGAAAGAACTTTAATTTGTTCGCAGATGCCTTCGCACTGTCCACCAGCAGCGTCAGGCATTGCGCCCGCATGTCGGGGTCGGTCTCGTCGGCAAGCAGTTCGAGCCCATTATTCATGGCACCGACGGGGCTCAACAAATCGTGGCACAACCGCGAACAAAGCAGACTGGCAAAATCGACCGCGTTGACTGTCATGGTAAATCCCCGTGAAAGCGCCCTTTGCCCATTGGCTAGGAAGGGGTCAATATTTTCCGCCGGTGGAGCGCGGTGACATATTCGCATTATTTGTTATTGCGAATGCGTCTCATTAGTGCTTTATGGTGCTCTTAGGAGGATGAAATGACAGAATCCGCGACGCTCGAGGCCTTGATCCCGCACACCGCGCCGACTGAAAAGGTCGCTCGAACATTACTCGTCGCAATCCGCAGATTGGCTGCGGGCGGGCTCAAGGATGCCCATGCAGCGAACATCCTTATCGGCGATTTTGGTATGGCGTACCACCGCCCGTTGATGTTCCTCCGCGTTCTGTTGGGTGAAGTCTCGCGCATTGCCCAGCGACAGATCACGATCGCGCCATGCTGCTGCCCACGCATGACCGAGGGAGAGGCCGCATTCCTCTTCATTATCGATAAAGCTCGCCAACATCCCGAGAGAGCCCGCACGGCCATCGCCCGCATGACCGCCAGCCTTGACTGCCTGCCAACACTTTCGGTCGCACAGGCACTCGCCGACGCCCTTGATGACATCGGCCACCCGCTAACATTGGCGCAAAACTCGGATTGCTTGGTGTGACTTTTGTGTGACTTTTCGGCGTGGGGCGCTAAGATGTGACGGTAATGTCCGACCCCTTCCCAATGCCTGACGACCTCGACGCGATCTTTAATGATATCTGGGCCCGCTGGGGTCGCGGCGCCGCTGACCGGCGATCTCCGTTCCATACGCCAACTGTGGGATCGACAACCGAACACCACATGCCCGATCAACGCATCATGGTCCTTCGTAAAACAGATCGCAGCAATAACATCTTGCGCTTCCACACCGACCACCGATCCGCGAAAGCCGATCAGATACGCCATAACAACGCGGTTTGCGTGGTCGGCTACGATCCCAGTGCAAAGATTCAGCTCCGTGCCAGCGGCTTGGCAACCATCGTTCAGACCGGCGCGCTGGTCGACGAAGCGTGGGCGAGTACGTCCGCCAGCGGGCGGCGCAGCTACCTGACAACGCTCGCACCAGGCAGCGTCAGTGATGCAGCAACCTCGGGGCTGCCCGTTGCTTTTGAACGGGGGGTGCCGAGCCTCACCGAAAGCGAAGCCGGTCGTGCCAACTTTGCCATTGTCCCGGTCCTGTTGAATCGTCTCGAGTGGCTACACCTCGCCGCGACCGGGCACCGCCGTGCAGGGTTCACGCTTGGTGAAGACAAATGGACGGGTGAATGGCTGATCCCGTGACCCGTCTCACCGTCTGGTATGATGGCGCCTGCCCGTTGTGCATCCGCGAGATCGCGCTGATGCGCCGGCTTGACTGGCAGCGAGTCATTCAATTTGTCGACCTTGCCCCACATGACGCGCCATGTCCCATTGACCGGCAGCTCATGTTGGATCGGTTCCACGCGCAGGCGGTCGGCGAGCCGATCCTGAGCGGAGCGGCAGCCTTTGCCGCGATGTGGCGGGTGGTGCCTTTGCTCAAGCCGCTGGGGCTGATCGCACGGGCTCCGTTTGTTCTCAATTTACTTGAGAAGCTATATCTTAGGTTTCTGAAAATGCGTCCGAAACTTCAATCACTCTTTTCAGCTTGATCAAACTTCGCCAACGCTTCGTCGACCAAGCCTGAGCGCATCATGTAGGCGTAAATGATTATGCCCGGCACCGCGAGAATCGTTGTCAGCAAGTAGAAATTGACATAGCCAATGCCCTCAATCATTCCCCCCGCCGTGGTGCCAGTCAGGAACCGTCCAAGCACGCTCGTGGCTGCCGAAATCAGGGCATATTGCGCTGCTGTAAAGCGGACGTCGCACAGCACCGAGAAATAGGCCACGAGAACGACACCGCCATAACCGCTTGCGATATTTTCGAAACCAATCGCCAATGCCATGCCAATGTTGGAATGGCCCGCCGCTGCCAGTGCCGCAAAGCTCAAATTGCTGATCGCCATCAGGATCAAGGCGAGCATGACCGAGCGTTTGAGGCCTATCTTTGCATAGACAACCCCGCCAATGAAAATGCCGATCAAATAGGCCCAGAAACCGATCCCGACATCGTAGAAGGCAATCTCGTCATTGGTGAATTTCAGATCGTCAAAGAGCAAGCGGAACGTCAAGTTCGCCAGCGTATCGCCGATTTTGTGAACCAGAATGAAAATCAGCACGAGGAGCGCGCCGCGCCGCTTTAGAAACTCGCTAAACGGTCCCCAGATTGACGTCATAACGTCGGTCACGCCGCGCTTTGCAATGGTCACGACACGGCGGGCAGGCTCGCCCAACCACAGGCCAACGATGATCGCGGGCAACGCAAGAACAGCGCAGGCCATGTACCCCGCCGTCCAGCCATAGCGACCCGCCACGACCAGCGCGATGGCGCCCGCCCCTGCCGATCCGATCCGCCAGCCATATTGCGACATGCCCGATCCCGCCCCCAGCTGGCGTGGCTCAAGCAGTTCAATGCGATAGGCATCAATGACGATGTCAAAGGTTGCCCCCGCGGCGGCAACAAGAATGGCGGCATAGGCCGTCCAGATTATGTCGGCTTTGGGATCGGAAAACGCGAGATTTGCGACAGCCGCAATAACCAGAAAGCCGGCCAGTATCAGCCATGACACACGCTGGCCAAGCGCGCCGAGTACAGGAATGCGAACGCCATCGACAACCCAAGCCCAAATCCATTTCAGATTATAAACCAAGAAAGCGAGGCTGAACGCCGTGACGGTCTTCTTGCTGATGCCATCCTGCGCGAGCCGCGTTGTCAGCGTCGCGGCGATCATGGCGTAAGGAAAGCCCGACGAAATGCCAAGGAAGAATGCTGCAATCGGCGCCTTTTCAAGATAGGGTTTCAGCGCGGCCACCATGCCGACGGACGGTTCTGCGGTCTTTGCCTCACTCATCGCGCGATCCCCTTATTGTCTTGGTGCTTGGCTTGACCTAGCTCTTGTCATGAAAATAGGGCCTTCGACAAGCGTTGGTCCGCGGGGATGTTCGATTGGCGCACCAGAGCCCAACCGCCGGACAGCGCGCGCTGGCGCAGATGATTGTCAATGATGCGGCCCGCAAGTCGTCGGTGATCACGCATGTGGCGGCGGCGAGCTATACCTGCCCCAAGCGCTTTGGCGCTGAGCGAGAGGCCTTGTTTAATCGCTTGCCGCAAGTGATTGCGCCATCCGCGCTGGTTCAGCCGGGCATGGCGGTTCCGTTTGATGGTTTCGGCAAGCGCCTTCTCCTGACGCGCGACAAGGGGGGCGTAGCGCACGTCTTCTTGAACGTGTGCCAGCATCGCGGAACGCGACTGGTGGAGGGTAATGCGACGGTTTGTGCAAAGCTGCTCGTCTGCCCCTATCATGCGTGGAGCTATACGCTGGATGGCAAACTGGCTGCGCTGCCGCGCCCTGAAACGTTTCCGGGGTTGGACAAGGGCGCGCACGGGTTGCGGGAATTGCCGAGCTATGAGGCGGGTGGATTGATTTGGTTCACCCCCCATCGTCGCCCCGCACTTGATGCGGGGTTAGGCTGTCCTTTGCGAGCATCGGAGCAAGATAGCCAAACCCCGGATCGAGTCCGGGGTGACGGATTTGATGATGCGCGAATTCTCGGCCACGACTTCGATGCCTTTGGCCTTTCCGAGATGCACCTGTTTGCGCGACGCACACATGATGTCGCGGGGAACTGGAAGCTGATCATGGACGCTTTCCTTGAAAGCTATCATGTTCAGCGGCTGCACAGCGGCACCATTGGCCCCTTTTTCAAGGATGGCGTCACGACAGGCGACACGATTGGCGATCACCGGCGGTCAGCGGTGGGGCGGACGGAGGATCTGGCCGCCATTGATCTTGATGACTGGGCGGCGCTGCGGCGAGCGGTGACTTTTACCTATCAGCTGTTTCCGGCAACCGTGCTGGTCGTCAGCCCCGATTATGTGAACCTGATGACATTGATGCCGCAATCGGAGGGGCAGACGCTGGTCGAGGATTACATGCTGATCCCCGAAAAGCCGACAACGGAAAAGGCGCAGGATCATTGGCAACGCAGCTGGGATTTGCTCGACGGGCAGGTGTTTGGCGCGGAGGACTTTCGGGCGGCGGCACTTGGGCAGCAGGGGCTGAACTCGGGTGCGATTGACCGGATGACGCTGGGGACGCTCGAAACCGGCATTCGAGCCTTTCACGATAGCGTCGAGGCGCGTATCGCGCACGGATGAAACCAACCGACAAGACCGATCCCCGTGAGGGTGACCGTATCGCCAAGCTGCTCGCTCGTGCCGGCGTTGCCAGCCGCCGCGAGATTGAACGCATGATCGAGGACCGGCGAATTGCGCTGAACGGCGTTGCGCTCGAAACGCCCGCGACGATCCTGAAGTCGCTTAAAGGGATCACCGTTGACGGCAAACCCGTTGCGCCACCCGAAACGGCGCGGCTGTTTCGCTATAACAAGCCGACCGGTTTGCTTGTCGCCGAGCGCGATTTCACGGGCCGGCCGACGATTTATGACAAGCTGCCCAAGGAATTGCCGCGCGTCGTGCCCGTCGGTCGCCTCGATTTGAACACCGAGGGGCTGTTGCTTCTTACCAATGATGGCGAATTGAAGCGCCTGCTCGAACTCCCCAGCACTGGCATTCCCCGCACCTATCGCGCGCGGACGTACGGCCCGATCAGTCAAACACAGCTCGAGGATCTGATCGAAGGCGTCGAGGTCGAAGGCGTCCGTTATGGCAGCATCAATGCCAATCTCGAGCGCCGCACGGGTACTAACCAGTGGATCGAACTAACCCTGACCGAAGGGAAGAACCGCGAAGTCCGCCGCGTGCTGGAACATCTCGGCCTACAAGTCAGTCGTCTGATCCGCACGGCTTACGGCCCCTTCCCGCTGGCCGATATGCCGTCGGGTGCGGTTGACGAAATCAAGCAGAACATTGTCGTTGAATTCATGAAGAATATGAAAGGGATGAGGACTGTTTCCTTCGATGGCGCATCAACGCAAGCCGTGGGCCGTACGCCGCGCCGCCGCGATGATGCACCACGCGCCCGGTCCGCCCCCGTCGCCCGGCCACCCGTAAAGACCGCCGAACCCGCGCTGTCGCCACGCCGTGCCCGCGCCGCCAACTATGCGCCAAAGCTGGAGCGCGAGGCGGCCGAGAAAGCGGCGGCGACGCCGGCCAAGCGCAAGCACTGGTATGACGGCCCCAAGAAACCGACCCGCCCCGGCGCGCCCCCGCGCGGCGGAAGACCCAAGTAAATGCGAGTCATTTCAGGGCTTTATCGCGGGCGACCCATTGTCGCGCCCAAAGGAGACACAACACGCCCCACCGCCGACCGCACGCGCGAGGCGCTGTTCTCGATGCTCACGAGCCGCCTCGGCAGTTTCGAAGACCTGCGCGTGCTCGACCTGTTTGCAGGATCGGGGGCGTTGGGGCTTGAAGCGTTATCGCGGGGGGCGGCGAGTTGCACTTTTGTCGAGCAGGACCGCGCCGCGCTCGATTGCCTGCGCACCAATATCACCAAGCTCGGCGTGAACGGTGCCGATGTCCGCGCGCAATCGGTGATGGCGCTCGGTCCTGCGCCCGCGCCCTATGACCTGATCCTCCTTGACCCGCCTTATGAAAGCGGCGCGGGCATCGTTGCGCTCGAACGACTCTTGCGTCTCGGCTGGATCGCGGCCGGTGCACTGGCGAGTGTGGAGACGACGAAAAAGGAGATCGTCGCAGTCGAAGCATTCGAGCTTGATGTCGAACGGGTGCATGGCAAGGCGAAACTGACGCTGTTGCGTGCGCTTGCGTCTTAAACTTTGCGAAAAAAACGCGCGACCGGCCAGCGTTCGAAACCGCTTCGCTCATAGGCTGCGCGAGAGGGCGCGTGGCCGGGATCATCGCCAGTTTCGACCATAGCAATCGACATGCCTGCCCGCCGTATTTCGCGGATGGCGTGGTCAATCAACTGCCCACCAATACCGCGTCCCTGCCAGTCGGGATCCACAGCCAAGATGTAAATTTCCCCCATCGAATCTTCGGCATGTAACCGGATTCCAACCCAACCGACAATCGACTCGCCTTCTGACGCAACCCATATGTTGGGCGCGTCGCTGACCAGAAATGCCAGGATGTCTGCCGATTGGCGAACGTCCCAACCGTTCGGATAAAAGGCTTCATAGACATAATCGGGAACCGCCGGTTTCAGCTTTGCGAATACCGGAGCCCACGCGCGCATAGCCAAAGCCATGATTTCGTTTGCTTGCGTCGGAAGAACCCCCCGAAACTCAACCGCCACTGAGTTTCCCCAACGCCTCCTCGGCCAACGCCACAACTTCGGGATCAGCATTAAGCGGTGTCATCGAGACACCCGCTTCCAACTGGTCAGCGATGTAGGTCAACGCCGCAATGCGGGCCGCTTTCTTGTTATTGCCATCAATCACCCGCCACGGTGCCCAGCGCGTATCGGTGCGTTCGAACATATCAGAATAGGCTTTAAGATAATCATTTCGTCGCGCGCGGTTGCGATAATCATCCTTGCCGGTTTTCCAGCGTTTCCACGGATCATTCAAGCGGTGCTGAAACCGTTCGTCCTGTTCTTTCTGCGTGATATGCAGGAAGACTTTCACCAAGGTAACGCCGTTATCCTTTTGCTGTGCCTCGAATTCGTTGATTTCATCGAAAGCACGTTTCCAGTCTTTCTCACCGCAAAATCCCTCGACTCGTTCAACGAGAACGCGGCCGTACCAGGTGCGGTCAAACACATTGATTTCGCTTTTAGCAGGAAGCCGTTTCCAGAAGCGCCACAAAAAATGTCGCTCGCGCTCTTCCTCGGTCGGCGCGGCAACCGGCCATACTTCATAATAACGCGGATCCCACTGGCCCGTCATGCGCGAGATCGTGCCGCCCTTGCCGCTCGCGTCCCAGCCCTCGAACGCGATGATCGCCGACTGTTTGTGGATAACATAGGCAATCTGGATACGCGCCAGACGATCCTGCAATTTCAGCAAATCATGGTCATAATCCCCATCATAGGATTTGCCGTCTTCAAAGTCTTTCAGGTCGATGGCCATCAAAGCCCCTTTCAGGACGGCAGGTCTAGCACGCGAAGGTTAAGCTCGCGCAACTGCTTCGGCGTTGCGGGGGCTGGCGCATTCATCATCAGGTCCTCGGCCTTTTGATTCATCGGAAAAACAATGACTTCGCGGATGTTCGGCTCGTCGGCGAGCAGCATGACGATGCGGTCGATGCCCGGTGCCGAGCCGCCATGCGGTGGCGCGCCGAGTTTGAACGCGCCGATCATCCCGGCAAAATTCTCGTCGACCTGAGCCTGCGTGTAGCCCGCGATCTCGAACGCCTTGTACATGATGTCGGGGCGGTGATTGCGGATCGCGCCCGATGACAGTTCGATGCCGTTGCAGACGATGTCGTACTGATAAGCGAGGATGTCGAGCGGGTTCATGGTCGTGAGCGCGTCCATCTCGCCCTGCGGCATCGAGAAGGGGTTGTGGCTGAAGTCGATCTTTTGGGTGTCGTCGTCATATTCGTACATCGGAAAATCGACGATCCAGCAGAATTCGAAGCGGTTCTTGTCAATCAGGTCGAGTTCAGTGCCGATCCGCGTCCGCGCTGCACCCGCGAGTTTTGCGGCGGTAGCTTCGGGGCCGGCAGCGAAGAAAATGCCGTCATCGGGTCCAAGGCCCAGGGCCGCGACCAGCTTTCGCGTCGCGTCCTCGCCATGGTTCTTGGCAATCGGCCCGCCGAGTTCGCCGCCCTTTTGCGTGATATAGCCCAGCCCCGCATAGCCTTCGCTTTGCGCCCAGGCGTTCATATCATCGAAGAATTTGCGGCTCTTTTCCGCTGTGCCCGGCGCGGGGATTGCGCGGACAACATGGCCTTCCTCGACCATCGATGCGAAGCGGCCAAAGCCTGAATCTTTGAAATGATCTGACACATCGGTGATGACGATGGGATTGCGGAGGTCAGGTTTGTCCGACCCATATTTCAGCATCGATTCGCGATAGGCAATGCGCGGAAACGGCGCAGCGCTCACGCTACGACCAGCGGCGAATTCCTCGAACACACCGTGCAGCACGGGTTCAATCGCCGCGAACACATCGTCCTGTGTTACGAAGCTCATTTCGAAATCGAGCTGATAGAACTCGCCCGGGCTGCGGTCGGCCCGCGCATCCTCGTCGCGAAAACAGGGGGCAATCTGGAAGTAGCGGTCGAAGCCGGCCACCATCAGCAATTGTTTGAACATCTGCGGCGCTTGCGGGAGCGCATAGAATTTACCGGGATGCACACGACTGGGCACGAGATAATCGCGCGCGCCTTCGGGGCTGCTCGCGGTCAGGATCGGCGTCTGGAATTCTGTAAACCCTTGCCCAATCATGCGCTGGCGGATGCTCGAAATGACATTTGAGCGCAGGACGATGTTCGCATGCAACCGCTCGCGGCGCAGATCGAGATAGCGGTATTTCAGGCGGATTTCCTCAGGATATTCGGCATCGCCGAACACCGGCATCGGCAGTTCCGCAGCGGCCGACTGGACCGTGACTTCGGATGCACGCACTTCGATCTCGCCGGTGGGCAGGCCGGCGTTCACCGTTTCCGCCGACCGTGCAACGACGACACCCGTCACCGTCACCACCGATTCCGCGCGCAGCCGGTCAAGCACGCCATGCGCCGGACTGTCGGTATCGGTGACAATCTGCGTAATCCCGTAATGGTCGCGCAGATCGACAAAAAGCAGATTGCCATGGTCACGCTTGCGGTGAACCCACCCCGACAGGCGGACGGTTTCACCAACATGGGCGGCGCGCAGTTCAGCGCATTTGTGCGAACGATATGCATGTTGTGTCATGCCGCGGCTAACACAGGGGCAGGCATGAATTGTCAAGGCGCGTAAGGTCGCTATGGGAGCATAATGAAGATTCATCCGTTGATTAGTGACAGCGTAACTCTCGCCGATTTCTGCACGCGCATGGCTAAGGCCAGTTTTGTTGCCATCGATACAGAATTTATGCGCGAAAACACATTCTGGCCCGAACTTTGCCTAATTCAGGTCGCTGACGAGAATGAAGCGGCGGCAATCGATCCAATGGCGGCGGGCATTGACCTCAAACCGCTCCTCGACCTCATGACCGAGAATGAGGACGTGCTGAAGGTGTTCCACGCAGGTGGGCAGGACATTGAAATTGTCCATAACCTGACCGGCAAGACGCCGCACCCGCTGTTCGACACGCAGATTGCCGCGATGGCACTGGGGCAAGGCGAACAAGTCGGTTATTCAAACCTTGTCGACCAGTGGCTGGGGATCAGCCTTGATAAAGGCGCGCGCTTTACCGATTGGGCGCGGCGGCCGCTCGACAAGCGCCAGATTGATTATGCGATTGGCGATGTGACGCATCTCGCGGTAATTTTCCCGCGCATGCTCGACAAGTTGATCAAGACCGGGCGCGGCGGGTGGCTGGATCAGGAAATGGAGCGGCTCGCCGACCCGGCTAACTATGTCACCGAATTAGGCGATGCATGGCAGCGGGTGAAGATTGCTAGCCGCAAGCCCGAAGTTCTGGGGCGGCTGCGCTCGCTCGCGGCGTGGCGCGAAGGCGAGGCGCGGCACAAGAATTTGCCGCGCGGACGGATCGTCAAGGATGAGACGCTGAGCGATCTCGCGTCGCATCCGCCGAGGGAGCAACGTGATCTGGCCAAAGTGCGTGGGCTGTCGGCGTCATGGGCAAGCAATGATATTGGCGGACGGATGTTAGCGGCGCTGGCCGATGCGCAACCTATGCCCCCCGAATTGATGCCCGCGCGCGAGGATCGCAAGCCGGGATTGGGCAAGGATGGGGCGCTCGTCGCGGATTTGCTCAAATTGCTTCTGAAAGTGCGCGCCAAAGAAGGAAATGTTGCGCCTCGATTGCTGGCGCGGACCGATGATCTCGAGCTTCTGGCGGCGGGCGTGCGCGACAACCTGTCGATTCTGATCGGTTGGCGTTATGATCAGTTCGGACGAGACGCGCTCGATCTTGTCGAGGGGCGGTTGGCATTTACGGTTGTCGGCGGAAAAATGATGATGACGAAGACCGAAGGCGCGGATCAGACGACGACCGCCTGACGGTTCATTGTTTGAGCCAATTGCCGGTGGCGGCGTTCGACCGCTTCGCCGTAGATGGCGCGCTCGGTGGCAGGAACGTGTAGGCGCAGAGCCGCATCGTCCAGTGAGACATGGCATTGCCTCAATGGCCCCGCCACACCGCCGCTGAGCCGCTGACCAAGGCGCATGGCAAGCCCCCATGTGGCGGCACGGGCTAGCTCTTCGGGTGAAGCAAGCTGCGCCACCACCGGCGTTGGTACAGTGCCACCCCCGAAACTCGCCGCCAACGCGTGCCCGATCATCGCCCGCCCCCGCGCATCGACGCCAACCCAATTGCCGTGGAGCGCAACATCGAGCCCGCGTTCAGCGCGGAATTCGGGGCTAGCAGCCCAAGCGACGTCACCAAGCAGGCAAGCGGCCTGACGCAATCGCGCATCCTCGGGCGTTTCGGTCACGAACAAGGGCGCGATCCAGCGCGCAAGCAGATCGCCATGTTCATCAAAGCGTCCCTGTCGCGCACCCGCAGCGCGCGCAGCGGCGATCAGCGGATCTTGAGCACGCAACGTTTCGTCAAGTGCGGCGTACAGCAAGCCTTCGCGCAGACCGAACGCCGACACGATCAGCGATTTTGACCCGAACAGGCGGGTAAGCGTCGCCAGCAATGCCGCCGCGTCGCCAAGCGCAGGAATACGTGAACTTGAGATTGAGCCAACCGATTTCAGAGCTTTGCGATCTATTCTTGCCACTGCACGAAGAAGGCGAACGGCAGCCTGCGGTGGCATTGCATAATTGTGCAGCACCGGCAGCGGATAGTCAGTCAAGTGCATATGTAACCGCGCCAAGGCGCGCCACGATCCCCCGACGAGATAGAGCGGCAAATCGCGCTCGACGCCTTTCCAGCCTGCCTTCGCAATCATCTTTTTGACCGTGCTGTCCAGCGCACGCCGCCCCTTGGCGCGGATCGCGGGCAAACGGAGAACGCCAAGAGGAAGCGAAATGCGGTCGAGCACCGCGCCATCTTTGACGCGAACCAGTTCGAGGCTTCCGCCGCCGAGATCACCGACAATACCATCTGCCATCGGAATAGCGGAAATGACTCCCAACCCCGCCGCGCGCGCTTCATCCTCTCCACTGAGCAGTTCGATATCGATGCCAAGCGCCGCCGCACGCTGCATGAACGCTGCGCCATCACTTGCATCGCGCACGGCCGCCGTTGCCACGGTCCGCACCGTTGGCACGCCCATCGCCGTCGTCACTGTCCGAAACCGGGCTAATCCGCGCAGAGCGACATCAACAGATTTTGGATCAAGCGCGCCGCCGCGTTCGAGACTGCCACCCAACCCCGCACTGACTTTTTCGTTGAACACGGTCGCAGGGGCACGGCGCGGCCCGTCATAAACCACCAGACGCACCGAGTTTGACCCGATATCGATGACTGCCGTCAAGGGACCCGTCGGCACTTAGCGCCGCCCGAGGCTGAGCGTTGGCACTGAGTCCGCCGACTCAAGTGCTGCACCGCGCCCTGAAAGCGACGGATTTGTCATGAAATAACGATGTAAATTAAATGGTTTATGGGTTATTTCTGCGCGGACATAGGAGCCATCGGGTTGCAATTCCCAACTTTGTTCGGTGTCGATCAGGTTCGCAACCATGACCTGATCAAGCACCTGATCATGAACCGTGCGGTTAAGGATCGGCAGCATATATTCGACCCGTCGGTCGAAATTGCGCGGCATCCAGTCGGCGGACGAAATATAGACTTTGGCCCCGTCATTGGGCAGTGCCTTGCCATTGCCAAATGCCCAGATACGGCTGTGTTCAAGGAAACGCCCCAACACAGATTTAACACGGATGTTGTCCGAAAGTCCCGGAACACTCGGACGCAAACAGCAAATGCCACGGATGATCAACTCGACCGGCACCCCAGCGCTGCTCGCCTCGTAGAGTTTGTCGATGATCGCAGCGTCAACAAGCGAGTTCATTTTCGCCCAAATTCCCGCTTTTTTCCCTGTGCGTGCATTGCCGATTTCATCATCGATCAAATCGGACAACGCGGCACGCAGATTTTTGGGGCTAAGCGTCAGCAACTCCAAATCCGCCGGCTCGACATAGCCGGTGATGTAGTTGAACATCTGCGCTGCGTCGCGGCTGAGCCGCGGGTCGGCGGTGAAAAAACTGAGGTCGGTGTAAATCCGTGCGGTGACGGGGTGATAATTCCCCGTCCCGAAATGGCAATAGCTGCGATATCCGTCCGCCTCGCGGCGCACGACCATTGACACTTTTGCGTGGGTTTTCCAGTCGATGAAGCCGTAAACGACTTGGACCCCAGCGCGTTCAAGCTGCGAAGCCCAGAGGAGGTTTTGTTCCTCATCAAAGCGGGCCTTGAGCTCAACGACAGCCATCACAGACTTGCCTGCTTCTGCTGCATCGCACAGCGCACGGATGACGGCGGACTGTTTGCCCGCGCGATAAAGCGTTTGTTTAATCGCAACGACATCGGGATCCGCTGCCGCTTGGCGCAGGAAGGAGAGAACGACGTCAAATGTCTCATAAGGGTGGTGGACGATGATATCTTTTGCCCTGATCGCGGCGAAACAATCACCGCCATGTTCGCGAATGCGCTCGGGGAAGCGCGGGGCGTAAGGCGGGAACTTTAGATCGGGCCGCTCTTCTTCGACGAGCTCTTCCAGCGCACCGATCCCCAAAAAACCGCCGGTTTCTGTGATAATCGCACGCCCACCGCCAAGCTCGTCCTTGATCACCGTTTCGAGCTCGAGTGCGATGCCGGGCTCAAGCTCTAACCGGATCACCCGACCGCGCCGCCGCCGCTTTATCGCGGTACGGAAGTATCGGACGAGGTCTTCAGCCTCTTCCTCGATTTCAAGGTCGCTGTCGCGGATGATACGGAAAGCGCCGGCCGCTTCGACGTCATAACCCGGGAAAAGAATGCCATTGAAGCGTCGCAAAATACTTTCGAGAGCAATGAACTGTGCGATTTCCCCTGGTAGGCGGACGAAGCGCGGCATCGACGTCGGGATCATCACCAATTCACGAATCGGCTCGCCATCCGATACACGCTTCAGGTCAAAAATGATGTTTAGCCCCTGATTGGGGATAAAGGGAAATGGGTGCGCCGGATCAAGCGCTTGTGGGGTCAGAACCGGGAATATCTGCGCACGAAAGTGTTTTTCGAGCCAGTCTGCACGTTCATCCTCGACCTCATTATGGTCAAGAACGACAATGCCCGCAACGTCAAGTTCTTCGCGCAACCCCTCCCAAATCGCCTGTTGCTCGCCCATCAGTTCGTCGGCATCGGCACTGATCGCGATCAATTGCTGCCCGACGGTCAAGCCATCAACCGAGCGTTCGTCGATGTCCTGAAGCTGTTGCCCCTTCAGCCCCGCGACGCGAACCATGAAAAATTCGTCGAGATTGTTCCCCGAAATCGACAGGAACCGCAGCCGTTCCAGCAATGGATGTGCGCGATTCTGCGATTCCTCCAGAACACGGCGATTGAATGCAAGCCAACTGAGCTCGCGGTTGAAATAGCGTGCTGATGAAGGAACTGTTGCCATGTCGTTGCCTTTACGCGACGGCACCGCGTCCGTCGACTGCCAGAACTTCACGCGCCAACGGCACCGTAATCGGGCGGCGGCGTGATAGCGAAGCGGCATCGAGTCGATCAACCAGATTGATCACGGCATGGTGACTTCGCTCGACGCGCGGGTTGAGATAGGTGATGAGCTCGGGCGTCACCATCATCCCACGTCGTTCGAGCAAGTGGGCGATCAAGTCGGCAATCAACCCTTCATCGGGATCGCCAAAACTGACGACCGGCGTCGCCGCGAGCCTAGACCGCAAGTCAGGCAATCGCACCTTCCAGACCGGCGGCGCCGTATCTGAAACCAGCAACAAGGGCTGCCGCCGCGCCTGCGCATCATTCCAAGCATGGAAAATCATCGTTTCATCGCGCGTTTCGGCATCATCAATCAGGACGGCCCCGGCGCGCTGTGCAAAGATCCGTCCGAACAAGCTGCGCCCCGATTTGCGGGGGCCGGACAGGATCATCGTGGCGACTTGCCATGTACCAAACGCCTCAATGCGACGCACGGCGGCTTCATTCGATATGCCGACAATGAAGGATTCGCGCTCTTCCGCCGCTGGCCAGTCGAGCGGCAGGGCGATCTGGTTCATCGGTCGTCGGGCGCGGGAGCCGACTGCGGCGGCGGCGTTGACGATTGCGACCGGCGGATGCGGAGTGTGCCGCCACCCTGATCAACGCGGAATCCGCGCGCGCTGAGCGCCAGCCGCAATGTGCCAATCTCGCCGTCAAACGTGACGGACATCACCGAAATACCACCAAGCGCGAGGCTGGTCGTGTTGATCGACTTTACGCCAGGCACACCGCGCACCGCATTTTCCGTGGTCGTAACAGAACCGACATCGGGCGTGTCAAACTGCACGGTGTAAGTCGCGGTTTCGATCGCCGTCGCCACGGGCGCATTGCCATTTTCAATCGGCGTTTCAGGGCCATCGACGGGCGCAGCATCGGTTGTGTTCGAGATCAGAGACGCCGGGTCAATCGGCGTTTCAAAAACGAGTGAGGGATCAGGCCGCAACATGCCAACCGCAAGTGCGCCGGAATAGGCGGAGTCCATCCGCTTCACCGCTTCATCAAACATCGCAGGAATTGCATCGCTGTTGTTCACACGCAAAGCAAATGACGCAATTTCACGGCTATCGGGGCCAAAACGCGCCGAGAAATAACCGATGACCGGTCCACCCGGATATGTCCGCTGCATCCGCACCTGCGGCACCAGCACGTCGGCCGCGCCATATTGATCGAGCAGCGAGCGCCACCACAACCGCCCGGGCCGTAGCGTCTGGCCATAGTTCAGCAACAACGGATCGGGACCGGTTCCCGACGGGCGGACATAATCAATCGGGCTCTGGCCAGCGCGGAAACGAGCCCACGCCTTTTGCCACTCCGTCTTCGATTCGAAACTTTGCGGGGTGCCGCCAGTCCATTGAACGGGAATCACTAGTAACGGGGCCGAGCGCGATACTTCGCCGCTGACGCCCAAAATCTGTCCAGCGCGGGCGCGATCAAACAGCACACCCAGTTTTGCGACATAACGGTTGGGGCCAATCTGTTCCTCGTCAACAACAATGCCCGCCACAATCGAATCAAGCGCCGAATCGCTTAGGCCCGGCGCCCCACCGCTGCCGCCGTGCATTTTCGCCCAGAGCATTTTCCAGCCCTTGCGCTGCGCCAGCCGCCAGCCGCCGAGTCGCGCGGCTTCGGCACTTCGCGCGGCGACATCAACCTCGACGCCCGTCACTTCGAAACTTCCGGACGAATCGAGTGGCGCAACCCCGCGGTCGCCGCCTTCGATTTGCGCATAGACAATTGCGCCGAGACTCAGCGCAGCGAGGAACAGAGCAACAGGAAAAAAGCGCGACTTCACGGGCGGCCTTTTGACGCCTTGCAAGTGGAAATCCAAGCGCCTTGTCGCTAGGCGCTTGTTTCATGAGCAATCGAGCCCCTTATACCTATGCCCAATCGGGCGTTTCCATTGATGCGGGCAATGCCCTTGTGCGCTTGATCGCGCCCCTTGCCAAAGCCACGCGACGACCCGGTGCGGACGCTGATCTTGGCGGATTTGGGGGCTTTTTCGACTTGAAGGCCGCCGGATTCAGCGATCCATTGCTGGTGGCCGCCAATGACGGCGTTGGCACCAAACTCAAACTGGCGATTGATCACAACGCGCATGACGGAGTCGGCATCGATCTCGTCGCGATGTGCGTTAACGACCTGATCGTTCAGGGTGCCGAGCCGCTGTTTTTCCTCGATTATTACGCGAGCGGCAAACTTGATTCGGCCGTGGCCGAGCGGGTGATCGCGAGCATCGCCGAGGGCTGCAAGATGGCTGGATGTGCGCTGATCGGCGGTGAAACGGCGGAAATGCCGGGCATGTACGCTGACGGGGACTATGATCTGGCGGGATTTTGTGTCGGCGCGGTCGAGCGAAGCCAAGTGCTGACGGCGGACAAGGTTGCGGCGGGCGATATAATTCTCGGGCTGGCCTCGTCGGGGGTTCATTCCAACGGTTTTTCGCTGGTGCGCAGGCTCGCGGCCGACCGGATGTGGAGGATGGATCGTCCCGCGATCTTTGATCAGGACGTCCTACTGATCGACGCGCTGATGGCTCCGACGCGGATATATGTGAAGTCGCTCCTGCCCCTTGTCCGCGCGGGACAGATCACGGCGATGGCGCATATCACGGGCGGCGGTTTGCTCGAAAATATCCCGCGCGTGCTGCCAGCGGGGCTTCACGCGCACGTCGATGCCGATGCGTGGGAACAGCCGCGCCTGATGGCATTCCTTCAGGCACAGGGGGCAATCGAGCCCGAAGAAATGGCGCGGACGTTCAACTGCGGGGTCGGGATGGCCGTGTTTGTTCGCGAGAGCGATGTTGAAGCCGTGAAGGTTGCCCTGACTGAAGCAGGCGAAACCGTCGTCCGCATCGGTCATGTCGCAGCTGGGGATAAGGGCTGCACCGTCTCCGGCTCGGTCGAAACGTGGAGTGCAAAATCAGCCTGGTCGGCGACGCATAATGCCTAAACAATCACCGTTCGCCCTGAGCTTGTCGAAGGGCTGTCTTTCTTCGAGCTACGGCAAAGAAAAAGGACAGGGCTTCGACAAGCTCAGCCTAAGCGGAGTTTTTGATGGCTAAGGCAAGAGTCGCCGTCTTCATTTCGGGCCGCGGCTCGAATATGGCGGCGTTGCTTTATGCGGCGAAGGCGGCGGATTGCCCCTATGAGGTTGTACTGGTCGCAGCCAATGATCCCGATGCGGCAGGCCTGACGCTAGCCAAAGCCGAAGGCATCGCTACCTTCGCGCACAGCCACAAGGGCACCCCGCGCGTGACGTTTGACACGATCATGAGCGCAGCGGCGAAGGATCATGGCGCGGAATACATCGCGCTGGCGGGCTATATGCGGTTGCTTTCGGCGGAATTCGTAACCGAATGGCAGGACCGGTTGGTCAACATCCACCCCTCGCTCCTGCCCGCCTACAAAGGCCTCGACACGCACGAACGCGCGCTGGCGAATGGCGACAGTGTGGCGGGATGTTCAGTCCATGTCGTGACCGCCGAACTCGATGACGGGCGGGTGCTGGGGCAGACCGAAGTCGCGATCCTGCCCGGCGACACGCCCGAAACATTGGCTGCGCGGGTGCTGATTGCCGAGCATCAACTATACCAGCGCGTCCTCGCGGATTATGTGTCGCGCGAGGCCAGCCCCGACTGGCTCGTCGCCCGCGTCCGCGAACGGGCAATGACGCAGCCCGAGGCGGAGGAAACGCTGTCGCATGGCATGCCCTGTTTCGGGATCACCGGCGGCAAGAAATTCGCTTATGTCTCGATGGACCACCACGGCGACGGTAAGACCGCACTACTCGTCAAGATCAGCGGCGTGGAGGAACAGGCGATGCTGATCGAAAGCGACCCCGACCGCTACTACCGCCCCGCCTATTTCGGCGACGGCTGGGTCGCGATCAGGCTCGATCTGGGCGATACCGACTGGAACCATATCGGCGAGTGGCTGGGCAAAAGCTGGCGCGCGGTGGCGCCGAAGAAGCTGGCAGGGATGATGCAGGCGGCGGAGGACTTTTGATGGTGAAGCCACCGGTCCGACACGTCGACGACGCCAAAGTCTTAGCTTTGTGTAGCTTTATAGCGGGCGCACTCGCGACAATCATGGGCGTTGCGTCATTCGTTGCCACTGTGGGTTATGGCGTCCGGGTTCGCGTCAAAGGAAATGACACATATTGGACCAGCCTAGAGAGTATTGCTCTAGCTAGTGCTATAACCGTCGTTGGTGTTGTCCTGCTCAAGTTTGGCTGGAAGTGGATGAATGCCAAAAATGAGCAGTGACCCTGCAGCTATCCGACAATTTCTTCCGGCTTGAAGAAATAAGCAATCTCGATCGCGGCATTCTCGTCGCTGTCCGATCCGTGCACCGAGTTGGCTTCGATCGATTCCGCCAGTTCCTTGCGGATCGTGCCGGGTTCGGCGTTCGCGGGGTTGGTCGCGCCCATGATGTCGCGGTTGCGCTGCATTGCGTTCTCGCCTTCGAGGACCTGCACGACGACCGGGCCGGAGATCATGAAGCTGACGAGTTCACCGAAAAACGGGCGCTCGCGGTGGACGGCGTAGAACCCTTCGGCCTGATCGCGCGTCATGTGGATGCGCTTCGACGCGACAACGCGCAGGCCCGCTTCCTCGAGCATCTTGGTGACAGCACCAGTCAGGTTGCGGCGGGTGGCGTCGGGCTTGATGATCGAAAAGGTGCGTGTCGCGGCCATGACGGTCGTAACTCCATGAAGTTAGTGGGGTTGGGTTGGTGGGCCTTTAGACTTGGACGGGGCGAACCTCAACCCCACACCGTTCGGGCTGAGCTTGTCGAAGCCCTGCCCTTTCTTTTGCGCCGCTCGTGCCAGAGAAGGACAGCCCTTCGACAAGCTCAGGGCGAACGGAACGTGTTACGGCTACCCCTCAAAATTGTCCGCCACAAAACGATCCAACAGCCGCACGCCATAGCCCGTCGCGCCCTTGTCCCACACCGCGCCCGGTTTCGATGCCCAGACCATTCCGGCAATGTCGAGATGCGCCCACTTCACGCCCTCATCGACAAAGCGTTGCAGGAATTGAGCCGCCGTAATCGATCCGGCCTCGCGCGGCCCCACATTCTTCATGTCGGCAATGGGCGAATCGATCAGCTTGTTATAAGCATCGCCCAGCGGCATTCGCCACAGAGGATCGCCAGCGGCCGCGCCGGCTGCCGACAGTTGCACTGCCAGCCCGTCGTCGTTGGCAAACATCCCGCCATATTCATGCCCTAGCGCGACAATCATCGCGCCGGTCAGCGTTGCCAGATCAACCATGACTTTTGGCGCGAACTTGTGCTGTGCCCAAGTCATAGCATCGCATAGGATCAAGCGACCTTCCGCATCCGTGTTGATCACTTCGATCGTCTGCCCCGACATTGACCTCACGACGTCGCCGGGACGCTGGGCATTGCCGTCGGGCATATTCTCGACCAGCGCACAGACGCCGACGACGTGTGCTTTGGCCTTGCGACCGGCGAGCGCCAGCATTGCGCCAACAACGGCACCCGCGCCGCCCATGTCCCACTTCATATCTTCCATCCCGCCCGCAGGCTTGATCGATATGCCACCTGTATCAAAGGTCACGCCCTTGCCGATGAAAACCACCGGCGTCTTGTCCGCGCCGCCGGTCCCGTCCCAGCGCATGCAGAGCAAGCGCGAGGGGCGAACCGACCCCTGCCCCACGCCGAGCAGTGATCCCATTCCCAATGCACGCATTGCATCATCATCGAGGACTTCGATTTCGATTCCGGCATCGGCCAGATGGCGGACCCGTTCGACAAAGCTTTCAGGATACAGAATATTTGCCGGTTCGCTTACAAGCTCGCGAGTCAGCGAGACGCCCTTGATGATCGCTTCGGCGCGCGCCCAAGCGGCATCAGCCCCCGTCGCGCCGGTCACGATGCTGATCTCGGCCAAAGTCGGCTTCTGTTTCGCTGTCATCTTGGTGCGATACCGGTCATGCCGCCACCCGCGCAGGACTAGGCCGGTCGCCAGCCGCGCGACGGCATCGGCACCTGCAATACCGGCTTCCACAGTGAGCTTCGTTTCGCCCGACGTCAGCAACCGTGCCGTCAGTGCCGCGCCTGCTTTCTCATACTCCTCGACGCTGCCCTTGCCGATGCCCGCGACGAGCAGGCGGCGGGGTTTTCCGCCATCGTTATAAACATGTTCGATCACGCTTCCCGCCTCGCCTTCGAACCGCGCCATTTTCGCGGTTGCCACCAGCGCTTCACTTTGGGGAAAAGCGTCGAAAGTCGCGTCTTTTCCGGCAAGCAAAGCCAACGTGCTGAAATCTTCGGGGCGGGTAGGAGTCAGAGTGACGCGCATGAGAAACCTTTATCAACAAACGGAGTCGCGATTTGCTGTGTGCTGTTAGCCGCAGCCGCAACTTTGCGCAAAAGCTGTCATTGCGGATGCGTCGCGGCTCGGTTAGTCGCCATCAAGGGGTTAACGCACGGGTAAGGTTCCGGAGCCATAGGAAGCGTTGTGTTACGCAAGACGATCGCCCTTTTGGCTCCGGTTATGGTCGCGCTGTCAGCGCCAACCGCGGCGCGTGCACAATCAACGCCGCCCGCAAGTGACGCCGATCAGATTGATTTTGCTGCCGATCAACTGAGTTACGACAACGACGCCGACATTGTGACGGCGACCGGCAACGTGTCGATGGTCCGCAACAAAGACCGCGTCCGCGCCGACCGCATCATCTGGAACCGCAAAACCGGGCAGGTCCGCGCCGAAGGCAATGTTGCTGCAGTCACGGCGACCGGCGACTCGCTTTACGGGGACAATGCGATCCTGACTGACACGTTGAAAGACGGTGTTGTTGACAATCTGCTGCTTGTTCTCAACGATGGGGCTCGCCTCGTTGCCCGCACCAGCGAACGAAAGAATGACGTGACGACGCTCGATCAGGCGGCCTATTCACCCTGCCCCGTGGTCGATAGCGCCAATTGCCCGCGGACGCCCAGCTGGCAGATTTCAGCCGTCAAGATTATCCACGATCCGATCCGCAAGGAAATTGTTTTCAAAAACGCGCGGCTTGAAATGTTCGGGGTGCCGTTGTTTGTCGTGCCCACCCTTTCGCAACCGATTGGCACAGACGGGCGCAGTGGCTTCTTGATCCCCGATCTGCGCTACACGCGGACTAACGGACTCGAAGTTGCGCTGCCTTATTACCGACGCATTGCCTCAAACCGCGACCTGACGATTACACCGCATGTTTACACCAATGCGCTCCCCGCGCTTGAAGCAAAATATCGTGGGCTGACGCAGCATGGTGCGTATCAAATCAGTGGTATCGGCACCTATAGCCGCCGTATCACGACCACAGGGGCAACGGGTGAAAACCGCTTCCGTGGCTATGTCGATGCCAGCGGTCGCTTTCAGCTTGATCCGCAATGGAGCGTCAGCGGCTCGATCCGCCGCGCGACCGACCGCACCTTCCTGCGCCGCTACGATATATCGCGCGATGACCGGCTGCGGTCGACGTTGCGGCTGGAGCGGATTGATACGAAAAGCTATTTCGCGCTGACAGGTTGGTCGGTCCAGACGCTGCGAGCGAGCGATGTGCAGGGACAAATTCCCATTGCGCTCCCCGAAATCGATTATCGGCGTCGGTTCAATGATCCCGTACTCGGCGGAAAACTCGACCTCCAACTCAACACGCTTGCCCTTGCTCGTACCACCGGACAAGATACCCAGCGCGCCTTTGCCGGGCTGCGCTGGGATATGCGCAAGCTGACGACCCTTGGGCAGGAAGTTCAATTCACGGCCTATGGCCGTGGCGACGTCTATAACAGCAAGCAGAACCAACTGACGACGACCGCGCTTTATCGCGGCAAAAATGGATTTCAAGCGCGCGGTATTGTTGCCGCAGCTGCCGAAATCCGCTGGCCGTTCATTGGCCCGCTGGGTAATGGCACGCAGCGGATCACGCCGCGTATTCAGCTTGTTGCTTCCCCACGCACCGAAAACCTTGTTATCCCGAATGAGGATGCCCGCGCGGTCGATCTGGAGGACAGCAATCTTTTCGCGCTCAACCGCTTCCCCGGATACGACCGGTGGGAGGACGGCACGCGCATCACTTACGGCCTCGACTATGCTTACGACGCGCCTGGTTGGGCGGTCACCGCCAATATCGGGCAAAGCTACCGCCTGACCCGCACCAATACCTTGCTCCCCGACGGCACGGGCCTAACCAACCGCGTCTCCGACATCGTCGGGCGAACCACCGTTCGCTACCGCGATTTCGTCAGCCTGACGCACCGTTATCGCCTCGATAAAGACGGGTTTCAGCTCCGCCGCAACGAAGTGGATGCCACTATTGGCACCCGGTCAACCTATGCCAGCATCGGCTATCTCCGCCTCAACCGGAATATCGGCCCGCAATTGGAAGACCTGCGGGATCGCGAAGAAGTCCGCATCGGCGGCCGTGTCCAGATTTCGCGCTTCGTCTCGGTGTTTGGTTCGGCTGTCGCTGACCTGACGGACCGCGCAGAAGACCCGCTGTCGGTCGCCGACGGTTTTGCTCCCATCCGCCACCGCCTCGGCATTGCCTACACCGACGAATGCCTCGACATCGGCATCACGTGGCGACGTGATTACGAAGACACCGGCGATGCGCGCGCCGGTAACTCCTATTTGCTCAGGCTGGTATTCCGTGGGCTTGGCCGCTAAGGCTGCGTTCACCATAACCTAGGCACACGGGCGCCATGGTTCGATATCAAGGAATTTTTGCCGCGTGAACAACCCATTGAAACGCATTGCCACGGTAAGTGTCCTCGCGCTTGCTGCCACCGCCGGATTCGCTCAGACAGTTCGTGACGCGACACCCGTGCCCAATAATGCCGGGCTGAACCTGCCGACGGTGCTGACGACATTCGGCAAAGTGGACCCGTATCTGCGCAAAGCAACCGCGATTGTGAACGGCGACATCATCACCGGCACTGACATTGACCAACGCCTTGCGCTGATCGTGCTGGCCAATGGCGGGAAAGTTTCGGCGGAGGAAAAGGACCGCTTGCGTCTGCAAGTGCTGCGCAATCTGGTCGATGAAAAACTCCAGATTCAAGAAGCGAAGGCGAACGAAATTACAATCGCGCCTGCCGAAATTGCCAGCAGCTATGCGCGCATTGCGGAACGGTTCAAGCGGACACCGGCAGCACTTGGCGGCTATCTGCGCGAGCAAGGCTCATCGGAACGCTCGATCAAGCAACAGATCCACGGCGAAGTCGCGTGGAGCCGCGTGCTGCGCCGCAAGGTGGAACCCTTCGTCAACGTCAGTGGCGAAGAAGTGCAGTCGATCATGGCGCGCCTCGAAGCATCAAAGGGGCAAAAGGAGTTTCACATCGGTGAAATCTACCTGTCCGCCACGCCCGAAAATTCGAACGAAGTCATCGCCAACGCCCGCAAGATTGTCGAGCAGATCAAGCAAGGCGGTTCATTCGCGGCCTATGCACGGCAATTTTCCGAAGCCTCTACCGCTGCGGTTGGTGGCGACCTCGGCTGGGTACGCGCGCCGCAGCTTCCCGATTCACTCGCTCTAGCCGCACAGGAATTGTCCGTGGGTCAGCTGGCCGGGCCAATTGCCGTCCCCGGCGGCTTTTCGATCATGTATTTGGTCGACAGCCGTCAGGTGCTGACCAGCGATCCGCGGGATGCCGTCCTCAACCTCCGTCAGATGTCGGTGAAATTCGAACCAGGTATGACCGCCGCCGCTGCCACGGCGCGCGCCGAAGCGTTCGCCAAAGCCACTCAGTCGATGGGCGGATGTGGCCGTGTCGCAGAAGTTGCGGCCGCACAGCGTGCCGAGGTCATCGACAACGACCAGGTGAAAGTCCGCGATTTGCCGCCCGTGCTTCAAGACATGCTGCTGAAACTCTCAATTGGCGAATCCACCGCGCCATTCGGGTCACAAGCCGAAGGCGTTCGCGTCCTCGTGCTTTGTGGTCGTGACGATGCACAAACCGCTGGTGGACCTTCGTTCGACCAGTTGATGGCGCAGATGGAAGAAACCCGCGTCAACCAGCGGGCGCAGCGTTATTTGCGTGATCTTCGCCGCGACGCGGTTGTCGAATATCGCTAATAGTCAGATTATGAACGCACCAATTGCTGTTGCCATGGGCGATCCTGCCGGGATCGGACCCGAAATCATTGCCAAGGCTTGGGTGGAGCGTGTGCGCGCCGGTCTCGACCCCTTCTTTGCGGTCGGAGACATCCGCGCGATTCAGGCGGTGTGGCTCGGCCCCGTTGAACGGATCAGTGACCCGCGCGAAACCGCATCGGTGTTCGACCGTGCTTTGCCGGTCATGCAAGTTGAGGATGCCGGGTCGATCACACCGGGCGATCCCAATTTGGAGGGCGCGCGTTGTTCGCTTGATTCGCTCGAATTTGCGGTCGGCTGTGCACGCTCGGGCGCGGCGCGGGCATTGGCCACAGGACCGGTTTCAAAGACGCAGCTTTACGCGATTGGCTTCTCCCACCCTGGACAGACCGAATTTATTGCTGAACGCTGCGGCGTTGCCATCGACAATGCAGTGATGATGCTTGCGGGGCCGACGTTGAAAGTCGTGCCGGTGACAACGCATCTGGCGCTGGCGGATGTTCCTGCCGCACTCTCCATCGACAAGATCGTCACAACCGCGCGCGCCACCGCGCGTGGCCTGCAACGGAATTTCGCCATAGAAAACCCCCGCCTCGCTTTCGCTGGTTTCAATCCGCATGCGGGTGAAAATGGGGCGCTGGGCCGCGAAGAGATTGATTTCATCATCCCCGCCATGGATATATTGCGAAGCGAAGGGTTCATTGTCAGCGGGCCAATCGCCGCTGACGCGATGTTCCATTCACGGGCGCGAGCCGAATATGACGCGGCGATCTGCCTGTACCATGATCAGGCGCTCATCCCGCTGAAAACGCTTCATTTTGATGAGGGCGTCAACATGACGCTCAGCCTGCCCATTGTACGCACCTCGCCCGATCATGGCACGGCGTTTGACATTGCGGGCAAAAATATCGCCAATCCCGGCGCGATGATTGCTGCAATCAAGATGGCGGCGTCGGCAACCGCCTGCCGCGCGGAACAGGCCTGCACGCAACAAGCCGCGTGAGCGCCGAACGCCCGCCCTTACGGGAGGTCATCGCGCGCCACGGCCTTACCGCAAGTAAAGCCCTCGGCCAAAACTTCCTGCTCGACAGCCAGTTGCTTGATCGCATCGCGGCGATCCCCGGCGACCTTAATGCGCAATCGGTTTACGAAGTCGGCCCCGGCCCCGGCGGCCTGACCCGCGCGCTGATCGACGCAGGGGCGAATGTCACGGTGGTTGAGCGCGATCGCCGCTGCCTGCCCGCGCTTCAGGAATTGAGTGACGCGCATCCCGGTCATCTCCGCATCATCGACGGTGATGCGATGGCCGTGCCGCTCGCCGACATGATCGAGCCTGGCGGGCATATTGTCGCTAACTTGCCCTACAATATCGGCACCGCGCTTCTTGTAAACTGGTTGACCGGCGAGGCATGGCCGCCGCGCTGGGGATCCTTAACATTGATGTTTCAGGCCGAAGTCGCTGACCGCATTGTCGCGACACCCGACACCTCGGCATTCGGGCGGCTCGCCATTCTCAGCCAGTGGCGCAGCACCGCGCGGATCGCCATGAAGGTGCACCGTTCCGCTTTCACCCCGCCGCCGAAAGTCATGTCAGCGGTGGTCCACATCGTGCCCGCCGAAGCGCCAGCCGATGTGCGCTGTCACACCCTTGAACGCCTTACGGCAGCCGCTTTCGGTCAACGCCGCAAAATGCTTCGTCAGAGCCTTAAATCGGTCACAGGTGCGCTTGATGCGCTCGCAACGCTTGGCATTGACGCAACAAGGCGCGCCGAAACGCTCTCGGTCAATGACTTCGTCACGATTGCGCGGCTTATTTAGTTCGATTTGCCCACGGTCGCGACCGGGCGCGGGGCAACCTGCTGCGCCGACATCGCGGGTGCTGTCGTGCCCTTTTCGATGATTGCCGCCAGCGTCACTTGCTCGGGACAACTCGAAATGCACAGCGTCCGAACGCGCGCGAGATTTTCCTTGGCTTTGGTCACGGCACCCTTGGCAACCAGCGCCTCGCCCTGTCCTGCCAGCGCGACGACATCATTGGGTTCGATCAGCAAAGCCTCGCGATACAGGCGGATCGCCTTGCCCGGCAGGCCTTGTTTCTTCGCCACATCCGCCATCGCAAGAAACGCAGCGCGGTTGCGCGGATCCACCGCCAGCGCGGTTTCGAGCAAGTCCGTCGCAACATCGTAACGACCCGCAACCGCTTCCGCCTTGCCCTGCTGCGTCAACGACAAAGACCGCGCATCAATCAAGCTGTCGGGCCGTTGACCATGACTGACACTCGACACCGTCAACAAGACAGCGGCAAGCGCAAGGGCCGGGGGCGTAAGTCGCATCAGGGTCTCCAACAGCATTTGAGGGCGAAGGCTAGCACGACCGGATGAGCCGCGCGACGAAAAAACCATCGGTCTTGTCCCGATATGGGGTTAACGTCCGGGCGGCCTGTAGGGTCCAGCCGTCATGGCGGCATTGAAACGCATCAACCTGCGCCTGCCCCTCTTCGTCAATCAGCGAACAAACGGCATAAACCAGCGCCCCACCCGGTTTCACCAGCGTGGCGGCCAGATCAATTAGATAGGCCTGCAGCGCAATTACCGCATCAAGGCGCGCATGCGTCAGCCGCCACCGCAATTCGGGGTTGCGTCGCCATGTGCCGGTCCCCGAACAAGGGGCATCGACCAGCACTGTATCGGCACCGTCGTGCAAATCCTCCAATGCTTCTGCCTCGCGCTTTGGGTTCAGCAACCGGACTTGAACAAAGTCCGCCCCAGCGACAGCGGCACGCGGCACCAGTCGAGACAAACGCCCGCGATCCGTATCGCACGCATAAAGCCGTCCCTGCCCGCCCATATCCGCCGCCAGCGCCAACGTCTTACCGCCCGCCCCTGCGCACAAATCGACCACCGTCTGCCCTGCTTTCGCGGCGCATGTTTCAGCGATCATCTGGCTCCCCGCATCCTGCACTTCGATCAAGCCATTCAACTCGGGGCGGTTCGCCAGCGGGATTTTGTCGGGGAGCCGCAGACCGTTCCGCACGCCGTCAATCGGCACCGCGCCCTTCAACAACGGCATCACAAGCTCCCGCGTCGTTTTGAGCGTATTCACCCGCAAATCAAACGGTGCGCGCTCGAGCAGCGCTGCATGCTCCTCCTCGGGAATGATCCGCGCCAGCCATCCGGGCAGCAAACTCGATACCGCCGGGCGCTCCGAAGCACCAATCGCGGGCGGCCCGTGCACTGACCCATCAAACAACGCCGCAAGATCAGCATCCCCCGCCGCCAGCCCAAGCATCGCCGCACGCCCCGACTTCGGCACGTCGCCAAAGGTGCGGATTGCCTGATACACCCATTCGCGCACGGCCCGCCGGTCGCCCGACCCCGCAAAGCGCCGCGTTTTGAACCAGTTGGCAATAATCACATCCGCCGCCGCGCCATTGTCGCGCACTGATTCGATAATCAGATCAAGGATTTCTATGCTGGACTGAACTCTGGCAGATGGCGTCATCGCGTTGGATAATTCGGGGCTTCGCGCGTGATCGTCACGTCGTGGACATGGCTTTCGCGCAGACCCGCGCCAGTGATCCGCACGAACTTTGCCCGCGCCTGAAGCTCCGAAATCGTCCGCGAACCCGTATAGCCCATTGCTGCTTTCACACCGCCGACCAGTTGATGGATCACATCGCGCGCCGGACCCTTATAGGCGACTTGCCCCTCAATCCCTTCGGGCACCAGCTTCAGCTGATCCTTGATATCCTGCTGGAAATAGCGGTCGGCCGACCCGCGCGCCATTGCGCCAACGCTTCCCATGCCACGATAGCTTTTATAGCTGCGCCCCTGATATAAAAATGTTTCGCCCGGCGCTTCCTCGGTCCCCGCCAGTAACGACCCGACCATCACCGTCGAAGCCCCCGCCGCCAGCGCCTTGGCAATGTCGCCCGATGTGCGCAGGCCGCCGTCGCCGATCACCGGCACACCCGATTTCGCCGCTTCGTTTGCCGAATCCATAATCGCCGTCAGCTGCGGCACACCCACGCCCGCGACAACCCGCGTCGTGCAGATCGAACCCGGCCCGATGCCAACCTTGATCCCGTCCGCGCCCGCGCCGATCAGCGCCTTGGTTGCCTCGCCCGTGGCGACATTGCCCGCGACAATCTGGACCTTGTTGCTCAGCTTGCGGATGCGCTCGACGGCGGCCGAAACCATACTCGAATGGCCGTGCGCGGTATCGACCACGATCAAATCGCATTCCGCATCGATCAGCGCTTCGGTGCGTTCAAACCCCGCATCGCCCGTCGTCGTCGCCGCCGCCACGCGCAGGCGGCCCGTGCCGTCTTTCGTCGCGTTCGGATAAGTCACGGCTTTCTCGATATCCTTGACCGTCACCAGGCCGACGCAGCGAAATGCCTCATCAACCACCAGCAATTTCTCGATCCGCCGCTGATGCAGCAACCGCTGGGCCTCCTCCTGCGAAACGCCCGCTTTGACGGTCGCGAGGTTCTGGCTCGTCATCAATTCGCTCACTGGCTGCGCAGGGTTCTCCGCAAAGCGCACGTCGCGGTTGGTCAGGATACCGACCAGCTTGCCCGACCCCTCCACCACCGGAATCCCCGAAATCCGGTGCCGCGCCATAATCTCGCGCGCATCGGCCAGGGTCTGTTCGGGCCGGATCGTGATTGGGTTGACCACCATCCCGCTTTCAAAGCGCTTCACTGCGCGCACTGCGTCAGCCTGTGCCTCGACCGTCAGATTGCGGTGCAGCACCCCGATCCCGCCCAGCTGCGCCATGACAATCGCCATGTCGGCCTCGGTCACCGTGTCCATCGCTGACGACAATATAGGGATATTGAGCGAAATCGATTTGGTCAGCTGCGTCCGCGTATCGGCCTGACTGGGAAGGACGTCGGATGCGCCGGGTTGCAACAAGACGTCGTCAAACGTGAGGCCGAGGGGAATGTCCATAGGGGGAGTGCACCTGTACGAGTCGTGCGGCCCCGCTTAGCGCGGGGTGGTGGGGAGCGCTAGGTGGGGGGCTTCAGCGTTGTTGTCTAATTGATCGCCCCTCGGGCCGCTGCTCGCCAAACAGTAACCAAAAGGCTTTCAGAATTGGTAACAACCCCGCCTCGTCAATTCGTTCTACAACGATTTGCGGCAAGAGGGCGCTGCGCCGCCATGCTTCACGAGAGACGTGATAATCTCCGAGCGGCATTTGAAAGCCCTGAACCCCAACAATCGTTACGAGAATAGCCCAAGGCCCCTCAATGCCGAATAGCCTTAGCTTGGCCTGCGTCGAAGAGGTTACATCAAGAAGGCCCTCTTCAAATCTTTGAGGCCAAACGTAGCTCGCTTCCTCGCCCCCCTGACCCTTTACAATGCGCCCAATCGTCCAGGCAGCATCGGTTCTACCGGCACGATGCGTTAGTGCATAGCTCCTCACCGTCCCGATATCAGCATCAATTGGGGTGTGGATTAGCACGCCCTCCATCGTATCAATATAGCTGTGGCCGGTTGTCGAGACTGGTGCCAGCGCATGATCATGGGAAATGCCTAGATCACGGTCCTCGCGAAACAAGCCAAGCGGAATTACAGACACAACTGCGGTAGGTTCGGCCTTTATGGCGAAGGGCATATCTATACCACGAGCCGACTCGACCGCATCCACATGAAGTTTGCGAAATCGTTGCGGAAGTTTCTCGGATTGCGTGAAAGCGACGCGCAATTCGTGAACATCCATTTCATACTTTCCCCGGCTGTTGCGACTGAAGAAGCGACCGCTGTTCTTGAAAACTATTCTGTGCGGCGCGCCGAGACTCGCAGGCACTCGAATGATTATCACTCCAGCCGCCAATGACAGCGTAACCCAATGAGTTCGGACACCGATGAGCCTTGGCTCGACACATGTCCTAATGATGTTTTCAAGGCGGAGAATTTCAGCGTCTGGATCCGGTGCAGCGACGCCAAGCAAACTGTCAGCAACTCCGCCAACGTCCTCAATTCCAAAAATCAAGTCGCCGCCCTGAGCATTGGCCAACGATGTAACATCAGCAAGAAATTCCTTGACCTGCTCGTCGCTCTTACCGGGTAGATCGCGCTTAAACTCAAGATCGCGGCGCTCAGAAACCTGATTAGTCACAAGTGCTGCAAGTGCAGCTTCGTCAATCGTTTCAACAGGTTGATCGAGCATTACAGAAGATTAGCAACTATGTGGGAAATAGTGAAGCAGATCACTCCTCTCCCCTTGCGGGAGAGGGCGACTCAGCGAAGCTGAGCGGGGTGAGGGGTGTAAGGGAAGACCTCGCTTATCCCCCTCACCCGCTCGCGCTGCGGCGCGAGACGCCTCTCCCGCGAGGGGAGAGAACTGGGACGCATAAAGGGCTGTCCTACACGCAAAGCCCTCGCTACCCTGCGATCTGGCTCTTTCCGACTGTCGATCCCCATGCCCCACGCTCGCGCATTTTGCGTAGGCGAATAGTGAGAACTTTGTGAACTTCGTAAAGAAATCCGACACCTCTTGTGCTCCGGACTTGATCCGGAGCCTTGCGAGAATAGGTGCGCTCAGGTCGCAGGACTCCGGGTCAAGCCCGGAGCACAGTCGTTCTAACTCTTCGATTAACTTCACAGGCGACGCGCGAACCCTATGAAGTTTGCGAAGTTAAGCGCGCCTTTTTCGCGTTTTTGCGTAAAACGCCCCTAAAGGGCGCAAACGCCGCTACTTCTTCCCGAACAGCCCGCCGATCATGCCGGTAATGTCGTTCAGCGGATTGCCGTCACCATCGCGGTCGATCATTGATGCAAAGCTGGCGAGGCTGCCTTCGCCGCCGATCTGGCCAACGATTTCGTTGAGCTTGTCGGTCGGCAAGCCTGTTGAAGCCGCCGCCGCCGCAACCGTATCACCCGGTTCGGCATGCGCCTTGCCCAGTGCGGCCACCGCACCATGCGCCTGTTCGGGCGTCAGGCCGACTTTGGTCGCGAGGTTCGCGATATCGACATGCTCCGAAATTTTGCCGAGCAATCCATCAAGCATTCCCATGAGTCGTCTCCGTTGGTTTCAACCGATGCCATAACGCAAATCGGACTAGCGCGCGAACTTTCCTGCCATTCCGATCATGTCGTCCAGCGGATTGCCGTCGCCATCCATGTCGAGCATCGAGCCAAGTCCACCCAACATGCCGCCCGATTGCGGCGCAGCCTGCTGCTGCCCCCCGCCCATGATCCCGCCGAGCACATTGCCGAGCATCCCGCCAAGGCCACCACCCGAGGCTTGCGCCGGTGCAGCCTGCGCTCCACCCGCCTGGTTCGCCATATATCCGGCAACCGCCATCGCGATCAGCGGCAACATTTTCTTGAGCAAATCGCCCGAAATGCCTGTCTTCGTCGCGGCATCCGCTGCGACGGTCCGGCTGACATCTTTTGATCCGAAAATCTGGCCTAGAACGCTGTTCCCCGCGTCAACATTGCTCGGCCCCGCGCCCAGCACACTCGCCAGCAATCCGCCGCCACCCATGCCGCCGAGCATCCCGATCAACCCGCCAAGCCCCTCGGGTTGCGCCTGCGCCTGACCCTTGAACCCGCCAAGGATCGCAGGCAGCAAAGCCGCCGCTCCAGTCGCTGCTGTGCCTTCATCAACGCCAAGCTCGCGCGCAATCGCGCCAACGCCACCCGCCTGATTCAAAATGTCCATCATATTCATCGCCGCATCCTCCTCCGACTCGTTTAAGCGAGGAGGTAGGCTGGTTAAGACATTGAGTCAGGTAAAAAATCGTTACGCGGCTTGGGGGGCCGATTGTCGGACGCCCTCGTCGACATGCTCGGCAAATTGCGCGAAATTGTCGATGAACTGGCTGACCAGTTTTTTCGCTGTCATGTCGTAATCCACCTTATCCGCCCACGCGGCGCGCGGATCGAGGATGCCGCTGTCAACGCCGTCCACCGCCACGGGAACCTTGAAGCCAAAATTGGGATCAGTGCGGAATTCGGCGTTGTTCAGGCTGCCGTCGAGCGCGGCGTTGAGGAGCGCGCGGGTTGCCTTGATCGGCATGCGTTTGATGCCCGGCATCGTTGCCTTGCCGCCGGTCCAGCCAGTGTTGACCAGCCAGCACGTGACGCCGCCCTTCGCAATGCGTTCCTTCAGCAGGTTGCCATAAACACTCGGATGACGTGGCATGAAAGGTGCGCCGAAACAGGTCGAAAACGTCGCTTCGGGTTCAGTCACACCGATCTCGGTGCCCGCAACCCGTGCCGTGTAGCCCGACAGGAAATGATACATCGCTTGATCGGGCGTGAGCTTCGCAATCGGGGGCAGCACGCCATAAGCATCCGCCGTCAGCATGATGATGTTCTTCGGCACAGGGCCAAGATTATTGGCGCTGCAATTTGGGATGAAGTCGATGGGATAGGACCCGCGGCTATTTTCCGCGAGGCTTGCATCGTCGAAATCGAGTTCGCGCGTCACCGGATCGATCACAACATTTTCAAGGACCGTTCCAAAACGCTTGGTCGTCGCAAAAATCTCGGGCTCGGCTTCTTCGGACAGGCGGATCATCTTGGCATAACAGCCGCCTTCAAAATTGAAGACTGCGGTGTCAGACCAGCCATGCTCATCATCGCCAATCAGCGTCCGCGAAGCATCGGCGCTTAGCGTCGTCTTGCCCGTACCTGACAGGCCAAAGAAGACCGCCGTATCACCCTTTGGTCCGATGTTCGCCGAGCAATGCATCGGCATCACACCCTGCATTGGTAGCTTGTAATTGAGGATACCGAACACTGACTTCTTCATTTCACCGGCATAGGCAGTGCCGCCGATCAAAATCAGCTTCTCGGTGAAGTTAACGGCAATGACCGTTTCCGACCGGCAGCCATGCCGCGCGGGATCGGCGCGGAAGCTAGGCAGGTCGATGATCGTGAATTCGGGCGAAAAACCCGCGAGTTCCGACACCTCTGGGCGGACAAGCAGCGTGCGAATGAACAAATTGTGCCACGCATATTCGTTTACAACGCGGACGTTGACGCGGTATTCGGGCTGCGACCCACCATAAAGATCTGCAACATACAACGTCTTCTTTTCCGCGAGAGCCGCCATGAAATCGGCCTTCAGCGCGGCAAAATGACCGGGCGTCATGCTAACATTGGTTTTGCCCCACCAAATTGTCGACTCGGTCTCGGCGTCGCGAACGATGAACTTGTCTTTCGCCGACCGGCCCGTGTGCTTGCCGGTCGCCACAACCAGCGGGCCATTCTTCGCCAATATGCCTTCGCCGTTACGGATGGCATGCTCATAAAGCGGCGCGGTCGACAGGTTCCAATGCAGCGTGGCATTGGTGTTCATACCCTGCTGTGCGAGGCTGAGGATCGGTGTGGTCATCGCCATTGGAACCTTAAATACATACGTATGTGTGACGTCGCAATGCGGGCGGGATCGACCGATGACAAGCCCATAAGGGTTAATCGCCAGTCCGGTAATCGATTGCAATGACTAATAATATTGCGTGACGGATACGCGACGCCGACGACGCACCATCTTGCCTTACTTGGCGCGCATCGCCACACCGCGTTCATGGATGCAACCATCGCCCTGATTGACGATGACCGGAACATACTCACATCGGTCTCGATTGCGCTGCAGGCCGAAGGCTTCCTGACGCGCGTCTATGCCGATGGCGAAGCCGGGTTGAAGGCGTTGCTCGACAATCCACCCGATCTTGCGGTGTGCGACATCAAAATGCCGCGGCTTGACGGACTGGAATTGCTCCGGCGCTTGCGCGAGAAATCGACTTTGCCAGTGATCTTCCTGACGTCGAAGGACGACGAACTTGATGAAGCGCTCGGTCTGGCGCTCGGTGCTGATGATTACATCGCCAAGCCCTTCTCGCAACGTCTCCTCATCGCGCGCATTCGGGCGATTCTTCGCCGCGTCGAGATCACTCGTGCGGCACCCGATACTGATGTCCCCATCAGCGAGCCGATCATTCGAGGCCGCCTCGAAATGGATCCCGCGCGTCACCGCGTTCATTGGGACGGCAAGAATGTCGCGATAACGGTCAGCGAATTCATGATCCTCGAAGCGCTCGCCGCGCGGCCCGATGTGGTAAAAAGCCGCAACCAATTGATGGACGTCGCCTATCAAGACGATGTTTATGTCGATGACCGCACCATCGACAGCCATATCAAGCGCTTGCGCCGCAAATTCCGACAGGTTGACCCGGAGTTCGACGCTATCGAAACGCTCTATGGAGCGGGCTATCGCTTCTCCGACGCCTGAGGCCGACGCTCTGCCGCGCTGGCGGGCGCGTGGATCGCTGACCCGTCGGATTCTCGCGGTCAATATCATTGCGCTTGCATTGGTAGCGGGCAGCATTTTCTATCTCGACGGCTTTCGCACGCGCCTCATCGAGGAACGGCGGACGCAGCAGGAAAGCGAGCTTGAACTGGTCGCCACGGTGCTCGCTTCGTCCCCCGACAGCGCGCATCCGGCGATCATCAGGTCGCTGGGGCAGGAAGCGGGTGACCGTATCCGGACCTATGATGCAAAGGGCAATTTGGCGCTCGATAGCTGGCGGTTGGGGCCGCGCACGTTCCGCTTGATTGATCCGGCTATCGAGACGCGTGATGCGCGGATAGCCCGGTGGATGGATGCCATCGTCGACCGCATCGTCCGCGCCCGCATTCCGCCACCTTACATCGATCAAGGGCGCGGCAATGCCGACAAGTGGCCCGAGTTGAAGGCGGTGATGTCGGGTGATGCGCATATCGCATCACGAGTGCGCCTCGCACCGGATCGATCCACAATGATCAGCGCCGCCACAAGGGTCGGCAATCGGCCAATCTATCTGCACTCCGTCGAAAATGCGCTCGACGTAACGCGGTTGGTGCGGGAGGAGCGGTTTCGGTTGATCATCATCGTGACGGTGGCACTGCTGCTGTCTGTGGCACTATCGATGTTTTTGGGTCGCACGATCGTCCGCCCGCTCCGTAGCCTCGCCGAAGCCGCAATCCGTGTGCGGCAGGGTCGGGCGCGTGACGTCGTCGTCCCCCGCCTGCCCGCCCGCAATGACGAGATCGGACGGCTTGCACGCGCCCTCTCCGACATGACGGGCACGTTGCGTGACCGGATTGATGCTGTCGAAGCCTTTGCCGCGGACGTGAGCCATGAACTCAAAAACCCCCTCGCCTCGCTGTCGTCTGCTGTCGAAAGCCTTGATCGAGTCAAGGATCCTGCACTCAAAGAACAACTGCTGGGGATCATCCGTGAGGATGTCCGCCGCCTCGACCGCCTGATTACCGATATTGCCGACATTTCGCGGCTTGATGCCCAATTGAGCCGCTCGGCCTTCACGCGTGTCGACCTTAGCGCGCTCCTTCAGTCGCTAGTGGATGCCCGCACCGCGCGCGAGCCCGCATTGGGTAAGCGGCTTCGCTTGTCGCGGCCCTTCGGCCCCGTATTTATCCTCGGCGATGAAGCGCGGCTCGCGCGGGTTTTTGACAATTTGATCGACAACGCTCTGTCGTTTGGACCACCGATTACGCCGGTACGTCTCGGGATCACGGTCCACCGAACCACTGCAAGTGCTTGGATTGAGGACGATGGCCCCGGCGTTCCTCTCGGCGCGCGTGAGGCGATTTTCCGGCGTTTTCACAGCGACAGGCCGGACGAAGATGCGTTCGGCAAGCATAGCGGCCTTGGTCTCGCCATCGCCAAAACCATCATCGACGCGCATAATGGCAACATCATGGTAAGCGATAGCGAGTCAGGATCGGGCGGCGCGCGCTTTACCGTCACCCTGCCCCATCAAGGAGCGACATCATGACTATGTTGTTATCGGATACCCTCCACGCCTCCTGCGTCGCAATCGATGGCCTCGCAGTCCTGATCGAAGGACCTTCGGGATCGGGCAAATCGGATTTGGCTTTGCGGTTAATCGATCGGGGCGCAGTATTGGTCAGCGATGATTATACGATCGTCCGGCGGACCGAGGGCAAATTGCTCGCCGGATCGCCGCCGAACATCACGGGATTGATCGAAGTGCGCGGTATAGGGCTGGTGCCCATGCCGTCCGAAAGCGATGTGCCCGTGGCGCTGATGATCAGTTTAGCCGAACAGGTGGAACGGCTCCCCAATGATCCCGGAACACGGACATTGGCCGGAGTCGACGTGCCCGTGGCGATGTTGACGGCGTTGGAGGCATCAGCGCCAATCAAGGTTGAGTTATTGCTCAAACAGTGCGGCACCACATGAAACGATCGCGCCCCAACCGCATTTTGCTCGTCACCGGCATGTCGGGGGCGGGAAAATCAACGGCGCTTAAATCGCTCGAGGATTTGGGGTGGGAAACCGTCGACAACCTCCCCCTCCTCCTCCTCAACCGCCTGCTCGTGACTAAATTACCCGAAGGCGCGAGCGATGATCGCCCGCTCGCAATTGGTATCGACAGTCGGACGCGCGGGTTCGACGCCGCCGAAATCGTTCAACAAATCAAACAATTGCGCGAACGTGGCGATGACATCTCCACATTGTTTCTCGATTGCGCTGGGGCCGAACTCGAACGGCGCTTTTCCGAAACGCGCCGCCGCCACCCGCTCGCGCTGGATCGTCCTGCCAGCGACGGCATTGCTCGCGAACGCGAGCTTCTGGCTCCACTCCGTCGCTGGGCCGACCATCTCCTCGATACGAGCAAAACGACCAGCAACGATCTCCGCCTTGATATGCGGGCGCGCTTTGGCGATTTGCAAGGCACCGGGCCGACCCTCTCCGTGATGTCGTTCGGCTTCGCTCGGGGCGTCCCCCGTAACGCCGACCTCGTCTTTGACATGCGGTTTCTGCGCAATCCGCACTGGGACGAAATGTTGCGCCCGATGAGTGGTCTTGATCAATCCGTTGCCGATTATATCGCGGAAGACCCCGCTTACGAAGAAGCCGTGACGCGGATCGAAGAGATCCTCCTTCTACTCCTTCCCCGTTACGAAGCCGAGGGCAAAGCCTATGTCGCCATCGCGTTTGGCTGCACAGGGGGGCGACATCGCAGCGTCCATGTCGCAACGCGAGTCGGAGAACGGTTGCGCAGCGCGGGATTTTCGCCCACGGTCGCACATCGCGATTTGGCGAGCCGCCCCGACGACTCGACCGAAGGCGCAACTGGAAACGGACGCAGGAACAACACGACGATGGGGTCGCAATGATCGGGCTGGTGCTGGTGACGCATGGACGGCTCGCCACCGAATTTGTTGTCGCGATGGAGCATGTCGTCGGCCCGCAGCGTGCAATTGCGCCGATTTGCATTGGTCCCGATGACGATATGGAGTCGCGGCGCGCCGACATTGCCGCCGCCATATCCGATGTGGATAGCGGTCGCGGCGTTATTGTTTTGACTGACTTGTTCGGGGGAACGCCGTCCAATCTCGCCATTTCGTTGATGAAGCCCGGCAAGGTCGAGGTCATTGCTGGCATCAACTTACCAATGCTGATCCGTCTGGAAGGCGCGCGCCGGACCATGAATGTCGGCGATGCCGTGGCCGCTGCGCGCGAAGCAGGTCGTAAATATATTTCGGTCGCTTCCGAAGTGCTCGGCGAACAAGCCGCGTGATCGAGCGCACAGTCCTCATCACCAACCGTCGCGGGTTGCATGCACGAGCGAGTGCAAAATTTGTCACGCTCGCCAGCGGGTTACCGACTAAAGTTGAAGTTGAAAAAGATGGTTCGAGCGTCGTCGGCACGTCCATCATGGGCCTGATGATGCTTGGCGCAGCGATTGGCGATTTTATAACAATTCGTGCGACTGGCGACGGTGCTGAAGCGTCGGTTTCAGCGCTCGCCGAACTGGTCGAGGCCAAGTTCGGGGAGGACTAGCGTGCCCCGTCTCATCACGGGCTTTTCAAACCCACTCGTCAAACAAGTCCGTGCGCTGCGCGACAAGAAATATCGTCGCGTCGAAAGGCAGTTTCTCGCCGAGGGCCTGCGCATCCTGACTGAAGCGCTCGATATCGGCGTGATTCCGAAAATGCTCTGGTATGCGCCAGACAGCGAAGCGCACCCGCTGGTTCAGCGGTTAATCGCAGCGACCGAAGGCGAGCGCGGCGACGTTTTGGTCACAAGCCCCGACATCCTGTCGAAGCTATCGGGGAAGGATAACCCCGGCGCCGTACTGGGCGTGTTTGACGAAAACCCAACTGCACTCGAAACACTGGACCGTGCAACATCGGACATCTGGATTGTCGCCGAACGACTTCGTGACCCCGGAAATCTAGGCACGATCCTGCGCACAGGGGATGCCGTTGGTGCGGGCGGTTTGATCCTGATTGACGATTGCACCGATCCCTTCTCGGTTGAGGCGGTTCGCGCGAGCATGGGTGCGATTTTCACGCAAAAGATTGTGCAGGCGCGCTGGGAGGAATTCCTTCCGTGGCTCCGACGTGGCGCTGGCGAACTTGTTGGCACAAGTCTCAATACCGAAACCGATTATCAGACGCCGCAATATGCCCGCCCTGTCTTCCTGATGGTCGGCAACGAAGCGCAAGGTCTGCCACCTGCTTATGAAGCCGAATGCGACCTGCTGGTCAAAATGCCGATGCGCGGACGCGCTGACAGCTTGAATGCGGCCGTTGCCACGGCGGTTATGGCTTATGAAATCCTCAACCAGCACAGGCGCGGCTAAGCCTTCCCCTCGTCTCCTGAACGTGTCACGATGGCCAACATGCGCGAAAAGGAATTGCGCTTGGCGCTCGTCTGTTATGGCGGGATCAGCCTCGCGGTCTACATGCACGGGATCACCAAGGAGATTTGGCATCTCACCCGCGCCTCGCGTGCATTTCACGACGGCACCTCGGCCGCGAGCGACAGCGAATGCGTTTACGCTGACTTGCTAACCGAAATCGAACGCTCATCGGGCCTGAAGCTCCGTATTTTGGCTGATATTATCGCAGGCGCATCGGCGGGCGGGATTAACGGCATCTTCCTCTCACAGGCCATCGCCACCGGTCAGTCGCTCGATCCGCTCACCGATTTGTGGCTGGAAGATGCCGACGTTGACCGCTTGCTCGATCCCGAAGCGAAAATGGCGTCGAAATTCTCGAAATTCTGGGCGCAACCGCTGATTTGGGCCTTTGCCAATCGTCAGGGATCGGATTGGGATGACGAGCTTGATCCCGCGACGCGCGATGAGCTGCATGACAAGCTGACGCGCTTCATTCGCTCGCGCTGGTTTGAGCCACCGTTCGGCGGCGCAGTGTTCACGCGACTGCTGCGCAAAGCGTTCGATGCCATGGCCTCACTCCCCGTCGGTCCCCGATTGTTGCCGGATGAGCAACCGCTCGACCTGTTCGTCACGGTCACTGATTTTCGCGGTCATCCGGAGACGCTGAAACTCAATTCGCCACCCGAAATCAGCGAGACCGAACACCGACTCACCCTCTCCTTCCGTGACGCACCGGGTGATCCGAAAACGCTTGGCGATGCCAATGATCTGATCTTCGCCGCCCGTGCGACGGCAAGTTTTCCCGGGGCTTTTCCGCCATTTACGATCGCTGAACTCGACCGCGTGCTGCACGAGGACAAGCGCGATTGGCCCGGGCGCGAAGCCTTTCTGGCGCGGGCACTGCCGGGTCGTGAGGACACGATTCTGATTGATGGCTCGGTACTCGCAAACGCGCCGTTCCGCCCGGCCATTAGCGCGCTCCACAGCCGCCCGGCCCGCCGCGAAGTTGACCGGCGCTTCGTCTATATCGACCCAAAGCCCGGCATTCGCAGTGTGCAATTCAGCCGCGAAGGCGAGACAAGCCTCCCCGGCTTTTTCTCGACGATTCTCGGCGCCATGTCCGACATTCCGCGCGAACAGCCAATCCGGGACAATCTTGACGCCATTGCCGGTCGCTCCGCGCGCATTCGGCGGTCGCGGCGGATTATCGAGGCAATCCGCCCCGAAATCGAGGCCGCCGTCGATCATTTGTTCGGCCAAACCTTCTTCCTGAACAGCCCTACGCCCGTGCGCCTTACCAAATGGCGCGCGACCGCTGATGCGCGGGCAGCACGCGATTCGGGGCATGCTTGGTCCGCCTATTTGCGGCTTCGCGTCGAAAATTCCGGTGGTGGTCAGGACATCGGATATCGCACGCGACGGTTGCGCTTCTTGTCACGACAGCTGGCGCAACTGGCGGAAAATCAACCCGAAATCGACTTTGAACCCGTTCGCCAAGCGGTGTTTTCGAGGTTGCTCGCGCTATTTGAAATGCAGGGAAAGGACATTGATCTCGATGCCTTCGACCTCGCCACTGATGCCGCCATTGCCGACGGACTGGCGCTATGTCCAAAGCCAGCGCGACGCGCACCTTTGCTCGCCTATCTGGGTTTCCCGTTCTACGACGTGGCGACCTACGCCCTGCTACAAGGGGAAGGTCTAGACGAATTCGACACAATCAAAGTTGATCGCATTTCCCCCGACGAAGCGCAGTCCATCCGCAAAGGGGATGCCACGACGACACTCAAAGGAATTCAATTCAATAGCTTTGGGGCGTTTTTTAGTAGAGCATATAGGGAAAATGATTACCTCTGGGGCCGTCTCCACGGTGCCGAACGGTTGATTGACATCATCATTTCGACGCTTCCCGATACCCACCTCCTGCCACCAAAACAGGTCGCGACGCTCAAGCAATCGATTTTCAACGCGATCCTTGACGAGGAAGCGCTCCGCTGCGCCGCAATCACACCACTCATCCTCCAGTTGCGCCTTGAAGTCGCGGCCATGTCGCGCCTAGACTAGGTCAAACAGGAAAGGTCGGCTTCATGCAGTTTCTGCGCACCGTTTTTTGGGTGGTGCTCGCCGTGGTTGGCGTGATTTTCTCGTTCAACAACTGGCAGATTGTCAGCATTCGTCTGTGGGGCGACATCATTATCGATACGCCGCTGCCGATTTTAGTGCTGGTCGTGTTTATGCTGGGCTTGGTGCCGACGCTTATCCTCCACCGCGCCACGCGTTGGAACCTGAATCGCAAGCTCGAAGTCGCGAACCGCAATTTGAGCGAAACGCGAGCCATCGTTGAACCGATGCCCGTTACCACGCCGACGGTCACCCAATGACCAGCCCAATCTGGGTCGCCATCGACACGCCCGACCTTGAGCGCGCGCAAGCCATCGCCAAGCGGGTTGCCAAGCATGTCGGCGGGATCAAGCTCGGCCTTGAGTTCTTCGCGGCCAACGGACGCAGCGGCGTGCATGAAATGGCCAAGCTGCACTTGCCGATTTTCCTCGACCTGAAACTCCATGACATTCCCAATACGGTGGCAAAAGCGGTGCAGGCTCTCCGTCCACTCGACCCCGCGATTCTGACGGTCCATGCCGCCGGGGGCCGTGCGATGATGGAGGATGCAAAGGCGGCGGCACCAACCGGCACAAAAGTCGTCGCCGTAACGTTATTGACCAGCCTCGACGAAAGCGACCTGACGGCGGCAGGCGTGACCGGCACCCCGCATGATCAAGTGATGCGCCTGACCGCCGCTGCGCGCGAGGCTGGGCTCGACGGTGTCGTTTGTTCGGGTAACGAAGTAAAAGCAGCGCACAAACTCTGGCCGAGCGGCTTTTTTGTAGTCCCCGGCGTCCGTCCGGCCAATGGCGACGTCGGCGACCAAAAGCGGATCGTGACGCCACGACAGGCGCTCGACAACGGTGCCTCGATCCTGATCGTCGGGCGCCCAATAACGCAGGCCGAGGACCCCGACAGCGCTGTCAGAGCAATTGAGGCAACATTATAAGGAGATGAAGATGAAATTTGTCACCATTGGTATCGCCACTGCATTGTCGGTCGTCGCTACCGCCGCACAAGCTGACAGCGGCGCGCTTGCCAAGGCTGTTTCGACCTATAACGACCTGCCGTCGCGGCTGCGCGTGCTCGCAATTGATCCCGTCGACGAAGCGCCGGGCAGCGGCACGACTCGACTGCCCGAATGGCTTGCCAAAGCGGACCTCAGCGACAAGGAAGCTGCTGCAACAGCTGCTGCATTTGGCGTTTATGGCAACGGTTTTCGCGTCAATTACCGCAGTCGCAACTGGAGCAAAGGTGCTGTCGCCGCAGGCTGGGTTGCCGAAACGCTCAGCGACTCATTCAAGCTATCCGGCGGGCAATCGGTACCGGACGCTGATTTAAACCTTGCCCCGTCGCGTGAGTTAGTCGAAGCGCGGCGCGCTTCACTGATTTTGGCGATGAAGAATATGGGCACGTGCAGTGGCGCGCTGGTCCGCGCGACGCAAAAGACGGCCAGGCTCCGCGCAGGCGATGAGGCAACGCGCTTGCTCGCCAAAGCGAAGCGCGATCTTGGTGCGGCGGCACTCCCGCCCGATGATTCCTGCTTGTCATAACATTGCCAATTCAAGTCAAAATCTGCGGGCTGTCGACGCCCGAAACCCTTGATGCGGCGCTGAGAGGTGGCGCGAGCCATGTCGGATTCGTCTTCTTTGCCAAAAGCCCGCGAAATTTGACACCCGAGAAGGCGGCGGCGCTGGTCGCGCGAGTTCAGGGTAAAGCAAAAGTCGTCGGTTTGTTCGTTGATCCCACCGGCGACGACATCGACCGCGTTCGGGCACAGGTGCGTCTTGATGTGATCCAGCTTCATGGCAACGAACGGCCTGCCGTCGTTTCGCGCGTTCGGATGACAAGCGGGCTCGAAGTTTGGAAAGCCCTCCCCGTCCGCACTGCACGCGATTTGAACGAAGCGCAGAAGTATCGCGGTGCTGCCTCACTCATCCTCTACGATGCCAAGCCACCTGCCGGTTCTGACCTGCCAGGCGGAAATGGCCTGCGCTTTGATTGGGAATTGCTGCGGGGGCGTCAGCATCCACTGCCGTGGGCGCTGTCGGGCGGCCTCGATGCACGCAACATCGCCGAGGCGGTGCGCATCACCAACGCGCCGTTGCTCGACATCTCGTCAGGCGTTGAATCAGCATCGGGCGTGAAGGATGTGGACAAGATCGCCGCGTTCCTTAAAGCCGCTTCGAACTTATGAGCATCCTAAACACACTTCGCACACAACCCGACGATCGCGGGCATTTCGGGCAATTTGGCGGGCGCTATGTCGCCGAAACCTTGATGCCGCTGATCCTTGATCTCGAACGGCATTATCGTGCGGCCAAGAACGATCCAGCATTCGCGGCTGAATTCGACGATCTGCTCGAACATTATGTCGGAAGGCCCAGCCCGCTCTACTTCGCCGAACGCCTGACCGAACACCTCGGCGGCGCGAAAATCTACTTCAAGCGCGACGAGTTGAACCACACCGGCGCGCACAAGATCAACAATTGCATTGGCCAGATTCTACTCGCCAAGCGCATGGGCAAGACGCGGATCATTGCCGAAACCGGCGCAGGACAGCACGGCGTTGCAACTGCCACAGTCGCCGCGCGCTTCGGCCTGCCCTGCACAATTTTCATGGGCGCGCGCGATGTCGAAAGACAGTCGCCCAACGTCTTCCGCATGAAGCTACTCGGCGCCGAAATCGTGCCCGTGACGAGCGGCGCGCAGACGCTGAAGGATGCGATGAACGAGGCGTTGCGTGACTGGGTCGCCAATGTCCACGACACATTTTACATCATCGGCACGGCAGCGGGGCCGCACCCCTATCCCGAACTTGTCCGCGATTTTCAGAGCGTGATCGGCAAAGAAGCCCGCGCGCAAATCCTGTCGCGCGAAGGCCGATTGCCCGACATGCTCGTTGCTTGCATCGGCGGCGGATCGAACGCGCTCGGGCTTTTCCACCCCTTCCTCGACGACAGCGACGTCAAAATGGTCGGCGTCGAAGCGGGCGGGCACGGCCTCGACAAGCAACATGCCGCCAGCCTCGCAGGCGGTCGCCCCGGCATCCTCCACGGCAACAAGACCTTCCTGTTGCAGGACGAAGACGGCCAGATCGACGAAGCGCACAGTATCAGCGCGGGCCTCGATTATCCCGGCATCGGGCCCGAACATAGCTGGCTCAAGGAAATCGGCCGCGTCGAATATGACAGCGCGACTGACGTGGAGGCACTCGAAGCCTTCAAACTGATGTGCGCCATCGAAGGGATCATCCCCGCCCTCGAACCCGCCCACGCGATCGCCGCCGTGATGCGCCGCGCGCCGTCGATGCCGAAGGACAGCTTGATGATCGTCAACCTGTGCGGGCGGGGAGACAAGGATATTTTCACTGTCGCTGAGGCGTTGGGGGTGACGTTGTGAGAGGGAAATCTATGCCAAAGAAACTTGCTTCAGTTGCGCTTCTAGCTCTCGTTCTGTCGGGCTGCGCACCGCAAATATTGCAGTCAAACTCTTCAGGAGGATTGATCAAAACCGTTGGCGTTTTGAAAGAACAGACAAAAGCTATCAGCGTCGCAGATCAAGAATGCGCTAAATTCGGGAAAATATCTCAGGTAACTCGCACAGATATCTTATCAGATACGGTCGCCTATAACTGTGTCGAAAAAAATAGGTGACGTCGTGACACGCCTCGCCTCCGCCTTCGCCAACGGCCCCGCCCTCGTCACTTTCGTGACCGCAGGCGACGGACCGACGCCTGCTGTTCTCGACGCGCTTGTTGCGGGCGGCGCGGATGTGATCGAGCTGGGCATGCCGTTCACCGATCCGATGGCCGACGGCCCCGCGATTCAGGCGGCAAACCTGCGCAGCTTGAGTTCCGGCACGACGACCGCCGACATCTTCCGCATCGCCAGTGATTTCCGCGCGCGCCACCCAATTATTCCCCTCGTCCTGATGGGCTATGCCAACCCCATGACGATACGCGGCCCCGACTGGTTCGCCGCCGAATGCGTGAAAGCGGGCGTTGACGGCGTCATCTGCGTTGATCTGCCGCCCGAAGAAGATGAGCTCGCCGCCCCCTTGCGCGCTGCCGGCGTCGCGCCGATCCGCCTCGCCACGCCCACCACCGACGCCGCGCGCCTGCCCACCGTCCTCGACGGCGCGCAGGGCTTTCTCTACTATGTCTCGGTCGCGGGGATCACTGGCCTGCAACAAGCCGCGCAGACCAGCATCGAAAGTGCGGTCGCAGCGTTGAAAGCCGCGACCACCCTCCCCGTCGCGGTCGGCTTTGGCGTCCGCACCCCCGAACAAGCCGCTGCCATTGCCAACGTGGCTGATGGTGTCGTCCTCGGCTCG
>JANMPU010000061.1:0-31483 GCA_031369985.1 Sphingomonas sp. | reverse complement strand
GGGGCCTTAGCTCAGTTGGTAGAGCGCAACACTGGCAGTGTTGAGGTCAGCGGTTCGAGACCGCTAGGCTCCACCATTTGTTTTCCGTAGATATCTGTTTCATATCAAAGCTCTATGGGATTAGTGATATCGCTTCCGCAGTTGGCCCCACACATGGTCGATCGTCTACGACGAACGCGGATACGCAATTTTCGATCTTTTTTCAGCTCACGCAGCTGTCTTCAAGCACAAGTGCTTAAGAATACAAGGCTGTGGAGCCAGAGACAGAGCTCATCGATCATAGTCAGAAGATGATGTCCGAGGCGATACAGGTTACCGACAAAAATGCGGTTAAAGACGCTCATGGGCTCTAGCAGATGAAGTGGTTGTAGATCGTTTTGTGCGGCCCGCAGGATCGCGGCGCATCGTGCTTGAACTCTTCTGAATGCTTGATCATCTCGTCGGTCTCCTTGAACAAGTTTTAAACTCTCGAGTGGCCGGCGCAAAACCGTTACAAGTCCAGCTAATGCCGCATTCGGCGGTGATGAACTGATCCATAACAACCCTTTCTCCAGTGCCGCCACCTATGAAACCGGATCGGGGCGCGTGGCCAAACTAAATCATGCGTTGGTCGCTTTAGCGCTGGCGCGATGCGCCGCGCGAACCTGCCAATGATCAGCGTGGGGTGGCGGCGAGCACCCGCTCGGTCCATTCGGGGCGACAGATCAGTAAATCGGGCATGTAGGTGTCGCGCTGGTTATAGTTCAGCGGGGTGCCATCGGCGCGGCTCGTATGCAGACCATGGGCGGCGGCGACCGCGACGGGGGCGCAACTGTCCCATTCATATTGGCCGCCGGTGTGGAGGTATATCTCGGCCTCGCCGCGGACGATGGCCATTGCTTTTGCGCCGGCTGATCCCATCGGGATGAGGTCGGCGCCGATGGCTTCGGCAACGGCAAGCGCCTCCGCAGCGGGTCGAGTGCGGCTGACGACCATGCGCGGTGGCGTATGTGTGGTGGGTAATGGTGCAGGCTGGTCCGAACGAAGGACAAGCCCGAGACCGGGCAGCGCCACGGCACCGACCGTCGCCACACCATCAACGGCAAGTCCAACATGGACAGCCCAGTCGGTCCGCCCCTCGCCATATTCGCGGGTGCCGTCGACGGGGTCGATGATCCAGACGCGCGATTTGGACAGGCGGGCGGCGGTGTCCTTGCTTTCCTCCGACAACAGTCCGTCATCAGGGCGCGCTTCGGCCAGGGCGTGGATCAGATACTGGTTCGCCGTCTGGTCGCCCGATTTCCCTAGCGCTTTGCCCGTCATGACGCCGCAATCGCGCACTTGCAGCAGGAGTTTACCTGCAACGAACGCAAGGTGCGCAGCGAGTTCGGCGTCGGTCATCATTGCGCTCTTGTTCATTTCAGGGGCATAATCTGGCGAATGATGTATTCGGCGGCTTCAGCAGGGGTCATTTCGACCGTGTTGACCCGGATTTCGGGGCTTTCGGGTGGTTCATAGGGGCTGTCGATCCCGGTGAAGTTCTTCAGCTGTCCGGCGCGGGCTTTTTTGTAGAGCCCTTTGACGTCTCGCGCCTCGGCGACTTCCAGAGGCGTTTCCACGAAGATTTCGATGAACTCACCTTCTGGCAGCATTGACCGCACCATGTCGCGTTCAGCACGGAAAGGCGAGATGAACGCGGTCAGCACACTCAGGCCTGCATCCGCCATCAGTTTGGCGACTTCACCCACGCGGCGGATGTTTTCGATACGGTCGGTTTCGGTGAACCCCAAATCCTTGTTGAGCCCGTGGCGGACATTGTCGCCGTCGAGCAAGAAAGTGTGGCGGTTCATCAGGTTGAGCGACTTTTCGACTTCGTTGGCGATGGTCGATTTGCCTGAACCGGAGAGCCCGGTGAACCACAGGACGCGGGGACGCTGGTTTTTAAGGCTGGCGTGCACGTCGCGCCCGATATCGGTGGCCTGCCAATGGACATTCTGCGCGCGACGGAGCGAGAAATGCAGCATCCCCGCCGCGACCGTCGCGTTGGTGATCTTGTCGATCAGGATGAACCCGCCGAGGCTGTGATTCTCGGCGTACGGTTCGAACACGACGGGCTTGTCGGTCGCGATTTCAGCGACACCGATCGCGTTCAGCTCGAGCGTCTTGGCGGCGAGATGCTCCATCGTATTGACGTTGACGATATATTTGGGCTGTTGAACAGTTGCCGATACCATCTGGGTGCCGAGCTTCAACCAATAGGCGCGGCCGGGGATCATCGCGTCGTCCGCCATCCAGACGATAGTGCTTTCGAACTGATCGGAAACTTCAGGCGACGCGTCGGCAGTGGCGATCACATCGCCGCGCGAACAATCGATTTCGTTTTCGAAGCACAGTGTCACCGATTGGCCTGCGACGGCTTGTTGCAACTCCCCGCCGAAGGTGACGATCTTGCTGATCGTAGAGATTTTGCCGCTGGGGAGAACACGAATCGCATCGCCGGGTTTGACTGCGCCGGTCGCAATCTGGCCGCTGAAGCCGCGAAAATCGAGATTGGGCCGGTTAACCCATTGCACCGCCATGCGGAGCGGCTTTGCTTGGTCGGCCTCGTTATCGAGCGCGACCGTCTCGAGATGCGCCATCAAGGGCTTGCCCGCATACCACGGCAGTTTCGGCGATGGTGTCGTTATGTTGTCGCCCTTGAAGCCCGAGATCGGCATCGCGGTAAAGTTGGTGATCCCGACGCTGGTGGCAAACGCGGTGTAATCGGCGACGATGGCGTCGTATTTCGCCTGATCATAATCGATCAGGTCCATTTTGTTGACCGCAAGCACGATGTTGCGGATGCCGAGTAGCTTGGCGAGGTAGCTGTGCCGCCGCGTCTGGATGAGCACGCCTTTGCGCGCGTCGATCAGAATGACGGCGAGGTCGGCCGTCGAGGCACCAGTGACCATGTTGCGGGTATATTGTTCATGCCCCGGGCAATCGGCGACGATGAACTTGCGCTTTTCAGTCGCGAAAAACCGGTAGGCGACGTCAATCGTGATGCCCTGTTCGCGTTCCGCCGCAAGGCCATCGACAAGGAGGGCGAAGTCGATCTCTGTCCCTTGCGTGCCCATGCGCTTGCTGTCGGCTTCGAGCGTGGCGAGCTGGTCCTCGAAGATCATTTTACTGTCGTAGAGCAGGCGGCCGATCAGCGTCGATTTGCCGTCGTCAACAGAGCCGCACGTGATGAAACGCAGCAGGCTCTTGTGCTGATGAACGTCGAGGTAGGCGTCGATGTCCGAGGAAATCAGGGCATCGGTTTCGTAAACGGAGGACATCAGAAATAGCCCTCCGCCTTCTTTTTCTCCATGCTCGCGGCCTGATCATGATCGATCACGCGGCCCTGCCGTTCGGAGGTGGTGGTCAGTAACATTTCCTGAATGACCTCGGGCAAGGTCTTTGCCTCGCTCTCGACCGCGCCGGTCAGCGGATAGCAGCCTAAAGTCCGAAACCGGATCGAGCGTTCGACCGGCACTTCGCCATCGCGCATGGGAAAGCGGTCGTCATCGACCATCAGCAGCATCCCGTCACGCTCGACCGTGGGGCGCGGCGCGCTGAAATAAAGCGGGACGATCTCGATCCTTTCGAGGTGGATATATTGCCAGATGTCGAGCTCGGTCCAGTTCGAGATCGGGAAGACGCGGATGCTCTCGTTCTTGGCTTTGCGCGCGTTGTAGAGATTCCACAATTCGGGCCGCTGGTTCTTTGGATCCCAGCCATGCGAGGCGGTGCGGAACGAGAAAATACGTTCCTTGGCACGCGATTTTTCTTCGTCGCGCCGTGCGCCACCGAACGCGACGTCAAAGCCGTATTTGTCGAGTGCCTGCTTCAGCCCCTCCGTCTTCCACATGTCGGTGTGCAGCGAACCATGATCGAATGGGTTGATCCCGCGTTCGACGCATTCGGGGTTCTGGTAGACCAGCAATTCCACCCCCGCATCAGCTGCCGCTTTTTCGCGCAGCGCATACATGTCCTTGAACTTCCATGTCGTATCGACATGAAGCAACGGGAACGGCGGGGGCGACGGGTAGAACGCCTTGCGCGCCAGATGCAGCATCACGGCACTGTCTTTACCCACCGAATAAAGCATCACCGGCTTGGTCGCTTCCGCCACAACTTCGCGCATGATGTGGATGCTTTCGGCTTCGAGCCATTCGAGGTGGGTCATTATCTTCGTCATGCTTCCTGTAACTTAGTCCCACATCATGGACGGTAATGGCGGCTTCCCGCTCGGCCTTGCCAAGCGTGGCGCATTCGGCGGTCGGCGGCAATTGCTCAAGCAAGGACTTCTTTACACCAGCGAAACGCGGTTTACTGCATCAGTGCAGAGTGGCGAGATAGGGAGGAAGAACATCATCGCGGGTTCCAATCTGAAAATGCGGTCCTGGCTGTTCGCGCCGGGCGACAGCGCGAAGAAAATGGCCAAGGCGACCGAAGGGTCGGCGGACATCGTGCTGTTCGACCTCGAAGATGCGGTCACGCCCGAGAACAAGCCATTGGCGCGAACGATGGTGCATGATTTCCTGGCCGCACATCCCGACCACCGCCACCGCCTGTGGGTGCGCGTCAATCCATTCGATGGGCCGTGGACGCTCGAAGACCTTGCGGCCGTCATGCCCGCAAAACCCGGCGGAATCATGCTGCCGAAGGTCTATGGCCGCGCCGATGTCGAGCGGCTCGACCATTATCTGTCTGCGTTCGAAGCGGCGCATGGCATCGAGGTGGGGTCGACACCTGTCATCGTCCTCGTCACCGAAACCGCCGAGGCGATGTTCCACACCAGCAGCTACAAGGGTGCACCGCGGGTTGTGGCGCTGACTTGGGGCGCCGAAGACCTCGCCGATTCCATCGGAGCGAGTTCGAACCGCAACGCCGACGGCAGCTATGGCTTTACTTATGAACTGGCGCGCAGCTTGTGCTTGCTCGGCGCAGCGACCGCAGGTGTGCCGGCTATCGAGACAATCCAAGGCGATTTCCGCGATCTCGAAGGGCTTCGCGCGCGGGCAGAGAAAGTGCGGCGCGATGGCTATCGCGGGATGCTCGCCATTCATCCGGCGCAGGTCGACGTCATCAACGCCGCCTTTACGCCAACGGTGGAGGAGATTGCCGAGGCACAGGCCATCGTCGATCTGTTCGCGGCCAATCCGGGTGTCGGGGCCATTGGCTACAAAGGGGCAATGCTCGACCGGCCCTATTTGTCGCGTGCGCAGGCGTTGCTGGCGCTTGCGAATGCCCCATGACCGTTGTCACCGATGCTGCTGGACTCGATCTGGGCCAATATCTGCGTCGCGGCGACCATATTGTTATGGGGCAAGCGTGCGGCGAGCCGACGACGTTGGTCGAGGCGCTTATTGAACAAGGCGCAGGCATCGGCGACCTGTCAGCGTTCATTGCGACGAGCTTTTCGGGGCGGTTCACACCAGAAACATCGGACAGTTTCGCGCTGTCGAGCATGGGGGCCATCGGTGCGCTGCGGTCGATGGCGGCGGCGCATAAGCTCGGGATTATTCCTTGCCATGTCGGCCAGATCGGGCCGATGATTGAGGACGGAATCATCGGCTGTGATGTGGCGTTCGTGCAGGTGAGCCCTGCCGACAGTGACGGCAATCACAGCTTCGGCCTGATCGCCGATCATGTCGCCGCTGCGGTTGCCAAGGCGCGGGTGGTGATTGCCGAAGTTAACGACCAAGTGCCGTTTGTCTATGGCGACAGCGTGCTGCCATCGTCGAAGATCGATGTCGCAGTCCATGTCTCGCGCGCGCCTGTCGAGGTTGCGCCTGCCAAGATCGGCCCGACTGACGAAGCGATTGCGGGCTTTATCGCCAACTATGTCGAGGATGGCTCGGTGCTCCAGACCGGTGTCGGCGCTGTCCCTGATGCGGTCTTGCGCTCGCTCCACGACCGCAAGGACTTGGGGGTCCATTCGGGGATGCTGGGCGATGGTCTGGTCGATTTGGTCGAGGCAGGCGTCGTGACGAACGCGCGCAAGCCCATCGACACCGGCGTGTCGATTAACGGCGCGCTGATCGGCACCAAGCGGCTTTATGATTTCGCGCATCGCAATCCGGCGATCCGCATGTGCAGCGCCGACTATACGCACAGCGCCGCGGTTCACGCGCAAATCCCGCAGATGGTGACGATCAATTCGGCGCTCGAGGTTGATCTGACCGGGCAGGTGAACGCCGAACAAAGCGGCAGCAGCTATTTCGGCGGGACCGGTGGGCAGGTGGATTATGTCCGCGCAGGCAGCCGCTCGCCGGGCGGGCGCTCGATCATCGCACTACCCGCGACCGCTAAGGACGGCACGATCAGCCGCATCGTGACGGCGTTGTCCGGGCCAGTGACGACGGCGCGCAGCGAAGTCGACGTCGTCGTCACCGAATTCGGGGCAGCCGAGCTGAAGGGGCAATCGCTTGCCGAACGGACGAAGCGGATGATCGCCATCGCGCATCCCGATTTCCGCGCGGAACTCGACCGTGCAGCATTCGACATAGCAAAGCGAGGGTTTTGATGGACGATGCTGTCCGCTACGACGTGACCGGCGACGGGATCGCGATCCTGACCATCGACCGGCCCGAGCAACGAAATGCCTTGTCGAAGGAAGTGCGCGACGGACTGCGCGCGGCTTGGGCGCGCTTCAATGTCGATGACGGCGCGCGCATTGCCATCCTGACCGGTGCGGGCGAGAAAGCGTTCTGCGCGGGCGGCGACCTCAAGGAAATGGTCGAAACGGGCCTCAAAACCCCGCCGCGCGACATGTTCCCGGTGCCATACGAAAATATCGCGCTGTCGAAACCAACCATCGCCGCAGTCAATGGTGTCGCCTTTGCTGGCGGCTGGATGATCGCGCAGGCGTGCGATCTCTGCGTTGCCTCAACCGAGGCCAAATTCGCGATCACAGAGGTCAAGGTCGGGCGCGGATCGCCGTGGTCGACGCCGCTGATCCATATGATCCCGCAGCGCATCTATATGGAAATCGTGCTGACGGGGAAGCCGATCAGCGCGCAACGCGCCTATGAAATCGGACTCGTTAACCGCCTCGCCGAGCCGGGCAGAACGCTCGATGTCGCGCTGGAATTGGCGCGCGAGGTCATTGAGGGTGCGCCGCTTTCAGTCGATGCGGCACGGCGCACGGTCATGCTCGCGACCGAAATGGGCCGGAGCGCAGCGCTCGATGCGGGCTATGCTGCGCACGAGACGGCTTATAACAGCGACGACGCGCAGGAAGGGCCGCGTGCGTTCTCTGAAAGGCGCAAGCCAGTGTGGAAGGGGCGCTGACGATGACTCTCGACGACCTGACGCGCCCTGCGCCCGCCTCCGCGACATAAACCCGCTCGCCGATGACGGCGACACCCATCGGCTTGTCTAACCCCGTCGCCAGCGCGCGCGACGCCACCGGAGCCGGTAGCGACGATTTATTCGCCCGCCGTCGACCCCGCCACCACGCCGCGCCTATAGCTAGGGCGGACGGAGTAGAAGATCATGCCCGCCAGTTCAAGTTTGCCGCCGGACACCAGTGTGTAACCGAAGTCCCCGTCCGCCACGAACAGCGTGCCGTCCAATCCAACTGCCAGCCGCAGGGGCCATCGCAGCGCGCGCGGGAGCACCGACTGCGTCTTGCCGGGGCTGAGGATATTGGTGATCTCGCCGGGAATACTCGAGACGAAAATCCGGTCGCCGATGAACGACACATTGTCGAGGCCCGGGAACAAATCGTCGAGCACTTCTCGGGCGCCCGTCTGCACATCGATCCGCAGCACTTGCCCGCTGCAGACCTGCGTCGGGAAGATGCGCCCAAGCCGATCAAACTTCACCGAGTCCGGCATGCCGAGGTCGCCTGCCGCCACCTCGCCTTTTTTGCAAGCGCATCTGACCGATCAGGCGTCGGCGCGTTTTGCCATGCGTCCACGGGCAACGAGAGCTGCGGCAGCGAGACCGAAGAGCAAGACCATCGGCGGGGCCGGAACGTCGGTCGAGCCACCGCTGCTACTGCCCGAGCTGGTGCCGCTGCTCGTTGAGGAGCTGGTGCTTGAGCTGGTCGAGGTCGAGCTCGACGTGGAAACACCGCTGCTGGTCGAAGTGCTCGTGGAAACACCACTGCTTGTCGAAGTGCTGGTCGACACGCCGCTGCTGGTCGAGGAGCCGCCCGTCGAGGTGCTCGTCGAAGAACCGCCAGTCGATGTTGACGACCCGCCCGTCGAGGTTGAAGAGCCGCCGGTCGAGGTTGAAGAACCGCCCGTCGAGGTTGAAGAACCGCCGGTCGAGCTTCCGCCTGTCGAGGTCGAAGAACCTCCGGTTGAACTGCCACCAGTTGAGGTTGACGATGTGCTGCTGACGCCACCCGTCGAAGTCGAGCTGCCGCCCGACGTGCTCGAGACACCGCCGGTTGAGGTCGACGAACCGCCCGAAGTGCTACTGACTCCACCGGTTGAAGTGGATGAGCCTCCCGACCCGCCTGATCCACCAGAAGATGTCGACGACGAACTACCGCCCGACCCGCCTGATCCACCCGATGACGTCGATGTCGAACCGCCGCTGGTCGTTGACGAAACAACAATGCCACCGCCGCCGCTGCCGCCACCAAAGAACCCACCGGCGAAAACACCGCCACCGAAACCACCAAATCCGCCCGAGCCACCGACGACAACCGGATAGCCGCTACCGCCGCCCTGCGACTGGGCATACGCCGCATCAACCGGCCCCATCGGCGGCAGCGGCGTTGCAATCGCGCCACCGCGAGAACCGGCGCTGCGTGTCATAGTTGTGGTTGTTGTCGCACCGCCCATACGGCCCATGCCACCGGCAGCACAGGCATATTGCGTGCTAACGCGGCGAATGCGCTTCACCAAGCGGCGTGGCTTCACGGCCGACCGCTTCGCATAATAATGCTTGCGCGCCTTTGGCTTCGCTTTCGCCTTATAAACCTTTGTGTGCTTGACCGTTGGTTGCTGTGCAACATGCATCGCGCCACCACCCATCACCGCACCACCGCAAGCGCAGGCGCAAAGTTTTGCAAGAGCCATTTTTACCGACATAACACCACATCCTGTTCAAGCGGTTTGACCTGAAGCCATCGCTGGCGGGTCCAAATCCAATATTCACCGTGCAGACAAAATCAGGCCACGCAAGTGAGTTAACCCACTTTTTAGGGTGTTCGCCCGCATTTGTGGCCGCGCCGCCACAATATTTGCAGTTAATGTTCCATTTAGGGGCTGTTTTGCATCTTCTTTGCGATGAACCGAGCGCGCTTGTGCGGGGCAAGGGGGGTGGGTATAGGCCCGCCAACAGCCGCGCTGGTATCGCTTCGCCAGTAAGAGAATCGGACAGGAAATTGGAGAGAGCAATGGCCAGTCGGGCGAATGAAACGGAGCCCAAGCACGACCATGCCACAGACCATGCGATATCGGCAATGACTTCAGAAAACGGTGACTATCGTCCTTCAACGGACGAAGAGTTCATGAATGAGCGTCAGCTTGGTTATTTCCGTGAAAAGCTGGTTGCGTGGAAAGAATCGCTCCTGCGTGAGGGGCAGGATACGCTTAACACGCTCCAGAACGAGCCTTTGCGCGAACCCGACGTGACCGATCGGGCGTCGAGCGAAACAGATTGGTCGATTGAACTTCGCACACGTGATCGCCAGCGCAAGTTGATCAGCAAGATCGACGCGGCGCTGCGCCGGATCGAAGACGGCGAATATGGCTATTGCGAAGTGACCGGCGAACCGATTTCGCTGGGACGGCTGGAAGCGCGGCCGATTGCGACGATGACGCTCGAAGCGCAGGAAAAACATGAGCGCCAAGAAAAAGTGTCGCGCGACGAGTGACGTTTACGATTCTGAAGCTGTTTCAGGCTTATGGTTGCGTGAGATGAAACTTTATCGGTCGCGTCATTGAACCATGTCCACTGAAACCACGGCAAAAAAGCGCAAAGCAGGGCGCGACAGCCTGTTCCTTTCGACCGAAATAATGGTCGAAGGCGCGCGGAAGCCCGTGTCGGTGCGTGTCCGCAACCTCTCGCCTGGCGGCATGATGATCGACGGCAACGCGGTTTTTCATGAAGGCGCTGTGGTGTCGGCGGGACTGCGCGGAATAGGCGCGGTCGCGGGGCGCATTGCATGGATCGCCGAAGGGCGCGCGGGCATCGCCTTTGATCGAGACATCGATCCGAAAGAGGCGCGCGGCTCGACAGGTTCTCTGCCGAACAATTTCACATTGTTCAAGCCGCCGGTGCTTGGCGAACGTCGCCCGGGCTTGAAGGTCCGTTAAACGAGAGCGCTGAGCGCCTCTTTAATCTTAAGTTTTTGTTTTTTCAGCGTCGCGAGCATTGACGTGTCGGGCAGGGGACGGGAGGTCTCGGCTGCGATGCGGCGGTCAATCCCGGAGTGTTTGGCCTGAAGTGCGGCGACGTGCGTGCTGTCCATCCTGTGCGGCTCCTTCTTCTTTTCTACGAATCGGATTGAACCACTGATTCATAAATTTGTCTTCCCTTTTTTGATCGAATTTCGACCAGTCGAGTATCGGTGGCGACGATTGAGTGGTGGACGTGTCTGGGCTAGGACCTGCTTGGCATGGACCCGCGCGAACTTGAAGCAAAACTGCACAATCTGCTGAGCGAGCACCGCGATCTCGACTCGGCAATTGATGCGTTGATTCAAAGCGGTAACAGCGATCAGATTCAAATCGCGCGCCTAAAAAAACGGAAATTACGGCTAAAGGACGAAATCGCGCTGGTGCAAGACCAGCTGATTCCAGATATTATTGCCTGAACGCGGGCATAAACCATATCGTGCCCCGAATTGGGCCGCGTATCAGCGAAATTGCCGATTCCCGTGGTTGATTTCCTGTGGCATTGACGGCGGATCATGCTTGCCCGACGCCTTGTTGACGGACTTTATGTCGAAACCATGCTGCTCGCCGACGAGGCGCGGAGCTATTTCGATGCGCAGGGACGCGTCGCTCGTGATGCGCTCACGCCGCTTGATCGAGTCGTTTTCAGTTGCGAATCGCTGAAGGTCACGACACGATTGATGCACGTGATTGCGTGGTTGCTGACACAGCGCGCGCTCGATGCTGGAGAGATTGCGACCGAAGCCGTGTTGCATCCGTCGCGACGGTTAGGCGATCCGGTAAAAAGCGATGATGCCGCCGTGGCGAAACTGCCTGACGATGCGCGCGTGTTGGTTGCTGCGAGCATTGATCTTTATCGCCGTGTCGAACGGCTCGATAACGGCCTTGATGAAGAAGAGCCCGCGCCGAGCCCCGCGCGTTCGCTCATGAGCAAACTCGAACGGGCATTTTAGGGTTGGCATTGACCGCTCTCGACATATTGGTGCTGCTGACCGTTGGCCTTGGCGGCGCTTTCGGCTTTTCGCGTGGGTTTGTCAGCGAAACAGTATCACTCGCTGCGTGGATATTGGGCATCTTCGCAGTGAAGGCGTCGCATTCCATCGTCAGCGCCGCGCTGACCGGGCCGGTGGGGACCGAGTCGGGGGGGGCGGTGCTGGCGTTTGCGCTGATCTTTGGCGTGACGTTCATCGCGGTGCGGATGGCAGGCAAGGCACTTAGTGGCAGCACAAAAAACTCGCTTTTGGGCCCCTTTGACCGGGTGTTGGGTTTGGCGTTTGGCGCACTGAAGGGCCTGATAGGGGCGACATTGGTGTTCCTATTTGTCTCGTTGATTTATGATACCGTTTATGGCGGAACATCGGACAGGCCGAAGTGGATGACTGAGTCGCGTACCTATCCCCTGCTGCGTGCGAGTTCGGTAGCAGTGGTTGATTTCGTCGAGAAGCGGCGGGCGAAATGAACGCGCCACTTTATAACATGGAGATTTTGCGGCTCGCGGCGTCGGTGGCGGACCGCCGCCGGTTGGACGCGCCCCACGCGACGGTTGAGCGGCGTTCGCCGACTTGTGGTAGTCGTGTAACCGTTGACGTCATTATTGATGACGAGGGTCGCGTAAGCGCGTTCGGGCAGGAAGTGCGGGCTTGTGCGCTGGGGCAGGCGTCGGCGGTTCTCATGGGGCAGCATGTTGTTGGACAGGATGCGGCGGCGTTGGCAGCGGCGCGAGATGCCCTCGGCGCTTATCTGTCGGGCGAGCGTGATGATCCCGGCCCTTGGCCTGGGCTTGACGTTTTTGCGCCCGCGCGTCCGCATCGCGCACGGCACCCTTCAATCCTTTTGGCGTTTGACGCCGCTGCGGAGGCCGCGCAAAGCGCAAAATCATGAACCCGTCGATCCTGCGTGAAGGCGTCATCCTCCTAGGGGCGGGATTGTTTTTTGTGATGGTATTCCGCCGCTTCGGCCTTGGGTCGGTGCTGGGATATCTGATTGCCGGTGTCGCGATTGGCCCGTTCGGTCTCGGCCTCGTTGGCGGGGCCGAATCGAAATTGGGTGCAGCCGAACTAGGCATTGCCTTGCTGCTGTTTCTCGTGGGCTTGGAACTAAACCCGGCGCGGTTGTGGCGGTTGAAGCGCGATATTTTCGGTCTTGGGCTGCTTCAGGTCGTCGTCTGTGGCTTCGCGATTGCGGCGCTGATTTTGGTTGCGACGACGTTTAGCTGGGGTGCGGCGCTGGCGCTGGGGTTCCCACTCGCATTGTCATCCACGGCGCAGGTCTTGCCGAGCCTTAAATCGTCGGGACGCATCAACACGCCCTTTGGCGAGCGCGCGTTTTCGGTGTTATTGTTTCAGGATCTGGCGATTGTCCCGCTGATTACGATGATTGCCGCGCTGTCCCGCGCACCCGCTGATCCTGCCGCGCCGCCGGGATGGATGATGGGGCTTTACACCGTTGGCGCTGTCGTCGGGCTTGTGCTCGCGGGGCGTTATGTCATCGGGCCGCTGCTGCGTCTGATCGGGCGGCTGGGTGAACAGGAATTGTTTATTGTTGTCGGGCTGTTCACTGTCTTTGCCGCCGCGACGGTCATGGAAATGCTGCATTTATCGACGGCGCTCGGCGCGTTTGTGGCGGGTGTGATGCTGGCCGACTCGCCTTACCGGCACGAGATTGAGGCCGATATCGAGCCGTTTCGTGCGATCTTGCTAGGGCTGTTCTTCATGGCTGTGGGGATGGTCGTTGATGTGAATGCGGTGCTTGCAAACCCGTTGTTTGTGGTCGGGATGGCGGCGGCTTTGGTGGTGCTCAAGACCGGGTTGATTTTCGGCCTGGCCAAGCTTTTCGGCATGGAAACGCGACCCGCTTTCGGACTTGGGCTGCTGCTCAGTCAGGGTGGTGAATTTGGGTTCGTGCTGTTTGCGCAAGCGCAGGAGGCCTTGCTGATCGAACCACAAGCGGCGAGCTTATTCGGGGCAGTTGTGACTTTGTCGATGGCGACCACGCCGTTCCTGTTGATGATCGCGCGGCGTTATGAACATGCGCCTGTCAAAGGGGAAAAGCCCGAAGGGCCAGAAACTGCGGTAAAGTCTAGCGCGATCATTGTTGGCTACGGCCGCTTTGGGCAGACCGTTTCGCAAATGCTGCTTGCTGACGGTGTGTCGGTGACGCTGATCGATGTGAAGCCGTCGCAGATCGAGCGCACCGCGGCGTTCGGCGTCAAAGTTTATTATGGTGACGGGCGGCGGATTGATTTGCTGCGCACGGCGGGGGCGGATCAGGCGTCGTTGATTTTGTTCTGTACGGACGACGCGACGCTGGGGCCGAAAGAACTCGGGCCGATCATGACGACGTTCCCGCAGGCGGCGGTGCTGGTTCGCGCGTTTGACCGGCGACAAATGATTGCGCTTGCCCCGCTCGACCTGACCGCGAGCATTCGCGAGGTTTATGAATCGGCAGTGTTAATGGGCATCGAAGCGCTGAAGGCGCTGACAGTGACCGACACACGAATTGCCGAAATTGAAGGCGAATACCGGCGACGCGACATAGAACGGCTCGAGGCGCAAGGCGTAAGTGGCGACCTTCATTCGATGCAGGACATGATGTTCCGCGGTGAACGATTCGAGGGCATCAAGCGTGAAGCGTGACGCATTGATTGTTGCGGCCGCATTGTCGGCGGCAGTGGCGATCATGGCGGGGGCATTTGGCGCGCACGGGGCGAGCGCGGAAGCTGCATCTTGGCTGCGGACGGGCGCGGCGTATCAGCTCCCCCATGCAGCGGCGGCGATTACCGTGGCGCGGTTCGACCGGCGGGTGTCATGGATGTTGCTGATCGGTGGGGTGATTTTCGGGTTGAGCCTTTACGCGATGGCCCTCGGAGCATCGCACTGGTTCGGCGCGATCACGCCGATTGGGGGGCTGACAATGATTAGTGGCTGGCTATGGCTGGCTTTTTCGCGACCCCGCTGACCGGCATTTGTCCGAGCAATAAATCACATTATCCCAGTCGCGCGCCCATTTCTTGCGCCACGTAAAGGGACGCGCGCAGACGGGGCAGGTCTTGGTCGGCAGGTTCGATTTGGCGATCCCGTTGGGCATTCAAGTGGTGATCCTTTTTAGGTCTCCGTTTCCCTGAGCTTGTCGAAGGGCTGTCCTTTCTTTGAAAGCGCAGAGAAGAAGGGCAGGGCTTCGACAGGCTCAGCGATACGGTGGGCATTATTGATCGCTGTCGAGGAAGGACGCCACCTCATCGAGCGCGACATCCTTGGCAAGGAATGTCCGCCCAATGCCGCGCGCGAGGAGGAAGGGCACGCTACCCGCGTCGCGTTTTTTGTCGTGTGCCATGTGCGCGGCGAGAGTCGCCCCGTCGGCATTTGTAGCGGGACGAGCGCCGGTGGGCAGGCCGACTGATGCCAGATGTGCCGAGACGCGGGCGGCGTCTTCGGGGGAGCATAGGCCACGGGCTGCGGAGAAACGGAACGCAATCGCCATGCCAGCGGCGACGCCTTCGCCGTGGAGGAGGCTCTCGGAGAAGCCAGTTTCGGCTTCTAGCGCATGGCCGAAGGTGTGGCCGAGGTTGAGAAGCGCGCGCGTGCCAGTGGTTTCGCGTTCGTCTGCGCCGACGATACGGGCCTTTGCGGCGACGCTGGTCGCGATGGCGTGGGCACGGGCGGTGGAGTCGCCCGACAGCAGCGCGGTGCCATTGGTTTCGCACCATTCGAAGAAAACAGGATCGTCGATCAGTCCATATTTGACGACTTCTGCATAGCCCGCGCGGAGTTCTCTGGCGGGGAGGGTGTCGAGCGATGCGGGATCGATCAGGACGAAGGCGGGTTGGTGAAACGCGCCGATCAGGTTTTTACCCGCGCTGGTGTTGATCGCGGTCTTGCCGCCGACCGAAGAATCGACTTGCGAAAGCAGGGTGGTCGGAACTTGGACAATGGCGCAACCGCGCTTGACGATGGCTGCGGCAAAGCCAGTCAGGTCGCCGATGACGCCGCCACCAAGTGCGACAATCGCTTCGCTGCGTTCAATTTCGAGGGCGAGGAGTTGGTCGCAAAGGTTTTCGAGCTGTGCCCAGTTTTTGGTGCCTTCGCCGGGCGGTAGGATGATCGATTCGACGGTCAAGCCCGCCGATTTCGCAACCGTTTCAAGCGAGCCGAGATGCAACGCCGCGACATTCGCATCGGTCACGATCACAATCCGCCCCGTCTTCGTAAACGGCGCGATCAATTCCCCCGCGCGCATCATCGCGCCGGTTTCGATCAAAATGTCATAGCTGCGCTCGCCCAGCCCCACGGTAATGCGCGTCATGCGGTCAGTTTCCGGACAATGGCTTCGACGGTTGCTTCATGCGGTGCCGCCTGACTTTGCACATGGATAGGCGCGAGCGCATAGACCGGGTTGCGCACGGTCGCGAGATCACGCAGCACCGTCCGCACATCCCGTCCACGCAGCAAAGGGCGGTCATCACGTCGCGAAACCCGCGCGGCGAGTGTATCGATATCGGCATCGAGCCAGACTGCGGTCGCGCGCTCAAGGATCAACGCGCGGGTCGCGTCATTCATGAACGCACCGCCGCCTGTCGCGATGATTTTTAGCGACCCGTCGATCAGCCGCGCGATCACCCGCCGCTCGCCATCACGAAAATGATCCTCGCCAAAGCGTTCGAAAATCTCGGCGACTTTGAGTCCCGCCGCGAGTTCTATTTCGTGGTCGGCGTCAACGAACACGAGTCCCAGCCGAGCCGCCAATCGCCGTCCCACCGTGGTCTTGCCTACGCCCATCAGGCCGACCAGCACGACCGGCCGGTCAATGTGCGGATCAGACCGAGGAAGGGGTGCAGCGTTTTGCATGTCGGCGGGGGCTATACATAAGCCCTTGCAATCGGGCAAAGAGCGCGTGTTTTATGAAATGCGCGTGCAAGGATCAGGTCGCGGATGATTAGATTGCTGGTTTGGATTTTGTTGCTGGTCGCGCTGGTTGGCGGGGCTATCTGGCTATCGCGGATCGATGCATCCAAGCCGCTGAAGCGCGTTGAAAAGACGGTACCGGCCAGTGCACTCCCGCGTTAGTCGCTTTGCCGTTGCCCTGACAGCGGGAATTGCTGTGGTCGCGCTGGTGCCCGCGATTGCGCAGCGAGGACCGCAATCTATTCTGCCGCCGGGCTTCGGCGAACCTGATCCGCCGCCACCGCCGCTTGCGGCACCAAAAGCCGCGCCGAAGTCGAACGACGACCGGCCGTCGCGATCAATGCCAGAACGCGAACGTGAACGCGAGACACAGGACGTTCCCGAAATGACACTGCGCCCGCCGGTGCAATCGACATCGCCATCGTCAGGCGGTGGCTCGGTGCTCGATATTGCCGACGACGAAGGCGGGATGGGCAACAGCAGCGGCAATGCGAGCGTTGCCGTCGCGCCGCCACAGGATTTGCCACCACAGGCGCGCCGCTCGCTTGATCAAGTGGGTCTGCTCGCGGTTGAGGATGGTGGTTTTGGCTCCGGCGCATTCGGAGATGCTGATGGCCGTTACCTGACGACAATGATGGTGCGTGCGAAAGCGCCGTTGGCGTCACGGTGGGCTTCTATTCTGCTTCGGCGGGCATTGCTGTCGCAAAGCTCGATCCCGGCGAATATCGATGGCGCGGATTGGGTCGCGCATCGGGCATGGCTGCTCGTGCGGATGGGTGAGGCAGATAACGCCCGTGCCCTAGTGCAGCGCGTGGACGCGGATAACTTCACACCGTGGCTTTATGAAGCGGCGATGCAGTCGTCGTTGGCGGCAGCTGATCCGTCATCAATGTGCGGGATTGCCGATGATGCAGCGGCGCAGGGTCCGGCTCCGGCTTGGCAACTGGCGCGGGCGATGTGCGCGGGGCTTTCGGGTGAAAGCGGCACGGCGGGATCGCTGGTCAGCCAAGCGCGCAATGGCAAGGAACGGCGCGCACGTGGTATTGACGTGTTGCTCGCCGAAAAAGTCGTGGGAGCCGGGACCAACACCCGCCGCGCGATCACGATCCAGTGGGATGATGTGCAGAAACTGACCGCGTGGCGCTTTGGCCTCGCGGCAGCAGTGGGTGTTGAAATTCCGAAGCCTCTGTACGGAACGGTCGGGCCGCAGGTTCAGGCTTGGGCAGCTCGGGCTCCACTGAGCGAACCCGGCGCGCGCACGGCCTTTGCGGATCGGGCCGCGACCTTGGGCGTGTTCTCCAATGCCGCGCTCGTTGATCTTTATGGTGCAGTTTATGAAGCGGCGGACCCGGCGGATCGTGGTGGCACGACGGCCAATGAACTTCGCGCGGCTTATACCGGCGAACCGTCGGCGCGGCTGTCGGCGCTGCGCAACCTCTGGAAACCGTCGGGCGATCCCTTTCAACCCTATGCGCGACAGATTTTGACAGCGCGCGCAGCGGCAATGATTCCGACCGATGTGGCGACGGGGGCGGGCGACATTGATGGCTTGGTCGCCAGCATGATGTCAGTCGGCTTGGATATTCAGGCTGCGCGTTGGGCGGAAAAAGCCGAAAGCGGATCACTTGGTTGGGCGATGATTGCCGTCGGTGCGCCGCGTCCGGTGATTAGCGTTACGGCCGGCAATGTCAGCGGGTTTGGTGATAACGAAATCCGTCGGCAGTTCCTGTTTGCGGGGCTTGCCGGGTTGGGGCGATTGCCCCGCGATGATCTTGAAGGGTTGGCCGAGTCTTTGGCTGTCCCGATCGGGCGGCAGTCGAACTGGACTCAAGCGCTTGAGCGCGCGGTGCAGGCGCGGCAACCGGGGACGGTGGCGCTGCTCGCGGCGGTGGGGATGCAGACGCCGGGTTGGGCTTATGTCCCGCCCGCGCATTTGTATCATATCGTCAGCGCCTTGCGCCGGGTCGGTTTGGAGCCCGAAGCGCGGATGATCGCTGCCGAGGCGCTCGCTCGGTCGTGAACGCCGACGCCCCGCTGATCGAGGCTTTCCTCGCGATGCTGGCGGCGGAAACGGGGGCCGCGCGGAACACGTTGAGTGCTTATCGGTCGGATTTGGCGTTGGCGTCCGCTTCTTTGAACGGACAATTGGCGGGTGCAGGACCGGTCGAAATCACGCGGCTGACAACCGAATGGCAGGATTTGGCTCGGGCAACCGTGGCACGGAAAGCCGCTTCGTTGCGCCGGTTTTACGGCTTTCTGGTGGACGAGGGGCATCGTGGCGACGATCCCTCGCATGCGCTGCCGCGGCCAGGATCGGCACGGCGTTTACCGAAGACACTCGATCACGCCGACATTGATCGCTTGTTCGCGGTGCTTGCCGACCGGATTGACCGACTGGCGCGGCGTCCAGCGGATTTGCGCATGTCGGCGCTGGTCGAGCTCCTTTATGGATCAGGATTGCGCGCGACCGAATTGGTCTCGCTGGATCTGCGCGCGATTGCCCCGGATCGGCCTTTCACGATCTTGAAGGGGAAGGGTGGGCGGGAGCGGCTCGTGCCGGTGTCGGAACGCGCGCGGGCGGCGGTGGCGACCTGGATCGCAGTGCGGACGGGTGGGGGGCCGTGGCTGTTCCCCTCGGGCAAAGCGCATCTCAGCCGAGTGCGCCTGTTCCAACTTCTGCGCGAGCTGGCGGCAGAAGCGGGCATTCCACCCGAACGGATTAGCCCGCATGTCCTGCGCCACGCCTTTGCGACGCACCTTCTGGAGGGTGGGGCAGACTTGCGCGCGCTCCAGACGATGCTGGGGCATGCCGACATTGCGACGACCGAAATTTACACGTATGTCGAGACGTCGCGGCTGGTCGAGCTGGTGACGACACGCCATCCTCTCGTTGACCTTAAAGGTCCGGCAACCTAGGCGGGTTGGCGATGACAGCCTATCTGGACTTCGAAAAGCCCGTCGCCGAATTGCAGGCGCGTGTCACCGAACTGCGCGACAGCGACGGCGCGGACGCAATTTCCGCCGAAATCGAAAAGATTGATGCCAAGGCCGAAAAGCTGTTGCGTGACACCTATGCCAAGCTGACCCCGTGGCAGAAAACGCAAGTGGCGCGGCACCCGGAACGCCCACATTTTTTGGATTATGTAAAAGCGATTTTCACTGATTTTACACCGCTAGCGGGCGACCGCGCTTTTGGTGATGATCAGGCGATTTTGGGTGGCCTTGCGCGGATTGACGGGCGGCGCGTGATGGTGATCGGCCATGAAAAGGGCAACGACACTGCCAGTCGCCTCAAACATAACTTCGGGATGGGAAAGCCCGAGGGGTATCGAAAAGCGATCCGCCTGATGCAGCTTGCCGATCGCTTTGGCATTCCGGTCATTTCGCTCGTTGATACGTCGGGCGCGTTTCCCGGCGTGCAGGCCGAAGAGCGCGGGCAAGCCGAAGCGATTGCGCGTTCGACTGAACAGTGCTTGGCGTTGGGCGTGCCGATGGTTGCGGTGATCGTTGGCGAAGGCGGGTCGGGCGGGGCGATTGCGCTCGCTGCAGGCAATCAAGTGTTGATGTTCGAACATGCGGTCTATTCAGTCATCTCGCCCGAGGGCTGCGCGTCGATACTGTGGCGCAGTGGGGACCGTGCCGCTGATGCAGCCGAAGCCATGCGCGTGACGGCGGATGACCTCAAAAAACTGGGCGTTGTCGATGTGATTGTTCCCGAACCGATGGGTGGCGCGCAGCGTGATCCAGCGGGCGCTTCGAAGAATCTGTCGACGGCGATTTTGAAGGCGCTCGGTGACTTGTCAGGTAAAGATGCAGCCGCGCTGCGCAAACAACGGCGTGACAAATTCCTCGCAATGGGTGGCCTCTGATCGCGATTTGGGTCGACTCGCCGATTGTGGCATGATGACGTCAAGACATAAGGAGTGGTGCTATGCGTAAGTCGTTGATCGGGACGGGAGTTTGTCTGGCGTTGGCCGCGGTTCCGGCGACAAATGCCCTTGCGCAGAGCGGCACGCAGTCGATTTCCGCTGCGGACAAAGCGACCGGCGCAAAGGCGCATCCCGAACTTCTCTCCGAATTTGGCGGCGTTTATGCCGGGCCACAGTCCGATTATGTCCGCAAGGTTGGCCAGAAGATCGCGGTGCAGTCTGGCTTGTCGAACAGCCAGTCGGATTTCACCATCTCGCTGCTCAATTCACCCGCCAACAACGCGTTCGCGATTCCCGGCGGTTATGTTTACGTCACGCGCCAGTTGATGGGCCTGATGAATGACGAAGCCGAATTGGCGTCAGTGCTTGGCCACGAAACGGGCCATGTGGCGGCGCGGCATTCGCAGAAGCGGCAAAGCGCCGCGACCCGCAACGGCATATTGGGTGCATTGGGACAGCTTGGCGCGGGGTTGTTGCTCGGTGGTAACTCGCAACTTGGGCAGCTCTTGGGAAAAGGGATTGGCACCGGGTTTCAAGCGCTTACGTTAAAGTTTTCGCGCGGGCAGGAATTTGAGGCCGATGATCTGGGCGTGAACTATCTGGTCAAAGCAGGCTATGACCCGATGGCCTCGTCAACCATGCTGGCCTCGCTCGCGGCGCAATCGGCGCTTGATGCCCGCGCCCGTAATCAAGAGGCTCGATCAACGCCGACTTGGGCCAGCACGCATCCGGATCCTGCGAGCCGTGTGTCCCGCGCGGCGCAACGTGCGACGTCTACGGGCGCGAAAAGCGGTGTTCGAAATCGCGATGCTTTCCTCGATGCGCTTAACGGCACGCTGTATGACGACGACCCCAAGCAGGGTGTGATTGACGGCCAGACCTTTCGCCATCCCGACCTTCGCCTAATGTTTACGGCACCTGATGGGTTTGGGATGTCTAACGGTGCGCAAGCGGTGACCGTTAGCGGCAGTGGTGGGCAAGCGAGTTTTACCGGTGCGGCGTATAATGGTGATCTGCGGGCCTACATCGGCGCTGCGTTCCAAACGCTGACCGGCGGGCAAGGCAGCGTCAATGTTGGTGAGGCGCAGACGACGCGCGTTAACGGCATTGATGCAGCCTATGCGAGCGCGCGCGCGAACACGCAGTCGGGGCAAGTGGACATCACCGTCTTTGCTTATGCTTTTAACGCGAATCAGGCATTTCATTTTGTGATTTTGACGCCAGCTGGATCTGGCGTTGGACCATTCAGCGGGCTGACTCAGTCGGTCCGTCGCCTGACTGACGCCGAGGCGGCAGCGATCAAGCCGCGCAAGATTCAAGTGGTGACCGTGCGGTCGGGCGATACGATCGAGTCGCTGTCGGCACGAATGGCCTATGCGACGCTGCGGGCCGAGCGTTTCCTGACGCTGAACGCACTACCGGCCGGCACCGCATTACGGCCCGGCCAGCGTGTAAAACTTGTCGTTTTCGGTTAATCGCCGAAATCCGATTTTACGAAGCCTTCAGGTTCGTGCCGACGTTGTTGAACGTCGTCTTCAGCTTGCCGCCAACGCTTGTCATTGCCGTAATCGCGGCAATGGCAATGAGCGTGGCAATCAGGCCATATTCGATCGCAGTTGCGCCCTTTTGGTTGCGCAAAGCCTTTAGAAAGTGGTGCATGTCCCTACTCCACGATAGATCAGTTTGTCTTCATACAAATCGGGCGGCGGACATAGCCCGCCGCCCGGCTTGTTCCATTAAAAGCATGCCTCAAGTGTGAGGCAAGCCATTAGCTGGCCTTCAGGTTCGTACCGACGTTGTTGAACGTGGTCGTCAACTTGTTACCAACCGAAGTCATTGCAGTGATTGCGGCAATCGCGATCAGCGTAGCAATCAGGCCATATTCGATGGCAGTTGCGCCCTTTTCGTTGCGCATGAATTTACGAAGCATTTTCATTACTGGTCTCCTTTAGGTGTCTACCCGGTTGACCAGTTCCCCCGATCAACATTTGCCGAACTAGACTTTGATTATTGAAAAAGTCTTAACGCGATATCAGATTTTTTTACGTGTTACTGACTCGCGTTGCGACATTGTTCCACATGCTAATGGTTGAGGTTGCGGCGAAGTTGACGGCAACAATAATCCCAACGAAGATGAGCGATACGATCAGCCCATATTCGATTGCAGTTGCACCTCTGTTGTTGCGTGCAAACGCACGCCAAAACTTCAACATCGCTTGTCCCCAGTCCCGATGCGCTCCTAAGAGCAGCCTTGGCATAGAGTTTGGGACGTTAACAAAATGCTAAAATCGCTTTTGGGGCGGGATGCAGCGCTCCCCTTGCTGGTCGTTGCGGCGGCATTGGTTGATGATCAGAATCATGTTCTGGTTCAGCAACGGCCGTTTGGTGGTCGAATGGCAGGGCTATGGGAATTTCCGGGCGGAAAGATCGACCCGGGTGAAACACCCGAAGCGGCTTTGGCGCGGGAGTTGGCTGAAGAACTGGGAATCAAAGTCGGGCCGTTAACGCCACTTGCCTTCGCCAGCGCCACGCTTGGTGACCGGCATTTATTGTTATTGCTCTATGGCTGTGTAGAGTGGTCGGGAAAGCCGCGGGCACTCCATGCTTCGGAAATTCGTTGGGTCGACCCGGCGCAACTGTTTGAAATGCCGATGCCCGAAGCGGATATTCCACTCATCCCGTCAATCGCTGCTTTTGTCGAGCAGCGCCGCCAATGACGTGCGCCCGCTCCCGCGCCGTGCCGGTTGCGGCTGATTTGGTGCGGGCGCCCAGCCGGTCAGGGTCACGTAACTAAGCGTTTCGTGGGTCTTGCCTTTGGCGTCGGCCAGCGCCGCGAACGCGGCATCGGCTTGTGCCAACCATGTTCTCGAGATGCGGTGGCGTTGCTTGAGCATATTGGTCGCGCCTGCTTCACGGAGGTCGGTCAGCAATCGAGCGAGGGATGAATAAGCCACGTCTACCGTGTCGAGGTCCGCAACGGATAGCGCAAATCCAGCGCGGGTGAGCAAATCCCCTGCCGACCGCACGTCGATTTGTGGATGCAATCGCGCCACCGCTGCGCCGGTTTGGGTGTCGGCGCTGGTGACGGCATGACGCAAGGCCGTCAATGAAGGTGCCCCGGCAAAATTGGCAAGCAACAGGCCGTCGGGCTTCAACAAGCGGCGCATCAGGACCAGCGCGCCGGGCAAGTCATTGACCGTGTCCAGCGTGCTCGATGAAAGGATCAGGTCGAACGACGCTGGCGGATGATCGATCCGGTCTTCATCAAAGGCCCAAGACGCGCGTTTAGGCGATGAATCGCAGGCCGTAACATTAATTTTGCGGGCGATGAGGCCGTCGATTAGCGATTGCTCTGCACCGACCACCAGCGCTGCCTTAAAAGTCCGCTTCACACCGTCGAGCCGTTCGAGCAGATCGTCGGTCATAAGTCTGGCAAAAAAGCCACCACTCTTTGCCCGTCCACGCCGGACACGACGTGCGGCGCGGTCAAAAATTTCGGGGACGTCGGTGGGCGGCGCGGTCATTTCGCGCTTGTGCCGGTGATCGCTCGCGACGACAACGGGCAAATGGCTTCGTTCGCCGCGCTCTCCCGTCCGGTCTTGGACTTCATGTTGCCGCCGCGTTGTCCGGGCTGTGCACGTATTGTGGCGGAGGATCACCGGTTCTGTGTCGATTGCTGGCGGGAATTGCGTTTTCTGACTGCGCCGGGGTGCTGCCTGTGCGCTCGGCCGCTCGGCGCGCATGATGGGCTGATTTGTGGGCCGTGCCTTAAGGAACCGCCGGCTTATGACGCGGTCATTGCGGGCGTTGCTTATGGCGACATTGCAAGCCGGGTCGTGCTCCGCCTCAAATATGCGCGGCGACCGGGGTTGGCGCGGACAATGGCATCGGTGCTGGCGGATCGATTGCCGCGTGATGCGGTGTTGGTGCCGGTGCCGCTGCACCGCTGGCGGTTGTGGCAGCGCGGATTCAACCAGAGCGCGGCCTTTGCCCGGGCGTTGCGCCAACGGACGGGATTGTCGGTGCAGGTGGACGCCCTGCGCCGAACACGCGCGACGCCGTCGTTACGCGGTCTCGGTCCCAGTCAGCGCCAGCGGGCGGTGCAGGGCGCGTTTAAAGCGATGCAGCGCTTTGATGGTGTGCATGTCCTTTTGATCGATGATGTCCTGACTACTGGCGCGACGGCAAATGCTTGTGCGAAGGCGCTCAAGAAAGCGGGTGCAACAAGAGTGACGTTGGTGTGCTGGGCGCGGGTTGTGGGTGAGGATGATTGACATAGGTGCGAGACGACCGCACCTACGCGACATGGCAAAAGTTGAAATCTACACCAAATTTATGTGCCCCTACTGCGCGCGGGCGTTGAAGCTCCTCGGCAGCAAGGGCGTCGACGTCGAAGAGTTCGATGTCACGATGGGCGGGCCGAAGAAAGCCGAGATGGTCGAGCGGTCGGGAGGGCGGATGACAATGCCGCAGATATTTATCAACGAGAACCATGTCGGCGGTTCGGATGATCTCGCTGCGCTGGAGGCTGCAGGCAAACTCGACGCGCTTCTGGCAGCATAGTGCGGATCGCGTTGCTGCAGATGACGTCGGGGATTGACCCGGCGGCGAATGCGGCGGTGATTGTTGCGGCAGTTGCGGAAGCAGCAGCGGGCAGGGCGGCGATGCTTTTCACGCCTGAAATGTCGGGGCTTATTGATCGGGATCGCGCGCGCGCGAAGGGCAGTATCGTTGCTGAAAGCGATGATCCCGTGCTGGGTGCGGTTCGCGCGGCGGCGGCGCGGCATGGGATATGGGTGCATCTGGGGTCGCTGGCCGTAAAGGCGGAAGCGAGCGACAAGTTTGCCAATCGTGGGTTCGTGATTGATGCCAATGGCAGGGTAATCGCACGTTATGACAAGATGCATTTATTCGATGTTGATCTGCCGACAGGCGAGAGTTGGCGCGAATCAAATGCCTATGTTGCGGGGGCATCGCCAGTGGTCGCCGAGACCCCGCCGGGCACGATGGGGTTGTCGATCTGTTATGATCTGCGGTTCCCTGCGCTGTATCAGGCGCTGAGCGGTGCAGGGGCGACGGTGCTGAGCATCCCGTCCGCTTTTACCGTGCCGACGGGGGAGGCGCATTGGCACGTCCTAATGCGGGCGCGGGCTATTGAGAATGCGGCCTTCGTAATTGCGGCGGCGCAGACTGGGACGCATGCGGATGGTCGTGCGACCTATGGTCATTCGCTGGTCGTGGGACCGTGGGGGGATGTGTTGCTTGATATGGGCGAGGGGTCGGGCCTTGGGTTCTGTGATCTCGATCTATCGCAAATCGTCGATGCACAAAGCCGGATTCCCGTCATCGCGCATCGGCGGGCGTTTTAGATTCAGTTACTGATCCAAGAAGCTCCGCATCTTCCGTGACCGGCTTGGGTGCTTGAGTTTGCGCAGGGCCTTTGCCTCGATCTGGCGGATGCGTTCGCGGGTGACGCTGAATTGCTGGCCGACTTCCTCGAGCGTGTGATCGGTATTCATGCCGATGCCGAAGCGCATGCGCAGCACACGTTCCTCGCGCGGCGTGAGTGAGGCCAGTACGCGGGTAACGGTTTCCTTGAGGTTCGCCTGAATCGCGGCGTCGACCGGGATGACCGCGTTCTTGTCCTCGATGAAATCGCCCAGATGCGAATCTTCCTCGTCGCCGATGGGCGTTTCGAGGCTGATCGGCTCCTTGGCGATTTTCATCACCTTGCGGACTTTTTCCAGAGGCATGGAAAGGCGCTCGGCCATTTCCTCGGGCGTCGGCTCGCGGCCCTGCTCGTGGAGAAACTGGCGGCTGGTGCGGACCAGCTTGTTGATCGTTTCGATCATGTGCACCGGAATGCGGATCGTCCGCGCCTGATCGGCAATGCTGCGCGTGATCGCCTGACGGATCCACCAAGTCGCGTAGGTCGAGAACTTATAGCCGCGACGATATTCGAATTTGTCGACGGCCTTCATCAGGCCGATATTGCCTTCCTGAATAAGATCAAGGAATTGCAGCCCGCGATTGGTGTATTTCTTGGCGATGGAAATGACGAGGCGCAGGTTCGCTTCGACCATTTCCTTCTTGGCGATGCGCGCCTCACGCTCAGCTTTTTGCACCGTATTGACGATACGGCGGAACTCGCTGAGTGACATGCCGGTCGCTTGGCTGATTTCGGCAATTTCGACACGGATGCGCTCGACAGCATCAATTTCATTTTCGGCAAAGGCCGCCCATTTCTTATCCAGGCCCGCGACACTCGCCAGCCAATTTTCGTCAAGCTCATGATTCACATAGCTGTCGAGGAAAGCCTTGCGCGGCACTTTATGACGTTCGGCGAGACGCAGCATCTGCCCGCCCAGCGCGGTCAGGCGGCGGTTGAAGGCATAAAGCTGGTCAACCAGATATTCGATTTTTGCGCCGTGAAACTGCACGCTTTCGACTTCGGCAGTCAATTCTTCACGCAGCTTGTGATATTTTTTTTCATCAGCCGCAGGAAAGTCATTGCCGACGCCGAGAGCATCGATCCGCGCTTGTTGAACCTTCGAGAATTTCTTGTAAAGCGCAGTAATTGAAGCAAATTTCTCAAGCGCCATTGGCTTTAAAGTTTCTTCCATCTGCGCGAGGCTGAGGGTGTTATCCTCTTCCTCGTCGTCCGACGGCCGCGGGGCGCGACGTTCGGTCAGCGCTTCTTCGTCATGTTCGTCTTCCGAAACGGCAACGACTTCCTCGACTTCGTCTTCTTCTTTGTAGGTGACGCCGGCGTTCTTCTCGCTGATCTCGCCGTCGCCTTCCTCGCCCTCTTCGTTCATGGCTTCGGGGGCCGGATCCTTGTTGAGCATCGCGTCGAGATCAATGATTTCGCGCAGCTGCATCCGCCCCTCGTTGAGCGCGTTCGACCAGTCGATGATCGCGTGGAAGGTGATCGGTGATTCGCACAGGCCGAGAATCATGGTGTCACGACCAGCCTCGATCCGCTTGGCAATCGCGATTTCGCCTTCGCGGCTGAGCAGTTCGACCGCGCCCATTTCGCGCAGATACATGCGGACGGGATCATCAGTGCGGTCGGTGACCTTGGTGACTTTTTCGGCAACATGGCCAGTGCCGTCGTCGGTCGCATCGACCGCGGCGATTTCCTCTTCGTCGTCCTTCTGATCGTCACCGTCGTCACTGGCTTCGTCGTTCTCGACAACGTTGATGCCCATTTCGTTGAGCGCAGACATGACGTCCTCGATCTGGTCCGTCGTCATTTCGCCGACGACAGCATTCAGGTCATCGACCGTGATGTAGCCACGCTTTTTGGCGCGCGCGACCATCTTTTTGATGTCGGCATCGTTCAAATCGATGAGGGGCGCGTCGCCATTTTCGTTTTCAGCTTCGGGCGTGTCGGCCTCAAGTTGTTTTGTCATCTAGATATTTGTTCCTGTTTCACCCGGCATCTTCGTCCCCCTGAACGAGTGCCGCCAATTTCTGATCCGCCTCGCGCCGCGCCGCCATCAGGCGCATCTGCTCGGCATATCCTTCGTCATCGCCACCGTCGGCCAATCGCGCCGTTGCCGCCGCAAGTGCCGCGTCCAGTTCAGGCCGTGATGCAAGCGCTTCAATCGCCATCGCCAAATCCCTGCGCGCCACGGCAGCGTCCGCATCGCCGCGCGTGAAGGAAAAGGCAAGCCCGTTGAATGCGCGCAACTCCCCTAAGATATCCAAATACCCTTGGATAGCGCATATAGTGTCAAGCGCTCCTGTTTCAACAATGTCACCGTCATAGGCCGCATCCACGAGCATATTCCTGAATTCGTTGAGCGCGGAGTCGGCCATTGGCAGGACCGAAAGTGCTTCGGCGCAGGTTAAAACAAGCGCGGGATGGCGGACGAGTCCGGCCATGATGGCGCGGCCATAGAGAGTTTCGATCGCGCCGCCGATGGCGCGGGCTTTGGTTGAGGCGGGGCCATGGGGGGCAGGGGTGTTGGCACCACGGAATTTGCCGCGCTGTTGGGGCACGAAGGGTGCGCGGGTGAAAAACAGCGCGTCGAGCCGTTCGCGCATGGCATTGTTATAATGGCGGCGGACATCGGGATCGGCAATCGTGGCGATATGTTCGGTCAGGCGGTGCTTAAGGCCCGCGCGCTGTTCGGGTGTTTTGAGCGGGGCGGCAGCTTGTTCGGTATCCCACAGGTAGTCCACGAGCGGTTGGGCGGTGGCGGCGAGGGTTTCAAAGGCCGCTTTGCCACCCTGTTTCACGACGTCGTCAGGGTCTTGACCCGGTGGAAGTGTGACAATGCTGAGGCTTCGGCTTGGCCCAAGCATCGGCATGGCGCGAAGGACAGCGCGCATTGCGGCCTTGCGACCGGCATTGTCACCGTCGAAGCAGAGGATGGGTTCGTCCACCAAGCGCCACATGCGTTCGATCTGTGCCTCGGTGAGCGCGGTGCCCAGAGGTGCGACCACTTCGTCGACACCAGCGCCCGCCAGCGCGATGGCGTCCATATAGCCTTCGACGGCAATCAGGCGGCCTGACTTGCGCGAGGCGGGAGCAGCGCGGTCAAGGTTCCACAGCGTGCGGCCCTTGTCGAAAAGCGGCGTGTCGGGAGAGTTCAGATATTTCGGCTCGCCAGCTCCAAGGATGCGCCCACCAAAGGCGATGCACCGCCCGCGCGGATCGCGGATTGGAATCATCAGGCGACCACGGAAGCGGTCATACGGTGCTTTGTCGTCAACCGCGATGAGGAGACCGGCTTCGACGAGCATCGAATCGCCATAGCGGGCAAGTGCGGTTTTGAGTTTCCCCCGGCTATCGGGCGCAAAGCCGAGACCGAAGGCAGTGATGTGTTCTGGCGAGACGCCGCGCTTGTCGAGATAGGCGCGCGCTTCGGCCCCATCGATACCCGCAAGTTGCTCAGCGAACCACGCGTGCGCGGCGGCCATGACGTCATGCAGACCGCTCTGCCGTTCGGCGCGTTCGGCGGCGCGGGGATCGGCGGCGGGCATGTCCATCCCGGCGTTGGCGGCGAGTTCCTTGACCGCGTCGATGAACGGCAACCCCTGCTGCTCGGTCATCCAGCGGATTGCGTCCCCGTGGGCGCTGCACCCGAAGCAGTGATAAAAGCCCTTGTCGTCGTTCACATAGAAAGACGGCGTCTTTTCATTGTGGAACGGGCAGGGCGCTTTCCATTCGCGGCCAGCGCGCTGGAGCTTGAGCGATTTACCAATCAGGCCAGACAGGAGGGTGCGGCTTCGCAGTTCGTCGAGAAAGGCGGGGGAGAGGCTCATGCCTTCAGGAAAGCGAGGCCTTTACCAGCGCGCTCGCTTTGCTCATGTCGAGTTCGCTGGCGTGGCGCTCTTTGAGTGCAGCCATGACGCGGCCCATGTCTTTGACGCCGGTCGCGCCAACTTCGGCCTTGATTGCTTCGATGGCGAGAATTGTTTGTGCTTCGGTCAGTTGTTGCGGCAGGAATTGTTCGATCACCGCGACTTCGGCGGCTTCTTTCGCGGCGAGTTCGGGGCGGTTGCCAGTGGTGAACATCTCGATTGATTCGCGGCGCTGCTTGACCATTTTCTGGAGCACTTCGACGACAAGGACATTGTCGTCCTCGGGAGCCTTGCCCGTGCGCGCTTCAATGTCGCGGTTCTTGATCGCGGACTGGATCAGGCGGATCGTGCCCAAAGTGTCGGCGTCGCGCGCCTTCATCGTCGCGATTTGCGCCGCTTGGATATCGTCTCGAATCATCGGTTCTCTTTCGGAAACCTCATACTTAGCCGCATTGCAGTTTCGTTACCAGAATTGACCGCGACCGACTCGTTGCTTAGGGACCACCGCTTAGCGACATCGCTGCTTATTCCCTCCAACGGAGCCCTTTCCGCATGGCTGACACTTCGCGCGCCAACGGTATTCTCGTGCTTGCCGACGGGACCGTGGTTTATGGCCGCGGATTTGGCGCGGAAGGCGCGGCGGTGGGTGAGGTGTGCTTCAACACCGCGATGACGGGCTATCAGGAGATCATGACCGATCCGTCCTACGCGGCGCAGATCGTGACCTTCACCTTTCCGCATATCGGCAATGTCGGCGCGAACGTCGAGGATATGGAAGCGACCAATGCGCATGCCGTCGGGTGCATTGTCCGCGAGGATGTGACCGCGCCGTCCAATTTCCGGTCGACCGGCGGATTCGATGCGTGGTTGCGCGCGAATGGGCGGATCGGGCTGGCGGGCGTCGATACCCGGGCACTGACGCGGCGGATTCGCGAAGTCGGGCCGCCCAACGCGGTGATCGCGCACCGCAAGGATGGGGTGTTCGATGTCGCCGAGCTGCTGGCACTGGCGCGGGAATGGCCGGGGCTGGCAGGGACCGACCTCGCCAAGCCGGTGACGACGTTGCAGAGCTATGGCTGGGACAGGGGATTGTGGACGCTCGGCCAAAAGTTAGTCAAAAGTGAGTCCAAGGATTTTCCGAGGCGTAAAGTCGTTGCAGTCGATTATGGCATAAAACAGAATATTTTACGCAACATAATTGACACAGGATGTGAAGTAACGGTCGTGCCCGCGACGGCGAGCTTCGACGACATTATGGGGCATCAGCCCGATGGTCTGTTCCTGTCAAACGGGCCCGGCGATCCGGCGGCGACAGGCGACTATGCGGTGCCGGTGATCCAGCAGTGGTTGGGTACGGGCAAGCCGCTTTTCGGGATATGCCTCGGGCATCAGTTGCTCGGGCTGGCGGTGGGCGCGAAGACAGTGAAGATGCACCAGGGGCACCGCGGGGCGAACCACCCGGTCAAGCGGCTCTCCGACGGGCGGGTCGAGATTACGAGCATGAACCATGGCTTTGCGGTTGATGCCGAGACGTTGCCCGCGAATGCGAAGGCGACGCATGTTTCGCTGTTTGATGGATCGAACTGCGGGTTTGAGTTGACCGATGCCCCTGCGTTCAGCGTGCAATATCACCCCGAGGCGTCACCGGGGCCGCAGGATAGTGCGTATCTGTTCGAGCGGTTTGTGGGGATGATGGGGTGAGGATTTCAAAGGGCTGGAATAGGTTAGTCGCCGTATTGGTCATGCCTGTCGGGCTGTGGGGCGCATATGCATCTTCTAGCTATCGGGAGACTTGGTCGGGCAACTTACCGAGCGATACCGTTTGTTTGTCTGGAACGGAGCGGCTGACGCCGTATGCGTATGATCCTTCGGTGATGATGCATTCGTGCGTTCCCCTGACCGAAGTGCTCACTGGTGCGGCGATATACATCCTCGCCCTTCTTCTCATTTACCCCGTTGCATTGACGGGCCG
>JANMPU010000058.1:0-11013 GCA_031369985.1 Sphingomonas sp. | reverse complement strand
ACCTTGCGCAGCGCCGAGTTCGGCTTTTTCGGGGTCGTCGTGTAGACGCGCGTGCAAACGCCACGCTTCTGCGGATTTGCTTCCATCGCAGGAACCTTGGACTTGGCTTTCTGCGGGTCGCGGCCCTTGCGGACCAGCTGGTTAATCGTTGGCATTTGAAGCCTTCACCTTAAAGTTACCGACATGCGCCGGCGGGTTACTTTGCCGATGGCATGACACGGGTTCGAAGCGAACACGAAAAGGCACGGTGGCCATATCGCGACCCCCGGACCTTCATCACACACACGGCAATGTTCAAGTTCGTTATCGCGGGGTTGCCCCTGTGAAACGAGAGACGCCGTTAGCGGCGGAATCGGATGGGGTCAACGGGGCGGTGCGGCGTGCAACCGAACGATTGCTTGAGAAAGCAAGAAACCTATAACCTCGCAACATGGAAATTGCCAATCTGCCCGATGCGCCAAGCGGCGAACTCGAGAACTCCCCGATAAGCTCGACAAGCTGGCCATACAGACGAATCGTCCGCCAACTCGCCGACGGCTCATTCCAAAATAGTGGCAATGGGCAGTATGTCGAACATGAAAGATATTCAGTAGACGCTTGGCATTACAAACGAGCATTTCAGATCATTGACGCCGAGCTTGCTGAAATATTTACATTCATCGAGCCATCGACACAAAACTTCCAATCGTTTTCGTACAAGATTTCAGGACTTTTGACTAAAATCAGCATTGAGGTGGAGGCTAATCTCAAGGCAATTTTGAAGGAAAATCAATACTCGATTATACCCAGCAAATTAACCATGACTCACTACGCCAAAGTAGAGAAATCTCACTTTTTATCGAAATATGAGATTAAATTTGCCGTTTGGTACGGAGAGGACGTAATTTTTCGCCCCTTTCAAGCATGGGAAGATCACCAAAGCCCTAAGAAAATTCCTTGGTATCAGTCATATAATGCAGCAAAGCATGATCGACATGCGCAGTTTGCTTTATCAGCCACGTTTAAGAACATGATCGAGGCGTATTGTGGTCTAGCAATTTTGATGTGGAGCCAGTTTTTCAACACCGACAGTCCGGGACCGGTAGCTCTGAGTGTTGGATCAACGGGTGGGCAAGCCGGTTTCGAATTTGGTCCAATGGGTCGCACACTCATCAAACCACCCAACATACCTGTAGGCGAGCGATACAATTTTAATTGGCAAGAGCTGAAAGGACTGCCCGACCCTTTTGTCGATTTTATTTACTGACGGAAATACGTGGCTGCGGGTACCACAAGCATTGCGTCAAGCCTCAACCAAATCCAGCCGTCGCTTCACGAGCGCCATATCACTTCGCATCTGTGCCATGTCGGCGCTAATCCGCGCAATCTCGACTTGGCTGGCAGCAGCATGCTGCTCCATTGAAGCCAGCTGCAAGCCCATGCTCAGCTGCCCCCGCTTCAGCTCGGCCAGATCCCCCTGCATCCGCTTGAGCAGTTCATACATCAGGTCATTGGTTACCGTCATGCCAACAGCCTACTATAACGCATCTTAACAATGCAATATTGAGACGGTTTTGGCACCATCAATGCGCCTTCCCCCGTCCTTTCACCAAACCCAAAACCCCCACAACAACCGCCCCCACAACCAGCCCGAACACCCCCGACGCCGCCGCATTCACGATCCATTCGACCAGCCCGCCGATCCCCGGCACCGCGCCGCCAACAACTTTCGCCACATCATGAAACAGATGCGCCACCGCGCCCCACCCAAGCACTTCCATACCGTGCACGATGATCCCGCCGCCGACCCACAGCATGGCCGCTGTCCCGACGACGGCCAGACCTTTGAGCAACCCCGGCATCCCGCTGACCAGTCCGCGCCCCACCGCGCGCGTTACGCCCAGCCGCCCTTCCTTGGCCAGATGCAGGCCAACATCGTCCATCTTCACGATGGCCCCGACCAGCCCGTAAACCCCGACCGTCACGAAAATGCCGACCACCGCGAGCACCGCCGCCTGTTCCCAAAGCGGCTTGGTCGCCACATCAGCAAGCGCAATCGCCATAATCTCGGCCGACAGGATGAAATCGGTGCGGATTGCGCCGCTGACTTTCGATTCCTCCATATGGACGGGATCGTCGAATTCTTCGTCCTCGTCGCCATGCGCCTCATGCCCCATGACGACTTCGATGATCTTTTCGGCGCCTTCATAACAAAGATACGCCCCGCCGATCATCAGCAACGGCGTCAATGCCCATGGCGCAAAGGCACTCAATAACAGGCACCCCGGCAACAGGAACAACAGCTTGTTACGCAGGCTCCCGAGGGCAATCTTCCAGATGATCGGCAGCTCGCGCTCCGCTGCAAAGCCCGTAACATAACGCGGCGTCACCGCGGTATCGTCGATCACGATCCCCGCCGCCTTGGCACTGGCCTTGCCTGCTGCCGCAGTCACATCGTCGAGCGACGCCGCCGCAACTTTGGCAATCGCCGCGACATCATCGAACAGCGCAAAAAGTCCCGATGACATAAATTATTGCCCGCCCTTCATCACAACACCGCCCTTGACCACGGTATCGACCTTCTCGAGCAGCCGGACATTCGTGGTCGGATCGCCCGATACCGCGATAATATCTGCATAGCGCCCCACTGCAATCGCGCCCACGTCACCTTCACGCCCCAGCGCTTGTGCAGCATTGCCGGTGGCGGCCTGAATCGCTTCCATCGGCGTCATCCCATATTGCACCATATATTTGAATTGCCCGCCCGCCGTGCCGTGCGGCATCACGCCTGCGTCTGAACCGAAGACCATTTTTACCCCTGCGGCATGGGCTTTGCGGAAACCATCCCGTTGGATCTGCGCGACTTCGCGGTCCTTGCGCAGATTATCCTCAAGCACGCCGTTCTTCGCGCCCTCCGCCTGCGTGTAATCAGTGTTATAAATGTCCATCGAAAACCAGACGGGCTGTTTTCGCGCTACCGCCAGCTTGATCCCTTCATCATCGACAAGGCTGGCATGTTCAATCGTATCAATGCCCGCGCGGATCGCTGCCTTGATGCCCGATGCGCCATGCGCATGTGCCGCAACGCGCAATCCCCATTGATGCGCCTCGTCCGCAACCGCACGCATTTCTTCTTCGGAAAGCTGCTGCTGCCCTGGCTCGGTATTGCGGCTAAACACACCGCCGGTCGCACAGATTTTGATTACCTCGGCGCCATATTTGCGTTGCAGCCGCACTTGATCACGAAGCGCTTGCGGTCCGTCGCCCACCGAAGGGCTTTTGCGATTAAAGCTCGGCGGAAAGAAAGTCTCGTCGCAATGCCCGCCCGTCGCGCCAATGGCATAGCCCGCACCAATAATCCGCGGTCCCGTCGCATAGCCTTCGCCAATCGCTTGCTTCAAACCAATGTCATTATAATTCGCCGACCCCACGTTACGCACGGTCGTAAACCCCGCCATCAGCATGTCGCGCGCATTTTTCACGCCAGCCGCCATCCAGAAACTATCGGTATATTGCAGGCTGTTATAGCCGCCGATTTCCGCCAGACTGTCGAGGTGGACGTGCATGTCGATCAAACCCGGCAGGATCGTTTTGCCCGACAGGTCGATCCGCTTCACATTGCTGCCGAACTTGATCGTCCGCGCGTCGGCAATTCCGGTGATACGTCCGTCGGTCACGGTTATCGCGGGATAGTCGACCGTCTTGCCCGACAAAACATCAACCATGCGGTCGGCTGTAATAATAACAGTTTCAGCGGCAACCGGCGTCGCAACCGGCATCAAAACCGCTAACGCAATCAAACTCAAGATCTGGCGCATAAATCCCCCGAAAATCGTGGTGCGGCGACCATAGCGCCGCCGAGCGCACCGGCAATAGCGCATTCAATTTCGTTACGCAGGCGACGGTTAACGCAAAATTTGGGATGAACCGACCGATCACGACACAACTCTGTCACGTCTGGCGCGTTTATGGTCATGGGCATGCTCCCACATGCTCTTTGCCCGCAGCGTCCCCCACGCTGCGGGCAGCTTTGATCCGTCCTTTTCTGGAGACCATCAATGCGCATTACAAAGAAAATAAGTCTCGGCGTCGCAACTCTCTTTGCGCCGCTTCTTCTGACCGCACCTGCCCAAGCTGCCACGATTATCGGTGGTGCGACCAGCGTGACATTGACGGCGGCACCCACGCTCGCCGGTCTTGGTCTGGCATTCGCGCCATTCGGCACGGCGAGCGCCGTCACAGGGGCGGGCGGTATTCCAACTGTCACGTTCTTGGTGACCGGCGGTTCCGTCAACGACGCTACGGGCAAGGCATTGATCAATCATAACGGATCAGGCTTGCGATTTACCGCTGCGGGCAAAGTGCTGACCATCGGTGACTTCCTGATCAACACCACCACCAACGTGCTGACGGGCACGGTCGTCGCCAATGGCGGCAGCCCGCTCAGCAATGTGCCGTTGTTCAACATCGGCAATGGCCTGTCGCTATCGCTAAGCTCGCAAGCGGCGGGTGCATTTACTACCGTGTTTGGCGCGCCAAACCTGACCGGTGCGGCCATCGGCACGGCCAGCACCAGCTTCGTAACAGCGGCCGGCGCCGTGCCCGAACCCGCCGCTTGGGGCATGATGCTCCTCGGCTTCGGCATTGTCGGCACCGCGCTCCGCACACGCAACCGGCGGATGGTCCCGCAAACCTGCTAACAACGATGCGCGGGCGGGAACCGGGGTCGCGGCGTATTGCGCGGCCCCGGTTTTTTTGTGTCTAGAAATGCACGGCTCGGCCATACGCACCCAGCACTGACTCATGCATCATTTCTGATAGCGTCGGATGCGCGAAGACGGTTTCCATAAGGTCCGCTTCGGTCGTCTCCAGCTGGCGCGCGATGACATAGCCCTGGATCAGCTCGGTGACCTCGGCCCCCACCATATGCGCGCCGAGCAGTTCGCCGGTCGTCGCATCGAATACCGTTTTTACAAACCCGTCGGCCTCGCCCAGCGCGATTGCCTTGCCATTACCGATGAAGGGGAATTTGCCGACCTTCACCTCATGCCCGCCCTCGCGCGCTTTTGCTTCGGTCATGCCCACGCTCGCCACCTGTGGCCGTGAATAAGTACAGCCCGGGATATTCCACGTCTTGAATTCATGCGGGTTCAGCCCCGCAATTTTCTCGACGCACACCATCCCCTCGTGGCTCGCCTTGTGCGCCAGCCACGGCGGACCTGTGACGTCGCCAATCGCGTAAACGCCCGGCACATTGGTCGCGGCATAGCCATCGACGATGATATGCCCGCGTTCGGTCTTCACGCCCAGCGCTTCGAGGCCAATGTCTTCGGTATTCGGCACGATGCCGATGGCGACAATGGCATGGCTGAAGGTTTCGGAAACGATCTTGCCATCGGGCATTTTCAGTTCCGCGACCACGCCGTCCGCGCCTACGTCGAGCTTCTGCACACCCGTTGACGTGTGCAGCGTCATCCCCTGCTTCGCCAGCGTCTTCGCCATGAACTCGCTGACTTCGGCATCCTCGACCGGCAACACGCGATCGAGCATTTCGACAATCGTCACGTCCGCACCCATGTCCGAATAGAAGCTGGCGAACTCGACACCAATCGCACCCGATCCGATCACGAGCAACTTCGTCGGCATTTCAGGCGGCACCATCGCGTGGCGGTATGTCCAGATGCGCTTCCCGTCAGCCTTCGCAAAAGGCAGATCGCGCGCGCGGGCCCCGGTCGCGATAATGATATTCTTGGCTTCCAACTCGCGCACTGTGTCGCCGGTCGTCACTGACAGCTTCCCCGCCGCGGTCAGTTTGCCCGTGCCCTCCACCACCGTGACCTTGTTCTTCTTCATCAATCCTTTGACGCCCGCGTTCAGCTGCCCCGCGACCTTGCGGCTGCGCTCGGTCACTTTGGTCAGGTCGAACGACACGTCCTTGGCCGACAGCCCGTACGCATCGGCATGCGTCATATAATGATAGATCTCCGACGTCCGCAGCAACGCCTTGGTCGGAATGCACCCCCAGTTCAGACAAATCCCCCCCAGCCGCTCGCGCTCGACAATCGCGACTTTAAGGCCGAGCTGAGATGCGCGGATCGCCGCGACATAACCGCCGGGTCCGGAACCGAGAATGATGAGGTCGTAGGCTTCAGGCATGCAAATTACCTTATCAAATCCCTCTCCCCATGCGGGAGAGGGCGACTCAGCGAAGCTGAGCGGGGAGAGGGGGTGGTTCCCAAGGCGTCCAATATCATCGAAGCAACACCTTCGCTGTTCGCCAGAATATCATTGTTCCAAAAGCGCAGCACCCGAAAGCCCTGCGCATCAAACCAGCGGTCACGCTGCTCGTCACGGCTATTGTCGCCATGTTGACCACCATCAGCTTCGACAATCAGGCGATGCTCGAAACAGACAAAGTCGGCGATGTAGCGGTCCTCGAAATTGACCTGACGCCGCCATTTGCTTCCGCCAAGCCGTTTTGCGCGCAGCAACGACCAAAGCCGTGCTTCTACTTCGGTCGGCTCCCGACGCATGGCCTTGGTACGTTCGGTAATGAGTTGATGACGGGCATGAAGCTGGTGGTCGGGCGTGTAGCGACCAACCCCTCTCCCTCCCACGCCGTTGGCGCGGGCCCCTCCCTCTCCCGCAAGGGGAGAGGGGTTTTGGATCGCGCCGTCTTCATCCCCTCTCCCCTTGCGGGTGAGGGTCGACTCGCCATCAGCGAGCGGGGAGAGGGGAAGGTCCACCCTAAGCCACCAACCCCAACGGCATTTCGCACAACCGCTTGAACGCCGCCATCAGCTTCGCCCCATCCGACCCGTCAATCGCGCGGTGATCGAACGATCCCGTCGCGCTCATCACCGTCGCAATCGCCAGCGCCCCATCGACCACATATGGCCGCGCCTCGCCTGCGCCGATGGCCATGATCATTGCTTGCGGCGGATTGATGACGGCTTCGAACTGCTTGATGCCGAACATGCCCATGTTGGACAGGCTCGCGGTGCCGCCCTGATATTCGTGGGGCTGCAGCTTGCCAGCCTTGGCCTTGTCGGCGAGCGATTTCATTTCGGTCGAGATCGCGCTCATCGACTTGTTTGCCGCGTCCGCGACAATCGGCGTGATGAGCCCGCCGTCAATCGACACCGCCACCGATATGTCGGCGCGCGTGTACTGGATCAGCGTATCGCCCGCGAACGACACGTTACACGCAGGCACTTCGATCAGCGCGGCCGCCAGCGCCTTAATCAGCATGTCGTTGACGCTGAGCTTGATCGCGCGCGGCTCAAGCGCTTTGTTCAGCTCCCCACGCAGTTTGAGCAGGGCATCGAGGCGAATATCCACCGTCAGATAAATATGCGGCACCTGCTGCTTCGACTCGGTCAGCCGCCGCGCAATCGTCTTGCGCATGTTCGACAGCTTGACGACTTCCTGCGGAATATCGTTCGAGATCGGTGCCTTAGAAGAAGGCAACCCTTCGACAGGCTCAGGGCGAACGGTATTTATTGAAACCGCGCTCCCAACCCGTTCAGGCTGAGCTTGTCGAAGCCCTGCACTTCCTTTTGCACCTTCGACATCCGCCTTCACGATCCTTCCACCGGGGCCAGTGCCCGTTACAGTCGACAGATCAACACCCTTCTGCTCGGCAAGGCGTTTGGCGAGCGGGGAGGCAACGACACGGGTGCCAGACGAAGGGGCCACCCCTCGGTCCCCTCCAGCAAGGGCTGGAGGGGAGGCGTTTGCGACAACTTCCTTCTCCCCTCCAAGACTTCTTGGAGGGGTCGGGGGTGGCACTTCTTCTGCCTTCTTCTTAGCAGGCACCGCCACCTCCCCCTCACCCGCTATCAACGCAATCACTGTCCCGACTTTCACCCCGTCGGTCCCCTCGGCGACGAGTATTTCCGACACAGTGCCTTCATCCACCGCCTCGAATTCCATCGTCGCTTTATCGGTTTCAATCTCCGCCAGCAGGTCGCCTGACTTCACGACATCGCCCACTTTCACCATCCATTTGGCCAGCGTCCCTTCCTCCATCGTCGGAGACAAAGCGGGCATTTTGAGTTCGATGGCCATTCAAGCGTTCCCTTTAGGCAGGTGCCGTAGCGTTCCGGCGCATCAATCGGACAGCGAGGCGTGCCGGTCAAGCGGGGGGCTTGCAGAAATCGCTCGGGGAGCGCAGCGTCGCGCCCACGCAGGGGACGCCAAAGAAGATGCGCACATATCTCGTCGTCATCGACGAAACCGTTGAAGCGGGCGTCGCGCTCCGTTTCGCCACGCGCCGCGCCGCCAAAACCGGCGGCACGGTGCAGATTCTCGCCATTGTCGAGCCCGTCGAATTCGTCGCGTTCGGCGGCGTGCAGGCCACGATGGAAAACGAAGCGCGCGAACATGCCGAAGCGATTCTCGAAAGCGCGGCCGGCGCGACTGTCGAGGAAACCGGCGTGCATCCCTCGATTCTGGTCCGCACCGGCAAGGCAATCCCGCTGATCCGTGAAATCCTGAACGAAGACCCCAATGTCGCCGCACTCGTGCTGGGCGCTGCGGCAGTCGGTGCGCCCGGCCCGCTGATCACGCATTTCGCAGGCGTTGAAGCCGGTAGCCTCCCCTGCCCCGTCATGATTGTGCCGGGTGGGCTGGATGATGATGCGCTGGACCGGGTGAGTTAAAATGCTGAGATACTTCCTCCCGCTCGCCGCTCTGTTCCTCATCGCCGCAGCCCCCGCGCCCAGTCCCACCGCGCTGCGCGCCTCGGTCGATAAGCTCGTTAGCTTCGGCACCCGCCATACGCTTTCCTCCGCGACCGACCCCAAACGCGGGATTGGCGCGGCGCGCGACTGGGTTGCGGGTGAGTTCACCAAACTCGGCCTGACCGTCGAACGCCCCAGCAAACGATTCGACGGCCCGCGCGCACCGAACGGTGTAATCGTCGAAAATGTCCTCGGCATCCAACGTGGCACGGGCCACCCCAGCAACATCGTCATTGTTGCTGGCCATATCGACAGCCGCGTTTCCGACCCGATGGATTTCACGCGCGATGCCCCCGGCGCGAATGATGATGCCTCGGGCGTTGCGCTCCTCATGGAAGCCGCGCGCATCCTTTCAAAGGAAAAGTTCCGCGCGACAATCATCTATGCCGTTCTGTCGGGTGAAGAACAGGGGCTGTGGGGCGGTAAATTGCTCGCCGACATAGCGAAGGAACGCGGCTGGTTTGTCTCGGCCATGCTCAACAATGACATTGTCGGCAATACGATTGGACAGGATGGCCGCATTGTCGCTGACCGCGTCCGCGTCTTCAGCGAAGGCGCGCGGCTGAACGATGATTTGCCCAATGCGCGGCGCTGGCGCGCGTCGGGCGGCGAGAATGACGGCCCGTCGCGCGCCCTCGCCAAACGCATTGCGGCTATTGCTGCTGCAACGCCGAACAGTCTTGAAGTCATGCAAGTCCGCCGCCCCGACCGCTTTGGCCGCGGCGGCGACCATACGCCGATGCTCGAAGCCGGGTTTGCTGCCGTCCGCTTCTCGGTCGGCGTCGAAAACTATGATGCCCAGCATCAGGATCTGCGCACCGAAAAGAGCCGACGTTACGGTGACACAACGGACCGTATGGACTTCGCCTATCTGGCGCGGGTTACCGCTTTGAACATTGCCGCCCTCCGCAACTTAGCTGCCGCCCCCGCTGCGCCGCCACAGGCATGGCTAGAGGGTGCGGTCTCGACCGACACCATCGTCCATTGGGCCGCAGTGCCCGACGCCGCGCGCTACCGAATCCGCTGGCGCCGCGCCGACCGCAGCGAATGGGAACAATCGCGCGATGTCGGCACCGAAATGATCCCGACGACGTTAAAGGGCGTTATCGTCGATGATACTTTTGTCGGGGTGTCGGCCTTATCGGCCGATGGCGCAGAGAGTTTGGTCACCTTTGCGGGGCTGCCAGTGCCGAAGCCCTAACTTATAGAATCTTCGTCATTCCCGCGAAGGCGGGAATCCAACGCCAGAAACTCGGCAACGGGCGTTGGACCCCCGCCTTCGCGGGGGTGACGACATTTGAATTTGAACAGACTTTAAAAAGTCCGTGTATGCAGCTTCGTCCGCTCGCGAACTTTGCCCGTCGCCACTGGCGCTTCTTCACGCACCCGATACTTTGTCGGCGCGGCTTCACGCACGCGATACTTGGTCCGCACCGGCGCATAGACATTTTCGTAATAAACCACGCGCTGCGGGACCATATAGCCGCCGCCGCCGAAATGCGTGGTCGTCGTCGTGGTCGTCACGGTGTCGCCACTGCCGCCGCAATTGCAGCTTTGCGACCAGCCGCCCTGTGACCAACCCCCTTGCGACCAACCACCGCCCCAATGCGCACCTGCGCCACGGCGATACTGGCCTTCGTCATACTCGCCGCGCCGGTCATGCCGCTTGCCCTTTTTCGAAAGGACGGCTTCGATTGCCAGACCCGCAAGCGCACCCACGCCGCCACCAATCAGCGAACCCGCGAGGCGGCTGCCCGCGCCTGCGATCAGATTGCCTGCGACCGCGCCAACCGCTGCGCCGGCAACACCACCGACAACGCCGTCCGTTGCGCGGCTGCCAAAGCGACGGCCCGATTGCCCGCGGTCACCCGGATACCCGCCTTCGTCAAAGCGTGCGACATCATAAACACGGCCCCATTGATCGGTCAGGACCATATCGTTGTAGTAACGCGACCAGCCAAAGCCGGGTGCCGGACGATCAAGCCGATGCTCGCGATAATCGACGACATGTTCGGGGCTCATCCACTGACGCGGCAGCTGAAAGCCATAGCTTGGCCGCACATAGTCAAGACGCCGGTTCGGGCCGTTCTGCATCATCGGGGCCTGCATGACGGCTGACGCACCGCGCTGGTCAGGATTGCCCATCGACCCCGCAGTCGGCGGCGCAGGCATGGCGGCGGATGGCATTGGCGGCGCGCCAACGCCCGAGTCGATTTCAGCCAAAGCGGGCTGCGAAACCATAAGGGCGGCAACCGCAACGCCAGTGAAACCAAGGCTTCGCATAGTAAAT
>JANMPU010000037.1:0-94991 GCA_031369985.1 Sphingomonas sp. | reverse complement strand
GATAAAAGCGAAAGCGAGTGCAATGAAACTGAACGAAATCAAGGACAATGACGGCGCCCGTAAAGGCCGTATGCGTGTGGGCCGGGGTATCGGCTCGGGCAAGGGCAAGACTTCGGGCCGCGGCCAGAAGGGTCAGACGTCACGCTCGGGTGTGTCGATTGCCGGCTTCGAAGGCGGACAGATGCCGCTGCACATGCGGCTGCCAAAGCGCGGCTTTAACAACATTTTTGCGCGCGATTGCGCCGAAGTGAACTTGGGCATGATCCAGAAACTGGTCGATGCTGGGAAACTTGATGTCAAGGCCGTGATTGATCACGCCGTGTTAAAGGCTGCTGGCGTCGCACGCGGTGGCAAGGACGGCGTTCGTCTGCTTGGCAAGGGTGAATTTTCGGCCAAGTTGAAGTTCGTCGTTTCGGGCGTCTCAAAGGGTGCACGCGAAGCCGTCGAAAAAGCCGGCGGTTCGGTCGAAGTGATCGAAGTTGTCGCGGCTGCCGACAAGGCCAAAGCCAAGAAGAACACTGTCAAGATCCGCAAGGATCTCCTCTAGGGTGCGCGGCGGGTTAGACATCCGCCGCTGCTATCCTATATGAGGCGCTAACCCGCGGGGATTAAATACCGACATGGCGAGTGCTGCCGATAATTTAGCAACGAACATCAACCTGTCCAAATTCGGGCAGGCGACTGAGCTCAAAAAGCGTCTGTGGTTCACCATTGGTGCACTGATTGTGTTCCGGTTTCTGTCGCATGTGCCGTTGCCCGGTGTTGACCCGCGCGCGCTGGCATCACTTTTTGATACAACACGTGGCGGCGTACTTGACTTTTTTAACGCCTTTTCCGGTGGTTCGCTTGAACGCATGAGCCTCATCGCGTTGGGCGTGTTCCCTTATATTACGGCGTCGATCGTCATGCAGCTGTCGACGTCGCTGTCGCCTAAACTTGCCGCGATCAAGAAGGAAGGCGAAAGCGGGCGTAAGCGGCTCAATCAATATACGCGTTATGGCACGGTGTTCCTGACGGCGATCCAAGGTTGGTTTATCGCTGTTGGCCTTGAAAGCTGGGGCGCGTCTTCGGGCATATCGGCCGTGGTCGAGCCGGGCATGGTTTTCCGTGTCGCCTGCGTCATCTCGCTCATTGGTGGAACGATGTTTCTGATGTGGGTTGGCGAGCAGATCACCAGCCGCGGGGTTGGTAATGGCGTGTCCCTAATCATCATGGCGGGGATCGTATCTCAGTTGCCCACAGCGATTGTTAATCTGTTTGAAGGCGGTCGCACGGGCAGCATGTCGCCCTTCGCGATCATTTTGATCATTGTATCGGCGTTCGCGTTGATCGCGGGCATTTGCTTTATGGAGCGTGCGCAGCGTCGCGTGCTTATCCAATATCCCAAACGGCAAACCGCGCGCGGGATGCAGCAGGGGGACAAGAGCTTCCTGCCGCTAAAGATCAACACTGCAAACGTCATTCCGCCGATCTTTGCGTCGTCGCTGCTTCTCATGCCGCTCACGATTGTGCAATTTGCTGGGCAACAGGTCGCGGGTGAAAGCGCGTGGGGCGATTTTGTCCTCGGTATCACCACGTCGTTGCAACATGGATCGCCGCTTTACATGACGCTCTATGCGGCGGGGATTATCTTTTTCGCGTTCTTTTATACGGCGGTGGTGTTCAATCCGGAGGAAACGGCCGAGAATCTGAAGCGCTATGGCGGGTTTATTCCGGGCATCCGTCCGGGCAAGAATACCGAGACTTATCTCGATTATGTGCTGACGCGTATCACTGTGATCGGTGCGGCCTATCTGACATTTATCTGCCTTATTCCAGAAATTGTTGCCGCGCAGATGGGTGTGACGTCGATCGTGCTTGGCGGCACCAGTTTGCTGATCGTTGTCAACGTGACCATGGACACAGTGACACAGATACAGAGCCATTTGCTTGCGCATCAATATGGCGACCTCATCAAGAAAGCGAAGCTCAAAGGGGCTCGCAACCGTTAAGATAGGGGAAGCGGTTCGTGAACATCATTTTGTTGGGACCACCGGGGGCTGGCAAAGGGACGCAGGCGCAGCGCTTGGTCGAAGAGCGTGGCATGGTGCAGCTCTCGACGGGTGATATGCTGCGGGCTTCGGTCAAAGCAGGAACCCCGGTCGGCTTGCAAGCCAAAGCCGTTATGGAAGCAGGCGCGCTCGTTTCGGATGATATTGTTTCAGGGCTGATTGGTGAGAAGCTGGACAGCATGACACCCGATCAAGGCGCGATCTTCGACGGCTATCCGCGTACGGAAGCGCAAGCGGTGTCACTTGACGAAATTCTGACAGTGCGGGGGCGCACGCTCGATCACGTCATCGAACTTGAAGTTGACGAAGATGCGCTCGTGGACCGGATTACGGGGCGGTATAGCTGTGCCAAATGCGGCGCGAATTATCACGATCGCTACATGCTGCCGACCGTGACCGGTGTCTGCGACACATGTGGATCAAGTGAATTCAAGCGCCGTCCCGATGATAATGCCGAAACTGTCCGCACGCGCATGGCCGAATATCGCGGCAAGACGGCGCCGATTATGCCGATCTACGAAGGCCGTGGCTTGCTGAAGCGCGTCGATGGCATGGCTGACATCGCACATGTCAGCGCGGCGATAGAGTCGATATTGGGCGCCTAACAAAAACGCCCCCGGACGGGATGGTCCGAAGGCGCCTTTGGTTACGTTGATCCGGTATTTCAGGTGGCAGCTGTCAGCATGCTTGTCTGACGACGGCGCATTCCGGCACCGACTAGGCCAAAACCGGCCAGCATCATCAGCCAGCTTGCAGGTTCGGGGACGGCACCGCCGCCGACCAGTGTCCCGTTAATCGTGAACGGCACGTCAGCGCCCTGCTGAGCCCCTGCATCAATTGCAAGGGCAAAAGGTGCCGCAGCAAGCGACTGATAGGCGTTGCCCGTGCCGAGCGAACCAACGACTGGCGGTGCCCAAGGACCCGACGCTACAGTGCCGTCCATCGACCAGACGAGGTAGTAGCTGCCCGCAGCCAAGACGAGGTCAGTGATGTCAGCGCTCAGTCGATAGATCGCGCGGTTTGTCGCGGTTAGCGTCGTGCTCGTCACGCGATAGCCCAAAAGCCCGCCGTTGGTGACTGCTGTTGTGCCAGAAGCAACAATTGATCCCGTGTTCACGTCGCCCGAAACGATGCTCCAGGTCGCCGATGTAAAGGTGAAGCCTACAGCCCCCGTCTGATAGCTGTAGAAATCAAGCGATTGAACATTCCAGCCACTACCGCCAACAGTGAAATTGTCGGCGACGCGATTATTGTTAAGGACTTGGGCCCCAAAGCCAAGCGTCGTCGCGGGCGCAGTTAAGATTGACAACCCAGCGCCATCAACGACCGGACCATTGTTAATCAGTACCGCAGCCTGACCGACCGAAGGCACTGCTATTGTAAGTGCCGCAACAGCAGCAAATGCAAAACGTTTCATCTCTAAAATCCCCTGATAGAGTGGTTGACGAACGCGACCCGATTTTTTCCGGTTAATGCAAAGTTCACACGTCGGGCGACGTGAGTCAAATAGAGGAACGATCGTCCGTAGCATGATGTTTGATTGTCCCGCTATGATACAGCAAGAAGATGACGTTTCGGCCGCGAAATTGCGCGCACATGCGCACATATCTTGCGGTCGACTCGCTTGACAGCATCGTCTACGCTCCGTATCGCTACTTCATTCCGAACCGACGGCTTCCGGCGAGCGATTCTGCGCGCGTCGGCATTTCGCCGTTTCGGATGTTAACGCTGAGAGATGGTGCGGCTTGCCAGACGCGCTGTGGAGCTGGGAGATTAAAGTTCATGGCACGTATTGCGGGGGTCAATATCCCCACCAACAAGCGCGTTCACATTGCGCTGACCTATATTCACGGCATTGGAAACACCAAGGCTGTGGAAATCACGACTAAGCTGGGCATTGATGCGCAGCGCCGCGTTCAGGACCTGACTGATCAGGAAGTGCTGCAGATCCGCGAAACCATCGACGCTGACCACACGGTCGAAGGCGATCTTCGCCGTAACACGTCGATGAACATCAAGCGTCTGATGGATCTCGCCTGCTATCGCGGCCTGCGCCACCGCAAGGGGCTTCCCGTTCGCGGCCAGCGCACGCACACCAATGCGCGCACCCGCAAGGGCAAGGCCAAGCCGATCGCCGGTAAGAAAAAGTAAGCTGAGGCCTTTGGCTTCGCTCTCAATAGGACAGCATTAAAATGGCACGTGAACCACAGCGCATAAAACGGCGCGAACGCAAAAATATCACAAACGGCGTCGCGCATGTGAACGCCAGCTTTAACAACACCATGATCACGATCACTGATGCGCAGGGCAATGCGATCAGCTGGTCATCGGCGGGCATGATGGGCTTCAAAGGGTCGCGCAAATCGACGCCTTATGCCGCACAGGTTGCTGCTGAGGACGCCGGCAAGAAAGCCGCTGAGCATGGCGTCCGCACGCTGGAAGTTGAAGTGAAGGGCCCGGGTTCGGGTCGCGAATCGGCACTTCGCGCGCTTCAGGCAGTTGGTTTCAACATCACGTCGATCCGCGATGTGACGTCGATCCCGCACAACGGCGTGCGTCCGTCAAAGCGTCGTCGCGTCTAACCGGCTCTCGGCACGCTTACGAATTTTTGAATACCCGGTCTAACCGCTAATGCCGAAGGGTAAAAAGCGGCGGCCCAACCCCAAGGGGAACATCGTGGCAGTCAATTCTAGAAACTGGCAGGAACTGAAGAAGCCAACCGCGCTCGAAAAGAAGGCCGGTGGCGACAGCAAGCGCAAGGCGACTTTCATTGCCGAACCGCTTGAGCGTGGTTTTGGCCTGACGCTCGGCAACGCGCTGCGCCGCGTGCTGCTTTCATCGTTGCAGGGTGCAGCGGTGACATCGATCAAGATCGAAAACGTCCTCCACGAATTCTCGTCGCTGGCGGGTGTGCGTGAAGACGTCACCGATATCGTCCTGAACGTGAAACAGATTGCGCTGCGGATGCAGGGTGAGGGCCCGAAGCGGCTCCAGCTTTCGGCAACGGGACCGGCGGATGTGACGGCCGGGATGATTGCGGTGTCGGGCGACATTGAAGTCATGAACCCCGATCTGGTCATCTGCCACCTTGATGAGGGCGCGACGTTCAATATGGAACTGACCGCTGACACCGGCAAAGGCTATGTCGCGAGTGCCGCGAACCGTCCGGCGGATGCACCGATTGGCCTGGTGCCCGTCGACGCGCTGTATTCGCCGGTTCGCCAGGTGGCGTACAAGGTCGAGAACACCCGCGTTGGGCAAGAGCTTGATTATGACAAGCTGTCGCTGAGCATCGAAACCGACGGCACGGTGACCCCCGAAGACGCGATTGCCTATGCCGCGCGCATTCTTCAGGACCAGCTGAGCCTGTTCGTTTCGTTCGACGACAGCATGGTGGCGCAGTCGCCGATCATCGGCATGGCCGCGCCGTCATCGCATGGCCACGAAGTTGAAAGCGATGCGAACCAACTCAACCGTTACCTCCTCAAGAAGGTGGACGAGTTGGAACTGTCGGTGCGAAGTGCAAATTGCCTCAAGAACGACAACATCATCTATATCGGCGATCTGGTCGGTAAGTCGGAAGCCGAAATGCTTCGCACCCCTAACTTTGGCCGTAAGTCCTTGAATGAAATCAAGGAAGTGCTGTCGAGCATGGGTCTGCGCCTCGGCATGGACATCCCCGGATGGCCGCCCGAGAACATTGAAGACATGGCCAAGAAGCTCGAAGCGGAATTGATGGGCTGAGAAATCCTTGGACTAACTTTTGACTAACTTTTGGGTTTGGGCGGTGCCCCTTTTTCACCGCCAGGCCCGCCGTGCCTGACACGGCGGCGGGACGAACGAAGGAAGATTATCATGCGTCATCGTAATGCCGGGCGGAAGCTGCAACGGACTTCATCGCACCGTGCCGCGCTGTTCCGCAATATGGCGGCTGCGCTCATCAAGCATGAGCAGATCACGACCACGCTTGCAAAAGCGAAGGAACTGCGCCCCTATTCCGAAAAGCTGATCACGCTGGCGAAGAAGGGTGGCCTCTCGAACCGCCGTCTGGCGCACGCGCGGCTACTTGATGACACGCAGTTGATCAAATTGTTCGACACGCTCGCCCCGCGATATGCCGACCGTGCCGGTGGTTATTGCCGCGTCGTGAAAGCAGGCATCCGCATGTCGGACGCAGCGCCAATGGCGATCATCGAATTCATCGACCGCGATGTCGACGCCAAGGGTAAGGATTCAGGTCCAGTCATGGGCGATGACGACATGGACGAAGCGGCCTGATGAAAAGGCTCCGGTTTTCGCCGGGGCTTTTCATGGCGGCATGTCTGTTGCCTGCCGCGCTACATGCGGAGGCAAAGTTGGATTATCCGAAAACTGCGACTGTTAATGTCGTCGATAAGCCATTCGGCGAAGTCGTCGCTGATCCCTATCGCTGGCTCGAAAATGACGTCCGCAACGATCTCAAAGTCCGCGACTGGGTAACCGCGCAGAACAAGGTTAGCGGCGCGTATCTCGCGTCACTGCCCGGGCGTGATGTATTCGAAAAACGGCTGCGCCAACTGTTCGCGTTTGAACGCATGGGCGTGCCGTTCAAGGCGGGCGCGCAGACTTTCTATACGCGCAATACCGGCCTTCAGAATCAATCGACGCTTTGGGTGCGCGAAGGCAGAGCGGAGCGCCTCCTGATCGACCCAAACCTTTGGGCAAAGGATGGTGCGGCGGCGCTTGCCGAATGGTTGCCGACCGAGGACGGGCGATTGCTTGCCTATACGGTGCAGGATGGCGGCACTGATTGGCGGACGATCCGCGTGCTTGACGTTGCGAGTGGCAAGCTGCTCGACGATGAGGTCCGCTGGGTCAAATTCTCGCGGTTGGCATGGACACAGGACGGCAAGGGCTTCTTTTACTCGCGCTTCCCCGAGCCCAAGGAAGGTGGGACGTTTCAGTCACTGAACCTCAACCAGAGCATCTGGTATCACGCCGTCGGCACGCCGCAGTCGGCGGATGTCCAGATTTATGCGACGCCTGCGCAGCCCAAGCTGAACCATAGTGCTGAAGTCACTGACGATGGCCGCTGGCTGGTGATCAGTTCATCGTCTGGAACAGACCCGCGCAATGCGGTGGCATTGGTGTCACTTGCTAAGGCGGGATCGAAACCACGCGTGCTGATTCCCGCTATCGAGAATGACTGGCAACTCGTCGGTGCCATTGGCAACCGCATGTGGTTTCGCACCGACAAGGACGCACCGAAAGGGCGGATTGTCCGCATCGATGTGGGTGAGCGCACGTCGAAGCCGATCGCGATTGTACCCGAAACCAGCGATACGCTCATCGGTGCATCGATGGTCGGCTCGCACTTGATTGTCGCTTATCTCGGCGATGCCAAATCACAGGCCGAACGGTTTTCACTCGAAGGCAAGCCAATGGGCACGGTCGAACTGCCTAGTATCGGCACGGCAGCAGGCTTTGGTGGCCGCTATGGCGAGCGCGAGAGCTTCTATACTTTCTCCAGCTTTGCTTTGCCGCCAACCATCTATCGCTATGATAGCGAGACGAATCGCAGCGAGCAGTTTTTCACGCCGAAAGTTGCATTTGATCCGGCGGCCTATGTGACTGAACAGGCTTTCTTTCCATCAAAGGACGGCACGCCGATCCCGATGTTCATCGTCAAACGGCGGGGCTTGCCAAAGGGTGCTGCACCGACGCTGCTCTATGGCTATGGCGGGTTCAACGTATCGCTCACACCCAGCTTTTCGGCAACACGCATTGCGTGGCTGGAACAGGGCGGTGTGCTTGCGGTTGCAAACCTGCGTGGCGGCGGGGAATATGGCAAGAACTGGCATGATGCCGGTCGTCTGGCACGCAAACAAAATGTCTTCGATGATTTCATTGCAGCGGGCGAATATCTGATTGCGAAGGGTGTGACTGCGAAGGACAAACTCGCGATTCAAGGTGGATCAAACGGCGGGTTGCTGGTCGGCGCGGTGGTTAATCAGCGGCCTGATTTGTTCGCGGCGGCTCTTCCGGCGGTTGGCGTGATGGACATGCTTCGCTTCGACCAATTTACGGCGGGGCGTTATTGGGTCGACGATTATGGCAACCCGTCGGTCCAGGCCGACTGGCGCTTGCTGCGCAGCTATTCGCCCTATCATAATATCAAGGCAGGCGTGGACTACCCCGCCGTGCTGGTTACGACGGCGGACACCGATGACCGCGTCGTGCCCGGCCATAGCTTTAAATATACCGCAGCGCTTCAGGCCGCAAAGGCGGGGCAGAAACCGCATATCATCCGCATTGAAACCCGCGCGGGACATGGCTCGGGCAAACCAACGGACAAGATAATCGAAACCGCCGCCGACGAATGGGCTTTTGTCGCGAAATGGACGGGGATGACGGTTCGTTAGGGCAATAAAAAAGGGGCGCTGCCTTTCGACAACGCCCCTTCGATTGGTTTGATGCTTTGTTTAGACGGCCTGAGCAATCCGCAAAGTGGAACGACGCCGCATCGCGCCACCGACAAGACCGAAGCCCGCAAGCATCATGAGCCATGTGCTTGATTCAGGAACGGCACCCTGAACAACCGCGCGCTTGGCAAGGACGAAATTGTCCAAGGTAGGCCAAAGGAACCCGGTCTGCGGTTGCACTGACGTGACAGTCACGTTGACCATGTTTGCCGTCGAAACAAACCCGAGGAAGCTCGACGTTGTTGCCCCGACGATGGTTTGTGTCGAGGTCGCACCAAGCGAGTCGGTCGCCACGATTGTGATGTTACCCGCAGAAAATGTTCCAGTGATGTCGCTGCCGAAGAAGTTACCGCCAGCGGCTTGAACACCACCCGTAAAAAGACCGAATGTCATCGTGTCGGTCGCTGTGTTCGTTGACAACCACGGGTTGGCTGTCGTTCCTGCGCCAAAAAACGACGTTGTGGAAACAGTGCCCTGATAGCCATAAGCGCCCGCCGTCCGATTGATTGGCGACGGTGTAGAACTCGTGATGCTAAAACCAGTGAACGTGTCCGTTCCTTGAGCCGACGTCGCAGCGTTAAATGCGGCTAGGCTGGTGTAGATGGTAATGGCGGCTTGCGCCGGTGCCGTGCTGGCAATCAATGCTGCCAATGCGATGGATGCATATTTCAGTTTCATCATAAGACCCCAGTTCTGGTTAAAGATAAAAGCGGAACGCAACTCACGCGTGACCAAGGTCACGACCTTCAGGCTTTTTCGATTGGCTTATTGTGCCAATTCGGGACAGTGTCATATTTGGACGGGATGTCTCGAAACCTGAACCAACGAATTCGAATTTCAGGCTGCAAGACAAGCGATACCAAATGTCCAACGTGATTCCGTTTTACGCCGGAAAACGGCGGAAATCGGGTTCTGTGCGACCTTGTTTAAAGCATGTGCCACTTTGGCCTGCCTCAATTGGTAAACCACAGGTTAATCATATTAGTTCCGGGCATCAACGCATAAACCGGAAAAAATCGCATGCCCCTCATTGCTTTCATTTCGCTGTCAGACCAATTCAGACTGGCGACAAGGCGGCACGGCTAACCGCATCATATGGGCAACGAATTGGCAATGCCCGCGACAAGGAAATGAGACATGAAGATGGTGCGTTCAGTCACGGCGTTGGCGGCAACGGCGATGCTCGCAACTTCGGTGACGCCAGCAATGGCGCAAGGTTTTCCGGGGGGCTTTCCGGGCGGGGGCTATGGTAATTCAGGGCGCGGTTGGAATGACGGTGGCCGCCGTCATCACCGTGACCGCGGGATCAGCGCAGGCGATGTGATCGCCGGTGTGGCGATCATTGGCGTTCTTGCCGCGATTGCCGGGGCAGCATCAAAATCTAGCAACCGAAATAGCAATGACCGCTATCGCGGCAATATCAATTCGGAAGATCAGGCTGCAGACGCCTGCGCCAGCCGCGTTGAACAGCGTTATGGCAACAGCGCGCGGGTTCGCAATATCGAAGACGTCCAGCGCACGCGCGATGGCTATGAAGTGCGCGGCACGGTTGAAACCAATGACCGCCGTGACCGTGACGACCGGGGAACGCAGCGGTTTACGTGCTCGATCCGCTATGGTCAGGTTGAAGATGTCCGCATCGACAATGGATATGCCTACCAAGGCAATTGACCGATGACAGATGGACGTGGCTTCGGTAGGCGGAGCCATGTCCACCCAAGCATCCACCATCCTGATCGTCGATTTCGGCAGCCAAGTTACCCAACTTATCGCCCGTCGCGTGCGCGAGGCGGGGGTTTATTGCGAGATCGCGCCCTTTAACGCGGCCGAAGCGGCGTTTGACAGGCTGAAGCCTGCGGGGATTATCCTGTCAGGCGGCCCGGCTTCGGTGATTGACGCCGGCAGCCCGCGGGCGCCTAATGCGTTCTTCACCGCAGGTCTGCCGATCCTCGGTATTTGTTATGGCCAGCAAACGATGTCCGCACAGCTTGGCGGGCGCGTCGGCACCACCGAGAGCCGCGAATTTGGTCGAGCCTTTCTGAAAGTCGATACCGCATGCCGCTTGTTCGACGGCCTCTGGAAACAGAGTGAAAGCCACCAAGTGTGGATGAGCCACGGCGACAAGGTCGAAGCGATTCCCGATGGTTTCCGCGTCGTCGCAACGTCCGAACGTGCGCCCTTTGCCGTAATCGCTGATGACGAACGCCGCTTCTATGGGACGCAATTCCACCCGGAAGTCGTCCACACACCTGATGGCGCAAAGCTAATTGCCAATTTTGTCAGGCATGTTTGTGGCTGCTCCGGCGACTGGACAATGGCGGGATATCGCGCGGCAAAGATTGCCGACATCCGCGCGCAGGTGGGCGACAAGAAAGTGATCTGCGGCCTGTCAGGTGGCGTGGACTCAGCGGTCGCGGCGGTCCTAATTCACGAAGCCATCGGTGACCAGCTGACCTGTGTTTATGTCGATCACGGCCTGATGCGGCTCGGCGAGAGCGAGCAGGTCGTCGGCCTGTTTCGTGAGCATTATGGGATTTCGCTTGTTGCTGTGAATGCCGAGACATTGTTTATGAACGGCCTCAAAGGGCTGACTGATCCCGAGGACAAGCGGAAGTTCATCGGTAAGACGTTCATCGAAGTGTTCGATGATGAGGCGCGCAAATTGGGCGGTGCGGACTTTCTTGCGCAGGGGACGCTGTATCCTGACGTGATTGAGAGCGTCAGCTTCACTGGCGGACCGAGCGTCACAATCAAAAGCCATCATAATGTCGGTGGCCTGCCCGAGCAGATGAAAATGGGCCTCGTCGAGCCGTTGCGCGAACTCTTCAAGGATGAAGTTCGCGCGCTGGGCCGCGAGCTTGGCTTGCCCGAAATTTTTGTGGGGCGGCATCCTTTTCCGGGACCAGGCCTCGCGATCCGCATTCCCGGCGAAGTGACCAAGGAACGTTGCGACGTCCTGCGCAAGGCCGATGCAATCTACTTGGAAGAAATCCGCAATGCGGGCCTCTATGATGCAATCTGGCAGGCATTTGCCGTGTTGCTTCCCGTCCGCACGGTGGGCGTGATGGGTGACGGAAGGACGTATGAAAATGTCTGTGCACTGCGCGCCGTGACGAGTACCGACGGGATGACTGCCGACATCTATCCCTATGACGCCAGCTTTCTCAGCCGCGTCGCGACTCGGATCGTGAACGAAGTGCAGGGGATCAACCGCGTCGTTTACGACTATACAAGCAAACCGCCGGGGACGATCGAGTGGGAATGATTTGGGCCACTCCATTTACGCACTGATGCTTGCTTGTAGCTTTTGTAATTCGTGTCCGCGCAAGTTGTTGGCCCCGCTAAAAACAACATTCCCGCAACAATTACCGCATTCATTCTTTACGTCGGCGTCGTATTGGTCGGCCCCATGATCGGGAGAGCATGGGCATGAAGGCGTTGTATGGGGCGATGTTACTTGTTTTTACCACGCCAGCACCGTCAATGGCGCAGGCTGATGCAAGCGCATCTTCGCAAAGTGCGAATAGCTTTCCCGCCAGCTTTTTCGACAGCTACGGTCCGGTGACTGCGTTTGACATGATCGCACGCCTACCTGGTTTCAGTTTTCGCGACGGCGGTGGTGCGCGGGGTTTCGGGGTGAATGCGGGTAATGTCCTGATCAACGGTAGCCGCCCGACGATCAAGTCCGACACCTTGGAAGCGTTGCTAAAACGGATCCCAGCTCGATCAGTTGTTAGGATCGAGATTATCGATCAGGCGTCGGGGAGCGACCTGGCAGGGCTGGGCCGCGTCGCCAATGTTGTCCTGAAATCCGAAACGACAATCAGCGGCACGTATAGCGCTGTGCTTTCCGCTGGCGAAAGCGGCGATGCGGCGGTTGAGGGTCGGGCGTCGGTCACCATACAAGGGCTGCGCAACAACCTTACCTTAGGCATTACGCGCGTTCCTGACGTCAGCCGAACCATCGGCCCTGAATTGGTGACCAACGCGGCGGGTGCGCTCACCGAACGCCGCGTTTTTAATGGTTCGACGCGCAGCACGCCAACAGCGCTATCGATCTCCGCATCACAGACGCTGGGCGACGTGAAGCTGAACAGTAGTGCCAAATTGTCATTGCCGCGGTCGCGGACCGAACGGGATGGCCAGTTCTTCAACGCCGCGGGCGTTTCGCAAGGAACCGAAATCTTGCTCTCACGCAGCCCCGCCAGCGGCGCCGAATTCGAGCTGGCTGGCGATGTCGAGATGCATTGGAACAAGGGCTTTTCGTCAAAGCTGCTTGGTCTTTACAACAGCGCGAACCCACTTTCGACGGGGCGCGTTGAACGGGTTTTGCCAATGGGGCCGTCGTCGCTACGCGTGACCGAAAACCGTGATCGTTCGAAAGAAATCGTGGTTCGGTTACAGAACAGCGTCTCCGCGACTGATAAGCTGAAGTTCGATTTCGGGGCCGAACTGGCGCGGAATACACTGGATGCGGCGTTTACCGATCAGTTTGGCGGTACGACGACCACAGCGTTCGCTCGCGTGCGCGAGACACGGTTTGAGCCCTTCGTCGCCGCCAATTGGTCGCCGCTGCCTGATTGGAAGTTTGAGTTTGGCCTGATCACCGAGCGGTCGATTCTTGATGTCATTAGCACTGGGGCGAAGAAAAGCCGGTTCCTGTTTTGGAAACCGAGGATCGTTGCCAATTGGACAGCGTCCAAAAATACGAACGTCGAATTCAAAATCGTTCGTGAAGCGGCGCAGTTGGATTTCAATGATTTTGCAACGAGCGTCGATTTGGGTGTCGATGGCCAAGTCGATTTTGGTAATCGCGAGCTGATCCCGCAACGGACGTGGACTTATGCGATTACGCTGCAACAGCGTTTTTGGGACAAAGGCAGTTTGGAGCTCATGTTTGATCATGTCGATGTTGATGACGCACAGGATCTGGTGCCGGTCACGGTTGTCGACAATGCGGGCAACGTCGTGGGCCGTTTCGATGGACCGGGCAATATCGGCAAAGGACGATATTGGAACATAACGTCGGAAGGCCGCATCCCGCTCGACCGGCTAACCAAGCCGATTGGCATCAAGGGCATGGAGCTTGGCTTTGTCGCACATTATCACGGCAGCCGCGTGATCGACCCCGTGACGGGACGTTCACGGCTCGTGTCTGGGCGCCCCGAATTCCATTACAGCCTGAGCTTGCGCCACGACCTCGACAAACCAAAAATGGCATGGGGCGTGTCATCCGGGTGGGCAGTAAATAATATCAGCTATTTCATCAACCAGATCAGCCGCAGTTCGAACCAGCTGCTTGTTGATTTCTTTGCCGAATATCGTGGGTTCAAGCGTGGTACGCTGCGGCTTGACGTTACCAATGTGACGGATCGGCCTTTCGTGCGGGACCGGTTGTTTTTCGTTGATACCCGCGCAACTGGCCTCGTGTCGCAACGATTTTTTCGCGACCAACGCCGCGACAGTCGGATCAAACTGACATTCAGCAGCACATTTTAGCAAAGGCGCGGAAAGACGATGGATAGCCTGCGCGATTGCAAGATTTTAGTCGCAGAGGACGAGCCTGAACTCGGTCAAATGATGGTCGACTTTCTTGCCCGCGAACAAGCAAATGTCCGGTTGGTTCGCGACGGAAAGGCCGCGCTGGACGAGGCACGCCGATGGTCACCCGACCTGATGCTTCTCGACATTCGAATGCCCGCACGCGACGGCCTGTCGGTGCTGGTCGCTTATCGCGAGATTGATCCGCATGTGCCCGCGATTTTGATTACGGCGCTGGGCGATGACCTCGACCGGCTGACGGGCTTTCGTCTTGGTGCAGATGATTATGTGGTCAAGCCATTCAACCCGCTTGAGGTTGTGGCTCGAGCGCGCGCCGTCGTGCGGCGGCGGCAGTTGGTTGGCTTGCAGGAAAATATCTATCAGCCCGATGCCGCTTTGGTTTCGGGTCTGCTTCGGCAGATTGATTTGATTGATCAACTTACGACTGACATTAGCTTACTTTACGATACGAGCGGATCGTCTGAGGCCTTGCAAAAATCACCGGTGGACGTGCGGGCGATTTGTGATGCCGTCGTCTATAGTTTGACACCGCTCGCGCAGGAATCAGGAGCCGAAATCAGCGCGCCCGGGAGCGCAAATCCGGTCGAAGTGGATGCGGCAAAGCTCGAACGCGCGATTGCCAATGTCGTTCGCAACGCAATACAGCATGGTAAGTGCAAAAGGATCAGCCTCTCGGTCTCAATGCAGGATGACGCGCTCGTCATCGATTGCGATGATGATGGTGTCGGCTGGCCAACAGACACTCCTGACGACTTGTTAAAGGCTTTTGCCACCGGCGACGGTAGGGCGAAACGCCCGGGCGGGCGAACGGGGCTCGGCTTGGCATTGGTTGAAGCCATTGCAAAGGCCCATGGAGGAAAGCTGGTTCTGGAAATGTCGTCAATGGGCGGAGCAAAGGCCGCAATCTTTATTCCGGCTCAGTAGATGTCAAAAATGGGCTCATGCCGCAACAGGCAACAGCCGCGCCGTCGTTAACCGACGGGGCGGCTGCGCCACACCCCAAAATTGGGGGCAGGGGTGTAGACTTAAAACCGGAACGTCCCCCCGATCGAGATTTTGTTCTGTTTGAAATTGCGGTCGTAATTGGTGCGGTTGAATTCCGCACGCAGACCGATGTTCGGCGTTAAGGCATATTCGAGGCCAGCGCCGTAGGTGAATCCCTTTTCGGTGACCTTGGTCGTGCCGTTGCCGGTCGCCTGCCCACTGATAACCCGTTTGGTTTCGAGCCAGCGATAGCCGCCACGGCCATAGACCATCAGGTTATCGACGGGGATGAAACCAATCCGCGCGGTCGCGTCATATGTGATGCCCGGGTCAACGCGGTAACGGCCCCCAGCGAGGAGCGAGGCCTGATCGCTCGTGCGACCACCTTTACCAATGCCGATTTCGCCGCCGATGATCGCGACATTGCCAATAGCCATGTCGTAGCCTGCAAAGCCTCGGACACCGAAGCCATTGCGCTTGGCATCGAGCGTACCTCCAGCTTGCCGGATTTCATTGGCGTCGCGGGTGACTTCAATCCCGACCTTTGGTCCGGACAGTGGATTGCGATCCCCTTCTTCGGCCTGCGCAATGGCGGGTGCCAGCAATGCGAGCGCGGCCATCCCTGTAACAATATTCTTCATGATTAAACTCCTTGACCGTGTCGGTCCGAGCATTTTTGCCCGTCCACATTGGCGGCGTTAGAAGCGGGTGATGGAGTGGATGTTGGCGCCGTATCGAGAGGGTGTGGAGCCGACGCTACGCCTTTGCATGCACGGGCAAATGCATTTCAAACAATGTCCCGCCGCCCGCATGGTTTGACAATGTCGCGCGGCCACGATGCGCCTCGACAATGGCACGAACGACGGCGAGGCCAAGGCCACTCCCCCCGGTATTGCGACTACGCGATGCTTCACCGCGCCAGAAACGATCAAAAGCGCGGTCGCCGGTGCCGTCAGGTAGCCCAGGACCATAGTCGACGATTTCGAGCATCGCTTCGCGTCCATCAGTTCGCGTTGTGATACGTAACAAACCGCTGTCCGCCGCGTAGCGACAGGCATTGGCAAGCACCGCGCCAATGACTTGACGAATGCGGACCCCATCAGCGCAGAGTGGCGCGTTCGAGATGTCGAGGATGGGCTCTAAGCCTGCTGCTTCAAGATCGGGTTGCGTTGCGGCCAGCACACGCCGGACTTCGACCGACAAATCGGTATCGGTAAGGTCCAGCATCAGCCGGTGCGAGTTCGCGAGGCTGAGCGTCTGGAGATCGTCGACCAGTCGCCCCAACCCCTCCACCTGAAACAATAGGCCGTCAATTTCTTCGGGCGCGAGCGCGAACACACCGTCGGATATGCCGTGCAGCCGCCCGCGCAGGATCGTCAGCGGTGTGCGGAGCTCGTGCGCAATTGACGCTGTGCCTTCGGCCAGCTCGCGTTCGGCGCGCTGCAGGGAGGTAGACATGAAATTGAAATCAGTCGTCAATTGCGCTTCTTCACGCGACGCATATTTGATGGTAGCGGCGCGCGCGCTCAAATCACCGTCGGCAATGTGTCGCGCGGCATTGGCCACAGTGATCAATCCTTTTCCCATACGTCCCAAAATGACATAGCCCAGAGCAAAGGTTACTGCTGCGGCAATCACGACGAGCGTAAAGAGAATGGTGTTCGCTTTGTTTTCGATGCGACTATCGAGTGGCTTCATTTCTTTCGTCAGCTGGGCAATATCGACTGGTGTTGCGATGCCCCCCTTTTCGAGCAGCTTGAAGGTGGCGCGCGCCTTAGGTGACATCGTCGAAAACTCGTCCTCGACGACTTGCCGAACCCAGACATCCGAAACGACAATGATAACCATCGCGTTGGCCAACATCGCGATCGCAAAAATCATCGAAATCTGGCGGGTCAGCGGCCAACGGGGAAGGTTGCGCCACCAACGCCGGACGCTTGCCAGCTGCCGCCGACCGATCATACCGTCACGAGCCGATATCCAATGCCGCGCACGACGACACAATGCCCCGCTGCGCCCGCCGCATCGAGCTTGCGGCGCAAATTGCTGATATGGCTATCGACCGTACGCTCAAGCGCGTCACCTTCGGGCAAGCAGGCATCGACCAGCTCACTCCGCGAAAAGACGCGGCGCGGCGCACGGGCCATATGTTCGAGCAAGCGATATTCGGTGAGTGTCAGGTCAAGCGCTACGGTCTCGGTCTCGCCAATTACGCTTACAATGTAGCACACCGTATCAATCTCGACTGGCCCCACGCGGAGGACGACCGGGTCGGCTATTGCCCCATTGGTCCGGCGCAGCACCGCCTTCACCCGCGCAACGACTTCCATCGGATTGAAGGGCTTTACAACATAGTCATCAGCACCAACGTGGAGCGCCGAGAGCTTGTCCAGATCTTCTGCGCGCGCCGTGGCCATGATGACGGGCGTCGAGCCCCGGCGACGGACTTCGGCAAGCACTGCCATGCCGTCGCGCTTGGGCATTTGAATATCAAGCAGAATGAGGTCGGGTTTGAGCATTTGATGGTGCATCAACGCCACTTCGCCATCGCTTGCGGTCACGGTGCGAAACCCGTCGCGTTCGAGGTAGGACGTCAGGATCTTCGAGATATCCGGCTCATCCTCGGCCACCAAGATCAAAGCATTTTCCATTCCACACCGCCCTTACCACAATCGTGCTTTGCCCTGTGCGGCGATTGTGGAGAAAGTGTGGAAGCAGCGTTGAGGCTTGGTGGGCGGTTCGGCTTCCATCCCGGAATCAATCGCCGAACCTCGCACGCGCAGCCCGACGGTGCGTTACTTCGGTGCCCCGCTAAACCCGCTCGCTTTGCGCAAGGCGGCGGCGTCGAGGCGGTAGCCATCGAGGAAGACTGTCCCCACGCGGCGCAGCGCGGCCATGTCCTTTGAACTGTCGCCATTGACGAGGATCATGCTCGCGGTCTTGCCGGGTTCGATTGAGCCAAGCCGGTCTGCCATGCCCGTCATCCGCGCCGGAATGATTGTCGCGGTTTGGAGAGCTTCTTCGTTGGTCAGGCCCGCTTGCTGGTAAAGCTCGAGCTCGCGGACGAGCTCCAAGCCATAGCCATCGGTCCCGGCTACGATCCGCACGCCTGCTTTGTGCAGCCGCCCCACAACACCGACCATCTTGGCGAAGCTCGCCTTGAAGTCGTCGCGGGTCAGCCCATCAAACAACGGATAGCCCCCGATCTTCCAGCCCCGCGCGACGCCGGGGGGCGAAATGGCAGCATAGGGGGCATAAGCGGGCGAAATCGCGCTGCCGTCCGACGTTAATGTTCCTTCCCAGACCACCAAGGTGGGATCGACAATCGTCTTGCGCTCGGCGAGTTCGGTGTAGAACGCCCGCATATCGGCGGAATCGAGATCGACATCCTTGCCATATTTGGCCGGCCCTTCGAGCCGCGCCGCCGTGTTCGCCTTGTCGACCACCGCCTGCGGCATCGCCTGCATCATGATGAAGTTGATGTGCGTGATTTCGTCATAGCCCGCGCGAACGGCCTCAATCGGACGCATTCCGGCGGGGATATGGCCATTGACGTGCAGCCCCAGCTTGTGCGCTTCGGCAGCGGCGGGCGCAATCCATGCAGGCGTCATCGAGGTGTAGAATTTTGCTCCTGACAGGCCCGCTGCTTTAATCTTGCGGACCGCCGCGATGGCTTCTTGGGCGGAGGTCACAGTCAGAGCACCCTGCGCTGCCAGCGGGTCCTTGCGGTCAATGATCACCGCGACTTTGCCGTCGGGGGCCAGCAATTCGCCCGCCGCACGGCGTTTGAAAATGCTCAGTGATTCATCAATCATCGATCCCGGGCTGCGATAATTGGTGAGGCCGGTCGCGACATTTTGGAGCAAGCCCCAATCATCGCCGCCGACATGCAAGTGTGAATCCCACAAGCCGGGCAGCAAGGTCTTGCCGCGTCCGTCAATAGTGACGGTGCCAGTCGGTACCGTCATCGACCCTGCCGCGCCGACTGCTTTGACTTTGCCGTCTTCGATCAGCACCGCGCGGTCCGCCACATAGCGACCGGCGATTGCGTCGAACATCAACACATTATCGACCAATGTCGCGGTGCGGTTGGCGGGGCTGAGGAAACGACGGGCGACATCGCGGACCATCGTCGCGGTCGTTGCGTCCTGAATTTCCTTCAGCTTCGGCCCGGCGTTTTCAAAACCGGCGGGAAGCAGCGAGATAACGCCGGCTGATCCGAAATAGCGGTCATTCGTGTCGAGCCAGACTGGCGACGGTGAAAAGCCATAGCCGGTGATGTAAGCGAGCTTCACCGCTTTGGAACCAGTCGGTCCGGTGATCTGCGTCGCCTTCCCAATAGATATGCTTGCGCGTCCACCGGGGAGCAGGTCAATGCCTTTCGGTCCCGCCTTGACCAGTGCTTCAATGTCACGCTCGCCCGCCAACCACGGGCCGCCATAGCTGTTATAGCGTTTGTCCAGAAAAGGCGCGCTGCCTTCGTCGATCGCGGTTTTCCAGCGCGCGATGCCCTTGTTATCGACGCTAAAGTCTTCGGTCGCGTCGCCGCTATCGGTGAAGCCGCGAACTGCTATTTTAACGGGTCGCCCGTCGCGCGCGAACGTCGTCAGTTGGTCGGTTTCAGTGATCCACCCGCGCAGTGACATCGACATACGATAGGCGAGTTTGCTGTCCTTTTCGGTCCACGACCAGATATCGCCATGTTTTCCGGCAGCTGAACTGATCGTGTAGTGCCGCGCGGCGGCGGGCGGCTTCATAAGCTGTTCCTTGGTCGCGGGGGCAGCGTTCAAGGCGGATGACGATGTGAGGAACAACAACGCGATTAGCTTGCGGCGCATGGGCTTGTCCTTTGAAACCGATGCCCTGATTGGGCCACAGCCCAAACCGCGATGCAAGCGCAATATTTGGTGGTCGTTACAGCGCTCGAAGCGCCTGCGCCGGGCGGGCGGCGAGTATGGGTAAGCTGCCTAGCAAGCCGATGACGAGGGTTATGCCGACGCCCGCGCCGAGTGTCAGGAGCACTGCGCTGACGTCTGGCAACCATTCAAACTGGAAGATTTGCGCGACGACATACCATGCCGCGCCCAAACCCAGTGCCAGCGAGACGCCGGCAACAATTAGGCTGAGCAGGACATATTCGATGGCTTGCACCCCCAGCACTTGCGCGCGCGTCGCGCCCAGCACTTTGAGCATCACGGCGTCATAAGTCCGCATTTCGCGCGCTGCGGTAATGGCACCGATGAGGACCGCGATCCCGGCGAGAATGGCGACGCTTGCTGCGGCAGCAATCGCCGTCGAAAGTTGTCGCACAACATCCTGAATTTGTTTCAGGACACCGCCAACTTCGATCACTGAGACCGAGGGAAAACGCGGTAGGAGCGCGCGCATCACCGCACCTGTTTTCGCAGCCGGCATATTTACGGTCGCTGACAAATTGTGCGGAAAATCGGCAAAGGTGCCGGGCGAGAAAACCAGTACGAAATTGAACCCCATCGTATCCCACTGAACGGTCCGAAACGATGCGACGCGCGCGGTAACCTCCTGCCCAAGCACACTGACCGTTAGAGGATCACCGAGTTTCAAGCCAAGTGCCTTTGCTTGCACGGCTTCGACTGACACGAGCGGCGGGCCTTGATAGTCTTGTGCCCACCAGCGTCCTTCGGTCAGCGTCGATCCCGCGGGGGTTTTCGCAGCATAGGTAATCCCCCGCTCGCCCCGCAGGATGAACGCATCGGGTGGTAGTTGGGTGAGGCCGGCAACGCGTGTCTTGGCGTAAGCGATGACCGTACCGCGCAGGAGTGGAACGGTTGCAACCTCGGCGTCGGGGGATGCTTGTTTGATCGTCTGTGAAAACTCATTCAAGCGATCTCGGGGCACATCGAGCGCGAACAGCGCGGGCGCGCGGGCAGGCACCGTGCGCTGGATATTAGCGTCGAGGCTGGTTCGGATGGCCGCTAGTAGGACGAACAGGGTCAGGCCGAGACCCAGCGCCACCACCAGCGCGACCGTCCGCGCACCCGGACGATGCAGACCGGCGACCGCAAGCCGCAGCAAGGGTTGTTTGGGGCTCGGCACGCGCGACGCCGCAAATCTTATGGCCCATCCCAACGCCGCCAACAGAAGCAGCGCGCCCGCGACGCTTGCCAGGAATGCGCTGCTGATGCGCGGCTGCGACGCAGTGAACATAACAGTCGTGATCAATAACCCCGCCGCAAGTGCCATCCAACCGAAAGCCCGCCAGCGCGTGCCGCTGCGCCCGTCAATGACGCCGCGCAGAAGGCCTGCCGCCGGAACTTCTGCGCCTTCAACAAGCGGCATGGCTGTTGCACCCAGCGCAATGAGGAGGCCGTAAAGCGCAGACAGCGCAAGCGGCGCCGGCTGGAGCGAAAATCCCGGGCCGACGGGCAAAACCTGCCCGGCAAGCGTGACCAGCAGTGGCGTCGATAATGCGCCGACAATGAGTCCGGCGACAATGCCGACCAACGCAACCGCTGCGATCTGGATGAGGTAAACCCGCGCAACAATGCCCGACGTCGCGCCAAGCACTTTCAGTGTCGCAATGTTGCGGCGGCGCGCGGCGAGATAGCTGGATACGCCGCCGCCGATCCCGATCCCGGCAATAGCGAGCGCGGCGAGGCCGACGAGCGTTAGAAAGTCGCCCATCCGGTCAACGAAGCGCGATGCGCCGGGGGCTGCGCGATCCCGCGTGCGTGTTTCCCAACCTGCTTCGGCGAAGCGTTTCTCGAAAGTTTCGACCGTGGCTGCCGGATTGCCGCTCGTCATGCGAACGCGGTATTTGGTTTGATACAGGCTGCCCGGTTGCACCAAGCCAGTGCGACTTAAACCATCAAGTGATACAAGAACGACGGGGCCAAGCGTAAAGCCTTCGCCCAAGCGGTCGGGCTCCTCGGCAATGATCCCACCGATTTTGAAGGTCGCGCTGCCAAGCCGGATTGTCTCGCCGACTTTGGCACCCATCCGTTCAGCCAGCGCCGCGCCTATCCATGCGCTGTCAGCTTTGGGTGCGGAAACAGTGCGGCCATCGGTCAAACGCAACGCGCCATAAAGCGGGTAGCTATTGTCTACGCCCTTGAGTTCAATCGGCACCGATTGCTCACCACGGATCGCCATCGACTGCATCCGTACCGTTTCCGACGCCTGGCCCGCCGCCATGATGGCTTGGCGCTCATCAGGTTCGGCGCTGCGCTGGCCGATTTCGAATTCGACATCGCCGCCGAGCAATATTTGCCCGCGCGATGCCAGTTCGGTCTCGATAGCACTGGACAGGCTGCCAATGGCCGCGAGCGCCCCGACGCCGAGGAAGAGGCACACGAGCAGCAGCCGAAGCCCGCGAAAGCGCGTGCGCAAATCGCGCCGTGCCAGCCGTCCCGCCAGCGCCCAATCGCTCATTGGCGTCGGTCCGCAACAATACGCCCGTCGGCCATTTCGATGACGCGGTCACAACGCGCGGCGAGCACCGGATCATGGGTGATCACAAACAAGGTCGCGGCAAGTTCGGCATAGCGCGCGAACAACAAATCCATCACTGAGGCCCCGGTCGTGGTGTCCAGATTGCCTGTGGGTTCATCGGCAAAAACCAGCGCCGGGCGTGGTGCCAGCGCGCGGGCAACGGCAACGCGTTGCTGCTCGCCGCCCGATAACTGCGTGGGATAATGATCAAGCCGGTGGCCAAGGCCGACCGCTTCAAGCTCTGCCGCTGCGCGCGCATAGGCGTCCACAACGCCCGCCAATTCCATCGGCACCGCCACATTTTCACGCGCGGTCATTGTCGGCAACAGGTGAAAGGCCTGCAATACAACGCCAATCCGCCCCCGCCGCGCTCGCGCCAGCCCGTCTTCGTCCAACGCACTGAAATCAAGGCCATCGACGCGGACAGCCCCGCTGCTCGCGCGTTCCAGTCCCGCAAGGATCGCCATCAGTGACGATTTGCCCGATCCGGAAGGTCCGAGCAGGGCGACACTCGTGCCCTGATCGACGTGCAAGTCGAGCCCGTACAAAATCTGAGTGGGTGGATTACCAAGCGAGAGGGTGACGCCGCGGGCTTCAATCACCATATTGCGGCCAGTATCGGGAGCGTTCAAAGTCTATGCCTGTGAAAATCAAGTCATCGCTATATGTGTGCGCCGCAGCATTTCTCCAAGGGCTATTGTTGGCCGGATGCAATCAGACCGAGGTGGCGAAACCCGCGCAAACGCCGGAAAATGCGATGGTCGCTGCTGGCGCCGTCGACGTGAAAGGCCCAGAAAGGCTGATCCTTGCTTTCGGCGACAGCCTTTATGCCGGCTATGGCCTGAAGCGTGGCGAGAGCATGCCCGACGATGTCGAGGCATTGCTGCGCGGTCAGGGCATCAACGCGAAGATCATCAACGCAGGCGTGTCGGGCGACACCACGTCGGCGGGGCGCAAGCGCTTGGTGTTCACGCTCGACAATCTGCCGCGCAAACCCGACCTCGTGATGCTCGGCCTAGGCGGGAATGACGTCTTGCGCCAAATCCCGATTGGCGAAACGCGTGCAAATATGGTCGCGATGCTCGACGAACTCCGCAAACGCAACATTCCGGTGGTGATCACCGGCATGCGCGCGCCGCCCAATCTCGGTCCCGATTATGCGGAGTCGTTCGATAAACTCTATCCCGAACTCGCAAAGGCCTACGACGCTGCGCTTGACCCCTTCGTCCTAGCCGGTGTCATCGGCGACCGGCGACTGATGCTCCCGGACGGCGTCCATCCCAATGCAAAGGGCGTGGATATAATGGCGGCGCGCGTTGCTCCGATTGTTGCGGGTGGGCTTTGATGGGGTTCTCGGCGAGCAAAACCGTCAGTTATCAAGCGCAAACTCGACCGCCGCCTGTGCATGTAATCCGGTTGTGTCGAAAATCGGCACGGCGCTGTCCTTGGGTTGGACCAGCAGCATGATTTCGGTGCAGCCGAGGATGATGGCCTCCGCGCCATCGGCGACCATGCGCGCGATGATGGCTTTATAGGCAGTGCGCGATGCGGGGAGGACTCTGCCCGCGACCAGTTCATCATAGATGATGCGGTGGACGGTCGCGCGGTCCTCGGCGTTGGGGACGATGACGGTCAGGTCATGTTTGTCGGTGAGGCGGCCTTTGTAGAAATCCTGTTCCATCGTGAACGCGGTGCCGAGCAGACCGACTTTGCTGATGCCCGTCGCTTTAATAGCTTCGGCGGTCGGGTCGGCGATGTGGAGCAGGGGAATGCCGACAGCGGCCTGCACCTCAGGCGCCATCTTGTGCATCGTGTTGGTGCAGATCAGGAGAACGTCCGCACCCCCGGCTTCAAGCGCCTTTGCGGCGATGATCATCTCCGCAGTCAGGCCGTCCCAATCACCGACATGCTGGCGCGCTTCGATCTCGGCAAAATTGAATGACCAGAGCAGGCAGCGTGCCGATGCGGTGGGGCCGATGCGGTCGCGGATGCCTTCATTGAGAAGGCGATAGTAAGTGGCCGAGCTTTCCCAACTCATCCCGCCGATTAGGCCAATCATGCGCATGCCAATTCCTTTCCGATGGCGACCGCGCCTTTGACAAGCGCGTCGAAGTCCTCGGTTTCCGACCGATGATTGGCGATGCAGACACGGATCGCGAACTTGCCGTTGACGATAGTGTGTGACGGGACGGCAACCCCGCGCAGCTGGATTTCGGCGAGGAGTTCGCGGTTGAATTCGTCGAGGTCGTCGGCGGGAATGTCCGCGACATAACGGAAGCAGACGATGTTCATTGTTACGGGCGTGATCAGTTCGAGTTCGGGCGTCTTTTCAACCAGCGTGCCGAGATAATGCGCTTGTTCGATATTCTTCTGGATCGCCGCGCCAATCCGCTCGACACCCTGCTCCTTCATCGACATCCACACCTTGAGCGCGCGGAAACCCCGCGACAACTCGACGCCACGGTCAGCAAAGAAGGTCGCGTCAACCGAGGTACCTCGCGTTTGCGCCGCCAAATAAGCAGCGGATCCGGCTGGCGGGCGGAATGTGCTGGTCAAGGCGTCGTTCGACCGGGTCAGGATCACGCCAACTTCATAGGGCATATACCCCCATTTATGCAGGTCGAACGCGATTGAATCCGCGCCTTCCTGCCCGGCCACCAAATGACGGCTGGATGACAACGCCGCCATCGACCCGAAAGCGCCGTCAACATGCAGCCACAAGCCGAACTCATCGGCGAGCCTGCGCAATCCAGCCACATCATCGACCGCACCAGTGCTCACCGTGCCGACATTGGCAACAATTGCGATGGGGCGTTTGCCCGCTGCCAGATCGGCTTCGATTGCGTGGCGGCAGGCTGTGAGATCAATCCGGTAACTGGCATCAGCAGGGATCGCACAAAAGCCTTGGCGCCCAAGCCCCATGATGTCGCACGCCTTTTTCGCGCAACTGTGTGTTTCTGTGCTGCCATAGACCGTGAGCGGCGGGCCGCCATGCAGCCCCTCTTCGCGGACATCCCAGCCAGCTTTTGCAGCCCGCGCCGCCAACAAACCGTTGAGATTGGCCGTCGTGCCGCCACTGACCAGCACGCCACTCGCGTCCGCCGGAAACCCCATCAATTCGGCGAGCCATGCGATGACTTTACGTTCGACAATCGCGGCGGACTGATCAAACCCCGCCAGATGTGGGTTCATACCTGCCGCCAGCATTTCGGCAAGCATGCCCGTCGGCGTGCCGCCCCCCTTCACCCACCCAAAAAAGCAGGGGTGCGCATTGCCCGAGGGATAAGGCAGGATGTCGCGCGTAAATTGCGCATAGACGTCGTCGATTGGCATGCCCGCCATCGGCAAGGGCTCGTCGAGGCTCGCCTTGATCGCGGGCGGCACGGGACGCCAAGGAGCGCGCTCGCGCAACGTCCGTTGCCAGTCCAGCATGTCGTCGACCATTTGGTGCCCGGTTGTGCGGAACAAGTCCCAGTCTTTGGGGTCAAGCGTCATTGGCGATCCTTGTTCTCTTTTGTCCGCTCTAACGCTTATCGGCCTGTGCGATATCTGCAATGATGGCGTTGAGAACGCGCGCCGCTTCGGTGGGGTCGAGGTAGAGTTGCAGGCCGCGTTGACCGGCATTGATGTAGATTTTCGGTTGTGAAAGCGCTTGGCGGTCGAGGACGGTGCGGACCGCGCGTTGCTGGCCGAACGGGCTGATCCCGCCGATCCGGTATCCGGTCATGCGTTCAGCGTCCGCAGGCAGCATCATCTCCGCGCTTTTGCCGCCGACCGCTGCCGCAAGCAGTTTCATCGACACTTCGGCAGCAGAGGACAGCATGACGCAAACCAGCTTTCCATCGACGCGCGCCATTAGTGTTTTGATCACGATATGCGGACCGACGCCCATCGCATCGGCGGCCTGCAAGCCGATCCGGTCGGCGCTAGGATCATAGTCATAGCTGACCACCGTGTAGGCCACACCCGCCCGGTCGAGCGCCTGCGTCGCACGAGTTACCTTCGCCATGCGCCCGTCACAGCGTCTTGCCCATGCGGATAAGCGGCACGACGACGCCCTCGCGCGTTGTCGCCTCAATGGGTTCGATGTCAGCGTAGCCATGGGCGCGATAAAGCGGAACGCCCGCCATCGTCGCCATCATCTCCGCCTTGCCGAACCCTGCGTCGCGGGCCGCACCTTCGCACAGGTCCATGATCAGGGAACCAATGCCCCTCCGCGCATGGTCGGGATCGACATACATGGCGCGGATTTTGGCAGCATCTGTCGCGGGATTGAGCGGCAGCGGCTCACGCTCGACTATGCTGTCATCGCCGCCAAACAAAGTCGCGCGCCAGCTCCACCCGCCACAGCCGACAAGCTGGCCCTCGCTTTCAATTATGAAGTAAGTCTGGTCCTTCACTAGCTGCGTATCGAGGCCCATGACCTGATGGCTGGCCTTCACTTGCTCGGGCGTCAGGAAACCGTCTTGCAATTTCTCAATCGACCGCGTCATCAATGCCCGGAGCGCAGGCAAATCATCAATCCGGGCAAGGCGATGTATGAAGGTCATGCCGCCACGCTTTGCCCAACAAAAAAAGGGCGGGAAAGCCGAAACTTTCCCGCCCCGTGATTTAGGCTATCCGCCGATCAATATTTGACGCGGAGACGCGCGTAGTAAAATCCGCCGTTGATCCCGAATGGTCCACCCGAACGCGGATAAATCTGACCGTCGGCAAGGCTGCCTGTGACCTGATAAATCGGGTTCGTCGTCGATGCCTTGATCTTGTCGGGATAGGTGTTGAACAGATTGTTCGCACCCACTGTCAACGTGTAATGATCGGCAATCGTATAGCTGAGGTCGAGGTCTGTCGTAAACTTCGCGCCGAACGTCTGGCCTGGATAGTCAACCGTTTGCTGCCATGAACTGTAATAGTTTTCGCGCGCATTCAGGGTGAAGCCACCAAGTTCGAGATTGCCTGACAGCGTAGCGCGATGCTTCGGCGCGAAATTCGACACACCCGAAATCTGTGCTGCGCTGAGTGCGGTTGCATCCGACCGCGTCACACGGCTTTTGTTGTAGTTATACGCAAGCGTCAGATTCAATTTACCACTGGCCAAGCCGGTGCGATAATTACCAACCAGATCGACGCCCTCAGTCACGGTGTCAAAACCATTGGTGAAGTAATTGATCACGCCCCCGGCACCGACAGTTGCAAGTGCAGGCTGCCGCAAAATATCGGCTGCCGTCACGGTGAAGTTCTGCGTAATCGTCAAACGCTTCTTCACGTTGATCGAATACGCATCAACCGTCAGTGTGAATGCACTGCTTGGCTTCAAGATAAAACCGAGACCGAAGTTGGTCGAACGTTCTGGCGTCAGCGGCTTTGCACCATAGAATTGGGCAATGGCTGTGCTGACTGGATAAGTTCCAGTCTGAACCTGCGTTCCGCTGACGAAGTTGGTTGTCAGAATCTGCACATTGCTTTGACCCGGCGATGGGGCGTGGAAGCCCGTGCCCACCGTGCCGCGCAACGAGAATGCATCGCTAACCCGGTAGAGGAAGTTGAACTTTCCAACGACCGCGCTGCCAAACGTGTTGTAGCTTTCATAACGGCCCATCAAGCCAACGCTCAGCGCTTCGGTGATGTCAGTTTCGGCACCACCATAGATGCCATAGCTCGACTGGCTAAACACGCCCGCCGTTTGCGGGCTGGTTCCGCCATAACCGCTCGCACCTGGGTTCTGGGCAGCAACAATCTGCGTACCGCCGGCATTCAGAGCAGGCGCGTACACGCCTGGCGTGATCAGGTTATAGAGTGGCTGTTGAGCATAAATGCCCGATCCATAGGACTGCGGATCGCCCGAAGTCGATTTATACTGCTCACGCCGATATTCCATGCCGCCCGACAGCGTAATCGGGCTCGCGAGACCTGCCTCCAGCGGATACGTGAGATCGAGGTTACCCGTGATTTCGCTCTGAATCAGACTGCCGAATTTGAACGTTGTCGCGCTGAGCGGGCCATAAGACGCGCTGAGCGAGTTAGTCATCGACAAATCGACTTCATGACGGCCCATCGTGCCCGACAAGTCATAAGTGAAGCCTGCTTCAGCCGTGCCCTTGATACCAAAGGTTCCGAACGATTCGTTCACAATACCAATAAAACGTGGGGTAAAGCCTGCGGGATAAACCGACGCAAAGCTGAACGTATTGGTGTTGTTGACGAAACCGCCCGTTGGACAGGTCGGCGTTGCGGCGGGGCATGGCGTCAGGAAGATTGGCGCGAATGATCCGTTGCGGCCTGGCGAACGTGTTCCGGTGACGCCACCACCTAGCTCGACCGCGAACGGCGTCGTAGCCGAAACCGGCGAGCGATAGTTGAAGCTCTGGTTTGCCGAACTGCGCGAAAGCAGTCCCGTAAAATATAGTTTGCTGTCAGAACCCAGATCAAACGCCGTGTTCAAAAACAGCTTGTAACCATTGGCAGGTGACGAGCCCCAAATCTGAACCGGACCGGGGAAATTCGGCAGCTGGTTTGCAAGCGTCGGGTTGTTGGTGGCAAACTGAAGCGCAATAGGGCGCGTCGCACCGCGGCTTGTCTGGCCATCATCAAACCATTCCGCCGACAGGTTGACGAAACCGCGGTCACCAATCTTGAAACCGACATTGCCCGCGATCTGCTTATTCTTGCCGTCGCCGCGATAGGTTTGACCATAACGTGCCTGAAGCTCGATCCCCGCATCATCGCGGATGCCGTAGTTGATCACGCCGCCAATAGCGTCCGACCCATATTGCGCGGTCGCACCCTCGCGGAGAATTTGCAGGCTCTTGATCGCAATCGACGGAATGGTGCCGATGTCGGCCCCTTGCGCGCCGTAGGACAGCGCCGTGTCGCCGCCACTATACACCTGGACCAGCGCCGAACGGTTGAATCGCTTGCCATTGATCATGATCAAAATTTGGTCCGCGGGAAGACCGCGCAACGACGGCGCACGGACGAATGTCGAAGCGTCCGAGATCGTATTCTGCGCAACGAAGAACGACGGAACGAGATTCTTAACAACGTCCAGCATGTTAGCCGCTGGCTGAGCATTCAGCTCAGTCGCGCCAATCACATCAATTGGCGAAGCCGAATCGGTGATCGAACGGTCGGTGCGGCGCGTGCCGATGACCACGATTTCCTTGGCATCGTCAGCGGGGGCCGCAGCAGGCGTTTGGGCATGGGCAACAACAGGTGCCATCGACGTGGTAATTATTGCTGCCGTCGCCAGCAGGGCACCGCGCAATGCAGTGTTTGAAATAGCTTTCATCATCCGACCCTTTTTCTATCTGCAGCGACATTTTTGTGTCGCCCTGCTCTTTTGAGGCCGAAGCGGTGAATAATGTGCCGCGCTGTGTAAATAGAATTCTTCAATTTTAAGGCGCTAACGCTTCGAAAATTCGGGAATGTGACATTTTTACCCACTCCCATGCTGTGCCGTTGCAGCAGTGTCATTGGCGCGTTACGTCGCTGCCATGGGGGTCGAAACAACAATCGCGGTGGCGGAAACCAATCGCGAAGCGGCGGGGCTGGCAAAGGGCGCACTGGGAACGCTTGAATCCGCTGTAATGGGTGTTGCCGGAAGCGCACCGGCTTACAGTATTGCGGCAACAACCGCTGCGCTGGTCGCAGTGGCCGGGGTACAGTCGGTTGGGGCGCTGCTTTATTGCGGCCTGATCATGTTCGGTATTGTGCTGGCTTATGCACGGCTCGGCGCCGCAATGCCCGATGCTGGGGCGGGGTTCACATGGGTCGGGCGCATTTTCGGGCCGGGGTGGGGATTTATGGCGGGGTGGGGGCTGCTGGTGTCCGCTGTGGTTTTCACGGTGTCGGCAACCGTCCCCGCCGCACAGGCCACGTTGAAACTGGTTGCGCCCGCGCTGGTCGACAGCACCGGCTGGGTCGCCGCCGTCGGTGCGCTGTGGTTCACAGTCATCACCGCGATCACGGCGCGGGGGATCAAACATGCCAGCTATGTCCAGATCACCTTTACCATCATTGAGACGGTGATTGTCGCCGCTATTGTTGTACAGGCATTCCGCGTTTACGGGACCGCCCCGGCACATATTCCTTCACTTGATTGGATATCGCCTTTCGCGTTCACGCCCGAAGTCTTCGCAACCTCTGCGTTGATCGCCATCTTCTTCTATTGGGGTTGGGATGTAACAGCGAGCTTGTCGGAGGAAACGCGTGACGGCGATCCACCACCGGCCAGCCGTGGCGTGATTTGGTCAATGATCAGCCTGATGCTGTTTTTCGTTCTGATGATGACTGTCGTCTTGATCGTGCTGACCGACAGGGAAATCGCAGCCGCAGAGACCAACGTCCTGTTCGCCGTTGCCGAGAAGTTATTCCCGGCCCCGTGGGCCTATCTTGCGGTGCTGTCGACACTGCTCTCGACAATCGGGACGATAGAAACGCAAGTGCTTCAGCTTTCGCGCTCGCTCTTTGCGATGGGTCGTGCCGAGGTGCTACATTCGCGTTATGCGCAAGTGCACGGGACATGGCAGACGCCATTGACCGCGACGGCCGCGCAATGGGTTTGCGGCCTGCTGCTCCTTTACGGCTCATCCTATTTGCCGAGCGTCGGCAAAATCCTCGAAAGCTCGATCAGTGCGATAGGCCTGCAAATTTGTGTCTATATGAGCCTCGCGGGCTTTGCTTGCTCTTGGTATTTTCGCGACAAGGTCGGTAGTGGAATTGGCGACGCCACCACTTATGTTTTTTGGCCCGCGGGTGCGGCGCTGTTCATGGTTTTCATTGCGATCTGGAGCATTCCGACATTTGACGGCGTTACGTTGCTGGTTGGCGTTGGCGGGCTTGCGGTCGGGGTGGTCCCGCTTTTGCTAGCGCGCCGCCAGAACAAAGTCGTGGCGGCGCACCAGAATTGAGGCGTTAGAACTTCACGTTACCGGTCAGGTAATAATACGCCCCGTTGAATCCGAACTGGTTCGCATTGCGGGTGTAGGGCGTCTGGCCATTCGAATAGGATGCTGCCTCACCTGTCGCCCCGCCGCGCAAATTGTTCCATTTGTCGGGGTAGGCGTTGAACAAGTTGTTTGCGCCCAGCGTCAGGCTGAACTTGTCTGAGAAAGCGTAGCTCGCGTTCAGATCGATGATTGTCTTAGCCTTGAATGTCTGGACGCAACGGTTGGCGGCGTTGCAGGTGACGTTCTTGTCGGCGGCATTGAGGCCAGTGCTGAACGCTTTGACGCTGCCGAAGTAAGTCGCGCGCGCACCGATTGATAACGGGCCGGTTTCGAGATTGGTCGAAAAGAGGATTTTGGTTTTGGGTTGCGCAACTTCGATCAGTTCGATGGCGGTCAGGCCGACAAGCTGGATTGCTTGGTTGGCAGCCGATGCGCCCGCAATCAATGCCCCCGGCGTGGCGCGTTGGCGAAGAACTTTGGTCTCCGCATGCGTTCCTGCCAGCGTGAATCGCAATTTGCTCGCGCCGATGTCGGTTTTGTAGGTTGCGACAACGTCAATCCCGCGCGTCTTTGTGTCTATCTGGTTGGTGAAGAACCGGATTTCACGGACACCGGGGAACAGCGCGGCAACGGCGGGGAAGTTCGCCGTCAAGATGCCATCAGTAATCGCAATACGGTCCTTGATATTGATCTGAAACGCATCGACCGTGAAAGTGAAAGCGCCAAGATTGCCGGTCAGGCCCGCGCTGAGATTGTTCGAGATTTCAGCTTTTGGCGCGGCAATGCCGAGGCGAGCGAGACGCGGATCGTCGCTTGAAATCTGCTGCGTTTGCAGGATTTGGTTGTTTTGTACCGTTGACGTGTTCACCCGGTTGCCGATTTGCGCGAGCGACGGCGCGCGGAAGCCCCGGTTATACGAACCACGGATCGCGATCTGGTCACTCAACTTGTAACGCGCGGCGATTTTGCCCGACAAGTTGCCCCCGAAATCGCTGTAGTTTTCATAGCGTAGGGCCGCCGCGACGAGGAACGACTTCGAGAAATCAGCTTCGATGTCGATGAACGCACCGATGTTGCGGCGGGCAATGTTGTTTTCGTCCTGTGGCGCATAGCCGGGGCGACCGTTTGAGCCCGCCGTCCGGCCGCTGACAGCAAGCGGGCCGACCGTGTAGGATGCCGGATCACCACGCGAGACTTGAAACTGGTCGCGACGCCATTGCGCGCCGACAGCAAGATTGAGCGATTCCAGACCAGCAACCGCGCCCAAGTCCTTCGAGGCAGTCAGGTCAACCAACTGTTGCGTGAAGCGCGTGCGACCCACATAGAATGATGTCGGGCTTGCCGCACCGAGCGATGCATTGACGGTGTTCAGCGCTCTTTGACCAAGCGAGTTTCGGCCAAAGCCATAGCCCAGATCAATTTCCCAGCCTGACAATTCGGCTTTGATCCCGGAATTCATCGAAAAGTCGATTGAGCGACCCGGCAGGATCGGCACATAGCCATCGGGGAAGATCGACAACACTGCGTTGGCGGCGGTGGCAGGCGCGCGGAAGAAACCGAACGCGCGAACGTCTTTGCGTGAGTAGCCGCCGAATAGGTAAACCTTCACCGCGTCGGACATCGGCGCTTCGCTGTTCACAAATGCTTGATAGGTTTTATTCTGGTTCGACCCGTAGTTGCCGACAAGGAACGGCCCTTGCGGATAGATGCCGCGATCCACACGGGGGTTTGCCGTTGTGTAGGGGAAAGCGGGCGTCGGACCCGTGGTTGCGTAAGTGGCTGGTGTCGCTGGATAAACGACGCCGTCATACAAATCCGACCGATTGGTCCCCTCAGTCGAGAAATATTCGAGCGTATAGTTCAGGAAGCCGCCGTCCTGTCCGACTTTCAGGCCTTGGTTGATTGATGCCTTGACCGTGAAGCCGTCGCCGCGCGCGTTGAGGCCGGTTGTGACGCCGACCGAACCGCCTTCATCATCATCTTTGAGCGCGAGGTTGACGATCCCGGCAATCGCGTCCGACCCATATTGTGCCGCCGCACCATCGCGCAGGACTTCAATCCGTTCGACCGCGGCCGTCGGGATGCTGTTCAAGTCGGAAACGACGGTGCCTAGGCCCGGTGAGACGTTCAGGTTCAGCGCCGAGAACTGATGACGACGATGGCCATTGATGAGGAGCAGGACTTGATCGGGCGCAAGGCCGCGCAATGTCGCTGGGTCAGCGAAGTTGGTCGCGCCGTTGATGCCATATTTGGCGGAGTTGAACGAAGGCGAGGTGAACTGCACCATCTGGCCAAGATCAGTTTGCCCGGTCGAAGCCAGTTCTGCGGCGTTCACGACATCGACGGGAACGGGGCGGTCAACGTCGGTTCGTGCTTTGCCACGTGAGCCGATGACAGTGATTTCGGGCACCGCTTCTTCGGACGCGCCGCCTTGCGGGGTTTGCGCCCAAACGGGCGATGCCGCGCAAATCGCTGTTGTTGCCAGCCAGATTGCTGCCTTGTTCGCTTTCATTTTTTCCACTCCCATTATCATTTTTGTTGCTTGTTTTGGTATTCAATCAATGTCGGGTTCGGTCTCGGTCGAGATCGACGGTGTGTTGACTTTGCTTTGTTTCGTCCCGCCCAGCGCTTCCTGGAGCTGCTTTTCGTCGAGCGCGTTTTCCCACTGGGCGACAACAACGGCGGCGACCGCGTTGCCGATGAAATTGGTCAGCGCGCGGCATTCGCTCATGAAACGGTCAATGCCGAGGATCAGCGCGAGGCCCGCGATCGGCACTGACGGCACAATCGAGAGCGTCGCCGCGAGCGTGATGAACCCCGCGCCGGTCACGCCCGCTGCTCCCTTCGAGCTGATCATTGCAACAAACAGCAGGCCGAGCTGATCGCCCAGCGACAGCTCGACGCCCGTGGCCTGTGCAATGAACAGCGCGGCGAGCGTCATGTAGATGTTCGTGCCGTCGAGGTTGAACGAATAACCAGTGGGTACGACAAGCCCCACAACGGACCGCGCGCAGCCCGCACGTTCGAGCTTATCGATCAGCGACGGCAGCGCGGCCTCCGACGACGAGGTGCCGAGGACGAGGAGCAGTTCCTCCTTTAGATAACGAAGCAGTCCAAAGAGAGAAAAGCCACTGAGCCGCGCAATCGTGCCCAGCACAATTGCGATAAAAAGGAACGACGTCAGATAGAAAGTCGCGATCAGCCCGCCGAGTGACACCAACGTGTCGATCCCATATTTGCCAATCGTGAATGCCATCGCGCCAAACGCTCCAATCGGGGCCGCGCGCATGACGATGGCGACCATTTTGAAAACGACTTCGCTGATGCTCTCAAGCACGCTCAGCACCCGCGTGCCGGATTCGCCGACCATCGTCAGCGAAATGCCGAACAGAATGGCGACGAGCAGGACCTGAAGGATCGACCCTTCGGTCAATGCCGATACGGCGGTCGCGGGAATGACGTTGAGCAGGAACGCGGTGATGCTCGAATCGTGCGCTTTGTCGGCGTAGGTTTTGACCGCGGATTGATCGAGTGTTGCGGGATCGATGTTCATCCCCGCGCCGGGCTGAACGACATTGGCGACGATCATGCCGACGATCAGGGCGAGCGTGGAGACGGCGACGAAATAGGCGATTGCCTTGCCCGCGACGCGACCAACGCCGTCGAGTCGACCAAAGCCGGCAATGCCGGTCGCGACGGTCAGGAAGATGACGGGCGCAATGATCATCTTGACCAGCTTGATGAAGCCATCGCCCAGCGGCTGAAGCGCGACGCCGACATCAGGGAACAGAAAGCCGATCGCGACGCCCGCCATGATGGCCGCAATGACCTGAACATAAAGCAGCGTGTAAAAGGGCTTCGATTGCCTCGGCGCAGTGGCCGCCATCTCGCGCATTCCTCATCCCACTTTTAACGACTTAACTTGGCCAAGATTGCACATATTGCGCTTGGTGCGAGAGCGGATATTCTTCCATCTAATTTATTGAAATATAACGATAATTTTATCGTATCAGTAGTATATGTGTGGTTTTCCGCTCATATTTTATCTTGTTTGTGTGGTTTTTCGCCATTAGACTTGAATGATGGAAGGGCGGTTCAATCTTAAGGGCGCGCAGCGATTCTTTGTGCTTTCGCTTGCTGCGCTGCTAGTGCTGTTGGCGCTGCTTTATGGGGCGGACCGCTTTTCGGAAGCGCGGGCGCTGAATGTTGAGCGGGATCGATTGGCGGGTCTAGTCCGGCTGACGGCGACGTCTTACGAGCGGCAGTTGGACAAGTTCCGATTGGTGGCGATTACGCTGGCCGATGACTCCGATGTGCGGCGGTTGATCGAGCAGCCGGGTGGCGCAGCCGGGACGACGCTGAATGATCGATTGTCAAAGCTGACCACGGCGCTGGATGCTTCAGTTATCTATCTGCTCGATGCCGACGGTCAGGCGATTGCGGCAAGCAATTCGCGCCAGCCTGACAGTTTTCTTGGGCAAAGCTATGCGTTCCGCGCCTACTTCGCGCGGGCGTTGGGCGGGGGCGCGTGGGAACAATATGCGCTGGGCACGCGCAGCAAAATTCCGGGCTATTACATCGCGCGGCGGGTCGTCGGGGCGGGCGGGCAGCGTGGCGTTTTGGTCGTCAAAGTGCGGTTTGACCGGCTCGAGGCGGATTGGGCGGCATCGCTGGGGACGGCCTTTGTTGCCGACAATCGGGGCATTATTTCGGTGACGAGCCGCCCTGAGTGGCGGTTTCAGACGGTCGCGGCACTTGCCCCTGACGTGCGGCAGCAGGCTATTCAAAGCGGTGATTTTGGCAATTCACCAATCAGACAAGTCGCCGAATTTGCCAACAATGCGGTCGTCCGTCCGGGCGAGAGTTATAGACGCGGCGCGGCCTTTGTCGCCGCAATTGATCCGATCCAGAATAGCTGGCGTGTTTATGTGCTGGAGGCAACCGAGGATTCAGTTGCTGCCGAACGGACTGCCAACCGTTTGAAAGTGCTGCTCGCGTTCGGATTGATTGGCGCGCTGATCGCCTATTCGGTCGTTCGCCGTCGCGCGATTGTGGCGGCGGAACAGCGCGATGCAGCGCTACGCATTGACGCGCTGAAAGAACGGCTGGTGCAGGCCAACAAGCTATCGACACTGGGCCAGATTGCGGCGGGGGTCGGGCATGAAGTCAATCAACCACTCACCGCGATTGCGCTGCGCATCCAGAATGCGTTGAAGCAGATTGCGCTTGGGCGGTTGCCCGATGCGAAGAAGTCGCTCGAAGAAATGAGCGGTCTGGTGGAGCGGGCGGGCGCGATTACGGGCGAACTGCGGACCTTCTCCCGTCGGAGCGCGCGCAAGCCGGGTGCGGTGAAGTTATCCGCTGCGTTCTCGGGCGTCCGTTTGCTCCTCAACGACCGGATCGAGCGCACACGGACGACGCTGCGGCTTGATGGCCCCGATGCGTCGGTCTTCGGCGAGCCGATCCGGCTGGAACAGGTGTTGGTGAACCTCCTTCAGAATGCGATTGACGCAATGGGCGAGGGCGGGCGTATCGACATCGCAACGACTGCCGACGCCGATTGGGTAACGGTCAGCGTGACGGACAATGGCCCCGGCATTGCCTTCGAACAGCGTGAAAAGCTGTTCCAGCCTTTTGCGACCAGCAAAGCCACGGGTGTTGGGTTGGGGCTGGTTATTTCGCATGACATCATTGCGGAGTTTGGCGGGACGCTGTCGCATGTGCCGACCGACAAAGGCACGACCTTTCAAATCCGCCTGAAGGGCGCGTGATGAAAGTTGCGGTGGTCGATGATGAAGCCGATGTGCGGACTGCGTTGTGCGAAACGCTTGCGCTGGAAGGATTGGAAACGGTCAATTTCGCAAGCGTCGCCGATGCGTTGAAAGTGGTCGATGCCGATTTTCCGGGCATTGTCATAACCGATCTACGGATGCCTGAACGCGATGGGCGCGCCTTGTTCGATCATCTGTCGAAACTCGATCCCGAATTGCCGGTCATCATACTGTCGGGTCATGGCGACATGAAAACCGCGCTCGATCTGGTGCGGCGCGGGGCGTATGATTTTCTCGCCAAGCCGTTTGACGTGAATGCTCTTTTGATGTCGGTGCGGCGGGCGCTGGAGAAGCGGGCGCTGGTGATCGAAAACCGGGCGTTGCGCGACGTGCGCACGGTGCGCGGCGAGTCTGCGTTTCTCGGTGACAGCAAGGCAGCCAAGCAGGTGCGGGCGACGCTGGAGCAACTTGCCGGCGCCGACATCGACGTCCTGATCGAAGGTGAGATCGGGACGGGAAAGACGCTGGCTGCGGGGTGGCTGCATCGGCATAGCGCGCGGGCACGGCGGCCTTTGGTCACGGTGGATTGCGCCGCGCTAGCTCCCGATCGCGCCGACAGCATTTTGTTTGGTCACGCCAGTGGCGCACATGCCGGGGCGGCAGGGCCGCGCAGCGGACAAGTGGTGCTGGCAAACGGCGGGACGCTGTTCCTCGATAACATTGATCGGCTCGACATGCGGCTGCAGACCGGGCTGCTCCGCGTGATTGATCAATGCAATGTGATCCCGGTGGGCGGCACGCAACCGATGGCGACGCAGTTTCGGACGGTGGCGGCAACATCAGTCAACCTCGACCAGCTGGCGGGCTATGGCAATTTTTCGGCCGCCTTGTTTTTCAGGGTCGCGGGGTTCCGGTTGAGCCTGCCCCCGCTGCGGGCGCGGCGTGACGATGTGTATCCGATGTTCCGGGCATTTCTGGCCGAGGAAGCGGCACAACTGGATCGCGATTTGCCAGTGATGACGACGGAAATCTGGCGCTGGCTGGGCGAGCATTGCTGGCCGGGCAACACGCGCGAGCTGCGCAATTTCGCGCGGACGGTGGTGCTGGGGTTGCCGTTGACGATGCAGCGTGCCGATGCGCTTTCGTCGCCCGAGGATCGGGGGTTGCGCGATGCGGTTGCACATTTCGAAGCGGAGACAATCCGCGCGGCGTTGAGCCGGGCGGAGGGCGATGCGGCAGCGGCGATTGCGGCGCTCAAACTGCCAAGGAAGACGTTTTACGACAAGCTGACGCGGTATCGGATTGATATTTCCTCGTATCGTGAAGGGCGGCGGCGGTGACTCAGCTTCCAGTGAAGAATGCGCGCAAATTCGTGATCAACGCATCGGGTCACCCATCGGGCGCCCCGCCCCTCCCCGCATCGTCAAGCGTCGAGGCGGCACACCCGGCGCAGATGTGTTTCAATGAGTATCTCGCGTTCGACCCACGGAAAATGCTCACGCGCGAGCAGCAGTGCGACGAGGCCGTGGACGCTGGCCCACATGGATTGGGCGAGCGCACGCGTTTGCGCATCATCGGCCCCGCGGGCCGCTGCGCAGGCTTCAAGGAGGACGCCAAACGCTCGTTGCCCCGCCGCCATCACGCGTGACTTTTGTTCACTCGCTTGGCCGGTCTTTTCGATCATGAAGGCAACGCGGTAACAGGCGCTTTGTTCGAGGCCGAAGCCGACATATTCGCGGCCGATCCGATACAGGCGGTCGTTTGCGTCGGCGGTGCTATCGGCGGCAGCCTGCGCGCGGTCATAGAGGAGGTCGAAAGCCCGACAGCAGAGTTCGACCGCGATTTCGTCAAGGCTGGCGAAATGTGCGTAGAGCGAAGGCTGGCTAATGCCGACGGCGCGCGCGATTTGGCGGGTGGTCACCGCGTCGATGCCATGCGCGGCGAACAAGTCGAGCGCAACGTGCAGGATTTGCTCGCGCCGACCACCGGAAATTTCGCTGGTTTTCGTCATGCACGTCGCAATTCGCTGTTGACTTTCATTTTGCAACCTATCATCGATAGGCTATATCGTTGACGGGTCAAGTCGCATGGTAGAAACCGCGCCATCATTTGCCTTTTTCGTGAAGGGTGCAACGCTTGCTTCGTTGCTTTTGATTGCAGGCTGTTCGGACAAGCCTGAGCAGTTACAGGCCGCGCCCAAAGTCATTCCGGTGCGGGTCGCCGACATCGTTACATCAACGAACGACAGCGAAATCAACGTCATCGGCACGGCGGCGTGGCGCAAGGAAACGGCGCTGGGCTTTACGACCGCCGGACAGATTGACCGCATATTGGTGAATGAAGGCGACCGCGTCGGGCGCGGGCAATTGCTGGCGGTTTTGAAGACAACGCCGGTTGCGGCGGAGCTTTCGGCGGCTCAAGCGGAGGCTGCGCGGGCGAGCGGTGAATATGGCCGGATGCAGCAATTATTCGGACAGGGCTGGGTGACGCGGCAAAGGCTTGAGGCAGCAGAGGCGGCTTCGCAATCGGCTAATGCAGCGGTGCGCGCGCGTCGCTTTGCGCTTGATACCGCGCGTATCAATGCGCCGAGCGCTGGCGTCATTCTGTCGCGGCAGGCCGAGCCCAATCAAGTGGTGGGGGAGGGCACGCCGATCCTGATGCTGGGCGAAGCGGGCAGTGGTTATGTGTTGCGCGCGCCGCTCAACGACCGGGCGGCGGCGCGGTTGACAGTCGGCTTGCCCGCGCAAGTGCGGTTTGAAGCACTCGGCGCGCCGCTTCAGGGCAAAATCATCCAGATCGGGGTGAAGGCCAACGGGGCGACGGGCACGTTCGATGTAGAAATCGCGTTGCCGGCTGATCCACGCATCAAGTCGGGGATGGTTGGATCGGCGACGTTGATGGGTGCGTCGGGCGGGGAAGCGCCGAGTGTAGCGCGACAAGAGGTTTTAGACTCTTTGACAAGACCATCTAGAGCACTCGATTTATGATTAGCGGGCATTTCGGGGCGTGATAATCAGTTCGCGCGCCGGAGTCACGGCTCCGCCCACACGATAGTTCAGGCCCACCTCTTCGAAGGCAAAGCGGCGAAAGGTTTCGCGGATCTCGGGCACGTCGTTGATCGACAGGATGAAGCGCCCCTCAATCGCTTCTAAGAGGGTGCTCATCTGCTCATAATCGGCTCGTGAGAAGATGTTTTTGCCATAGTCGTCCTCGCATCCCCAATAGGGTGGATCGAGGTAAAACAGCGTGCCGGGCGCGTCGTAGCGCGCGATGAACTGCGCCCAGGGCATCCGTTCGATGACGACGCCGGCAAGCCGTTCATGCACATCCTCGAGCATCGGTTCGAGCTTGGTTATGTCGAACCGCGCCGGATTGGTGCGCGTCAGCCCGAAGTGCCGCCCGGTAACCTTCCCGCCGAACGAGGGCCGCTGGAGGTAGAGAAAGCGCGCCGATCGTTCGAGATCGGTCAGCGTGTCAGGATCGACGCGCATCAGCCGGTCGAATTCCGCCCGGCTCGAAAGCTTCCACTTGATCTCATCGAGGAAGGCGTTGCGGTGCCGCTGGAGCACGCGAAACAGCGTCACGACATCGGCCGAGATATCGTTGATCACTTCGGCCGTGGGCCGCATGTCGCGGCGAAAGAACGGCCCGCCCATCCCGACAAAGACTTCGGCGTAAAGCGTGTGCGGTACCTGGCCGATGATTTCGACCAGGCGCTTGGCAAGCACCCGCTTGCCGCCGATGTAACCGGCAACGGGACGGACGGGACGGATTGGCGAAAGGCACGAATTATTAGTCATTGGTTACCCAGTGTTGCCCCGCCTGTCAGGCCGGGGGAATCAACGCAGCGACGTCGCTGCCAAGATGCTGGGGACCACCAGCGGTTCGAGGGCGCGTCAACGCCCGAGGCCTCCCCCGTTACGCTGTTGGTGGCTCGGGGAAGGGAATGTCGGCCGGATCACGCCCTTCGGCGATCGCTGCCTCGACCAGCTTGGGCAGCGCGCGCAGATGCTGGCGGTGCGTCGCCCAGGCCTTTTTGGTCGCCGCCGACAGGGTCGCATCGGCAAGATGCGTCCAGTCGCTGGCCGCTAAGGCCCGGTCGCGACGCACGCGCACCCTGGCCAGCACATCGTCGGCGGGTGCCACATAATCGCCAAGCATGGGCAGGCCGTCCGGGCCTGCGACGATCACCTTGCCCGCGCTCTGGCCGTCGATCAGGCTTTCGTAAAGCGCGGCCGGGATCGGCATCGCGTCGGCGGGAAGCTTGCAGTCGGGATTGTCGACGGTTTTCATGATCGGATTAGCCGCGGCCTCGGTGACGTGGCGGTGGAACTCTTCACGCGTGGGCTTCGGACCATCATCCGCTACCTGAGCCACCGCATCCTCATAAGCAGCCAGGTCAAGCGCGGCCGCTGCCTCGAAGGCAGCATCGTTCGCTGCTTGGTCGACCACGCTGATCTGCCGCGCGCCGTGCACCCGATCATGATAAAATCCGCCCGTCGACGGGCTCCAGAAAATGCGGTCCATCGTCAAATCTCCCTTAATAACCAATTGCGAGGACGTTCACCGCCATCGAAGTGTTGACTGTGTTGTAGACGAGCACATTGCTCTGACCCCATCCGCTGGCGAAGGGATTATTGTCCTGCGCCGCGGCGGCTGATTCGCCCCCGTTACAAAACGCGCCGATGCACGCCGTCGGAAAGCTGGTCGGCAGGATGATGTTCGTGGTCGTGTTTGGTGGAACAAATCCTGGCTGCATCTGCATCATCACTGGCCCCAACCGAATGACTGCTGAGCCGCCAACGGCGACCACGCTGATGAATCCGGCGAGTGAGGCGGGTGTGATGACAACGTCATTGCGAATTTGCGCGATCGCGTCGGCAATGCTGGATGCGAAAAGGCCAAATACCAAATTGGTAGCCAGCGCGCCACCCTGCCCGGCAAGCAGTCCCGCCCCTGTGACGGTCCGCGTCGTAGGCACGCTCGCGCCGCCAGTGCCAACGGCCCCCGCGACAATCTGGATGATTGCACTGAGCAACTGCGTGAGATCGGCATCATCGGGGACCAGCCCCGCCGCAAGGATCACATTCATCAACTCTTCCTGCACGGCATTGTGCCATTTGGCGTTCAGGCGGGTGGCAATCTGGCCAAGCTGCGGGTTGCCGTCGCTGAAGCGGCCGGCGACATTCCCAAGGCTGTCAACACGATTCATGGTCTCAAACTCCGTCTTGAGCGGTGAAGTCGAACCAGAGCACCGGCTCCGGATCGTCGGGGTAGGCAAAAAGGACGTTGGTGTGCGCAGGGCCGGCACGGCGGATCAGGCATTCAAGACTTTCGATCCCGAACGAGCGGATCGCGTCGCCCGCGCTGGCCGTGCCGCACAGCGCCCAGGCGAAGCGCAGCCGCGTGGGGTCGCCCGAACTTTGTGTGTCGGCCAGGACGCGGACGCGCCAGGTGAACCGCCACGCATCCGACCAGCAAAAATCGCCGCACACTGAAAAGCCGCAGCGCGCCGGTTCAAATTCCTCAATCTCGACCTCGACGCCCAGACGTTCGGCCAGATCGATGAAGAAATCGCGGCTTTGCCCACCCAGTCCAGAGATTTTGCGCGCGACCGCGATCTGCCGGTCGCGAATGCCTTCAGGGATCGGAACGCACGCATCGGGCAAACCGGCAAGCCGTTCCCAGTCGGGGAGCAGCTCGAGCGCCGAAAGCGGATCGGCTTCGTCGCGCAGGACGGCCGCACGGCCATCGAGGCGCGCAAATTCCTCGGCGAACCCGTGCAGCAGCTGGACGAGCGCGCTGTCGGGTTCGCGCGGCCACGCCTTGCCGGGCGGAAGCAGCTGCGCGAGATTGTCGCGCCAGGCAAGAGTATCGCGCACGTCAGGCCACCCAGGTGATGACGCCGGGTACCGCGATGCGCCCGATATCGAAATTCACGTTACCGCTGGGCAGCTGAAGCTCATGGTCCATTTCGCCCGCGGCGATGCTGATCGCTTCCCGGATATGGCTGACCAGGATCGTGCCGCCCGGTTCGGCCTCGCGGCGGAGCAGATCGTCAAGCTCGGCCATGATCGCGGCCTGCACGGCCGCTGTGGTCGGGGCCGCCTTGATCCGGAAATCGAGCGGAACGGCAATCGGCGCGACCACGGTCACTGCCGCCGTGACGGGGCGCAAGCCGTCAATGTGCGTCGCGACGAGGGCGACTTCGGGGGCGCTGGGCAAGATGTTGGGCCGTCCGTCGATCACGAACCGCACGGTGACGGTGCCCGACCCCAGTTCGGCCGGATAAACCCACGCGCGCGTCACGCCCGGCACTTCCAGCGCCCAGCGCTCATAATCGCTTTTCGATCCACCCTGCGGCGGACGGCGGATGCGGTCGAGCAGGCCCGCCCGAGCGCGTCGTCATCCTCTTCATCGGCCCCGCCGCCAAGTCCGCCAACCTCGACGATCGCCAGTGCCTGAACCCCCGCGACCGGCGACACGAAGGTCAGCCGCGTGGCCGCGTCGGCATTGCCCGACAGTCCTGCTTCAACCGCTTCGACCGTGACGCTGGCCACGCCCAGCGCAATCTCGGCCTCCGCCACCGTCCGGTACTCGACGCCGTCCGACCGGATCAGCGGCGTCGCCACTGGCACGACGCTGCCATTCACGCCGGTCAGTGCGACCGCGCCCGCGGCGGGTGCCGCCGCTTTGCGCGTCACCCCCCAGATCCCGGCCCAGCGTGCCAGCTCCTCGGCCTCGGCCGAATCCGGGAAAATCTGGCGGCTCACCCAATCGATAAAGCCATAAGCCCCGTTGAGCGCACCCGCGTGCATCCGCGCGAGCACGTCGAGCGTGGATCGCCGCAGCTTTGAATCGGCACCGGGCAGCCGCGCATCGATGTCGGCGCGGTCGCGCTCGATGAGGTCACTGAGCGTCGGACGATTAAAGGGCATATCCGGCTCCTGTGATTGCATCCCACACAAAATCGAAGCGCTGGCGACCGGGGCCCGTCGGCCGCATGGTCTCGACGCTAATGGCCAGCAGGTCGGGGCTTTGTGCTTCGGCCATCACGACCACGGTTGGCGTGATGCCGTCGTCGATCAGCCATTGCGTCGCCTCGACGACATATTCACGCGCGCGCGACACAACGACGGGGAGCATCTTTTCGCGCGCCAGCAGCCACAACCGCGAGCCGATCACATCATCCTGGTCGACGGCAAAGGCATCGCCCCACCAGCCCCGTTTGTCTTCAGGCGCGGGCAACGCATCGTCGGCGCGCGCACGAGCATCGGTGAACAGGCTGATCAGGATCGCCGTCTTCAAACCGTCATCGCTGACTAGCTGTCCGTCGGCGACGGCGATGTCGGCCGATCCGGCACGCGGGTCCCAGAGAAGCCCGATATCGGTCATGCGCCAATCCTCGACAGAACGACGGTTCTCGATGTTCTCCTGAGTCTGATCGAAATCGTGTTGCCGTTGGCAAAAAGTCCCTCGGTACGCCTGCAGATACCGCGATAGCTGAACTGCACAACTTCGACCGGATCACCCCACTCAGCACTCGCGTAGCAATTTCGGAATGCATCTCCGAACATCGCGGGATCGACCGCCTGTTGGCGTTTCCAATGCTTGCGGACCCCACGGGGTCGTTTCGGAAGGCGCTCTTCGTCCAGCACGGCCATGTTGAATTCGGCCTTCATGCCATTGTTCCCGTTGGCTTCAGACCACGGCGCGCTGAAGGAATGGGCGGTCCGTCTCCCAAATCCTTGAATGCCTTCGAGTTCAGCCACATCGCCTTGATGTAAGCTTCGTCAATGTTGTCCAAGGTCATCGCCTGAATGCCTAAGAGCATCCCCTCTAAAAATGCCGTGCGCACTTCCTCCATCCGGTCGAGGTGCCGGTGATAATCCGCCGATGACTTGCCGATGGCTTGCTGGTGGAGCATTTTGCGGATGGAGCTGCTCATGCCGCTTTCAGCCGGACACGAAGCACTGCAATTCGGCGCAGGAAGGGGTCGGTCTCGAACTTCTTTGCGGCGCGGCCGTCGCAATACTCACGAGAGCCACCGTCGCAAACAAAGTCGCGATGTGCGTAGACGTTGAAATAGAGAACCTCGCTCATGCCGCCTTCACCTTCGGCGATCCGCTCGTGATGACACCGCCCACCACGCTGTCGCCGACGCGCGCGACGGGTTGTCCACCGCCGCCGCCCAGATTGATGTCGTCGCTGACGATCGTGACGCTGTCGGCCGTCACGTCAGCGGTCTGCGCGTTGATCAGCACATATTTGTCAGTCGTGATTTCGATCCCGCCGCGCTTCAGCACGATCGTCTGGCCCTGGTCGTCATAAATCGCGACTTCGCCTTCCGCCAACCCCTTAACCCGGTATCGCCGGTCATCGACCGCGATGGCCACCAGGTGCGACCGGGTGCCGCCGACGGCCGCGACAATCGCCTCGGCCTCGGGAAACGGATGCGAGCTGAAGCCGTAATTCTGGAACCGTTCGACCCCGTCGGCCAGCTCGTCGGCAAGCAACGTCACTTGCAGCGTCTGAAGCAGCTTCGTGTCGTCGATCGCCGACAGCACGGCACGGCCGATCATGTTGCGAACGCGGTCCGCCAGCGCCTTCATTTTGCGGACCCGCAATCGGCTTTCAGCCCCAGCGCGACGTGCCAGGCGCAGGTCCGCGCCAGCGCGTCACGGCAGATTTGCCCCGCCGCTCGCACGGCCTCGTCAAAGCGCAGCGCGCTCGCTTCGTCGCGCAGCACCGGCACGGCCGGTTCGGCAGGGCAGGTCAGGTCAGTCACAGGCGGGTGCTGGATTTCGGGCCGCGCGGGCGTTTTGCTGCACGCGCAGACAGTCATAATAAGAACGGCGGGCATCAGAAATCGGAGCGCTTGGCGCATGGTAAATCACCTTTTCGAGGGTTTGGGTTTCGGCAGCGGTGCGCGCATCATCGGTGCGGCGGGTGTCGGCGGCGACGCCATCGGCGGCACGGACTTTGGGCGCGACCGTTGCGCTCACGCTGGCATCGTGGCCCGCGATCAGCTGGCGCGCATAAATCGTCTTGAGCGTTGCCAAGCCCGCCACCAGCGCCACGAAAATCGCGAACCAGACGACGGCACCGGCAAAGCGCCCCGGCACGCCGAGGCGAACGGCAAAAGCCACGAGGGCGGCGATCATTTGCGCTTCTCCTTCCTGATTTCGGACGGCTTGGCGGTCTCCGCCACGGGCTCCTGCGAATAGGCTTCGGGGCGGACGACGGTGAGCACGGCCACCGTCCCGCCATCATCGTCGAGCGTCAGCGTGACCGCCGCGACAAGCAGATCGCCCACCATCCACGCCGCAGGCGCATCGAGCGTCACTTTCTGTCCCTCGCGCCACAATTTGCCATCGGGCGAGCGCCACCCGATCACGCTGACCTGCGCCGATTGCCCTTTCGCCGCACGGACGGTCGCTTCCCAGTTGGCGCGCTTGCGAAGGCTCGCCACCGTGGCCTGATCCTCCGCGACGATGATCAGCGGCCGGTAGCGCCCGACGCCGGGGTCTTTCGCTTCGGCTTTCGGCTCGCTCACTGTCTTGCCGTGCGCGTCGTCATCGCCCGCGGCCTGCCCTTTCAGGATGTAATCCGAAAAGCGCTCGGCGACATTGTGCGTCGCTTCGACCGACAGGATATGCTTGCCCTGCTCGAGCCGGACGGCCGCGCCTGCGGGCTTCAGGCTGATGATCCGGATATTGCCCTGCGCGTCGCTCACCGGGAGCAGGCCGCGCTGGCGGCACATCCGCTCGATGCATTCGAACACGCTTTCGCCTTGCTGGATCGCGAAGGCCTTGAACGGCGGTGCGGTCGATGCTTCTGCCGTCACGGTGACGCCAAACGGCTTGGCGAGCTCGCTGGCGATGGCCTCGAGCGTCCGGTTGACCCAGCGGCCCGGCTTGGCCACCGCCGAACAGTCGATCAGGTCCGCGGCTTTCGACCGGCCCGACACGCCGATGCTGTGATTGCCGCCGTCAAGCGCCGATTCGAGCACGTCGATGAAACCGGTGATTACGGTCGCGCCGCCGATGCTGACTTTGGCTTCGGCTCCTGCCTTCAGGTCGAATCGATCCGGCGCGTCGGGCCAGCGTTCGGCGAGATCGAGCCGGAATGCGCTCGCCAGATTTTCGAGGCCGGTTTCGATCGACACGGCTTTCCATCCCGCGTGGACCTGTCCACCGATCGTCAGTTCGACGAGGTCCGGATTTTTCGCCTCAGCCATTGGCAGTTCGCACTTCGAGCGCGCGGCCACCGGGCACGAACCCGGGGTGGCGCAGCCTGTTGCGGACAACAAGTTCGTCCGCCCGCGCCGCCGTTTCGACCGCGCCGTAAAGCCGGTGCGCGATGACCAGCGCCGGTTCGGTGACGCGCGGGGTGAACTGATAAAGCCGGACAAGCGAGGCCCCACGGGCCGTCACGTCGCGCACCATCGCCAGGCGCAGCGCATCGAGATCAGCAGCGGTTTCGTCGTCGCCGGCATCGGCCGCACGCGTGGCCGCACGGTCGAGATCGTCACCAAGCGCATCGCGGTGGCGCACGGCCTCGTCATAACTTGGGAACGTCATTTCGGTGGTTGCCCGGACCGCTTCGGCCGCCGCCAGCGCCGTAACCAGCGCGCCGAGCGCGGCCCCGTTCGCCCGCTCCTGCGCCCGCGCCGGCGTCGCCCCGATCGCCACCGGCCAGCTGAACGGCGACACGAACAGCGATCGAAGCGCACGCACGCGAAGCTGCGCGGTAAAGCCGAGCGACGCGACCGCCAGCACGATCCCGCGCACGCTGGCGAGCAGGTTGAGCGGGGATCGGACCAGCGATAGCGCGCCGAGCGGGAACATCGAGATCCCCGATTCGAAGGTGCGCAGCGCTTTGCCCGCCCCGCCGAGCAGCTGCGCCGCGTCCTCGGCCGAATGCGCAAAGCGACCGAGCAGGCCCGCCGATCCCGCTTCGACAAAGGCGGGAAAGCCGCTGACGTCGAACCGTTTCAGCAACCGGTTGCCCGCGCGTTCGCTGACCGCGTCGGCCACGCCTGATGCCGCCGCGCCGGTATCGGGCCGCGTATCGGCGGCGAGCGGTTCGCCAGCTTCGACGAAATCCATCGTGAAGCGCGCCATCCCGCCTTCTTCGGTGCTTTCCGAAAAGCGCACGTCGGTGCAATTGACGGTGAGCGTGCCGAGGAACGGGTGGACGAGCGTGCCCAGCCCTTTGGCAGTGCAGGCTTTCTCCAGCGCGTCGCGCGCGGCCATGTAATCGGGACCGATGACGAAGGCCGTGATCGACCAGCTTTTGCCCTTGCGGCCCAGATCCTCGGCCCAGGGCACGTCGCGCTGCGGAAATTCATGGGTGACCACGCGACGGCCGCTCGCGGCGTCATGGCTTTCGGTGACGAAAGCGGCCCCGCGGAACGATCCGGGGCGAAGCGAATTGCGCCAGCTCATTGCGCTGCCCGCACCGGACCGCGCGACGCTTTGACGCGGAGCGGGACATTCGGGTTGGCGGTGGACAGGCCCGAGACCCAAGCGCGGGTGCCGGCGTCGCTGCGGATGTTGATGTCGAGCTTGCCGCCGACCTGCGAGCCCCCGCGGGCACCGGGCTTGGCGCTTTGCGGCCAGACCATCGGGGCACCGGGCTTCATGCCCGAGCGAAATGGCCCCTGGTAAGGCGCAGCTTGCGGGCTGGTCGCGGTGAAGCGGTTATACGCAGCGCCACCCATGCCGAGCACCACGCCGGCCGGGTTCATCGGATTGAGCGAGCCGCCACCCATCCAGTCGGGCAGGCGCGGGATTTTGTTGATCGCACCCGCGACCGTCGCAAAGGCGCGCGCCAGACTCATCACAGCGCTGGCAATGATCGCGATGTCCGAGCCGACGCCTTTCCAGTCAATCGATTCGAGCCATTGCCAGATGCCCTGCAAATTGTCCGAAATCTGCGTCGCCCATTTGGCGAGATTGCCGTTCTTTTCCTGCGCATCGATCCACGCGCTCAGCTGGCTGAGCTTGCCCTTCAGCATGTCGAACACGCCGGCATTGGCAATCTGAAGCTCGAAGCTCGTGAAGCTGTCCTTCAGGTTCGACCACATGCCTGCGAAGGTCCGCGACTGGCGGTCCATCATCCCGCCAAAATTCTGATCGAAAATGCCCGTGATCGCGGCACGGATTTCCGACGAGGCAAGCGACGTCGTCTTCGACATGTCCTTGCCGTTCTTGGTCCAGGCAAAGGTCACTTCATTGCCCGACTTGCGCGCCTTGATCCCGAATTCCTTCAGCCGCTCGAACTCGCCGGTCTGCGCGTCGCTGATCATTTCGACCGCGCTCATCAGATCCTTGCCCATCCCCGACGCAGCATTGCCGAGGCTGGTCAGCGAGCCGGTCGTGGGGTCGATGCCATAGGCACGCAGCCGCACAAAGGCCTGCATGACATCGCCGACTTCGTAGGGCGTCGTCTTGGCGAATTTGGTCACCCACGCCATCGAGGCGCGCGCCTTTTCCGCCGATCCTTCGGTGTTTTCGAGGATGACCTGAAACTGCTCGAACTTCGACGCCGTGCCGATGATGTCACCGGCAAAGAAACCGATGCCAGTGCCCACCCCCAGCGCCGCCCATTTCGCCGCGCCCAGCGCCATCTGGCCGAGCTTGCGCGCCGCCAGCCCGATCCCGCGACCAAGGCCGTAAGCCGCGCGCTCACCCAGCTTCAGCTGCCCCGTCATCGCGCGGATGCGTCCGATCACGCCGCCGCTGCCCAGCTGGCCGATGGCGGTGTTGGCGCGCGTTGCCCCCGCCGCAACCGGCGTCAGCCCTTTGCGGTCAAGATCGCGCGTCGCGCCCGTGATCCGCCGGATCGTCAACGACGCTTGGTCAACGGCTTTGATGATCAGCGACAGATTCACGTCATGCGTCCTCGTTAAGTTCGACCGCCCGGTCCCACCAGAATTTCACTTCGCGCCAGTCCATTTCCCACAGCTCGCGGCTGGGAAAATGAAAGGTCGCGGCGATTATCCCGAGGACGAAACCCCAGTTGGCGGGCCAGGCGGCGTAAAACCCTGAACAACGGCCATCAGCGGCGTCAGGTCATCGCTGTCCAGCTCGTCAATCTCGAGCGCGGTCAACCCCGACAGGCGAGCGATCATGCCCAACTGCTTGGCGACGTCGCCGGTGAAATTGTCGAGGACGCGCATGTCCTTGCCCCTGATCACGCGGCGCATTCTGATTTTGGTCATCGTCTCGGTCCGGTCGCCCTCAGTGCCGCGCACGGTGATTTCCACCGGCGTTTTGAGCGTGCGGACAAAGACATCAGGGTCCGACCAGTCGTTCAAAGGATCGGCGACCATCGCCTTGGCCGTTTCGGCCAGAATGTCGAGGTCGGTCATGCCAGCAACTCTTCGGCAGGCGGGCCCATCAGGACGAGCTTGGCCTTGCCTTCGCTCATCGAGATCACTTCGGACGAGTAGGCATGGCTGATGACCCATGTCTGGCCGGTGTCGCCTTCGAAAGTGACGGTCGCGTCATCGATGCGGTTGAGCGCATCGAGCGAGACGCCCGCGGTGACGAGCACCGAACATTCGATTTTGGACGGCACGGTCGACTCGCTGAAGTAACCGGCCTTGAAATCGCCGGTCACGCTTTCCCGCGCGATCCCGCCGAGCTCGAGCGTCGACTTGCCTTCGGTGTCAAACACAAGCCCGTCGACGCGGATGCGGACTTGCCCCAGGACTTTATTCGGATTGGCCATGGTTCAGCCCTCCCGCACGGTGGTGAGGCGCGCAGGACGCGCGATTGACCGGACGACACGCATGAACGCACTTTCACCGTCGGTCTGAGCAATGGCGACCTGACGCTGATCGATGTCAGCGGTCGTCTTCAACTGGTCGATCAGGCTGTTAAAGGTGGCCTCGAGCTGCTTGGCCACGTTCATCAGATCAATCTCTTCTTGTGTCAGATCACGATAGCCCGCGATCCTTTGATGCTGATTATCCATCGGTGAGAACCTCCTAAAATGCCTCTCAGAGGCGGAATTCGATCCGCGCGGCGAACACGCGGAACTGGTTGACGATGTCGGGCGGGATCAGCGCGTCGACGCGGTTGGGATCGATTTTCGACCGCTCGACAATCAGGTTGCTTTTGAACTGGTCGAGGTTCTCGACGAGCCCCGCACTTTCCAGATCGCGGAAAAGCGCAATCAGCTCGGCGCGGATCACGCGCGGCGTGACGATCGCTTGTCCGGCCCCGACATTGGTGCCGTCGCTTGCCAGCTTGTGGCGCGGGAATTTCAACCCGATCCGGCTGCGCACCGCGAGACGCAAATAAAACAGCGTCAGCGGCGTGTTGACATCGAGCCAGGCAATATCTTCCAGCCCCTGCGCGTTGGTCTGATAGGTCGTGATCGCACGTTCGATCAGCACGGTGCCACCCGCATCGACCGTCCAGGTCGAAATCCCGTCGCGAAGCAACAGATCGCGTTCGGTCGCGGTGAAGCGGTCGATCAGCGCCGGTGGCTGTACGGTGGTCATCGGCAGCGTCTGAAACGGTCGCGCCGGATCGATGCTGCCGTGAAACGCAATCTGGCCCGCATAAGCCGCGGCCCAGGCGGCCGGATGCGTCGGCGATGCCTTTGCCCCGATCAGCGAGACGTACATCGAATTGCGCGCCGCCCCCACGGCCGCGAGCGCGCCGAATGTGCCGCGAAGACCGGCATAAGCCATGCCCTCGATCGCGCGCATCGGGCCCGACCGGCTGGCCAGCTCGGTTTCGACCGCCACCAGTGTGTTCGTGTCGGCAAAGGGCAGGATCAACGTCGGAAACTGTGTGTCGCCAATCGCGGCGAACACCGTGGCCACGTCGGGATTGGTCGCACCGCCCGCCATCGCGGTGATGGCCAGCCCCACGCCAACCGGCAGCGTTTCGCCCTGAAAATAGCTGTGACGGACATCGATATCGTTGCCTGCCGTCCCCTTGTTGCGCGCGGTCAGCGTGACGACGGCGGCCAGGGCGGCGGCGGTGACGGGCAGATCGGGATTGGCATTGATCGCCGCAGCAATCGCGGCCGCCATCGTCGCCACCGGCGCACCGGATGCGACACCAGCCTGAACGCGGACGCCAGCGATCATCAGCGCGATCGTGTCCGCCGCCGTCGCCGGACCCGCGACCGTGATCGTGCAGCTGGCCGCGGTCGAACCCCCGGCATCATCAAGCCCGATCCCCCAGGCTTCGGTCCGGTCGTTATTGTCCCACAGCGCGGCAAAGGCGAGCGCGCCCATCGATCCGCGGCCAAAGGCGGCGACAGCAGCGGCCTTTGACGCGAGGCGAACCGGCGTCAGCGCGGCCGTCGTGCCGGTTGCGAGACGCTGGCCGATGACCAGGATTTTCTGCGGCGCGGGCGGCAGACCGGTGACAGCTTTCGAACTGTCAAACTCGACATAGCTGCCCGGCACGCGGACGTCCGACGGGATGAACGAGAAACTGATCATTTCGCAGGTTCCTTTGCGGTTTTGGCATATTCCACGTCACCATCGGCGAGGCGGCGCAGCCAGAAAGTTGAACCGTCGACCTCGGCGGCTTCACTGAACAGCGAACCATCGGGCATGCGGACGCGGCGACCCTCGACGGGGGCAAGTTTCATCATGGCAAAGTCTCCAGAGTGAGATGATCGACGGCATCGGCATGCGCGTCGTCGGGAAGCTGAATGCCGGGCGTGCCCGGTTCGGCATCGATGGGAACGGGCGCGCGGAACGGCGGAATGTCCCAATCGACGTGGAAGGTTTCGAAGTCGCCCAGCGCGTCGGGCCGCTCGAGCACGGGCAGTGTCGTGCGCAGCTCGATGGCATACATCGACACTTTGCGCTTTGCGATCGCCGCGGGTGGACGGACCAGCTGAACCCGGCCAATCTCGATGGCATCGATGTCGAGACCAAGATCGGACTTGGCGAGCAGGCCGATCGCATCTTCGACCAGCTGGTAGCTGCCCGGCACGTTCATGTCGCCATGGCGGCTAAAAACCTCATTCGCGCGGGCATTTTCGGCCATCACGACAAGGCCGAAGATCGCGGGCAGCCGCACGCGTGACGCCCCGCCATCACCCCGGTCGATCCCGGCGAACACCGCCCACGCCGCCGGCGCAACCGGTGCCTTTTCGGCCAGATATTCGTCCCAGTTTTCGGGATAGGTCTCAAGCGTGTTGAGCTTGTAGCCCAGCACGCCGGCGTCGCCCGCGGCGCGCAGCCTGGCCAATATGGCAAGCTCGACGGCAGCGATCATCGGTCGCTGTCCCCGTAAAAATCGTCCTCGACGATACAAAGCCACGTCACCGCGCAAGCGGTGACCACGATCGTGAACAAAAAGCCGAGCAGGAACGCTGCGATCATCATGCCATCACCTCGGGGCCATCGTCGCGCGTCGGGCGCGGCTGGATGAAGAATTCGTCACGCTGGCTGACCTTGAAGCCCAGCGCTTCGAGCTCAGGCCTGGCGGGGCTTTCGGCATCGGTCATCGCGCGGATCAGCGCGGGCTTGTCGACGCTTTCCTTGACCTTGATCAGGCCGAGAAAGGCATGATCCTTCAGCAACTGAACGGCCTTGGCGACGGGGCCGGGCAGCACCGCACGCGGCGTCGTCCGCCGCACGCCGATGTCGCAGCCGCCCAGTTCGATGGACCGGCGCTTGCCGGCCAGCGCTTCGCCTGCCACCGACCACCATGGTTTCAGCTGGGCAAAAATCTCTGCCACGCGGTCGCGGCGGCCGGCAATCCGCGCGTCGCAGTCGGCATTGACTTCGGCGATGCGCACTGCCCGTTCGGCGTCGATCGCATCGATGTCGGCAGACAGCGCGCCGAATTGGTTGAGCAGCGCGGTCGCATCCTCGACGCTCGAAACCGAAATCTGGGCGGGGGCTTTCCGACGCGGACTCATGCGGCCAAATCCTCGAGCAGATAGTCAGCGGTCAGCGCTTCGATTTCCGCCTCATCCTCGCTCGACACGCCCAGAAACGGGCGCGCGGGAATGATGACCTGATCAACCGAAACGAAGCCGAGGCCCGGCAGCTTGAAGGTCAGCTTGCCGCCGTCCTTCGCGCGGATTGTGCCGCCGAACTGGTGGATGCGGGCATAGATTTTGTTGGTGCCGATCTCGACCTGGTCGCGACCCGCGCGGTGCGTGACCGATCCTTTGAGGAACCCGTCCTTGATCAGCGTCTTGCCAGCGGGCTTGCGCGACGGTTTCCAGGGTGTGCCGTCGGGCGCGACACCCGCTTCGAAGCGTTCGGCCGTCGTCGTTTCCATGGCCATGCCGATGCGGTCCATCAGCGGCGACAGATCCTCGCTCCGCGCGAGGAGCGCACCCAGCGCCGCTTCGATCCCCGGCAATTCGGGCGCAGTGATGGTGAAGCCGGTGCCCGCCATCTAAAAGCCCTTCATCGATTCGCGCGACAAAAGCCGCTCGCTCGACTGGACGAGCACTTGCCCGTCGCGTTCGGCATAAGCTTCCTCGCCCTGGTCGAGCTTCATCACGCCCTTCGCCAGATCGCGCAGCGTCTGGACTGCCTTGTCATAGGCTTTCGCGACGCCCTCGGGCGCGTTGGCGCGGCGGTAAAGTTTGAAATGGGCGATCTCGCACGCCAGATCGGTGAGCAGCGGCGGCACCGGAAGGCTGGCGTCGATCCGCTTGTAAAAGGCACCAACCGAGGCATCGATCAGATTGTCGGCCTGATCGAGCGACCGCGTCAGCCGCGCGACGTTGAGCGAACCCGTCGCTTCGTCATCGGTCAGCTGGATCAGCTCGGCCTCGTCAAAGCGCGCCAGCATGTCAGACGTGGTCGCGTAACTCGGCACGGGCACAGGGCTCCCTTGGTTAAATCAATCTTCGGGCGGCGGGCCATGGCAGGATCGCCGCCCGAAGGTCCGGACAGGGCGACCCGTCAGGAAATTGTTTCGGCAATCAGGTCGGCTGCGGGACGCCAGCTCTCGCCGTCGATCGTCACTTCGACCTTCAGAAACGGATCGGCGACCAGCTGCTCGAGCTTGTCGACATCGACCATCTCGGGCGTCAGGATCATCGGCTCGCGCGTGAATTTCAGGCCCGCACGGCGGCGCTCGTCCTGCGTGGCGGTAACCCGGACGGCGCGTTTGTCGAACGCCGCGCCGTCGATGATGAGGTCGCCGCTTGTCCCCGCCAGCGTGTCGGCAATCGCCGGGGCGGTTGCGTGCGACACGTCGGGCACAGGAGCCGGTTCGGTCACCGGTTCGACCGGCGCAGCTTCGGCAACGGCTTCGACCGGCGCGGCTTCAGCCACGCCAGTTTCGCCCGCAGCCGGTGCCGCCGGAGCGACGGTTTCAACCGCCGCTCCGGCGTCCGACGCGCCCCCCACAGGCTTTTTCGAACGGCCGCTCATCAGGCGAGCCACGGCGTGACGAAATGTTCGGCCGTGCCCTTCCATTCGTTGGTGACACCGCCCGCGCCATATTCGCTGTTGACGATTTTCTTGGCGTCGCTTTCGAGCGCGGGAGCCGTCACCAAGAGGTTGGGCATGATGCCGAGCGGGCGGCCATAATCGCCCTTCATTTCCATCAGCGCCTTACGCGCGGCGGCGTAGTTTGCGGGGGTCAGCGGCTGCTTCGATCCCCAGATAAACTGCCAGAAACCGAAGCCCACATTCATGCGGGCATCCGCGCCGTACAGGAACTCCTTCTTGCCAAAGACATTGTCGTCGTCGAGCTTGTCCTTGGGCACGAACTGCCAGTCCTTGCGCACCTGAAGCAGGATCGGCTTGAGGACGCGGCTCGTGTCGATCAGGAACCAGGGCGAGCCGACGCCACCGTCGGTGTTCGCGACGCCAGTTTCGACGCCGTTGACATCAAGCACGGGATGATCGGTGTCGAAGAAGAACTGGCCGTCGTAGCAGTTGGTGTTGAACCCTGCCTTCAGCAGCGAATAGACAAGCTGGCACGGGAACGCGCCGGTCGACTGGCCCATTTCAGTGAACAGCGGGCCATAGATGCCGATATTGTCGTCATCAATGTCGTTGCGGTCGACGCCGAGCGTGAGCTCATAATCCTTGTTCTTGATCGTGTAGTCGTGCGTCTTCATATTCTGGACGACGCGGTCACCGATCCATTCGCGCACGGATGGCATCTTGCCGAGCCAGCCATATTCCTCCTTGGCGGTCGACGAAGGAACGCGGGTCGCGATTTTCAGATGGTCGGTCGCGGCCATGCCGAGACCCGACTGGAAGGCAGCGTTGAAGCCGACGCCCAGCGTGCGGAGATTTCCCGAAGTAACGAGCATTGAGTTGAACTCCTTTAGAAGCTGGTGCGGACCCAGACGCCCTGGGCATCGACGTCGACGACTTTGCCCGCGATCGAGCGCGTGCCGCCGCCATTGGTTTTGGCAACGGTCTGATCGTCCACAGCAAAGACATCCTTGCCGATTTCGGTACGCGCGATCGCGTCTGCGGCGGCAGAATTTGCCCAGCGAAATGTTCCGCGTTCGACTTCAACCGTTTCAGCGCCATTTGCGCCGGCGTTGACGACGCCCTGCTTGGCGCGACCGACGACAATCAGCGTCGCCACGCTCGATGCCGGGACGAGCCAGCCCGCGGCATCAAGCGCCACCAGCGAGCCCTGATAGATCGTCGTGACGCCCTTGACGGGGTGGCCAACGGTATTGCCGTCGCGCGCGAGCGTCGGGCGGGGTCCAGTCAGAGCAACCATTATGCGGCCTCCAGTTCAGCTTTGGATTTGGCAAAAGCCTCAGGGGTGATGCCCATCTGGCTGGCGACGGCGCGCTCTTCGGTCGTCAGACCGTCAGCACCCTTCACCTTCTCATCGAGGATGCGATCGCCGAGCTTCATGGCCGGTGTCGTCGCAAGGAAGCTTGCAAACGCCGTCGCGTCGGAATTGATCGCATTCAGCGCCCAGTCCTTTTGCGCGGGGATCAGCTTGCCATCGGCAATCGCCTGATCGACGACCTTAGCCTGTTCGGCTTCGAGCATCCCACCGATCTGCGACTTGAGCGACGACATCGCCGACTGCATTTCGGTGACGGTTGCAATCGGCACGAACTTGGCCGGATCGGGATTGCCCGAATTTGCCGCCAGCGCGCTGGCCGCCGCCGTCACTTCTTCGGGCTTGGCGGTCTCCGCCAGGCCGAGCGCCTTGGCCGTGGCCGAGGCCGCTGCCTTCTGCTCGTCGATGGCGGTCAGGATCGCCGCCTCGTCCGCCGTGTCGCCAAGGCCGAGTGCCCCGGCGATCTTTTTCAGATCGATCATGCTTTCGTCTCCGGTTGAACCTTGCTGCGACGCGACTGCGCGCAGCTCGAGATTGGGAAGATTGGTGAGCGCCGCGTTGATGAAGCGGGTGACGCGCCCGCTGCCCTTTTCATGCCCGAAATAGGGGCTGATGTAGCGATATTCGCGCGCCTTCAGATGCGCCGATGCGGCGTCGGTCCACTCGACATCGGCATCGATGCCTGCATCGGTTATGTGGAATTGCTTGATCCAGCCCGCTGCAACGGCCTTGCCACCGACGCCGGGGACGGCACCGAACGGCATCTGATGATCATAGTCGATCGGCATTTCCGAGCTGCCCAGCCGCGCGACGCTGGCGGCGACGACCGCTTCGGCGTGCGCGCGATCCGTCAGCTCGTACCGGCCGGACCCATTTTTGCCGTCATGCGTGCCATAGCGGAAAAGCTCGATCCGCGTCGGCGGCGCATCGCCTGCGAACGCAACTTCGGTCGCAGCCGCCGTGGCAAAAGCCTCTTCAGGCGGCAGGATCGAGGTCGAGGGGCGCGTCATGCCGCTGCTTATGAAAGCACCGGCGACGAACGCTTAGATGAGTAAACTCATGCGCGTGGCATTTGGGGGACGTAGACCTTATTGACCGGATTGGGTTCGGTGAAAAGCCCCCGCCGTTTCAGGGCCAGCGCGCCGCCTTGCCGCTGGCGAGCATCGCCTCGGACAGATCCACGCCACCGGCAAAGGCGCGCACCACGGGTCGCCCGAATCGGTCGCTGGCCTGAAATCCTGCGATGAAGGGCGACGCATCAACGATTCGGAAAGTGACCCGCTTCCCGCGCACCAGCTGACGCAACGCGGCGCGGGCGGCAAAGGCATGGGCCGGATTGCAATCGGCTTTCGCCGGCACGGGCGGGCGGCATTTGGGTGAACCCGGCAGCTCGGCCGCATCGATCCCCGCCAGGCGCATCTCGACACCGCCGCAGCGGATATTGTCGCCATCATGAATGCGGGGGCGGACGCACGGGGCTGCCGCGGCGGCAAGGATGAGCAGCGAAATCACGAAAGCCGCGTTAGCGCGACCGTTCCCAGACGACCAGCCCGGTGGCTTTGCGCGTGGTGCCCCGCCGCCAGCGCCAGCCCGCGCCACCGGTGTCGGCCGTCCATCCGTGCCCGGTGTAACGGCGAAACAGAAGCGCGTGGCCATCCTTGCCGGTGACCCAGACCAGCCGGATCATGTCGGGATCGGCGATCGCGCGCGCCGCCAGCACGGCCTTGTCCTGGTCCGCGAACGACAGATTGCGCAGCCAGCCTTCCGAGATCGCCAGCGGCCAGCCCGCTTTGTCGATGAAATGTCCGTCGCGCTCGAGGCCGAAGTGGCTGCGAAAATCGCGCGCCGACTTGGCCTGCGACGCCGTCGCGTCATCTTCAACCGCGCCGGGCGGCAACGGACGCGGCGCGAGTCCCTGAAGCGGGGCCTTGCCGATATGATAGCCCCAGCCCGCGTCGATCCCGTCCTCGAGCATCGTCACTTCGCCAGTGCGCTTGTTCGTCCAGGGCCGCGATTTGAACGTCACCGGGTTTTCGGTCACCGCCAGCCCACGCCGGTCAAGCTGGCGCTGGTTATAGCTGAGCACGGTGCAGCGGCAGTTCCAGCCGCACGGCGGCGTGTGCGTATCCCACCAGTGATCGTCGACGGGCAGGATCGTGCCGTGCCAGGCATGGTGTTCGGGGCGCTCGCGGCCATCGAGCACGCTGGTGTAGCGCAGGAACGGAAAGGTCTTTTGCGTGCGCCGGATGCGCTCCCACTTGCCGGTTTCATAGGCAACCCGCGAATTGACGTTGAAAATCGTGCGCAACCGGCGTGGACTGCCAAGCTGGACGGTTTCGGTCGCCCCGGTCAGCGGATCGATCATCGCGCGCCGCCCCCACCAGCCGCGCGCCTGAAGTTTCGGCCGTAGATTGTCGCTGAACTGCTTGAGCGTCTGCCCTTCGGCAATTGCTTCGTCGACGGCGGCGCGGATGTCCTCAAGCAGGTCGCGCGACATCGCCTTGGCCACCGTGAAGGCCCGCGCATGTTCGGATTGCCAGACATCCTGCCAGCTGAAGCCGAAGACAAACCCCTTGGCGCGAAAGAAATCGAGCGCTTCCTGCGGTGGCAGCACGGGAATGTCGGTTTCGTCCGCCACCCGGTCAGCTTTCGATCAGCGGACGTCCGCTCGAGTCGCCGATCGCCACGCTCGCCGTCACGCCGATCGCGCGGCCGAGCTCGTAACCTGCGGCGCGGTAGCGAACGAAACCGCCAAGATTGGGGAGGAAGTCGGCGACCGCGCCGATCAGCCGGTGCCGACCCGCAATCTTCAGGCAGGCATTGACGGTCGCGCGCGGCCGCGTCGAATAATGCGCGCGGCGCTGGACGACGCCATCGGCATCTTCATATTCATGGAGGACGGTGGCGCGGTCGATCATTTCCCAGTCGCCGCTGCGCACCGAAATTGCATCATGCCGGCCAAAGGCTGGCCCCGCTGCAACGATCAGCCCTTTGCGCGCGCCACCGGCGCTGTGATCGAAACGGGGGACGTTGACCGCGCGGGTCACAACGGCACCGCTCTTGTCGCGGCAGTCGGCGGGGATCGGTCGCGCAAAGCTGAACGTCACCACGAACGGCAGGTCGACGAGCGCGCTCACCCCTTCTGGCTTTCACCGAGATCCGCATCACCCGCCAGCCGTGCCCCAAAGCCGGTCCGCGCGAGCAGCTCGCGCACGGCCTCGACGTCCATCTGCCCGATTGTCGCTGACAGCCCGTCGCGCACCTGCTCGAGTGTGGCGGACGACGCGACCAGCGCTTCGACCGGCCCCAGCAACGGCGTGATCAGCAGTTCCCAATCGTCGAGCGCTTCGTCAGTTGCGACATCGATGGGATCGACGGCGCGTTCATTTTGCGAGGCTGTGGCGCGACCTTCATTCCGTTTAGCCTCTCCGGGCGATTTGAGAGGGCCTAAGAAGCGGGTCGGTGCTGCTTTAGGTGGTTTGCCCCCACCGGGCGCTTCCAGCGCGTCCTGGGGGCTGTTTTGGGCAGGTGCCATCAGGACCGCTTCACCGGCCTTGGCTGCGGGCAGGCCGGCGGCTTCGCGCATCGCTTCGGCCGAGACCTGGACGCCCAGCGGGACGAGTGCGGTTGCGGCATCGGTCAGCGCCTTCACATCGACCTCGTCGGGCCGTCCGATCTTCAGCCGGGGATAGCGCGCACGCGGGCCCCGGTTCAGAATGATCATCGGTTTGACGAGATCGCGGTTAAGCGTGGCGGCAAGCAGCTTGGCGTCCGCTGCCTCGATATCGCCACGCACGTCGTTGTGGAGCGTCGATTGCCCCGAACCAAGGCCGCCCGCCTTTGCATCGGACGAACTGGTCTGGCCGAGCACGGCTTTCGACACCTGATCGTCGAGATAGGTGCACAGCGCCTGCCACAGATCGGCCGGGCTCGTCCCCGACTTGCCGTCGATGAATTCGACTTCCATCGATTTGGGGAAGACTGCGGCGGCGTCGCTGCCCAGCTGCGCCACCGCGTTCATCAGCTTGCGGATATCGCCTTCGCTCGTACCATTGTCATATCGGCCCATCCGCATCGGCAGGCCGAACATTTCGAGGAACGACGCCCAGTCCTTCAGCGCCAAGTTTTTGAACAGCCAGCCCCAGGCCGCCGCCCGCGCCAGCCCGCCGCGAATCGGCAGGCCCGATTTGGCCTGTGCGGTGTGCGTGATGAATTTGGCAGCGGGCAGCGGCTCGGGACCGGCGTCGCCGCGCAGCATGAGCGTGCGGCCGTCGACGCGGTCAAATTCGAACCAGCGCGGATCGCGCCATTCGAGCCGTTCTGGCAGGAGCAGGCCGTCCGACACCGCCCACATCATTTCAATGACGCTGTAGCCCTTGCCGATGGCGTCCTGGATATCCTCGATCTCCGACGACAGCGTGTCGCGTTCTAGCCAGTCCTCGACGATCTTGGCGTCGGCTTTTGCTTCGGCGCTGTCGTCGGCGGGCTCGACTTCGATCGGCAGCTGCGCAACCTGTCGTTTGCGCGTGCCGAGCACGGACAGATAATGAAGGTCCTTTTCCTCCATGTCCTCGGCAAGTTCGAGGTAGCGGACCGGCGACCCCTGCTCGGCCTCGAGCAGGATCGAGGCGATGCGCTGCGGCGTCAGGCCTTTGGAGGGATGGTTCGCGTAGATGGACCTTACGCCCGACATCATCGGCGCGGCGATTTCCGCCGTCAGCGCTTCACGCACGAAGGGGCGGCCGTTGGCCCAGACCAGCGGCGCGGGACTGGCCTTGACGGGCACAAGGGCATTGGTGCGCGGCGCTAATCCCATCAAAACATTCCTTTGCCGGTGAAGCGCCGCCCGCGCCCGAAACGTGGCGCGTCGTCGTCATCGGGGTGGTAGCCGAGCTCGGCCGGCGAGGCGCGAAAGCCGCGCGGCACGCTGTGATACTGGTAGAGGGCAGGTGGCAGTTCAGCAGCGCGACACGCCAGGCCATAGGCCCAGAAGCGGTCAGCGTGCACCGTGCTGTCGTTGACGATCCGGACGCCACCCGATTCCTCGCTGCCGATCTTCTTGATCGCCATCAGATCCGAACGCGTCAGCATATCCTTGCGGATGCGGATGCGCCGTTCCTCGAACTGACGCTTGAGCGTCGTTGCGATATCGACGCGTGAGGGGCCGGTCAGAAGCTCGCCGTGAACGCGGTCACCGTGCAACAGCTTCAGATCCTCGACGACCTTCTCACCCATGCCGGTCTGGTCGATCCAGGCAACGGCGATGCGGCGCGTCTTGAACAGGCCGTTGAAGAACGCGTCTTGGTGCGCAAAAGTCTGCTTGGTCTCCTCGTAGGTGTCGCGCTGCCACAGCACGTCGCCGATCATTTCCATGCAATACTGGATTTGCCCGTCGCGGCGGCGCGCGACGTCGCGGCCAATGTAGCAAAGGCCGCCCTGGTAAAGCTCGGGCAAGCCGCAATCGTCATGCTCGGCGGCGATGATATCGGTAATCGAGATCAGCGAACCCGAACCAACCTGCGCGATGCAGTCGAGCTCCTCGGCCGCGTCCTCGCCGTAGGTCGCACGGATATCCGCTTCCCAAACATCCTTGGGCGGCAGCTCGACACCCTTAGTCTTCGCCACCAGTGCGACGCGTTCGTAAAGCCCGTCAGCCATCGCGGCGGCAAAGGGGATCGTCACGTGCTGCCCGCGCTTGGTGCCGGCGTCGATTTCGCCGAGCAGGGTGTTGAAGGCGTTGCCGACGCCGTCGTGGGTCGAGATCACAACAAGCTGGCCGCCCCAGATCAGCAGGGCGACCGCCGATTTGATGACCTGCGCCACATTCTTGTGAAACGCCGCTTCGTCGATGATGACGATGCCCTGCTTGCCGCGCAGCGCACGCGGTACGCTCGCCAGCGCCGTGATCCGGAAGCCCGAGGAGCAGCGGATCGAGAAGGCTTTGACCGGATGCCCCGACTCGTCGAGAACCTCCTCTTCCTCAATGTCGCCGGCAATCAGGTTGAACGCGCGACACCACATCGCGCAGACCTCGATAAACTCGAGCGTCATGTCCTTGTCGTAGCCCATGTACCAAATGTTCTGGCCACCGGTATCGGGTGCCTGGGCAGCCTTCAACGCAGCAAAAGCGGCAACGCCCCAGGTCAACCCGATACGGCGAGACTTGTCGATCGCGAGAAGTTGCACGCCCTTGAACAGCAGATCGACGACGTACTGCTGATAGCGCAACAACAGATCGCCTCTGGGCAAGCCAACGAAGCTTGCCTCGGTGACTGCGCGATCCAGACGGCGCTGTTCGATATCGGTCGTTTCGATCATCCGTCGAAACCGTCGTCGTAATTGCACTCGAGGCAATAAAAACCGCTGAATTCAGAGGGCGGCGCTTCAAGGCCGCATTGCAGGCAGACTTCGAAATGTGGGTCGTCGAAGTAATCGTCGACCGCGATCGGCGCGTCGGGTTCGTCGATCATTCGCCGCTGCCCAGCACGGCAAAGCGGATCGCGTCGACGGTGTCCTTCGACAGCCCCTTCGAGCGCGCGGCTCCCACGGCTTTCTCAACGGCGTCTTTGGTGGCCTTTTCCTGCGCGGCCTTGATTGCCTTTTCCATCCGGTCGGCGTCGGTCTTCTGCGCGCTGGCAAGCGATTGCAGCGATCGCGAGAGGAACATCACGTCCTCAGGGCCGAACGTTACTGGCGAGGCTTCGCCCGTTTCCTCGTCGACGGCCTCAGCCGTGACGACGCGCATCACCATGTCGTGCATCAGCTCGAGGTTGACGCGCGCCAGCCGGTTGTCGGGCTGGTCCCCGAATTTGTCGACAAGGCCCTCGGCAATCGCCCGGCTTTCGCGCAGCCGCTCGCCCACATCGGCCAGCTTCTTGACGTGCCGCCCCACCGCCGAGCGCGACAGCTCGACATCGAGCTCGCCCAGCTTCGCCATGATCTCGTCGATTGTGCAACCGCCATCGCGGCGCAGCTTTCCGATCAGCTCGCGGATTTCGGGCGGGCTGCGGTCGATCGACGAAGGCTGGCGACGCTTGCCCATTTACGCCTCAGGCACCGGGCGTTCAACGCCGGGATTTTCGGTCAGCCCCTTGGCCACGTCACTGCCACGCTCGGTGAGCGTCGCCACCCACGGGCCGTTCACCGAACGGACCAGCGCGACCAGGCGTTGTTCGTCGAGCCACAGCAGCTGCGCGCGGATCTGATCGGCGGGGGCGGCAAAGCCCAGTTCCTTGACCGCCAGGGCAAGGACCAGGCTGTTCGCGGCATAGCCGGTTGCTTCGGTAAGCACGCGGAGCAGCGCGAGGCGCAAATGCCGTTCAAAATGATCGCGATAGGACATCATCGCCGCCCCCGCGTGGCCGCTGCCAGCAAATGCTGTTCGACGCGGACGACGGCAGCCTCGGTGCCCTTGATCGTCTCGCTGATGTGGCCAATTGATGCTTTCAGGGCTTTCACGTCGCCGCGCAGCCCTTCGACATCCTTGACCGTGGGCAGATCCTCGATCGCGGCCTCGACTTTGGTCAGCCGGTCCGAAATGCCCTTCATATCGTCGTCGAGCTGGGCCGTGTCCTTCGGGTTTGCCTTCCCCGACCGATAGACCGCAAGCGCCATCATCCCGAGGATGACGACGGTGATAAGCAACTGGAGCTGTTCGCTCATTTTGGAGGATCCTTTTTGAGGAAGGGAAAGAGGACTTCGATCAGCACGCGCATCCGCTCGATCACGCGGGCCCCGAATTCTTCGAGGACGACGCGCCCCGAATAACCAAGGCCGATGGCCCAGCCGAGCGCGATCAGTGGCGTGTGCTTGAACGCAATTTCAGCAGCGATCAGGATCAGGATGAACAGGCTGACCAGCGCGACGCTCAACCCCGTCGATGCCGCGCGCGCCGATCGCGGTGCAAGGATGTAGGCGAGGATAACACCGATCACCGCCGTGCCCACAGAAAGCACCGGCAAATCATAGCCGAGCACGTCGATGACGACGGGGCCGGTTGATGCGGCCATGAGGAGGAGCGAGGGTTTCATGTTGTCAAATCCGATTGGGCGAAAAGCTGGTTCTGACCGAGATAGAGCTGCTCATCGTTACGCTGCCCCAGATACCGTGCCGCGCGAGACGAAGCGCCGATGAACCGTGCAGGCGGTCCAAAGAAGTCACGCAAAACCAAAGCTGCGGCGGCAACGCCTGCGCCACGTCCACGCCGATAGCGCGGTTTCAAGATCCGCTGCCCTGGCATCAACCGTGTGCCAGCTTGCCGCTGCCGCGCAGCGTGCCGGTTGTCGTCGTGGACGGAACGCAGATCATGAACAGGCACGTCTCGTTGACATTTTGGCCACTTGAGAAGCCGATATAATCCTTTTCGGCGGCAAAGTTGGCGAGAGGTAAGGCCATCCCTCCGCGTCGGCGCGTCGCCGCGAAGCCGAAATTGCCCGCCGTTGCCGTCGATGCCGACAGCGTGACATTGTTGATTGCGCGAATGAATTTGGGCGTGGCCCCAACGGGGACGAGGCTGTTGAGAGCAATCATGCGCGACGCCCGCAGCGTTCCGCCAACCGCGACCAAGTTCAGGTTGCCCGAGGTGCCATCATTGTAGGTCACGTTGATCGTCGCGTTCGATGCAGTCGCACCGCCGTCCGCATAGACTTCAAGCCACCACTGGATGTCGCTATAGTTAGCATCACCAATCCGCGCGGCAGGCACATTAAGGCCCGACGCATCGAGCGCCAGCGTCACCGGCTGCGCCGTCGTCAGGACGAGCGACAGACCGCCCATGTGCGCAATTCGATCATGAAATTCGATGCTGGTGGCATTGTTGCTCGACAAAAGCTCCATAACGCCGAGATAGGTCGTTGCAGGGGCAACCTGATCGTCGAAGCCAAAGCAACCCAGCAATGCTTTCGTGCAAATAGCAGCCGCAACCGGAATCGCGCCCTGTGCAGGCTGGCCGGTTGCCCGCCATAAGGACATTGGCGCGCCCGCCGTGGCGTTTGCGATCGAGGCCTTGTCGATGACCAGTCGCGAGCTGTTGTTCCACAGCGCGGCCATCATCTGGTCATTGGTGGAAATCACCATCAGCCAAGCACCACGCAGCGAAACTGATTAAGCGTCGGCGGCGCAGCGAACGTCAGGCGCACGCTGTTTGCGTCAGGCCGATCCACGTCACAGATTATCGAATCGCGCGCACCTGAATTGCGGAAAACTTCGACCAGCACGTCGAAGGTGTTGAGGTTGTGCGTGATGATGAACTGCGTTGCTGCGTTGTCGCCGATGTTAAAGGGAAATTTGAGCTTGCGATTGGCCTGCGCCGCGAGCTTTGCCGGTGTGACGATACGCGCGTCATCAACCCCGGCATCGACCTCGGCCTGTGTTGCCAATTCGGCAATACCTGCGGTGGCTTCTGAAGCCGCGCCAACGCCAGTGCCAAAGGCGACAAAGTTAATCACGGTCACGCCGAGATTGGCGTTGACTGAAGTCTGGCGGAAGCTGGCGTTGGCGCTCGTACCTTCCTCGACGGTGACAATCGCTTGCTCAAGCTCCGCTGCCGTGTTGGCGTCAAGGCTGCGCGTCATCGCGACGGCGGCACCATTCCAGATGTAGAGACCATTATCGACACCAGCGGCCTGCGCGCGAACAAGAACACGGTCGTTGACCGCCATGTTAATCCCGTCGATCGCGGCACCCGGCGCGGCGAGATTGAGATTAGCCTGCGTCGAGACGCGGGCACTGTCTTTCCACGCCAGCCCTTCGACGGCGCTGTCAACATAGGCTTTCGTCGCTGCTTGCTGGGCAGCGACGGGATCGGGCAGGTTGAGCGCACGGGCCACGCCGCCAAAATCGAGATCATTTCCAACAGTTTTCATCGTTTTTCCTTTAGATGATGCGCGCCACGCCTGCGGTCGGCGACGCGAACGCAACGGTGCATTGGTTGATTGAAATGTGGGTGACGTCAGCAAGCATCTCGACGCCGCCAACACTCAAAACGCTGACACTCGCGGGCCATCGGTTCAGGTTGTGATTGATCGTCCACAGCGATGCGGCCGCTGGTTGATTATGCTCGAATGGTTGAAGACCGCCGCCCACGCGAACCTGCGCGCCGAGGCCGACAATATCGATGACCTGCACCGGCTGCCCGTTGACATCGATGACGCTCGGCGGCGTCGCGCTGATTTCGATGACACTCATGCCAGCGTCACCGTGATGTCGGGCAGGGCGATGACGTCACCACCCGGAAACGTCGCGCTCAGCCGCAGCCAGCCCGTCGTGCCGCTTTTGGCCTTCGCCGTTTCGGTGTGCGGCGCGTAAACCTCAAAATCCTGCCCCGAAGGCTGTGCGAGTTTCATCGCCGTCGCGGCAAAGGGCAGGCCGCTCGCCAGCACGGCAAAGCTCGCGCCGGTCAGATCGACGCGCGCCGTCTTGGCTTTCGATGCCCACCACGTCCCGCGAAAGCGCAGCGTCGAACCGGGGCGCAGCGTGATCATCGCGGCAGGGCCTCGCTGAGCGACCATTTATAGCCATAGCCCCAGACCGTTGCGATTGGGTCGGGGGCGCCTGCTTTGGTGAGCCTTGCGCGGATTTGTGAAATGTGCGCCGCGACATTGTCGTTGAAGATGTCACGGCGCAGGAAAACGATGACGTCCTGCGCCGTCAGCACGGTCCCGCCCGCCAGCGCGATCGCCTGTAGCAATTGGACCTGTGTCTTGCTCAGTTGAAGCTTGATGTCGCGATAAGAAACCGCGCCGCTGTTCGCGTCGATGGCAAAGCCGTCGCGCTCGATGATCTTGCAGAAATCATCGACATGCCCGCAGGCCGAACAGATGTGGCGCACCGCGGTCATGCGCGCGACCCGATCACCGGTACCGGCCGTGCCGAGATCAGCTGAACGATGAGCCCGCGCATCCAGTAACCGACGTCGCTACGCGACATCTTGTCCCATTTGTCGCTATCAAGCTGTTGCCAAGCGTTCGCCGCCGCCGCGATGCAGCCCTGCCGCTCGCTCATGATGTCAAACGCAATGGCCGGCGTGATTGGCGGGGGCGCAGGCACCGGCGTGGGCGGAAGGACGCCGCCGCTGACCGTCAACGCCGCCTGGCTTTCGCGCAGCTGTGTCGCCATGACATCGTGGGTGCGCTGCTCGACCTTCAGCTGCTCGCGCAGATCGGCAACGACGGCGTCACCCGCGGTGCAGCGATTTTCCATCTGCGCGACTTGTCCCGCGAGGAAATCGATGAGCGCGACGGCTTTGACATTGGCCGCCGCCTTGCTGGCGCGCAGCGTGGCGAGATGTGCTGCCATGTCCTTGGGCAAAAGCATGATCATGACGTGGTCACCATCGGCACTGCGATCGGCTCCATTTCGATGGTGACGCCATCGGCATATTGGCCCACGACCCAGCTCGCCGTTTCACCAGCCGCATCGGGATTATAGGCGAGATAGTTTGCCAGCCAGACCGGCACGCCCGGGTTTGCCGCCAGCACGATGCGGATGACATAATTCTGGCCACCGATATCGACGACATTGGCTGACGTAATCGCAAGCGGGGTTGTCAGCGCCTGGTCCGTCGCGACGCGGAAGCCCGAGAGGTTCGCGCCGGTGATGCTGGTCGCTCCCCGTTTGATCAGCGGAATGTCGATGACGTTGTTGGTGCGCGTTGCGGGGCCAAAGCCGGGGCCGACACCATCGGTGCCCAGCCCGAACATGCGCCAAGCAATCGATTTGGCGAAGCGGCGCAGATAGCGAGCACCGCTGTTGGCCGCGTCGGTCCAGTCACCGCCTGCGTCCGTTGTGCACCCGACATAATGCGCGCCAAGATACATGTCTGGAACCTGCGCAATAAGATCGTAAGTCAGCGCGCGCCCCTGCCGTGTGCGAGATTGCCGCACGGGGTCGCTATTGTTTGCCGCCAAGCCGTTGACGCCGTTCTGCCCCCAGAAAACAGGCACAACCGTGCCGGGCAACTGTCCAGCACGCGCCCGGTAGGCTGGAATGCCAACGTCACGCCATGTGGCCAGCCATGTTCCCATCCCACCCGCGTCAATTTCGCTGGCAATTTGCGATCCAATGAAACAGGCAATCGGCGCGTTGTGATCAACATGCGCCGAAACAGCGTTCCAGTCCGCGCCGCCGGGAACAAGATTGCCAGCGAGGCGCGCGCCCAGTGACGTGCTGACAATGCGTACAGGGCAATTTAGTATCTCGGAAAGATACTTCGTGAACAGACCGAAAGACCGGTCATAAGAGTTAGTTTCGGTTGTGCCGCGCAACCAGCCGGATGCAGGGATGATTGGCAGCTTGGCGATACTGCCGCCCTCGCCTATCGCATAGCCGTAGCCGCCGGGATGATCAGCAATGTAGCCAAGATTTGTTGCGCCGAACGCGCTCGCAATGTCTGATTGACCGATTCCGTCTACAACAAAATCAACCGTGAAATGCTGTGCGCTCATCGCATAGTCATCAGTGCCAGCAGCGCTTCCTGAAGTCCGAATACCAACACGCATGTCGCGCGTGCCGTTCAGACCACAAGGTATGCGCGGCATGAAGGAAAATGTTCCATTGTCGTTGATCGTCGCTGCTGCCCATGTGGGGGCACGGCGTTCTATGTGGTTGAATGCGTCCTCGATCCAATACCAAAGACCAGCAGGCTTCTCACCCTCCCACGTGCCGCCGAACGGGACGTCGGCAGCGCCCAGCGTCGATCCGTCGAGAAACCGAACGGTCCCGAAATTGGTTTCGTGCGGATTGATCTTCAGCAACGTGCGCGGCTTGAACAGCCAGTCATCCTTGATCAGCCGGAACGCCTCGCCGCCCGTGCCATAGCCGACGAAGTTACCCGTCGCGAACACATTGCTGATTTCGGCAAAGGGCACACGGTTGCGGCGGACATAGACTTTTGTGCCCCAGCGCAGATAATCCAGCGTCTCGGTGGGAAAGTTGACTTCGCGAACCGGAAAGCCTGTCCAGGGCCCCACGCCCGATGTTGACGGCAAGCGCGCGTCAGCAGCAATCGGCGGCGCGACCGAACGATCCGCCGATGCCGCTGCAACAAAATTGGTTGCCGCATATCCGTTGGTCGAGACTTCGATGCGGTTTTCGCTATTTGCACCAAAGCTGACGGATGCCGTGCTCGCATAGTCGCTGATCACGCGGAACATGATGCTCGCCTGACCTGCGTCCTTGCGATAAAGATATTTACCGGGGCGCGGATCATTGCTGACGCCATTGTCATTGCGCCACAAATGCCCGCCAAAGGTGGAGCGGAAAACCGCGTCGTCCTGCTCGGGACCAACATAAGCACCAACAGCCAGAGCCTCCCAGCCCGCCATGTCGCGCAACTTGGTCTGGTTGGGATATTGAGCATAGTTCGACCGGCTGAACGCGGTCGGCGCGACGAAGGCCGGAATGTTCGAAACCGTGATCGCGATGACCGACGCACGCGGGCTTCCCGTCGCACCGGCCAGCGTTTCGGAAAGCGTTATGTTCGTGACGCCGATTGCGCCCGCGCCATCCCATGCCCAGGTCCGCGCGGCACCATTGATCGTGAATCCTGTTGGCAGGCCCGCTCCGCCGACCGTGCTGCCGGCGGTTGCGCCATTGATCGTGCCGTTCGCCGGCGTGCCGAGCGCAAATGCCGTGGCGGACAAGGTGAGCGCACCCAGCGCCGGTGCCGCTGCGATGGCGCGGAAGGAAAGCGTTTCGGCAGCTTCGCGCTTACCATCGGCCGAGCTCGCGCGAACCTTGACCGAATAAACCGTGCCCACAACCGCCGCTCCCGCGCCTTTGGTGATGGTCCCCGCCGTCAGCGTGAGCTGCCCTGGCACGGCACCGACGGTCGCAAAGGTCGTTCCCGCACCAAAGGGCCGCGACAGGCTCGCGATCAGCGCGCCTTGCGCCACCGTCGCCAGAAAGCGCGTGGGGGACGCCGAAAGCGTCGCCCCGCCGCCGATCCTGCCGGTGCCGGTGCGAACGCCGATCACAGGGCGATCGCCGCCAGTTTTGTGCCGGGGGGCAGCGCTTTGACATATTCGACATTAGCGAAAAACACTTCGGAGCTCGCATCCGCGACCGGATCGGCCCCGAATTCGATCTGGCAATCGACCCGCGGCACAAAGCGCACGAACTGATGCGTTGTGGGCAGGCTTTGACCCGGCACGGCGAATGGCGGTTGCTTCGCGTCGGGAATGTCCATCGCGCCCCAGCTGCCAATCTCGCGATATTCGGATAGGTGAATGGTCATTCGTCGGGCTCCTCGGGCATGGCAAAATCAGGCGGATTGTCGCGCAGATAATTGGCCTCAGCTTCCGGCATTGCCATCGCAGCGGCGATCCGCGCCTCCACGGCCGCTCGCGCGGCATCGACCTGCGCCTGGGAAAATGGCATCATCAATTCTCTCCGAGATAAGGCTCGCCCAGAAACTCGGGCAGCGCCGTGAAGGAATAGGATTTGCGGTTGGCGCACACGATGTTGCCGGGCGCTTTGGGCTCGAGGTAAACCCCTGCCTGCAACGTCACATTGGGATTGCCCTTGATCGTGTAACGCATGTTGGGAATCAGGTTTTTGTGCGTCGTCACGACCACGGCCTGCGCCGCACTGTTGGTTGGCACGACCATCGAGACATGTTCCCAGTCGATGGTCGCCGTGACGACACCAATGAACACCTGCCGCTGCCCCGAAAGCGCCGAGGTGACGTAAATGCTGTCGAGGAAGACCGCGCGCTTGTGGCCGATCGATACGAAATTCTCGAAATTCGGGCGCAACCCGATCGCCGACAATTCGGCCGCAACGGCAACATTTGCGCCATAGCGGTGATAATTGCTCTGGCCGTAAAGCGGAACGCCAGTGCTGATCGCCCGCGCGCCACCGCCAAAGGCACCGGGCAGCGTCGCCTCAAACCCGTCATACAGGCCGTCACCGCCCTGGCTGTTGTCATAACTGATGCAGCTTGAATCGAGCGTGTAGGCACCCGACCAGCCGGGGCCATAGTTGCGGTCGGCGCGCGTCGCGGTGAATCGATTCGAAAAGTGAATTGAGTGAATGCCGCGCTCGGCAATCTCACCCAGCCCTTGCGACGTTTGCGCATTGTAACCGGCGTAGAGATAGGCGCAGATGAAAAGATTATGGCGCTTCACGGTCAGCGCAACCGCCGCCGCCGACGCAGTGCACGGCACGTCGAGATAGATAATGTTCGACGGCGCATCGACCAGCATCACTTGCGCGCCCACGGGCACACCAGCGCCGGTCACACGGTCACCAACGGCGAGTCCCACCGTGCTGCTCATCACGGTCAGCGCCTTGCTGCCCGCCGTGATCGTCGCCGTCGGGCTCAGGATCACGTCTTTGGTGATAATGCCGTTATCACCCTCGGCCCGCGTCACCGACGGCGTCACTTCCCAGTTCGAAATATGGCCGTCATTGCCGCGATATTCCGCGGCGCCGATCATCGCCGCCCGATTACGATCAAGGACGCAGTTAACAATCAGGAAGTTGTCGACAACGCCTGCAAAGCCATAATGGACAAGCCCCTGATTGGCGAAATTGTTGCAATGGAAGTCCCTGAGCGCATAACGGTCGCCTTCGAACAGGATGCCGCCCTCATTTGCGGCAGCGCCGTTGCCGAGCACATCAATGCCAATCATGCCACCGGCCGCAGCACCGGGAAGCTGCCGCACGACCCATGACGTGCCAACGGCGCGGATGATCGTCCGAACATTGCTGTTTACCGTCACGAACAGCCAACCGACGACGCCGCCCGCACCAGCACCGCGAAGCGTCACATTGTCAGGAATAATCAGCGACGCCTTGAACCCGCCCGCCGGAAAATCACAAACGCCACCGCGCGCCGACATCACATTGAGCGCTACCTGAATGTAACCCGTCAGAACCGGAATATTCGGCCAGTCAAAGGCGTAGATGGCGTCATGATAGTCGTCGGGGATGCAATTCATCACCGAATAGACTTGCTGCTCGAACGCCTGCTCCAGCGTGAGCAGCACCGAACCCGCCAGCGCCCGCTTCACGCCGATGCGCCGTGCGCCATCCGCAGCCTTCAACCGCTCGAGCACGGCCGACGCGAGCAACGACACCGGCGCAACCTCGACGGGACCTTCCGGTTCCTGCACGCCGACGAGCATCTCGTCGGTCACCGTTGCGACCAGGTCCATCTGGTCATAGGTGCGCGTCTCGAGCGCCTGCGCCGTCATTCTTCGTTCACCGACTTGGGAAAGCGGTCCAAGATCGGCAACAAGTCGCTGATCGGCTCACCCGCAACCGGCCAGCGCGTCGCGATCAGACGATCCTTCGCCAGCGCCATCACGCTCACGGCGTTGCCCTGGTTGCCGCCCAGGACGAGCAGATATTGCCGGTCGCGCGTCTGTCCGACGAGGAAGCCGACATGGCCGCCGCCGTCGCGCCCGAACACGGCGATCGCGCCCAGACATGGCGTGCACGGCTTGCCCCATTCGGCCCAGGCCTTGGCACGGAACCAGTTCTTGACCGGCGTCATCCCCGCTTCGCGGATGCAGTGCGCAACGAATGTGCCGCACCACGGCGTCTCGTCATCCTTGAACCAGCCGCCGAGCGTCTTGATCCATCCGAGGATGATCGAACTATGCTTTGGCCCCGGCACTTCGCGCACGCCAATCAGCGCGCGCGCGACCGCCAGCCAACGGGGTTCGGGAAAAGTCACCATGCCCGGCCTTATGGTCGCGGCGGCAATGGGGGCTTAGATGAGTAAACTCATGCGCGGGCGTCGAACAGGTCGATCTGCGCGTCGTTGGCGGGCGCTGCCGTCGCCATCCGGGCCATCGGCGGGCGGGCGAGGATGGCGTAAACCGTGTGGACGTGGATGCCAAGCTGGTCCGCAATTTCGTCGCGTGTCAACTTTCCCTCGGCGGCGAGCTCGCGAACGCGCAGGTCGCGCTTCAACCGGATGGGAATCGTCCAGCTGACACCGCCCAGCTCATCGGCAAGGATTTGCGCCTTGTCATGGCCGATCACGGCCGAAATCCGGTGCGTCGTGCCGATTTTATAGGGGATGTGAACAATCCGCCCACCGAACGCGCGGACCAGCGCCACCGTCGCGTCCCAGCCGATCCGCGACACGATCTCGTCGAGGACAACCGAACCGGTGACGGTGACCCGCGCGTTCATCAGACGGGGAGGACCATGCCACACCACGCGCATTCGGCAGTGGCGCGGCCGACGAACCAGCTGCGACGCGCACAGCCTGGGCAAGCGCAACCATCCGCAAATGTGGGCAGGCGCAGCGGCGCACCGAAGTTGCCGTAGCTTTTGACGGCAACCGGTACGACCAGCTTCAGGCGAGGCTGGCGGCTCATCTCCGCACCCCGAATGCTGCCAGCTCGCGCGCCAGCCCCTTGGCCAGCACGTCGAGTGCTTCGGCACTCCACAGCATCGGGCCGACGCCGCGTTGATCCTCGATCCCGCACAGCCGGAACGCCGCTTCCTTCAGCCGCCACTCGGCTGGCACGTTGCCACAGGCTTTCAGCTTGACGAGCAGGGCCTCGCACAGCCGCAGTTTCAGCGTCTTGACGATCTGGCTTGGCGCGATCCCTTCGACCGATTGCGACCAGCCATTGCGCTCGGCCATCGATTTCAGCGCTTCGATGAGTTTGTAGGCCTTGCCTTCGTCCGCCCATGCCCAAGCCTCGACCTTCATCTGCTTTTTGACGAAGGATTCGAGGGCAATTTCGGACGGATTATGCACCACGCCCAGCTGGTGGAGCGAGATCCACAGCGCCCGCGCCTTGCGCGCCGTCGGCGTGTCGACCGCGGCGGCGCTGCGCCCCGGCATCCGGGGCACGGGCTTGAACCCCGCACGTTTCAGCGCCTCGAGCATTTTGACCAGCTGCGCCTCGGTGCAGTCGGCCGCGCTGCGATTGCCCGTTTCACGGTCGAGCATCGCGCGGTAGGTGTCCTCGTCAAGGCCGAGCGCCTTTTGCGCCAGCTTGACCTTCCCGATCATCGACCGCCGCCGCGCCTGCGACGCATCGTAAACGGCCTTTTGCGCAGTCGCGGCCATCAGCCTTGCCCCTCGAACTCGGCGAGCAGCTTGTCGGTCAGAATCCGAAACGCCGGATCGCGGTCGCGCAGCTCCTCGGCGCGGCGGATGCCCGACCGCACGACTGACGGATCGCGGTCCAGCTGCTCGCCAATCGTAACGGAGCGCAGCCGCAGCGCGATGTGCAGCAACCAGTAAACCGCAAACCGGATGCGAACATGCCGCCACATCCGGCTCGGCCCGAGCAGCGCTGACACCGGAACGCCAGTTTCGAACGAAGCGCGACGCAGGACGTCAGTGTGGCCGCTCATGCCAACACGCCGATCAAACAAAGAAAAGTGACCACCGCCGCGCAGGTCCAGAAGCCTGCGCGAAACGCATCAAAAATCGGCTCAGCGTCGGGATCAGTCAGCGCAGCAAGCACTTTGCCGAAGGCGCTCATGCCGCCAACCCCTGCGGCGAGAGCTCCGAACGCGCATCCTGAAGATGATCGAGCCCGATTGCGCCGCGCTCGATCGCCGCGAGCATGCCCGCCGTTTCGAGCATCATTGTGCAGCCGTGCAGCCCCCCCGGCTTGCCAGCGATTTCGCGAATGTAAGCGCGGCATTTGGGGTCTTCGACGCCCCAGGCATCGCTGAGCGCATCTGCATCGCCTGAGCTGGCGGCGTGGATCATCATACTCGGCCCGCGCCGACTGGCGAGACGGGCATAGGCTTCGACTTTGCTGCCGTGCTGGAGCCGAGCAAGCACGTCGCGGTTGCCGACGAAGGCAATGCCGATGCCCGTCGCGTCGTAAAGGCTGCGCAGCGTTTCGCTCGCCATTTCGGACAAGAATTGTGCTTCGTCGATGATCAGCAGCCCGCCCGAATTGGCAACGCGCTTCTTGACCCGCGTTAGCAAAGCCTGTGGGGTGCCTGACGGATCGCTCTCCCCGAGGGCCTTCAGGATCGTGACGAGCATCATCTGTGTGCCCGCCGTCGTCGGGTCCATCGTCGCAATCCACACATTGCCGATGACCGCCTGATAATGCAGGCAGGTCGAACTCTTCGATGTTCCCGGTGCGCCCGTCACCATGACGATACGACCGCGCTGCGCATAGGTCAGTGTCGCGAAAATGCCTTTCGTCGTCGGGGTTTCGAAAAAGGGTGGTCGGTCGGGGAATTCGACGGCGACGCTTGCCTGCGAGATCAGCAGCTGGCGATAGCGGTAAACCGTTTCGGCGAGCTTGCTATTGTCGCCGCCATAGCTGCCTGCCGCAAATTGCGAAATCGTCCCCGACGGGATGTCCGTCTTTTTGGCGAGGATCGACCAGCTGTGGCCGGTGGCGAGCTTGTGCTCCTTCAGCCACGAGACTTCGGCTTCGATGTCGATTGCGATGTTTTCAGGGTTATTCATTTTGCCATGGCTCCTTCAGGTGAAATTATTCGACGACGCGCAGGTGCGGCGTCAGCCGGTCGATGACTGACGGTCGCGGCGCGGGCTTCGACACGTCGCGAACCGGTTTGAGCGCGGCGGCTGTCTGCCCCCGATGTCGGACCGGACGGATGACCGCAGGTTCGAGGCTGGTTTCGTCCGGCAAACGGGGCATCCGGTCCGCCAGCTGCGCCGCGGTGAGCAGATTTTCGGCGGCGGCCAGCGCCTTGGTTGCTTTCTTGAATTCGGCGATCTGGCGTCCGCGTGCCTTGCCTGCCGCAGCATCCCGAAAGCCGACGTCCTCGACGATTGGCGCGGCCAAAAGGTAGCGCCCGTCACGCGTGTAAACATGGATTTCGCTGTGCAGATCGTCGGGATCGAAGCGGACGATCACGCGCTTGCCCGCAAATTCGAGCAGGGCCGGCGTCCAGTAGCGATTGCCGTAAAGCTCAATCTCGCCGCTCTTCGAATTGCAGCGCTTTTCGTCGGGCATCAGCATCGCCATGCGCAGCTGCTCGGGGGTCGCCTTACCGATCGGGGCCGTCGCGTAGCTGTCGGCAAACACCTGGTCGAAGCTCGCCATCGTGCCCTTGGCCATTTCGGTGCGGCGGTTGGGCTTGGCATTGTGCGCCTTGACGCATTCGGCCCAGACGGCCTCGAATTCAGCGAGCGGAATCGCGCGATCCCCGTAATTTTCGGGCTTCGCCATCGGCGAATTGCCGGTGTAGGCCCCTTCAAATGCCGGATGCTTGGCGGCGGCGTCGCAGAAATCGCGGAAACCCCGCTCGATCGGCTTTGACGACCCGCGATAGGGCAGCGCCCACACCACTTCGACACCCAGCGCGGTCAGCAGGCCCGTCGGTTCATCATCCTTGACCTTGAACCGGTAGCGATTTGGAATGCCGCCCGTTATCCATTTGGACGCAAAGGCATGGCCATTGTCGGCGAGCAGCCCCTTCGGAATGCCCCAATCCTTGAACAACCGGCTGAAAACTAGCCGCGCCGTGATCGAATCCTCGGTCTCGGCAATCGCCCAGGCAAGGATTTTGCGGCTGTAAATATCCTGAATCGCAAGGAACGTCGGTCGCCCCACATGGTCGGGCTGTCCATTTGAACCGGGAAAGCGCACAAAGACATCGCAGTCATGGCCGTCGATGTTGACCAGTTCCATCGCGTGCATTTCGGCAACCGAGCGCCGCTGAAACGGCAGCATTTTGCGCAGTGCTTCGTCGCCGCCGCGCTTCAGCGCGATGATCTGCACGGGTGTTTCGCGCTTGAACTTGCGCCACAGCGTCCGTGAAGAAAGCAGCGCGACACCGTCGAAGGCACGCTGCAACCGGTAATAGCAACTTTCCCAGCTCGGCTGTGACTGACGCAGATAATCCGACTGGATGAAGGTGAAGATTTCGCCCGAAATCTCGATTTTCTTGCCGCCACCGGCCCGCCGCGGGGCCAGCGCGGGCAGTGCGTCCACCGGCGCGATCCCCTCGACCAGCGCCCGCCAGTTCCAGATTGTCGCCCGCGAAATCCTGTGCTCGGCGGCCACGCTTGCCACCGCCAGCGTCGCCGAACAGCCGGTCCGGATCAGCCGCTCGACGGCATCGATCACGCGCAGGCGGCGCTTGGCTTCGTCCTTGTCAGCCTGGGGCAGGGCATCGAACCACGCCCACGGTGCCGCAGGATTGCGGATTTGAACGACATCGCCCCCCAAATCGCCCGCTTTTGCGTCCGACTTTGCCAGCGCCAGCCGCGCCGCCGCTGGCAGGACGGCGATATTGAATTCGGTGGCATGCCCGCCGCGCCCGCGCCGTGGCCGCGCCAGCGCGAGGCCGGCAACATCGACTTTGAGCGCCCAGCACTCGCCTGCCGCCCGCTCGGCGATCGCGCGCTTGCCCTTGGGCAGCCCCGGCAAATTCAGTTCGGCAAGCTCGGCGGCGGTGAACCACTGCGTGCCCGCGATCAGCCGCTCGGAGTCGGGATGCGCCGCAACCGGAAACGCAAAAACACTCGCCATCAGTCGCGACCCCGCGTCATCGGCGCGACCAGCGCCTTTTTGCTTTTGAGCAGCCGCGTCATTGCCCCGATCCGGCATTCCAGATCGGAGATATCGGCATGGACAATCTCCTCACCGACCAAAACCGAGACGCCGACGCGGCGCAGCGTCCGGTCGAGCAGGTCAAACCGGTCGGTTGCCGCCACCAGCGAGAGGAATCGCGCCATTGAAATGTTGAACGTCTCGCGCGCTTCGCTGGCATAGGCGTCGAGGTTGAACCGCGTCACTCGGCTGTCGAGCAGCGCCGTCATCGCCCCGGCAATTTCGTCGCGCGAGCGGGGATCGTCCTTCAGGATGCGCGCGACGGCCGCGGCAATCATCCGGTCAAGTCCCGCCAGATCGGCCGCTTCCCGCGCCGGTGCGGGCGGGTCGAAGCTGAATCCCAGCTGGTTGAGGTTCGCCGCGCGCTTCATGGGCGCTTGATCCACTTGTTGCACGCGGCAGACCGTTTGCGGATGTCGGTTGCCGATCCGCGCGTCGGCGCAATCATCCCACACTTGTAATAGGTTCGGAGCGAACAGTCGCTCGTCCGCAACCATGAGCAGCTGCCGCAGGTTTCGCCGTCGGGGCCGCTGCCTGGAATGCCTCCATAGCCGCCGCGACGTTGAATCTTCTTGCCGTCGATTGTCTTTTGCAGCTCGAACGACTTGCTCGACGGCCCGCCCGAAAGCGGCGCGTCGAGGGCGGCCTGAATACGGGGATCGACCGGCATCAGCCCGCGAATCCCTTGGCACGCGCCATATCGAGCAGCGCGTCGCGCGAAACGACTTTGCCGACGACGATGAACTTGCCTTTCGGACCACCGCTGATTTCGGCGGCATAAACCGGCACGCTGCGCTGTAAAAATGATCGCGCGCGCTCGAATTCGTCGGTCGCGCGGTGTCGTGCGGCACTCGCACGCGCCAGCTCGTTGACTTTCTTGGTCACCATATGCTTGTGTGACCCGTCGTTCAGCGTTTGCCGACCGGCATTTGCGCGTCGAGAGATCGACAACGCTGCCCTGTCAAACTGCCACGCGCGGCTCGTGCCGACGGTTCGGTCAACCCAGACTTCGGGCGGAATTTGCCGGACGACGCTCATGTCGTCTTCCGCGGCAACGGCTCGAGGATGATCGGGGCAAAGCCCATCGTGATCAGAACCACTGTTCGTTTGAGCCGACGCGGGGCCGGCCGGCTGGCTGGCTGGCTGGCTGGCTGGCTGGAGGTGTGATCGCGGAGATTGCTTTGGCAACCTGTTCGGGCGTGACGCCCCAGTCGGCCCCGGGAAGGCGCAAATTGCTCATTGATCCTGCCACCAAAGTCGGGGTTTATGAGAGGGCGTTGAAGGGCCGCTGAGACGCGTCTCACGCCCCTCTTTCTTGTCCTGAAGCCGTGCCTGCGCGCCCAGCCAGTCGATCCGCGCCAGTTCGGCTTTCGCCGCCTCGAGCGTGCACCCCTTCGCGACGACGATCTGCATCTCGGCGATGTGTCGGCGGCGCGCGTTCATGCCGCAGCCTGAGGATGTTTGGCGCGAATCGCCTCGAGCAAAGCGGCCGAACCCTCGACGGCCGATCTGGCGAGCCGGTCTTCTTCTTTGGTCGATGCCATCATCGCGACGATCGTCGAGACACGATCGGGTTTCATATTCACGGCGACCGCAATCTTCGCGATGGGCACGCCATCGTCCCAAAGGGCCATGACATCCTCTTCGTAGCGCGTCATGCCGTGGGCGAATTCGCGGTTGGTCACCTTCATTGGACCTCGCGCCCCTGAAACCGCACAACATCGCCCGCGCCGTCCCGCGCCGAAATCACCCCCGAAAAGCCAGCGGCGCGGGCAACGACGGTCGCGGCATCGATATGGTCCGCGCCTTGCCGGATCGCGTCCTGGTGCGCGTCCCACTCGGCATCGGCGAACGTCGCGATGATTGACGCGCGCAGCCATTTGGGCAGGAAAAACCAGTGGTTCGGGCAAAATACTCGCCCCGGCACCACAACCTCCCCACAGGTCACCGCGGCGCACGTCTTGCGATGCTGCAAATGCGCGCGCTGCACGTCGGTCAGCGTGGCAGAAGACTGGCGCAGCCGCGTCATTTGCTCACCGCCAGCAACCTGAAGAGCTCGTTCTGCGCGACAGCGACCAGATCGACGCGTGGCTGGTTCCGCCGGAAATAAAACGCGTCATCGATCAGGCGCGGGCTGATTCCGCCCATGCCCAGCACCACGCCGGTCTTAATCGCGCCCTGAAAATAGGCCATGACGGCCTTGCGCTTGAACATCGCGGTGCGAACTTCGATGCCACTGCGCACCATCCATCCATTCCGCTGGGCTTCCGCCATGAAATTCCGAAGGAAATCGATCCGCATCTCGCGGACTTCCGCGATGCCAAGCCTGCGCTCGCTCATTGGCCTGTTTCCTTGTTCTGAATGACGCACTTCTCGTCCGTGATCAGCCAGCCTTTGGGCAGATGCTCGCCCAGCTCGCGCAGCGCCGCCTTCTTCTCGGCCACGGCCATGCGCGTGAAATTCCCGATGAAGGCCGACAGCCTTTTGGCTTCGGCATCTGGCTTCGGCTTCTGATCGAGCATCGCCAGCGCCCCGCCGACGCGCTTCTCGCCTTTGGAAAGCAGCTTCGCGACTTCGGCCTGTTTCGACCAGTGCAGCTTTGCCAGCTTCAGCAAATCTGATTGGATGCCAAGCACCGGATGCCCGGCCAGTTTGGCAAGGATCGACGGCGGGATACGGTGATGGATGGCGAGGGCTCGCTCGATTGAACGGCGCGCAAGTCCCAAACTCTCAGCTATTTCACTAGTAAATCCGTATGCGTGCGACATTTTGTCGCACGCATCGCCCGCCTCTGTTTTTAGTTCTTTGGCCCACCGCGCGTTGGCCGCGATTTGCTGCGGCGATGCCTTGGGATCGACCCCCGCTTTCGCCTTCATGATCTCGTACAACTCGGCAACGAACGACGCCCGATCCACTGGTCCCAGTTCGCGCCGGAACAGGTTTTCTGAAACCTCGCGCAACCGCCGGTCAAGCGCATTCGACCCGACGACGATTGCCATGATCTCGGGCAACCCCGCCATCGCGGCACCGGCAAGCCGATGCCCGCCCGTCACCAGTGTCCAGCCGTTCTTGCCCGGCAACCGGCACACTTCAATGGGCGTCCGCTGCCCATCCCTGCGCATGATCTGCCCCAGCGCCTCGGCCCACACCGCGTCGATAGGCCGCAACCGGTCCCCGGCATCGATCAGGTCGACAGGAATGAAGCCCACATCGTCGAGCAGCGTGAAGGCGGGCTCGGTCGGATCGGCGCTCATGTCTAAGCTGCCTTCGTTTTTGGATAGTGCAGTCCGCTTTTTGCGGTGCTACTATCTGCAACTGCGGATTTCGCCGCACAGCCAAAGAGGTCTTCAACGCTATGACCGAGCACTTCCGCGATGATTCGCTCGGTCGTTGGTCGACGCTTGCCGCCCAACGCATCCGTCACCGATCGATAGCTAAGCCCATATTTCTTTTCGAAATTCAGGATCGATCCGAATTTCTTGCGAAGCGCCGCTTTGATGTCTTCCCGGTGAATCAGTGGAGGTGTCATGTCAGCCGTCCGTGATGCTCAATCTGCATTTGCAACATCTAGATCTGCAATGGCAGATAGTCAACCCGAAATAGACGATAAAACATTTGCCTCGCGTTTACGCGAAGCTGCGGCAGATAAATTGTTTACACAGAAAGACTTAGCCCGTGCTTCGGGTGTTTCTTATGCGAGCATTCACGAATATTGGCATGGACCAAAGCAACCTTCTGCTAACAAATTATTTGCAATCGCCGAGGCGCTTGGAGTTTCGGCGGAGTGGCTGGCCCTCGGGAAAACGTCGGCCTTGCAAAATCGCCTGCTCGCTGTTGATCAAGCCGACTGGATTATGCTGGATCGCTATGATTTGCTGGCCTTTACCATCGAAGGAAAGCCGCCGCCGATGGACACGATCCCTTTGCCCCGCCCCTGGTTGAAATCGGTGACCGGCCCCAGCGACAAGCTCTGGCTGACCACCGTTACGGCCAGCGTCGGCGACTGGCTGCGCGAGGGTGAGCAGATTGTCTGCTGTGATGTCGAAGGCGATCTCGTTGACGGCCGCCTCTATATCCTGATGATCGACGGCCACGCCATCATCCGCCGCATCTCGATCCAGCCCGACGGCATCCAGCTCTTGTCGGGCGACGCAATGACGGCCCCGTTCCTGGTTAAAGGTGACTTTGCCGACGCCGGCATTTATCCCGTCGCTAGGATCGCCGCCGCCTTCCGCTTCGCACCATTTTAGGGGGACCAAGATGACCGCCAGCCGCCCGCCGAAGATTGACAACGGCTTCGCATCCAGCTGGCAGTGGATGAAGGACAACCGCGTGGCTTTGGGCGGCGGTATTCTCTTTCTTGTTATGATCGGCATCTATGACACTGCACAAAAGCGCCATGAACAAGCAGTCGCATCGGCGCAGGTGGCTCCGGACGTCGAAACTGACCCGAACGCACTGGGTGGCTCTGCTTGGCGCGAAGGTCGGCGGCTGAGCGGCGAGGCTTGCCTCAGCCCGATGGAAGGGTCGAATTGGTCACTGGTCACGCAAGTTCAGGAGCGCCTACGCGATCCAGATTCCTTTGCACATCGCCAGACTTGGGTGCGCCCTATTGGAAAGGATGGTCGAAACTGGATCAAGATGACGTTCGGATCGGCCAATGGATATGGCGGCATGGGCATCGGCGAAGCCATCGGCTCGGTCGATCCCGACAGTTGTGAAGCGACCCTCACCAAGATGACCCAGCTTCAGTAATTCACTCCCACTTTAACCTTTATGAACAGCTGTCATTCTCTGACCTGCCATCGGCATTTCCCCTGAAATCCGCCATAATATCGAAGTGGGCGGAAAGTCCCGAAGTGGGCGGCCCCAATTCCCACTTCGCCATGTCGATTGTTGCGCGATCTGCGCGCACCTGACGTCTCACCAGCCGATGAAAGCCCCAAAATCCGCCAATGAGAAGCTCTTGAGAGCAATCGCCATTGACGCGCCCGACTCTAACCGCTCTTGTCGAACCTATGTCTAAATTGACACCCACTCTAAACAGACCACGGGTGCCTCCATGTTTCGTAGCATACCCAAAAAACGCCCAATTTCTGGCCAAATCCCACGATATCACACCCAATCCCGCGATATCCCGCCCGACTCTAATCAGTCATGTCAACTAACACCGAGGCCGTTAATCCCAGCCTCCGCCCTGCTGTCGCCGCGCGCGGGCGAAGCGATTATTTTCGTGCTCGACAAGAATAACCGTGCCGTTCGCCGCACCGTACAAATCGGTGCGGCGGGGGACCGCGGGGTCGAAGTGCGCAGTGGCTTAAAAGCCGGTGAGGCTGTCATCGTCTCCAATCTGGACCGCCTACGCGACGGGGCGGTGGTCGCGCCAAGCCGTTTGCGTTGATGGGCTTGGTCGACTTCGCAGTCCGCCGGTGGCAGCTTACGGCGGTTATGTTTCTGCTTGCCGTGCTGCTCGGTGTGCAGGCGTTGATATCGATCCCGCGTTCGGCGGATCCGCATTTTGCTATTCCGACAGTGATTGTGACGGCTGTGCTGCCCGGTGCCGACGCGGCCGAAATCGAGGAAACCATTGCGAAGCCGATCGAGGAAGCAGTTCAGGGCATCGACCGCATCCGCGAGATTGAATCGTTCAGTTCAAACGGTGTCGCGGTTGTTGTCGCGGATTTCGATCATGGCGCCGACGCGGATCAGGCGCTTGACCGGATTGTGCGCGATGTGGGGGCGATCCGGGGGCAATTGCCCTCGGGCATTGCGCGCTTGTCCTTCCGCCGGGCGCGCACCACCGAAGCCGCCGTCGCGCAATTGGCCTTGGTCAGCAACGATGCGTCGTGGCGGCGGATGGAGAAATATGCGCGCGACATCCGCGACCGGTTGAACATTGTCACCGGCGTGCGTGCGACGCAGGTTTTCGGCCTTGCCGAACCCGAAGTGCGCGTGTCGATTGATCCGGCGCGATTGTCCGAAGCGGGCATTCCGCCAGTTGCGGTGGCGTCGGCGATCAATGCGGGTGGGGTGACGATATCGGGCGGTGCGGTCAATTCGGGTGACCGGCGGCTGAATGTCGATGTTGGTGGCGCTTACCGGACGATTGATTCGATCAAGAACTCTATCATCAAGGGCGAGCCGGGGCGGTTCATGACTGTCGGCGATGTCGCCAAGGTCGACTGGGCGGAAGCCGAACATCTTCACATTACGCGACTCAACGGGCAGCGTGCGGTGTTCATTGCCGTCAAGCAGAAGGACGGGGTGAGTGCGCCCGCGTTGAAAGTCGCGCTCGATAAGGAAATTGCAGCGCTCAAAGCGAACTTGCCGCCCGACATGCGGCTGGAAATGGCGTTTGACCAGACGATTGATATCGACCGTCGCCTAGACCAGCTGGGGCTTGATTTCGGAATAGCCTTGGCGCTGGTGCTGGTGACGCTAATCCCGCTGGGGCTGCGCGCATCGGCGGTGGTGATCGTGTCAATCCCGCTCTCGCTGTCGATGGGCGTCGTGGCGCTGCAATTACTCGGCTATTCGCTCAACCAGATCAGTGTTTCGGGGTTTATCATTTCGCTTGGGTTGCTCGTCGATGACTCGATTGTGGTGACCGAAAATATCGCGCGCCATTTGCGGATGACGACCGACCGGGTCGCAGCGGCGATCAGCGGGACGAAGGAGATTGCCTTTGCGGTGCTGGGATCGACCGGGGTGCTGCTGTTCGCGTTCCTGCCGCTGACTTTCCTGCCCGAGGGGTCGGGTGATTTTGTGCGCGGGCTGCCGATGGCAGTGCTCGCGACGGTGGCGGCGTCGCTGGTGGTGGCGCTGACGATCATTCCGTTTGTGGCGAGCCGATTGTTGAAGAAGGAGCATGGGCCGGAAGGGAACCGCGTGCTGCAGTCGATCAACGGCGCGATCCAACGATTTTATCAGCCAATTCTGCATTGGGCGCTTCAGCGGCCGCGCCGGACTGTGTGGGGGTCACTCGCGATTTGTATCGCGGCGTTCGGGATTGTGCCGCTGGTTGGGACGAGCCTGTTTCCCGCGTCGGACTCACCTTATTTCGTTGTCCGCGTCGAGGCACCCGAGGGGAGCGGCATCGGCGTCACCGACCGCGCAGTTCGCGATGTGTCGGCGATCATCGCCAAACTCCCCGGCGTGACGGCGCGGCTGGAAAATAGCGGGCGCGGCAATCCCCAGATCTTCTACAACAACATCCCGCGCGAGGACGACACGCGATACGGCGAGATTTTTGTCACACTCAAAAAATGGAGCCCGACGCAGAGCCCCGCTGATCTCGACGCTTTGCGCAAACGGCTGGACACTTATCCGCATGCCCGGGTGAGTGTGATCCAGTTCGAGAACGGCCCGCCGGTCGATGCGCCGGTCGCCATCCGCCTGCGCGGGCCAGAGGTGGCCGAGTTGCAACGACTGGCCGGGGTTGTGGCGAAGACGATGGCGAGCGTGCCGGGTCTGCGCGACGTCGATAATCCGCTGGCAGTCGAGCGCGTCGATCTCGACATCGGTTTCGATCCGGCGTCGGCGAGCCTGCTGGGCGTGACACCGGGCGATATCCGCCGTGCGGTGCGTCTGGCGATTCAGGGCGAGCGAGCGTCCACATTCCGCGATGCCGAAGGAGATAGTTATCCGGTGGTCGTTCGCTTGCCAATGGATGGCGCGCAACCGGTGTCGGCGCTGCAATCGGTCAATGTCGCGTCGCAATCGGGGCGCAGCGTGCCGTTGAGCGAAGTCGCCAACCCGCGCCTGAAAAGTGCCCCGGCGCAGATCACGCGCTATCAGTTGGAACGCACGGTGACGATCAAGGGATATAATGAACGCGGGATATTGCCATCCAAACTGAACGAACAAGTCGTGGCGAAGATGAATGCGATGAAGCTGCCGCCCGGCTATAGCTGGCAAGTCGGCGGCGCAGCGGAAGTGGCGGCGCGGAATACCGCCGGGCTGGGTGGGGTGATCCTGATCGCGCTGTTCGGCATTTTTGCGGTGCTGGTGGCAGAATTTGGGCGGTTCAGGGATGTGGCCGTGGTGGCGGGGGTCATTCCGCTCGGGTTGTTCGGGGGTTTGCTGGCGTTGCTGCTGACGGGCAACTCGCTGTCGTTCCTCGCGATCATCGGTTTTGTTGCGCTGATCGGGATTGAGATCAAAAATTCGATCCTGCTTGTCGATTTCACCAAGCGAATGCGTGAGGAGGAGGGGATGGACCTCCTCCCTGCGATCGAGCGCGCGGGCGAAATCCGGTTTTTGCCGGTTCTGTTGACGTCGGTAACGGCCATCGGCGGCTTGCTTCCGCTCGCACTATCGGGCTCGCCGCTTTACTCGCCGCTCGCGTGGGTGATCATCGGCGGGTTGATTTCATCAACGTTGCTCAGCCGGATTGTGACGCCGGTAATGTATTATCTGGCGGCACGCAAAGGAGCCATTTGACGCCCGATTACGCGCGGGCTTAGATTGTACCAATGAACAATGGCCGGGATCAGAAAGACATGCGCGCGTCCATAAAACTTGCTTGCCTGACGCTAATTTTTGGGAGCTTGCCCATGGCCAATGTCAATGCCCAACCGACGGGGATGACAGCCACCCGCGTCGCCAATCCGACTGACCCAAACGCGCTTCCGCTCTATCCGGGTGTTGCACCAGGTTCGGAAAGCGCCTTACAAAAAGAAGTCACCTCGAAAGTCTTTGGCGAGACATGGATCCGCAATGTCACGCGGCCGACGTTGACGCCCTTCCTCCCCAACAAAGGCAAAGCCAACGGCGCGGCGGTGCTCGTCATCCCGGGCGGCGGGTTCAAATTTGTGTCGATGTCGAATGAAGGGACGCCGGTGGCGGCGTGGTTGGCGGCGCGCGGGATTGCTGCGTTCGTCCTGAAATATCGCGTTGACGCTACGCCCGATAATGAAGACGAATTTGCAAAGGTCATGCGCGCGCAATTTGCTGCGGGGCCAAGGTCCGGCGATATCCCGCTCGAACGGACGGCCGCTGTCGGGTTGGCGCGAGCGGATGCGCAAGTCGCGCTTCGCATGATCCGCGGCAATGCAGCAAAGTGGGGCGTCGATCCTAAGCGCGTCGGCATGCTCGGCTTTTCGGCAGGCGCAATGACGACAATGGCGACGACGCTGGCCGATGCACCCGATGCACGGCCCGATTTTATTGCGCCGATCTATGGCGCAATGACGCCGGTGTCGCCCCCCGCCAAACCGCAGCCGATGTTTGTCGCGATGGCGTCCGATGACATGCTGTTCAACAAGCAGGGGTTTGGCCTCATCGAAAGCTGGGCCAAGGCGGGCGGATCGACCGAGTTCCATTATTATTCAGCCGGCGGCCACGGCTTTGGCAGCCATAAGAAGGGGACGACCAGCGACCTGTGGTTCGACCAGTTCATGGCGTGGATGGGGACTCAGGATCTGTTGAAGCCCGCAAAATAGCGTTCGTCATCCTGAAATCGGCGTGATAGCTTTGCATTTGGACACATTCTGAGGGGGAGCTTGTCATGAATAAACCACCAACTTGGTATTATATCGTTGCGGGATTGGCGACGTTCTGGGCGTTGATCGGCTGCTATGCTTATATTTCCGACGTATCGATGGGACCGGCGGAAATGGCCGCCTTGCCAGCGGTCCAGCGCGAGATTTATGCGATGACGCCCGCGTGGGTGAACGGCTTTTATGCGATTGCCGTCTGGTCTGGATTGGCCGGGGCAATCGGATTGCTGTTGCGGATGCGGTATGCACGGCTGGCTTACATCATTTCGCTCGTCGCCGTGGTGATCCAGTTCGGCTGGACGTTTGCGGCAACGCCGATCCTCAGCAAAATGGGCTTTGCCGAAGCGGCAGGCTTTCCGATTTTCATTGCACTGGTGTGCGTGGCGCTGATCTGGCTTGCGGGGAAAGCGACACGGAGCGGTTGGTTGCGATGAGTATAACGCTTTACGGCATTCCCAATTGCGACACGGTGAAGAAGGCGCGCAGCTGGCTGGATGCGAAGGGTGTGGCTTACGCATTTCATGATTACAAGAAGGCGGGGATTGACGCCGCAATGCTGAACCGCTGGGCAGATGCAGTGGGGTGGGAGCCTTTGCTTAATCGCGCGGGGACGACGTTCAAGAAACTGGACGATGCCGACAAGGCGGACATTGACCGGGCGAAGGCGATCCGTTTGATGATCGCAAACCCATCGATGATCAAGCGGCCGGTCGTCGAAGGGGCGGGGGCGTTGCTCGTCGGGTTCAAGGCCGACGATTGGGCAAAGCAATTCGGTTGACGTGAAGCCGCCGACGTGGCTTTGGCTCGCCCATGGAAAAGTCTGCCACCGACATCATGCAGGACGCGCTGGTCGCCGCCGTTCTCGACGCCATTGTTGCCTGGAAAGCGGCATCGGGCGGCCTCGCCAATGTGCTCGCGCGTGATCTGGGCGCGGTGCATCCCAATACGACGCTCGCGGATTTGCCCAAGGAAGTGCAGGCCGCACTGAACGCCAGCACCCGCGCGACGTTTAACCGGCTGCTGAAAGAAGGGTACAACGTCGCCAAGGGCGCGCCGCAGCGGCCGACCTTTAGCGGCCCGCGCCCTGATGCGCCTCCCCGTCCGCGGGGACCGCGTGGCCCGAGCAAGCCGCCGATTGTCGAGACGAAACGGGGGCCAAGGGGTGGCGGCTCGGGTGGCGGTGGTCGCGGCGGGCCAGGGCGGGGGCGTTAAGACCGCGCATTCCCCCAAAACTGCCGAAAATTTCGCCGAAGTTCTCGAAGTTCTCACGATGAAGTGTCGTGCGAAGTTGACAAAGTTGACACAATGGCGGTCACCTGAAATTGTTTCGCTCAGGCGGTTATGTTGAGCCGTGCTTCGGGCGTTGGCGGTGGCAGCTCGACTGTTCATGGGGCAGGCTAAGCACAGGAGCGGGGCTGTAGGACAGGGGTTTTCTGCGGCGGGTTTGTTGGGGGGAGCTGACAGGCAGGTTTTACGCGGTCATGGGTGATAGCAGACGTTCATTCTGTCAATGTACCGACAGCTAGGCGTCCATAGTGTCGCCGCCCCTTTGCCAGGCTCAATAGTCCATGTTCACATGCCGCTCCCAAAGCTGGCTAAGATGGTCGACCAGCGCCTCTACCGCTTCGCTGCCTTGGTTGATCGCCCCGCCATATTCGGCGATACTTTTGGCATCGAATTGCGGGTCGATCCCCCAAAGCACGAACTCGTTAGGCAACGCGAACCTGCCGCTGGTCAGCAGCGCATCGACGTCGTCAAAAAGCCGACAGGTCTGTTCATGCGTGCCAGCGGCAATCGGAAAGAAGCTCATCTCCAACCGCCCTCGATAGCGCGACAGATTGGCAGGGACTGCACCGATCTTGGGAAGATGGAAATAGAAAGCGCCGCCATCATTTTCGACGCCGCCGTGCGCAAGCGGGTTGCGGATCACGGCCTTCACTTCGCGGAGCTTGCCTAGCAAGCTTCCAGCGGCGGCGTCGACTCCGTCGGCGAATAGCGTCGTGAACCGATCGTCCCATTTCGCGGCAAGGAAGGTCGGAAAGGCACCATTGGCCAGCGGCTGTCCAAGAAACGCGCGCAACAACAGCATGCGGTGTTCTAGCCCGCTGAACCAGGCCTCGACCATCGCACCCGATGCGTAGAAGCCGTGGCTGTCCGCCACACCTTTCCGGTTGATGCTCGCCACCGCGGCTTGGAGATGGTCGACATCGTTTGCCGTGTTTCCTGCGGTCGGTGCGATCTCAAGCGGGTCGAAGGCAAAGGCCTTGTCCGCCAGGGCACGAAAATATCGATACCGATCCTCGTACATTCGCCAACGGTTCTGCAGCGTCAGGTTGCCTTCGGCGATCTGTGCCGTTGCGTAGAATTTGAGAAGCGGTTCCAGCAGCTTCAATGAGCCCGACAATTGCCCCGACACGCGAGCGAGGAGTTTCGGGTCTACATCGCGCGCTGCGAGGATGCGGAAGCCAAATTTCTGAAGTGCGAAGCCGAACGGCTCTCCGTCGACTGTCGCGAAGATGGTCCAGCGAACCTTCTCCCAAGGCCCGCTCGCGCGGAAGCCCATGACCGTGTGCAATCCGAATAGCACCAATTCGGGAACCGGAAACAGCGCGCGATCGGGCGAATGGGACATCATGGCGCGATCACTGGCACCTTGCGGATATTCGCTGCTGAAGCCCTTTAGAGCCTTGGTCATTCGACGCCTGAGCGTATCCAATTGCTGTTGGAAATCGGGTACGGGCGTCTCGGTCATTTTGGCTCTCGATTCCATGCAATCTATAGGGCGCGCCGCTTCCGTGCCGCCGAGAATGCTCTGCAATTAATTGGTTACTCTCTAACGTCGCTGTCCAAGATCGGCCAGTCCGTTCCGGCCAAATGCAGCAACTGAACGAATGGCGGCTTTCGACGGGTACTACGAAGCTTGCAAACGTCGCAAAACTTGTCGGCCCCGGTCAATTATCAGCCCTCACTCATCCCCAAAATCACATCCCAATGCCGCTTTTCCAGCGGCACCACCGACAAGCGGAATTGTTTGAACATCTGCATGTCAGCGAGCGCCGGTTCGGCTTTCATCGCGGCCAGCGTCACGGGTTTGGCGAGCGCACGGACGGGGGCAACGTCGACGGCGTAGAACACGCCCTTGGGATCGGTCGCGTCGATATGCGCGAGGCCAACGACGTTCATGATGCCGACCGCTTCGAGACCTTCATTCGAGTGATAGAAGAAAATCGGATCGCCCAACGCCATTGCGCGCAGGTAAATCCCGACTTGATAATTGCGTGTGCCGTCCCAGATTGTGCGGCCATCGCGGATAAGGTCCGCCCAGCTATACTTCGACGGTTCGGATTTCATCAGCCAATATTGCATGCGTGCGTCTTGCCAGCGCGATGCGGCGGGAGCAAGGCGTTGACCGGAGGAAGTTTTGGGGCATGACACGCAAACTTATTTCATCGGGATCGCCGTTCGAGCGGCAGGCGGGCTATTCACGTGCGGTCGTTCAGGGTGACTGGTGTTTTGTCGCGGGGACGACGGGGCCCGATCCCGACACACGCAACATGCCCGACGATGTGGTCGAACAGACGCGCAATGCGTTCCGGATTATCGAGACGGCGCTGGGCGAAGCGGGGTTTGCGCTGCGCGATGTCGTCCGCGCGACATATTACATTACCGACATGGCCTATCATGACCTGATTGCGCCAGTGCTGGGTGAAAAGTTCGGCGATATTCGCCCGGCGGCGACAATGGTCGTGGTCGCTGGATTGATCCGGCCCGAGATGAAAGTCGAAATCGAAGTGACCGCGTTTCGGGGTTAGGGTGACGCGGGTGGAAACGCGCGCTAAACCAATCCCCATGTCCACGACCTTCACCATCGATACCTCGACGAGCCGTGCGAATCCGACACCCGCGCCGATGAAGCGGTTGACCGTTCCTGCGATCCGAGCCCGCAAGGCGGATGGGGTGACTGCCGAACCGATTGTTATGCTGACCGCCTACACCGTGCGGATGGCGCAGATACTCGATCCGCATTGTGACATATTGCTGGTCGGGGACTCGCTGGGGCAAGTGATTTATGGCCTGCCGTCGACGCTGCCCGTTACGCTCGACATGATGTGCGCGCATGGCGCGGCAGTGGTGCGCGGCAGTTATCACAGCGTCGTCATCGTCGATATGCCGTTTGGCAGTTACGAGGCCTCGCCGCAGCAGGCATTCGAGAGTGCCTCGCGGGTGATGGCTGAAACGGGGTGCGCTGCGGTGAAACTCGAAGGCGGGCAAGTGATGGCGGAAACCATCGCCTTCCTGTCGGCGCGCGGTATTCCAGTGATGGGGCATGTTGGTTTGACGCCCCAAGCCGTGAACGCTCTGGGCGGTTATGGCGCGCGGGGGCGCAGTCCGACGGAGGAAGCGAAGATCATTGCCGATGCGAAGGCCGTCGACGCGGCAGGCGCGATCGGGATGGTGATCGAGGGCGTGGTCGAGCCGATTGCGGTGAAGATCACCCAAGCCGTATCCTGCCCCACCATTGGCATCGGCGCGTCGGCGCAATGCGACGGGCAGGTATTGGTGACCGAAGATATGCTCGGCCTGTTCGAACGGACCCCGCGTTTTGTAAAGCGCTATGCGGCGATGGCGGACTTTGTCGGCGATGCGGCGGCGGCCTATGCGGCGGATGTGCGCGCGCGGACCTTCCCGACCGAAGAGCAGATTTACAAGCCCAAGGCGTGAGCGTGCGGGGACTAGCCGTGCCCGCCAACCGTCGCTAAAGCTGCGCGACCTAATTCCCTTGGAGCCCGTTCTTTGGCCGTTTCGCCTACCACCAACGAAGAATTTATACGCGAAGTCGATGATGAACTGCGCCGCGAACAGGCGCTGACCGTCTGGAAACGCTATGGTCGCTGGATCATCGGATTGGTGATCGGCGGGCTGGCGTTGTTTGCGGGTTACCTGTGGTGGGAGAATGATCGTGCGGAAAAGCGCGGTGTCGAAGGCGAGCAGTTGAGCGCCGCGCTTGAGGATTTGTCGGGCGGTAATGTCGATAAAGCAAAGGGTGAACTGGACAAGCTGGCAGCATCCAAAACCGGTGGCGTCGCGGCGGCGGCTAAGCTGGCCAATGCAGCGATTTTGCTGCAAAAGAATGATGCGAAGGGGGCGGCTGCGGCTTTTGGTGCGGTTGCGGCGGATGCGTCAATGGACCAGACCTATCGCGACCTCGCGCTCATTCGCCAGACGGCCGCGGAATTTGACACGATGACGCCAGAAGCCGTCGTCGCACGGCTCAAGCCGCTGGCGATTAAGGGCAATCCCTGGTTCGGCAGCGCGGGCGAAATGGTTGGTATTTCGTACCTGCGGCTGGGCAAGAATGACCTCGCCGCCGCGATGTTCGGCGCGCTGGTGAAAGATGAAGCGGTGCCGCAGACGATCCGTGATCGTGTGGCGCAGCTGGGTGGAACTTTGGGGGTCGAAATGGCTCCGGCAGAAGGCGTTAAAGCACAATGATGAAGACAAATAAGGCGCTGGTTGCAGTTGCGGCCATCCTCGCGCTGAGTGGATGCGACGCGTTCCGGGGCAGTTCAAAGCCGAAAACGTCGCTGCTGGGTGAGCGGATCTCGATTCTGACGTCGGAGACCGGCGTTGAAGTCGATCCGGCGCTGGCGGATGTTGCTGTCACATTGCCTGCTGCAACAGCAAACGATAGCTGGACGCAAACCGGCGGCAGCGCGTCGAAATCGATGGGGCATCTGGCGCTCGGTGCGAAACTGGGCACCGCATGGTCGGTAAAGATTGCTGGCGCTACCAAAGAAGCGCGTCTGGCATCCGCCCCCGTAATTGCCGACGGCAAGCTCTTCATCATGGATACGATGGCGCAGGTAACGGCGTTTGATGCCAATTCAGGTGCGCGCCTCTGGAGCGCGCAGTTCGGTGAGGGCGGCAAGAATAGCGCGTCGCTGTTTGGCGGCGGCGTCAGCGTTGACGGCGCATTCCTTTATGCGACCAACGGCCTTGGCGATGTTGGCGCGATGAATGTCGCCGACGGATCGGTTGTCTGGAAAAAGCGACCCGGTGGTCCGCTGCGTGGTGCGCCGACCGTGGCGCTCGGCAATGTTTATGCAATGAGCCAGGATAACCAGCTGTTCGCGTTGAAAGCGACTGACGGTAATGTCCAATGGAGCGAAGCTGCTGCTGTTCAGCTCGCAGGCGTGTTCGGCGTCGCGGCCCCAGCGGTTGGGCAGGGGACAGTCGTTGCGGGGTTCTCGTCGGGCGATTTGAATGCCTATCGTTATGAAAATGGCCGGACGGTGTGGCAGGAAGCGCTTTCGCGCACGAGCATCAACACCTCGGTCGGTACATTGTCGGATATCGATGCGGCGCCCGTGATTGACCAAGGCCGTGTCTTTGCGGTCGGGCAGGGTGGGCGGATGGTCAGCCTTGAGCTCGTGACCGGCCAGCGCATCTGGGAAATGAACATCGCGGGCATCGCAACGCCATGGGTGGCGGGCGAATGGCTGTTCGTGGTGACCGACGAAGCCAAGCTGCTTTGCGTTTCGCGCGCGACGGGCAAAGTCCGGTGGTCGACGCCGCTGCAACGCTATCGCAAGGAAAAATCGAAGAATGGCCCCGTGTCGTGGACCGGCCCCGTGCTCGCGGGGGATCGCTTGATCTTGGCGTCGTCCGAGGGTGAAATGGTCAATGTCGGCGCAGCGGATGGCAAGGTCCAGTCAACAACCAAGATCGGCGCACCGGTCTTCTTGCCGCCGGTGGTCGCGAATTCGACGCTCTATATCCTCGACAATTCGGGGAAGATTTCCGCGTTTCGTTAAGTGCGATTGGCTCCCCTCCAGCCCTTGCTGGAGGGGCTGGGGGTGGCTCCCTTTGCTCGATCGCAGCGTCAATTTGAAGTTTAAGGGGCCACCCCCGGCCCCTCCACGAAGGCGTGGAGGGGAG